>NZ_JAELUH010000068.1 GCF_016429215.1 Herbaspirillum sp. ASV7 | reverse complement strand
CCGGTGGCATGGCGGTCCAGTGCCAGCAGGGCGGGGATTTCCTCCTCGCGCAGCGGCCGGATGCGAGCGCCTGACGGCAGCACCGGTGGCGCTGCGTGGGCGCTGGCGCTCTGGTGTTGGCTCAGCGTATCGGTGACGCGGAAGCCCAGCTTTTCATAGAGCGGGCGCCCGGCGTCGGTAGCGTTGAGGATCACGCTGCGCGCGCCGGCGTCGGCCAGCAGCGTCTGCATCATGGCGCGGCCCAGGCCGCGGCCCTGCAGGGCATCGCTGACGATGACCAGGCCCAGGGTGGCGTAGTCGGAGCCGAAGTGACACAGCATGCCGCTGCCGGCCACGACTGCTGCGCCATCGTCCTGGTCGGATTCGTGTTCTATGACATGGCCCCGGCTGACGGCGTGATGGAAATGCCAGTCCACCAGCCGGTGCGGCCATTTCAGATGCTGGCTCAGGGCGTGGCAGGCTTCCAGGTCGGTGATGCGCATGGGGCGCAGGGTGGTCTGCTGTGCCGGTGAGTCCGGCAGCGTACTTGCAGCTTGCATGGAGTATGTCCTTGTTGGGTCCGGTGCAGGAGGCCATGGCACAGCATGGCCGCTCACCAGCGATGATGCCTCTTAACAGCACGGCGGCGGTGGTTTTGTCAGGCGCGAATTCGCAATCTTATGGCGAGTTGGCCCCTGTTCTCGGCACAAAATTGGGCAGCTTCGGCATTAGCATGGATCGCCCGGCGGACTTGTCCTGCAACGGGGAGCAGGCGACCGGCCGGTCAGCCGCGAGCAGCAGGCAGGTGCGGGGCGCTGCACCAGGGTGGTGAAAATGCCCCAAAGCAGCGCGCCCGGCTCGCATTGCTGCACTGCTCGGCAAGCTATGCTGATTTGGCCAGCGAAAACACATGTTTCTGTTTCGCGGCCCGGTCAAAAAGGAATAAATCGCAGGTATCGCCATGTTGTAATCCTTGTCATGCGGCGAACCCGCAAGCAGGCAAATCAAGCAAGCAGCCGTAGCCCTCGCAGGACCATTCCGGTGACGCGACCATTTTTTTGATAGGACGATCTTCCATGAGTACTTTCAAGCCCAAATTCATCACCTTCGACTGCTACGGCACGCTGACCCGTTTCCAGATGTCGGAAACGGCCCAGCGCATCTATGGCGATCGCGTTTCGGCGGCTGACATGCCGTTCTTCCTGCGCCAGTTCGCGGCCTATCGCCTGGACGAGGTGCTGGATCAATGGAAGCCCTACGAACAAGTCTGCAAGAACGCCATCACCCGCACCTGCGCACGCTGGGGCATCAAGACCAATGACGAGGAAACCGGCGCCTTCTACAAGGCCGTGCCGACCTGGGGCCCGCACGCCGACGTGCCGGCCGGCCTCTCCAAGGTCGCCAAGGAATTCCCGCTGGTGATCTTCTCCAATGCCGACGACAGCCAGATCATGCACAACGTCGAGCAGCTCGGCGCGCCTTTCCACAAGGTCTTTACCGCCCAGCAGGCGCAAGCCTACAAGCCGCGCCTGCGCGCCTTCGAATACATGCTAGACAACCTGAACTGCAATCCGGAAGACGTGCTGCACGTCTCCTCCAGCCTGCGTTACGACCTCATGCCGGCCTCCGACATGGGCATCAAGAACAAGGTCTTCGTGGCCCGTGGCCATGAGCCGTCGACCCCGTACTACGGTTACACCGAGATCAAGGATATCTCCGGCCTGGCCGGTGTGCTGGGCCTGTAAGCGCGTTCGACGGGAGTGCAACGGCTCCCGTGTTGTCGGTATTGCCCCGGTGTCCTGCCGAGCTGGTATCAAGCTTGCGAGGAGGTCACCGGACCCATAGGCGGCTTGCCCCACCGGAGGGATCTGCAGCAGCAGACGGCAGGGCAGGCCAGTGGTCATCGTGGTTGAACTTTTATCGTGAGGCTTTTCATGAGCAAGCAGGAAAACGGACGACATAGCGCAGAGGGACAGATCATCACCGGCGATGCGCTGGAACACGCACAGGGCGGCTTCACCCGCCGCGACATGATGCGCACCCTGCTGGCCGGTAGCCTGATGACGGTAGGCGGAACGGGCCTGCTGACCGCCAGCGGCAGCGTCATGGCGCAAACTGGCAAGCGCGGCGGCAAGATGCGCATCGCCACCCAGACCAGCTCCACCGCCGATACCCTGGATCCGGCCAAGACCGCGCATTCCACCGATTACACCCGCGTCCACATGTTCTATAACGGCCTGACCAAGCTCGACAGCAAGCTGGGCCCGCAGATGGTGCTGGCCGAGGAAATGCTGACCACCGATGCCGTCACCTGGACGGTCAAGCTGAGGAAGGGCGTCAACTTCCACGACGGCAAGCCGCTGGTGCCGGCCGACGTGGTCTATTCGCTCATGCGCCACAAGGACCCGGCTACCGCCTCCAAGGTCAAGGTGCTGGCCGACCAGATCGAATCGGTCAAGGCCAGCGGACCCAACGAAGTGCAGATCAAGCTCACCAGCGCCAACGCCGACCTGCCGGTGATCCTGGCCACGGCCCAGTTCCTCATCATCCGCGACGGCACCACCAGCTTCGCCACCGCCAACGGTACCGGCGCCTTCAAGATCAAGGAATTCACCCCGGGTGTGCGGACCATCGCGGTGCGCAACGAGAACTACTGGAAGTCCGGCCTGCCCTACCTGGACGAGGTCGAGCTCTTCGGCATCCCCGACGAGGCCGCGCGCGTCAATGCCCTGCTCTCGGGCGACGTGCACTGGATCAACGACGTCAACGCCCGCTCCACCGGTCGCGTCAAGTCCACGCCGGGCTATACCGTCATGGAGACCAAGTCCGGCCAGTACACCGACCTGGTCATCCGCCAGGACGTGGCTCCGGGCAACAGCATGGACTTCACGCTGGGCATGAAGTACCTGCTGGACCGCGAGCAGATCAAGATGGCCGCCTTCCGTGGCTATGCCGTCACCGCCAACGACCAGCCCATCGACCCGACCAACCGCTTCTACTTCGCCGGCCTGCCGCAGCGTCCCTATGACCCGGACAAGGCCAAGTTCCACCTGGAGAAGGCCGGCGTGCTGGGCAGCACCATCCCGCTGGTGGCCTCGGTGGCCGCCACCGGCTCGGTGGACATGGCCGTGCTGATGCAGCAGAGCGCGGCCAAGATCGGCCTGAAGCTGGATGTGAAGCGCGTACCGGCCGATGGCTACTGGTCCAACCAGTGGATGAAGGTGCCGGTGGGCTTCGGCAACATCAACCCGCGTCCCAGCGCCGACATCCTGCTGACCCAGTTCTTCAAGTCCGACGCCCAGTGGAACGAGTCCGGCTGGAAGAACGCCCAGTTCGACCAGCTGGTGGTGGCCGCGCGTGGCGAGACCGACTTCGCCAAGCGCAAGCAGATGTATGCCGACATGCAGACCCTGATCCATGAAAAGGGTGGACTCGGCATCCCGGTCTTCATCACCAACCTGGAAGGCATCAACAGCAAGGTCAAGGGCATCGAGCCGGTGCCGCTGGGGGCCTTCATGAACTACACCTGTGCCGAGTACGTCTGGCTGGACGCTTGAGGCGCCTGCCCCAAGTCAAGAGAAGTGCATGTCTTGCGGGGGCGGCCCAGGCCGCCCCGCACGCTGCCAAGCGAGGATAGCTATGAATGGTATGGTCCTGCGTCTGATCCTGCGCCGCCTGTTGCAGGCAGCGCTGACGCTGTTGCTGGTGTCGGCCGGCGTTTTCTTCATCACCAACCTGTTGCCGGGCGATGCCGCCCAGGCCGCGCTGGGCCAGGCCGCCACGCCTGAGACGGTGGCCGCGCTGCGGCTGCAGTATGGGCTGGACCTGCCGGCGCCGCTGCGTTATGCACAGTGGCTGGGCAACCTGCTGTCGGGCAATCCGGGCATGTCGCTGGTCAATAACGTGCCGGTGGCGCAGATGATCGGTGGCCGCCTGCCGGCCTCGCTGATGCTGGCGGCCGTCACGGCAGCCGTGTCGGTACCGCTGGCGCTGGTGCTGGGCATCGTCTCGGCCATGTACCGTGGTTCGACCTTCGATCGCGTGGTCAATGTCAGCGCGGTGTCGCTGGTATCGGTGCCGGAGTTCCTGGTGGCCACCGTCGCGGTGATGATCTTCGCGGTCAAGCTGCGCTGGTTGTCGGCCCTGTCGCATGCCACCGATGCCACCACCGTGGCCGCCTTCGTCAAGGCCTATGCCATGCCGGTGATGACGCTGTGCTGCGTGATCGTGGCCCAGATGACGCGCATGACGCGGGCGGCCGTGATCGACCAGCTGCGTTCTTCCTACGCCGAGATGGCGCTGCTCAAGGGCGTCAAGCGCACCCGCATCGTGCTGCGCCACGCCTTGCCCAATGCCATCGGCCCGATCGCCAATGCGGTCGCGCTGAGCCTGTCCTACCTGCTCGGCGGGGTGATCATCGTGGAGAGCATCTTCAACTATCCCGGTATCGCCACCCTCATGATCGATGCCGTCACCACCCGTGACATGCCGCTGGTGCAGGCCTGTTCGATGATCTTCTGCGCCGGCTACCTGCTGCTGGTGCTGGCGGCCGATGTGCTGGCCATTGTTTCCAATCCGAGGTTGAAGACGCGATGAAAGCACTCAATGATTCCGCAAGCGGCCAGGCCGCATCGCCCAAGGTTCCGGCTACCGGGCGGAGGCGCCGTCACTCCACAATGGCCTGGATCGGCATGGGCATCGTCGGCTTCTGGCTGCTCATGGCCATCATCGGTCCCAGCATCGCCCCCTATGATGCGACGGCCATCGTCGATACCGACGTGTTCTCGGGCATGAGCCGCAAGTTCCTGCTCGGCAGCGACTACCTGGGCCGCGACATGGTCAGCCGCATCCTCTTCGGCACCCGCGCCACCATCGGCCTGGCATTGGCGGCCACGCTCATGGCCAGCATCACCGGTACCGCCCTGGCGTTGTTCGCGGCCTTCTCCGGCGGCTGGCGCGATGCCCTCATCAGCCGCGCCCTGGATGCCCTGATCTCGATTCCCAGCAAGATGTTCGCGCTGATGATGGTGGCCACCTTCGGTTCGTCCATGGCGCTGCTGGTGGTGACGGCGGCCATCACCTACATGCCCGGTGCCTATCGCATCGCCCGTTCGCTGGCGGTCAACGTGCAGGCCATGGAATACGTGCAGGCCGCCCGGGCCCGTGGCGAAGGTGTGTGGTACATCATGACCGTGGAGATGCTGCCCAACATGATCCGTCCCGTGCTGGCCGACTTCGGTTTGCGCTTCGTCTACGTGGTGCTGCTGCTCAGCGGCCTGAGCTTCCTCTCGCTGGGCGTGCAACCGCCCGACGCCGACTGGGGCTCGCTGGTGCGCGAAAACATTTCCGGCCTGGGCGAAGGTGCCCTGGCGGTGATCATGCCGGCCCTGGCGATTGCCTCGCTGACCATCGGCGTGAACCTGCTGATCGATAACCTGCGCGGCAAGCGCGCTGCCAAGGAGTGAGCCCGTGATGCAGTTCGACCAATTCCTCGGCAAGACGGCGGCAGCTGCCGCCACCGGGCAAGGCCAGCCGCTGGTGCAAGTCACCGGCCTGCGCGTCAATGCCCGCAAGGATGACGGCTCCCCGGTGGAGATCGTCAAGGATGTCAGTTTCAATGTGGCGCGCGGCGAGGTGCTGGCGCTGATCGGTGAATCCGGTTCCGGCAAGACCACCATCGCGCTCTCGCTGCTGGGTTATGCGCGTGCCGGCTGCCATATCGCCGGCGGCCAGATCCGCATCGGCCAGCGCCAGATCGACCGCATGGATGAAAAGGCCTTGCTGGCCATGCGCGGCCACCACGTCGCCTACATCGCCCAGAGCGCGGCGGCGGCCTTCAATCCGGCCCGCACGTTGATGGACCAGGTCATCGAAAGTGCCCTGCAGCACCGCGTGATGGACCGTGCCACGGCCACGCGCAAGGCCGTCGAGCTGTTCCGCGCGCTGGCGCTGCCCAAGCCGGATCAGATCGGCCAGCGCTATCCGCACCAGGTCTCCGGTGGCCAGCTGCAACGCGTGATGGCGGCCATGGCCCTGATCACCGACCCGGAACTGGTGATCCTGGACGAACCCACCACGGCCCTGGACGTGACCACCCAGATCGAGGTGCTGCGCGCCTTCAAGAACGTGGTCAAGGAACTGGGCACCACCGCCGTCTACGTCTCCCACGACCTGGCCGTGGTGGCGCAGATGGCCGACCGCATCATCGTGCTGCGCGATGGCGCCGTGCGTGAGATCGGCCAGACCGGCCAGGTGCTGCATGCCCCGACCGACAGCTATACCCAGAGCCTGGTGGCGGCAGCTTCGCCGGCCGAGCGCATGGCGCAGGTGCGCGAGGCGCTGCCGGCCGATACGCCTGCGCCCGCCGAGGCCAAGGCGCCGCTCTTGCGCATCAGCGGCCTGATCGCCGGCTACGGTGCACCGGACCGCTTGGGCCTGCCGGGCGTGCGTATCCTGGACGATATCAACCTGACCATCGAGCGCGGCCGCACCGTGGGCATCATCGGTGAATCGGGTTCCGGCAAGACCACCCTGGCGCGCGCCGTGGCCGGCATGATCGCGCCGGCACGCGGCAGCATCCAGCTTGATGGCGTGAACCTCTCGCCCACCCTGGAAGGACGCAGCCGCGAACAGTTCCGCCGCGTGCAGATCGTGTTCCAGAACGCCGACACAGCGCTGAACTCGGCCCACAGCATCGGCCGCATCCTCAACCGCCCGCTGGCCTTCTATCATGGCCTCAAAGGCGAGGCCATGCGTCGCCGCACCGCCGAGCTGCTGGATCTGGTACGCCTGCCTTCCAGCGTCATCGACCGCCTGCCCGCCGAACTCTCGGGCGGCCAGAAGCAGCGCGTGAACCTGGCCCGCGCCCTGGCCGCCAAGCCCGACCTGATCCTGTGCGACGAGGTCACCTCGGCCCTGGATACGGTGGTAGCCGCCGCCATCCTGGAACTGCTGGCCGAGCTGCGGCGCGAGCTGCAGGTGTCCTACATGTTCATCAGCCATGACATCAGCACGGTGCGCGCCATCTGCGACGACATCGTGGTGCTCTACGCCGGCCGCATGGTGGCCAACCGCCCGCGCGAGGCGATGATGGCGCCGCCTTATCACCCGTATTCGCACCTGTTGCTGTCCTCGGTGCCGGCCATGCAGCAGGGCTGGCTGGAGCAGGTCGGCGGTGCCGGCCAGCGCACGCTGCCGCCCATCGGGCCGGTCGATGCCTCGCCCGACATCTGCGCCTTCCTGCCGCGCTGTGCCTTGCGTGTGGATGGCGTGTGCAACGTGGTGCCGCCACGCCGCCGCAACATGGAGCATGGTGGCGAGATCCTGTGCCACCGTTCCGATAGCGAGCTGCAGCAGGCCCAGGCGCCGCTGCTTCCGGTCGAGGGTGTGACGATTTGACGAGTTGACGATGCGCCTGCGGCACTTCGCAGGCGATCCCCCGGGCCGCAGCCGACTGGGCACTGGACTCAGTCGCCGGCCCTTCTCCAGGAGAAGACATGACTGCAGTGCTGGTGTTGTACCGCGCCTCGGGCGCCCCCGTTTCGACCGCATTCCGCCCCGGTGGCCTGGGCAAGGATGATCCCTTTGCGCCCTGGCGCGAGATCGCCTGGCAGGGCAGTGGCGCCATGAGCGCCGGTCGCCTGCGCTTCGAGGGCAAGCTGGAGATCGCCCGCTTCCCGCATGTGGAAACGCTGACCGTGGTGCAGGGTGAGGTGACGGTGGAAACCGACGGCGCCGCGCCGCTGGTGCTGACCCCGGGCAGCGGCATGGTCATCGGCGTGGGTACGGCCTTGCGGGTGACGGCGTCGTCGCAGGCGCTGCTGATGTTCTGCGCGGCGCAATGCGCGCAGGCCACTCATGCGGGCGTGTTCCCGCTGCGCGCCGAAGCCAACTTCAAGCCCTCGACCACGGTGATGGATCCCAAGCTGCTGCTGGGCCCGGCACCGCAATGCCGCAGCGACAACGTCATCAACGAAGAGAGCATCAAGTACCTGGCCGGCACCTGGGATGCCACGCCTTACCATCGCATCGTGCGCGCCCATCCGGTCAATGAATTCATGCATCTCCTGGACGGCGAAGTCCACTTCGCCCAGCCCGATGGCAGCGTGGAAACAGCGGGCGCAGGCGACGCCATCTTCGTGGCGCAGGGCGCCTCCATCGGCTGGGAAAGCCGCGTGCGCGTGGCCAAGTTCTACGTCGTGCAGACCGTCGTGGCCGCCGGCGAGGAGAAATAAGCATGTCGCCTCCGCTGAACCGGGTACAGACCCTCACCACCCCTCCCGCCTCGGCCGACGTGGTCGTCATCGGTGGCGGCATCATCGGTATCTTCACCGCCTATTACCTGGCGCGGCGTGGCGTGTCGGTGGTGCTGGTCGAGAAGGGCTGGGTGGGTGCCGAGCAGTCCAGCCGTAACTGGGGCTGGTGCCGCCAGCAGAACCGCGATGCCCGCGAACTGCCCATGGCCACCAAGAGCATCGACCTGTGGGAACAGTTCAGCGCCGAGTCCGGCGAGGATACGGGCTTCACCCGCTGCGGCCTGCTGTATCTGTCCAATGACGACGAGGAACTGACGCGCTGGGCCAACTGGGGCCAGTTCGCCAAGACCGCCGGCGTGACCACCTACATGCTCGACAGCAAGCAGGCCGGCGAACGCGGCCAGGCCACCGGCCGCAGCTGGAAGGGTGGTGTCTTTTCGCCCACCGACGGCACTGCCGATCCGGGCAAGGCCGCCCCTGCGGTGGCACGCGCGGTGCTCAAGCTGGGCGGCAGCGTCATCCAGCAATGCGCCGCGCGCGGCATCGAGATGGAAGGTGGCCGTCTGTCTGCGGTCGTCACCGAGGCCGGCGTCATCAAGACCCGCACCGCCGTGCTGGCCGGCGGCGCCTGGGCCTCCTCGTTCTGCCGGCAGCTGGGCATCCGCTTCCCGCAGGCCTCGGTAAGGCAATCCATCATGAGCGTGGCGCCCATTGAGCAGCCACTGCCGGGGGCGCTGTTCACCTCGGGGGTGGCCGCCACGCGGCGCAGCGACGGCTCCTATGCACTGGCCATCAGCGGCCGCGCGCGGGTCGATCCGACCGGACAGTTCCTGCGCTTCTCGCCGCAGTTCCTGCCGATGTTCGCCAAGCGCTGGCGCAGCTTGTCGCCGGGCGGCCTGGAGGCGCTGCGCAGCGGCCACGAAACCCTGTCGCGCTGGCGCCTGGATGCGCCCACGCCGATGGAGCGCATGCGCGTGCTCGATCCCAAGGCCGATCCGGTGGCCATCCGCGCCACCCACCGCCGTGCCGTCGAACTGCTGCCCGAGCTGCGCAATGCCAGGGTCACGCACACCTGGGCCGGCTATGTGGACAGCACCCCCGATGGTGTCCCCGGCATTGGCGAGACGGCACAGGTGCCGGGCCTGATCCTGGCGGCCGGCTTCTCCGGCCACGGCTTTGGCATCGGCCCCGGCGCCGGTCACCTGATTGCCGACCTGGCCATGGGGGTGACGCCCATCGTCGATCCCCGGCCGTATCACCCGAGCCGCTTTGCTGCCTCCGCCTGGGGCAAGGTCGCCGACTTCTAGGACACATGCTCATGAGATCCCCCTTACAACAGCTCCGGCAAGCGGGTCGGCTGGAGCACTTCTACATCGACGGCCAGTGGGTCGCGCCCGACGGTGGCGAGCGGGCCGCGGTGGTCTGTCCGGCCAGCGAAGAGACCCTATGCGAGATCGCCCTGGGCAATGCGCACGACGTCGAGCGCGCCGTGCAAGCTGCGCGCCGTGCCTTCCCGGCCTGGGCGGCGACAGCCCCGGCGCAGCGCGCAGCCAAGCTGGCGCGCCTGCATGGCCTGCTGCTGGAGCGGGCCGAGCTGTTCGCCCAGGCCCTTACGCTGGAAATGGGCGCCCCCATCAGCTACGCCCGCAGCGCCCACGTGCCGCTGGCAGCCGAACACCTGCGCGTGGCCAGCGAGAACCTGGCCAGCTATCCCTTCATCCGCCCACGCGGCACCACTGCCATCGTGCGCGAGCCCATCGGCGTATGCGCCCTGATCACCCCCTGGAACTGGCCGATCTATCAGATCACCGCCAAGGTCGGCCCGGCACTGGCGGCGGGTTGTACGGTGGTCTTGAAGCCCAGCGAGCTGTCGCCGCTGTCGGCCTTGCTGTTTGCCGAAATCGTCCATGAGGCGGGCATCCCGGCGGGTGTCTTCAATCTGGTCAATGGCAGCGGGGCGGAGGTGGGGGCGGCCATGTCCGCCCATCCGCAGGTGGACATGGTCTCCATCACCGGCTCCACTCGCGCCGGCGTACTGGTGGCCCAGGCCGCCGCACCCACCGTCAAGCGGGTGGCGCAGGAGCTGGGCGGCAAGTCGCCCAACCTGGTCTTGCCCGACGCCGACCTGGCACGCGCCATCCCGCCCGGCGTGGCGGCGGCGTTTCGCAACATGGGCCAGTCCTGCAGTGCACCGACGCGCCTGATCGTGCCGCGCCGCCAGCTCGACCAGGTACACGCACTGGCCTTGGCCGCAG
This sequence comes from Herbaspirillum sp. ASV7, assembly GCF_016429215.1. GTDB lineage: Bacteria > Pseudomonadota > Gammaproteobacteria > Burkholderiales > Burkholderiaceae_D > Herbaspirillum. The sequence goes on along the minus strand of NZ_JAELUH010000068.1, from coordinate 20,342 downwards.
TGGCGCAGATGCGGGTGGGCGACCCCGCCGACTCCGCCACCACCCATGGCCCGCTGGCCAATCGCGCCCAGTTCCTGCGGGTACAGCAGATGATCGAGGCCGGCCTGGAGGATGGCGCACGCCTGCTGGCGGGCGGGCCGGGGCGGCCGGAAGGATTGGAGCAGGGCTACTACGCACGGCCTACCATTTTCTCGGAAGTGCATACCGACATGGTGATCGCCCAGGAGGAAATCTTCGGCCCGGTACTGGCGGTCCTGCCCTACGACACCGTGGAAGAAGCCATCGCCATCGCCAACGACACCGTCTACGGCCTGGGTGCCCACGTGCAGGGCAGCGACCAGGACCTGGTGCGCGCCGTGGCAGCGCGCATCCAGTCGGGCCAGGTGCACCTGAACTATCCGGCCTGGGATCCGCAGGCGCCCTTCGGCGGCTACAAGCAATCCGGCAACGGGCGCGAGTACGGCGTGGAGGGGATGGAAGAGTACATGGAGACCAAGTCCATCCTCGGTTACTATGCCTGACCGATTTTGATCTGTTGACGCCTGCAGCCTGTAGAGAGACCCCGGCATGGACATTCCCGATAGCACCTTCAGCGCACATCGCACCCACTGGGCCGGCCTGCGCCGCGACCTGCACGCCCATCCCGAACTGCGCTTCGAAGAACATCGCACCGCCGACGTGGTGGCCGGCGAACTTCAGGCACTGGGATACGAGATCGTGCGTGGACTGGGCGGCACCGGTGTGGTAGCCAGCCTGCCGGGGACCGACCCCGGGCGTGCCGGCATCGTGCTGCGCGCCGACCTGGATGCCCTGCCCATCAAGGAAGCCAATGACTTCGCCCATGCCTCCTGTACCCACGGCGTGATGCACGCCTGCGGCCATGACGGCCATACGGTGATGCTGCTGGGCGCGGCCCGGGTGTTGAAGCAGATGCCGCGCCTGCCGGGCAGCGTGCATTTCGTGTTCCAGCCGGGCGAGGAGGGCGGCGCGGGCGCGCGCAAGATGATCGATGATGGCCTGTTCACGCAATTTCCCACCGAGGCCGTGTTCGGCATGCACAACTGGCCGGGCTTGCCGGCCGGGCATTTCGGTCTGCGCACCGGCCCCATCATGGCAGCCGGTTCGCGCTTCAAGATCACCATCACCGGCCGTGGCGCCCACGCGGCGCAACCGCACCTGGGGATCGATCCCATCCCGCTGGCCTGTTCCATGGTCTTGCAATGCCAGACCATCGCCGCCCGCCACAAGGATCCGGTTGATCCGGCCGTGATCTCGGTGTGCATGTTTCATGCCGGCGACACCGACAACGTCATCCCAGACGGCGCTGAACTGCGCGGCACCATCCGCACGCTGTCGTCCACGCTGCAGCAGAAGCTGCAACGCGATATCCAGCAGATGTGCGAAGCGCTGGCCAGCGCCTATGGCGCCCAGGTCGAGGTGGAGTACTTCCAGTATTACCCGGCCACCATCAACACCCCGGCCGAGACTGCCTTCTGCGAAGAGGTCATCCGCGCCACCTTCGGCGATGCCCGCATCCGCAATGACATCCCCGCCAACATGACCTCGGAAGACTTCGGCTTCATGCTCGAAGAACGCCCCGGTACCTATGTCTTGATCGGCAATGCGCCGCAGGACCGGCCCTCGCCGTCGCTGCACCACCCGCAATACGATTTCAACGACGACGTCATCGAAGAGGGCGTGCGCTACTGGGTGGCATTGGCCCGGCGTTATTTCGAGCGCGCCTGAGCTTCATCGGGCCCAAGGCGCCCCGCTCAATCCAGCTTGAACTTGCCCACCACGGCAGCCAGGTTGCCGGCCTGACCCTGGAGTGAATCGGCAGCGGCTGCGGCCTGTTCGACCAGGGCCGCGTTCTGCTGGGTGGTTTCATCCATCTGCGTGATGGCGCGGTTGACTTCATTGATGCCGCCACTCTGTTCCTGGGTGGCGGCGCTGATCTCGGCTACCACGTCGGTGACCCGCTTCACACTCGCCACGACCTCCGTCATGGTGGTGCCGGCGCGTTCCACCAGGGCGCTGCCGGCGCTGACCTTCTGCACCGAGTCATCGATCAATCCCTTGATTTCCTTGGCGGCGCCGGCCGAGCGCTGCGCCAGCGAGCGCACCTCGGAGGCCACCACGGCAAAGCCACGCCCCTGCTCGCCGGCGCGCGCCGCTTCCACCGCCGCATTCAGGGCCAGGATATTGGTCTGGAAGGCGATGCCATCGATCACGCTGATGATGTCGGCGATGCGGCGCGAGCTCTCGCTGATGCCTTCCATCGTCTGCACCACCTGGCCCACCACCTCGCCGCCCCGGCTGGCGATGTCGGAAGCGGTCGCGGCCAGCTGGTTGGCCTGGCGCGCATTGTCGGCGTTCTGGGTCACGGTGGAGGTGAGCTGTTCCATGGCCGAGGCGGTCTCTTCCAGCGAACCGGCCTGCTGCTCGGTGCGATTGGACAGATCGAGGTTGCCGCGCGCGATCTCCTGGGAGGCGGTGCTGATGGTGTCGGTGCCGTGGCGCACCTCGCTGACGATGTCGCGCAGGCTCTCGTTCATGGCCCGCAGGGCTTCCATGAGCGCGCCGGTCTCGTCGCGGCCGGCCGGACGGATGCGCAGCGTCAGGTCGCCACGGGCCACGCCCTGGGCGATCTGCACCGCGTCCTTCAGCGGCCGCGAAACATTGGTGGCCACCACGAAGGCCAGCAGCGAAGCGATCAGTACCGTCGCCGCGAGCAGGCCGACGATCCAGCGCTGCGCACCACGGAACACGCCCGAGGCTTCTTCATCGGCACGGGCGCTGCCGTTGGCGTTGATCTTGACGATGGCATCGAGGTTGCCCAGCATGGTGCGATAGAGCTTGGCCGACTCGCCGTTGAAGAGCGCGCGGGTCTCGTCGTATTGCTGGTTGGCGGCCATCTCCGCCAGTTGTTCATCGACCTTGACGTAAGCCGCGAGGTTCTTGGCGAACTGGGCGTACTGTTCTTTTTCCTGGGCTTCGACCAGGCCTTGCTCGTAGAGGTTGCGTTGCTTGGCCAGCGCATCCAGGCGCGCCTTGATGGCCTGGTTGGCGGCACTGCGTTCTTGCGGGGTGACCGCCGTGACCAGTTCCAGCTCGTTCAGGCGCAGCGGCGGCAGCGAACTCTGGATGCCGCGCGCGGCGTCCATGGCCGGCATCCACTTGCTGACGATCTCGCCGGAGGCATTGTTGACCTGCTTGAGTTCCTTGATCGCAAACAGTCCCTGCAGCAGTGTCAGCGCGATCACCACGGCAAAGGACAAGGCCAGTTTTTTGGCGATGTTCAGGTTGTAGAACCAGATCATGTCATCCTCGCATTCGATTTATATCGTTTTCGGTATCGGATCCAGATGCGAAGATCAAGCTCCCGGCCGGCCACGCTCCCATTGCCGGTCGGCTGGCGCCGATGCGTCGCGCTGTCCACGCATGGCTGAATCGGGTGGGATATTAATCAGGGGCAAGGATTCCATCCAATGAAATTAATCGCTGGGGCAATGCGCGAATTGATATCTCATCGTTCGATATTGTTAAAAAAACAGGCTTGCAGCATGTGCTTCCGGGTAGGCCAGCTTGTAATAAGATGTGCGTAAAACTCACTTCTTTGAAGTCCTCCCGATGCGCAGAAAGATCCCCTCCACGCAGGCCCTGGCCGTGTTCGAATCCGCCGCGCGCCACCAGAGCTTTACCAAGGCGGCCAGCGAGATGGCCGTTACCCAGAGCGCGGTATGCCGCCAGGTGGCGGCGCTGGAGGAATTCCTCGGTCTGAAGCTGTTCCGGCGCACCAAGCGTGGCGTGCGGCTGACCGAGGCGGGGGTGAGCTACAGCCACCAGGTCGGCCAGCGGCTCGATGAAATCGAGCGCGATGCCTTGCACCTGATGTCGCGCGACGGGCATGGCGATACCCTGGAGCTGGGCGTCATGCCCACCTTTGCCACCAAATGGCTGTTGCCAAGGCTGCGCTCCTTCCTGGAGGCGCATCCGGGCGTCACGGTCAACCTGCGGCCGCGCACGCGCCCCTTCCTGTTCGAGGAAACCAACCTGGACGCCACCCTCTACGCCGGCCAGGCCAGCTGGCCCGGCACCGAGGGTGTGTTCCTGATGCGCGAGAGCATGGTGGCCGTCGCCAGTCCCGCGCTGATCGGGCAGGGGCGCAAGCTGACACCGGCGCAACTGCTGGCGTATCCGCTGCTGCAGCAGAGCACCCGTCCCTATGTCTGGCGACAATGGTTCGCCTCCTTCGGCATGCAGGTGCAGAACGATCTGGTGGGCACGCAACTGGAGCTGTTTTCCATGCTGACCCAGGCCGCCATCGTCGGCATGGGGGTGGCGCTGATCCCGCCTTTCCTGATCGAGGATGAGCTGCGCCAGGGCCTATTGACGGTGGCGGTCGAACACGACTACCTGAGCACGCACTCTTACTACCTGATCTATCCCGAGCGCAAATCCGAGCGGCCTTTGCTGCGGCTGTTCCAGGACTGGCTGGAGCAGCAGGCGCGGGATTATCGCTTGCCCAGCGGCCTGGGATGACTGCAGTTTTTTGTCGGCTTTCACAAGTGCGTAAATGGCACACGGTGATGCAAACAATTCGTTTGCGGGGACGGTACCGATTCCTTATATTTCAGATATACCCGGCGCTGGCCGGGATCGGGTGCTTTTATCCTTTTCTTTCGAATCGAGACCGTCATGACCGCATCGCAGAACCGAATTTCCTTTGACCATGCTGACCCGCTCCTGCTGGAACAGCAGTTGACTGCCGATGAACGCCAGGTGCGCGACGCTGCCCAGGCGTATTGCCAGGACCGCCTGGCTCCGCGTGTGCTGGAGGCCTTTCGTCACGAGAAGATGGACGTGGGCATCTTCCGCGAAATGGGCGAGCTGGGCCTGCTGGGGGCCACCATCGACGAGCAGTACGGCGGCGCCGGCCTGAACTATGTCTGCTATGGCCTCATCGCCCGTGAGGTCGAGCGGGTCGATTCGGGCTATCGGTCCATGATGAGCGTGCAATCCTCGCTGGTGATGACGCCCATCCATGCCTTCGGCAGCGAAGCACAGAAGCAGAAATACCTGCCCAGGCTGGCCAGCGGGGAATGGATAGGCTGCTTCGGCCTGACCGAACCCAATCACGGCTCCGACCCCGGCAGCATGATCACCCGCGCACGCAAGGTGGCGGGCGGCTACAGCCTGAGCGGCAGCAAGATGTGGATCACCAACAGCCCGGTGGCCGATGTCTTCGTGGTGTGGGCCAAGGATGATGCCGGCGATATCCGTGGCTTCATCCTGGAGAAGGGTTTCAAGGGCTTGTCGGCCCCGGCGATCCACGGCAAGGTGGGCCTGCGCGCTTCCATCACCGGCGAGATCGTCATGGACAATGTCTTCTGCCCGGAGGAAAACGCCTTCCCCGACGTGCGCGGCCTGAAGGGCCCCTTCACCTGCCTCAACAGCGCCCGCTACGGCATTGCCTGGGGCGCGCTGGGAGCGGCCGAGGATTGCTACGAACGCGCGCGCCGCTACACCCTGGACCGCCAGCAGTTCGGTCGTCCGCTGGCGGCCAACCAGCTGGTACAGAAGAAGCTGGCCGACATGCTCACCGAGATCTCGCTGGGCCTGCAAGGCTGCCTGCGCCTGGGCCACCTGAAGGACGCCGGCAATGCCTGCATTGAGCAGACCTCCATCATGAAACGCAACAGCTGCGGCAAGGCCCTGGACATCGCCCGCCTGGCGCGCGACATGATGGGCGGCAATGGCATCAGCGACGAGTTCGGCGTGGCGCGGCACCTGGTGAACCTGGAAGTGGTCAACACCTACGAGGGCACCCATGACGTGCATGCCCTCATCATCGGCCGTGCCATTACCGGCCTGGCTGCCTTCGCCAACTAGGGCGATATGACGACAGGCCGCCATCCGGGCGGCCTGTCATCAACTCTCGCACTTCGTACACTTCACCGACAGATCACAGCACGCCGCGCTCACGCAGTGCGGCGATGCGCGCCTCATCCATCCCCAGCAAGGACTGCAGCACTTCCCCGGTGGCTTCGCCCAGCGAGGGCGGTGCCTGGCGTACCGGCAGGCGCTGGCCATCGAAGCGATAGGGCGGCGCCAGCACCTTCACGCTGCCTGCTTCGGCATGGGGGTGGGTGCTGACCAGGCCGGCGGCGGTGGCGCGCGGACTGGTCAGGGCTTCGTGCAGGCCCAGCACTTCGCCGCAGGGAATGCCGGCCTGGTGCAGTTTCTCCAGCAGGTCGGCGCGCTTGCGCGCCTTCAGTTCGCGATTGATTTCCGGCACCAGCACATCGCGGTGCTTGCCACGGCTGACATTGGTCTTGAAGCGCTCGTCCTCGGCCAGGTCGGGGCGCTCGATGACGCTGTGGCAGAAGCGCTGGTACTGGCTGTTGGTCCCCACGGTGATGACCAGCCGGCCATCGGCGGCATCGAAGACGCCATAGGGAATGATGGAGGGATGGGCGTTGCCATAGCGCGGCGGGTCCTCGCCCAAGATCAGCGCCTCCAGACCATAGTAGGAGGTGATCATCACGCCGCAATCGAACAGGGCCATCTCCACATGGCGGCCCTGGCCGGTCTGGTTGCGCTGATATAGCGCGGCCAGCACCGCTTGTGCCGAATACATGCCGGTAAACAGGTCCACGGCCGCCACGCCCAGTTTCAGCGGCGGCTGGGTGGCCTCGCCATTGAGCGACATCAGGCCGGATTCCCCCTGGATCACCAGGTCGTAACCCGGTCGGCTGGCTTCGTCACCGCTGCTGTCATAGCCGGTGATGGAGCAATAGATGAGGCCGGGATTGTCGCGCCGCAGGGTCTCGTAATCCAGCCCGAACTTGTGTACGCCACCGAACTTGAAATTCTGGATCACCACATCGCTCTGGCGCGCCAGATCACGCACGATCTGCTGACCTTCCTCGGTCTGCAGATCGACGCTGATGGAGCGCTTGTTGCGGTTGACGCTGTTGAAATAGGCGGTCTCGGTGGAGCCGATGCGGGTACCCCAGTCGCGGGTATCGTCGCCGCGTACCGGATGTTCGACCTTGATGACCTCGGCACCGAGGTCGCCCAACACCATGGCACACCAGGGACCGGCCAGCACGCGCGACAGGTCCAGCACGCGCACGCCGGCCAGGGGCAGGGCTAGGGTCTGTTCAGACATGAATTCTCCTCATTGGACAGGATGCTCCGCTGGCCACAGTGGGCATCCCGGTATTGTTGTTATGGTTGACTATCGTTCAGTGGACGTCCCCGTCCATCATCGTCCGTCATCGTCCATCGTTCTCTGAAGCAGCGGACCGCAATCGGCGGAAATCGGCCGGCCGCTTCTGCAGGAAGGCGGCGATGCCCTCGGCAGCCTCGTCGTCGCCCTGCGAGACCACCATGTGCTGCGCCTCCAGGTCCAGCTGCTGTGCCAGCGTCGCACCATAGGCGTGATGGCACAAGTCCTTGATGCGGCCCATGGCACGCGCCGGGCCGGCTTCCAGGCTGGCTGCCAGCGCGACGGCAGCCGCCAGTGCCTGGCCCGGTTCGGCCAGCTGGTTGACGGCACCCATGGCGTGCAAGCGTGCACCGTCGAAGCGCTCACCGGACAGACACAGCTGGGTCAGTTGCTGGCGCGAGAGGAACTGCGCCAGGAAGGCGGTGGCGCCGCCATCCGGTGTCAGTCCCACTTTCACATAAGCCACCGAGAACTGTGCCTCGCGCGTGGTGACCAGCATGTCACAGGCCAGCGCCAGCGACAGCCCGGCACCGGCGGCACCGCCTTCGACGGCGGCGATCACCGGCTTGCCGCAGCGGCCGATGCAGCGGATCAGATCATGCAAGCCCTCCAGCCGCTCGCGCCGCTGCTCGGGCGTCATGGTGCGGCGCTGCGCCAGCAGGCGCAGGTCGCCGCCTGAGCAGAAGAATCCGCCAGCCCCCGTGAGTACGATGGCGGCCACCTGCGGATCGGCCTCGGCTTCGTCAAGTGCGCTGGTGAGGGCGAGGTACAGGTCGGCGTTGATGGCGTTGCGCGTGGCCGGATCGTGATTGACCAGGATGCGTACCGCCCCCTGCTGTTCACGCAGGACCGTGCTCATGTCCGTGCTCATGTCCGTACTTCCCGACCCAGCGCGATGTAGCGCTGCAGGTGATGGTCTTCGTCGCCGAGCTGGTGGTCGATCATCACCAGGCGCTTGGCGTAGTGCGACAGCGGCAGCTCCCAGGTCATGCCGATGCCGCCGTGCAGCTGGATCGACTCCTCAGCCACCAGGGTGCCGATGCGGCCGATGCTGAACTTGGCCGCCGACAGCGCGCGCTCGCGGGTCACGCGGTCGGCCTCCAGTGCGGCAGCGGCATTGATGACGGCTGAGCGCGCCTGTTCCACCTCCAGCAGCAGATCGGCCATGCGATGCTGCAGGGCCTGGAAGCTGCCGATCGGCAGGCCGAACTGCTTGCGCGTGCGCAGGTAGTCCAGCGTGGCGGTCTTGGCGACTTCCATGGCGCCCAGCGCTTCGGCGCACAGCGCCAGGATGCCGCGCCCGATCACCCGTTCCAGCAGCTCGGCGGCGGCACCGGCCTGGCCCAGCAGGGCGTCCGCTTCCAGCGTCACCCCCTGCAGCAGCAGGTCGGCCACGCGACCACCGTCGATGGTGGCGCTGTCCTGCAGCTGCAGGCCGGGCGTGCCGGCCGGCACCAGGAAGAGCGAAATGCCCGCGCTGTCGTCGCTGTTGCCTGCGCTGCGTGCCGAGACCAGGAACAGGTCGGCCGCCTGTGCCTGCAGTACCACCGCCTTGTGGCCATCGAGGCGCCAGCGGCCGTCGGCCTGTTGCTCGGCGCGCGTAGTGACGTGGTGCAGTTCGTAGTGGCTGTCGGCTTCGTCGTGCGCCAGCGCGGCCAGGGTCTGGCCGGCGATGATCTGTTCCAGCAGGGCCTTCTGGGCCGGTGTGCCGGCGCTGGCGATGGCTTCGCCCACCAGCACGGCACTGCCCAGCAGGGGCTCGACCAGCAGGCCGCGGCCGATTTCCTCGAAGACCACGGCGATATCGAAGCCGCTGCCGCCATAGCCGCCATCGGCTTCGCGCAGCAGCGCGCCGATGACACCCATGTCGGCCAGTTGCTGCCACATGGCGCGGCTCATGCCGGCCTCCGACTGGATCACCTGGTTGCGATGCTCGAAGCCGTATTGTTCGGCGATCAGCCGGCGCAGGCTGTCGGCCAGCATGCGGCGTTCTTCGGTGTGCTCGAAATTCATGTCGGGTTCCTCACAGGCCAAGGATCATCTTGGAGATGATGTTCTTCTGGATTTCATTGGAGCCGCCGAAGATCGACAGCTTGCGGTTGTTGAAGTAATGCGCAGCCGCGCCGGCCGCTTCCTCGGGGCCCAGGGTGTGGCCCTGGTAATCATCCTCCAGCGCCTGCCGTTCATAGGGGCGGGCGTAGGGACCCATGGCGCGCCGCGTGAGCGAGGTGATCTCCTGGCGGATCTCGGTGCCACGGATCTTGAGCATGGAGCTTTCCGGACCCGGCACGCCGCCACCGGCCACGGCGGAGATGACGCGCAGGTTGGTGGTCTTCATGTTCTCCAGATCGATCTCGACCCTGGCCATGCGTGCGGCGAAGAGCGGATCGTCAGCCAGTGCCCGGCCGTTGCGTTGCTGGCGCTGGGCGATGTTCTTCAGGCGTTCCAGCGCCGCCACCGAGAAGCCGATGCCGGCGATGTTGGTGCGCTCATAGGTCAACAGGTACTTGGCACAGCTCCAGCCTCGGTCTTCCTCGCCCACCAGGTTCTGTACCGGGACGCGCACATCGGTGAAGAAGACCTCGTTGACTTCGCGCTCGCCATCGAGGGTGATGATGGGGCGTACCTCGACGCCGGGGGAGTCCATGTCGATGAGCAGGAAGCTGATGCCCTCTTGCTTCTTGGCCTCGCGGTTGGTGCGCACCAGGCAGAAGATCATGTTGGCGTAGTGGCCCAGCGTGGTCCAGGTCTTCTGGCCGTTGACGATGTAGTGATCGCCCTGGCGCACCGCATGGGTCTTCACGGCCGCCAGGTCGGAGCCGGCGCCGGGTTCCGAATAGCCCTGGCACCACCAGTCCTGGCCATTGAGGATGCGCGGCAGCCAGTGGCGTTTCTGGGCTTCGTTGCCATACTTGATCAGCACCGGTCCCAGCATGTTCACGCCGAACGGCACCACCCGGGGGGCATTGGCCAGGCAGCATTCATGTTCGAAGATGAACTTCTCGATGACGCTCCAGCCGGTGCCGCCATATTCTCTGGGCCAGTGGTTGGCCAGCCAGCCGCGTTCGTTGAGGATGGCATGCCATTGCGCCATGTCGTCGCGGCTCAGATGCTTGCCGCTGGCGACCTTCTCGGCCAGCGCCGCCGGCAGCTTCTCGGCCAGGAAGGCGCGCACGCTGTCGCGGAAGGCGGTTTCGGCCGGGGTGAAATTCAGATCCATTCCAGACTCCTCGATGACTCGGTTATTCGATGTCTTGCTTACTCAATAGATTTCAAACAGGCCGGCCGCACCCATGCCGCCGGCAATGCACATGGTCACCACCGCGTAGCGCGCGCCCCGGCGCCGGCCTTCCAGCAGCACGTGGCCGGCCAGGCGGGCGCCGGTCATGCCGAAGGGATGGCCGATGGAGATGGCGCCGCCGTTGACGTTGAGGCGCTCCTCGGGAATGCCAAGCCGACGTTGGCAATACAGGGCTTGCGAAGCGAAGGCTTCGTTGAGTTCCCACAGGTCGATGTCGTCCACGCTCAAGCCATGGCGTGCCAGCAGGCGTGGCACGGCAAACACCGGGCCTATGCCCATCTCGTCGGGCTCGCAACCGGCCACCGCCAGGCCCCGGAAGGCGCCCAGTACCGGCAGGTTGGCGCGTTCGGCGGCGCGCGCTTCCATCATCACGCAGGCCGAGGCACCGTCGGAGAGCTGCGAGGAATTGCCGGCCGTGACGAACTGGTCCGGCCCCATCACCGGCGCCAGCTTGCCCAGCGCCTCGAAGGTGGTGCCGGGACGGTTGCAGTTGTCGGCCTCCACCGTCACTTCACGCAGGCTGGTCTGGCCGCTGGCCTTGTCGGTGACTTGCATGGTGGTGGTGCAGGCGATGATTTCGTCGCGATAGCGACCGGCCTCCTGGGCGGCGGCGGTCTTGCGCTGGCTGGCCTCGGAGAAGCGGTCCTGATCCTCGCGGCTGATGCCATAGCGCGCCGCGACGATGTCGGCGGTCTCGATCATGGGCAGGTACAGCGCCGGCTTGTGCTCGACGATCCATGGGTCCATGCCGCTATCGCCGCTGTCAGTGGCACTGCGGCTGCGGATCTGGGAGATGCTTTCCACCCCGCCGGCGATCATGGCCTCGGCGCCGTCGACCACGATGCGGCCAGCGGCCATGGCGATGGCTTGCAGGCCGGAGGCGCAGAAGCGGTTGACGGTGGTGCCGGCGATGCCGATCGGCAGGCCGGCGCGCACGATGGCCTGGCGGGCGATGTTGCGGCCGGTCGCGCCTTCCGGATAGCCGCAGCCGAGGATGGCATCCTCGATCTGGGCTGGGTCAAGGCCGGCGCGTTCGACTGCGGCGCGCACGGCAAAGGCGGCCAGGGTCGGGCCGGGGGTGATGTTGAATTCGCCGCGATGCGCCTTGGTCAGGGGCGTACGGGCGGTGGCGACGATGACGGCTTCGCGCATCATGGGGGTCCTCTTGAGAGTGGTCTTGAATGCTGTGGATTGCGCTGCGCGGTTCAGCCGGCCTGGTTGAGCGACTCGAAGCTGGCGCCGCGTTCGACCAGCTCCACCAGCAGCGGTGAGGGTGTCCAGAACAGCGGGTCTTCCTCGGCAAAGGCGCGGATATCGGCCAGGATGGCCGGCAGCCCCACCATGTCGGCATACTTCATCGGCCCGCCGCGATAGCGCGGGAAGCCATAGCCGTGCAGGAAGGTCACATCCACGTCCAGCGGCCGCAGGGCGATGCCCTGGTGGACGACGTTGGCGCCCTCGTTGATCATCGCGGCCAGGTAGCGACGCAGGATCTCCTCGTTGCTGAAGCTGCGCGGCGAGACGCCGGCGCGCTGGCGTTCGGTATCGATGATGGCCAGCACCTCCGGATCGGGCGTGCCAGTGCGGGCGCCATCGGGATAGAGGTAGTAGCCGCGTGCGGTCTTCTGCCCGAACCAGCCGCGCTCGCACAGCCGGTCGGCGATCTGCACGTAGCGCGCACGCGGATCGCGGGTGGCGGCGCGGCGCTTGCGGGTGGCCCAGCCGATATCGCCGCCGGCCAGGTCGGCCACCTGGAAGGGGCCCATGGCAAAGCCGAATTCGCGCACGGCCTGGTCGATCTGGTAGGGCGAGGCACCATCTTCCATCAGGGCGTCGGCGGCCTGGCGATACACGGCCAGGATGCGGTTGCCGATGAAGCCATCGCAGACGCCGGCACGCACCGGTACCTTGCGCAGGCGTTTGGCCAGCTCGAAGGCGGTCGCCACCACATCATCGGCGACCTGGCGCGGCACCACGATCTCCAGCAGCTTCATGACGTTGGCCGGCGAGAAGAAATGCAGCCCGATCACGTCGGCCGGCCGCGTGATGCTGGCGGCGATGGCATCGATATCGAGATAGGAGGTATTGGTGGCCAGCACGGCGCCGGGTTTGCACACGCGGTCCAGCTCGGCGAACACGGCCTGCTTGACGGCCAGGTCTTCGAATACCGCCTCGATGACCACATCGGCCTGGGCCAGATCTTCATAGCGGGTACTGCCTTGCAGGCGGGCCAGCACGGCGCTGCGGGCCTCGGCGCTGAGCCGGCCCTTGGCGACCTGGGCGTCGTAGACCTTTACCACATGGGCGCGGCCGCGCTGCAGGGCAGCCTGGTCGCGTTCGATCATGGTCACCGGCAGGCCGGCATCGAGCACGGCCACGGCGATGCCCGCGCCCATGGTGCCGCCGCCGACCACGCCTACGCTGGCGATGGCGCGCGGTTTGGCATGGCGGGTCTCGGGCGCCTTCAGGACTTCGCGTTCGGCGAAGAAGGCGTGGATCAGGCCGGCACGTTGCGGGCTGTCCAGGCATTGCAGGAACAGCTTGCGTTCCAGCGCCAGGCCTTCGTCGAAGGGCAGGGTAGTGGCGGCTTGTACCGCTTCGATGATCTTCAGCGGCGAAAACAGTCCACGCCACTTCTTGCCGGCCTCGGCTTGCACCGCCTCGATGGCCGCCACTGCAGCAGCACGGTCGGCTAGCGCGCCGGCATCACGGGTGCGGCGTACCGGGGCCTGGGCCTGCAGCAGCGCATCGAGTGCGCGCAGGCCTGCGGCGGTGGTGTCCGTGCCTTCGCCCAGGCTGTCCACCAGGCCCAGCGCGAGCGCTTCCGGCGCGCCCAGGTGGCGGCCGCTGAGCATCATGTCCAGTGCCGCCGCCGCACCGATCAGGCGCGGCGCGCGCTGGGTGCCGCCGGCGCCGGGCAGCAGGCCCAGTTGTACCTCTGGCAAGCCCAGGCGCGCATCGGCCATGGCCAGGCGGTAATGCGCCGCCAGCGCCACTTCCAGACCACCGCCCAGGGCTGCGCCGTGGATGGCCGCCAGGACCGGCTTGCTGCAGGCCTCGATGCGGTTGCACAAGTCGGTGAGCAGCGGTGCCTGCGGCGGCTTGCCGAATTCGCGGATGTCGGCGCCGCCGATGAAGTTGCGACCGGCGCCCACCAGCAGGAGGGCGCGGACCTCAGTATCGGCATCCCCTTGCTCGATGGCGGCCAGGATGCCGCGACGCACGGCCACCCCCAGGGCGTTGACCGGCGCATTGTCGATGGTGACCACCAGGATGGCACCGGTGCGCGCAAGGTGGACGGGGGCGCCGTGGTCGGCATTTTGAGCAGACATGTCGGGATCTCCAGTTTTAGTTGGTTCGCAGTGCGAAATTCAAGTTCGCAAATTGATTTGATCGCCAACGATACCTCATTTGCTTCCCGCGTGTAAACCGGGTGCGAGATGGCGCTCACAGGTACGCCATCTGTCTCTGCTGCCCTTGTGTGATGGGGCTTTGCGGCCAGGACGGCCTTTGCCGGCGCGTGCATTTTCTTTGCGGCGCGGCCTTTTGGCCTCAGATGAAATCTTCTTGTTTTGCACAGCGGAACACGCGTTCGCAAATAATTGACAGTGCGAATCGAGGTGTGTACATTCCACTGCCAATGAGGGCGAGTCGGGTCATCGGCAGCGCCCGGACGAGTGGAAAACGGAGAAGTGAAGGATGGATGAGATTCTGGCGTTCAAGGGTGAGGATGAGAGCAACGACCGGCAGTTCGTCAATGCCCTGGCGCGTGGCCTGGAAATCCTGCGCTGCTTCCGCCCGGGCGAGATCTACCTGACCAATACCGAACTGGCCAAGCGTACCGGCCTGCCCAAGCCGACCATCTCGCGCCTGACCCATACCCTGACCCGCCTGGGCTATCTCGAATACTCGGAAGACCAGGGCCGCTACCAGCTCGGCTCGGGCGTGCTGGCGTTGGGTTACTCGCTGCTCTCCGGCATGGACGTGCGCAAGCTGGCCCGGCCAGCCATGCAGGAGCTGGCCGACTATTCCCAGTGCAACGTCGCCCTGGGTATCCGCGACCGCCTCAGCATGGTCTACATCGAGGCCACGCGCGGCCAGTCGGCCGTGACCCTGCGGCGCGACGTCGGTTCGCGCATCCCGCTGGCCACCACCTCGATGGGGCGTGCCCTGCTGTGCGCCTTGCCGCAGAACGAACGCGATTTCCTGATGGACCACATCCGCCTGCGCAATGAAGAGCAATGGCCCAAGGTCAAGGCGGGGATAGAGCAGGCCTTCCGGGATTTCCAGGATTATGGTTTCTGCATCTCTGTGGGCGAATGGGAAAAAACCATCAGCGCCGTCGGCGTGCCCATGATCGATGCCAACGAAGAGAAGGTCATGGCCTTCAACTGCGGCGGCCCGGCCTTCATGCTCACCCGCGAGATGCTCATGGAAGACCTGGGCCCGCGCCTGGTAGCGGTAGTGCGGACGGTGGAAACCAGCATGGGACGGCACTAAGCCGCGCCGCTGCTGGATCAGCGCAAAGAATCAGTAGAAGCAGGCATGGAGACAGAGAGAACCGGCTGACCGGTTCCAGCAATTCGGCAGTACCGCAACACCACAACAAGAAACAGCCGTTCGGGTCTTGACCGACCCCCTTCAGCAATAGGCATCACGCGCATCCCGTCCTTTTGGACAGGACTTCCGCCGATGCCCGCACAGACTGGCCAGAGACGTGATCTGGCCGGGCCGGGACCTTGCGCCCCGACCCGGCGGGGAAGCGCTCGTCCGGACGCCGTGTGCCTATCGCTGAAGCGGGTCGTACGGGTGCGGATATGGTCATCCCCTGGCGCAGCGGCTACATCACTTTCATCAGACCAAAGAGGTGGAGACAATGACAAGCAGGTATCAAGACATCAAGCGACTGGCCATGCTGGCCTGGGCAGCTTCGGCACTGGTGGCCGGCACGGCCGTGGCCGAGGAGCTGAAGGTGGGCGTGGAGATCCCGCTGACCGGCAGCCTGGCGCGGGTCGGCTCGGGCATGCAGGAGGGCATCAACGTGGCCGCCGAGGTGTTCAACAAGACCAATGGCAAGCACAAGGTCAAGCTGGTCACCATCGATGACGAATCGGCGCCGGCCAAGGCCATTGCCGCCGTCGAGAAGCTGGCCGGCGATGGCGTGCTGGCCGTCACCGGTGGCTACGGTTCCAACAACATCGCCCCGGCTGCCGACGCCGCATCCAAGGCCGGCCTGGTCTACGTGACCTCGGGCGGTGTGGATGACAACCTGGTCAGTAGCGGCCGCAAGAACTTCTTCCGCATCAACAACGTGGCCGGTTACCAGAAGGCCATGGTGGGCCTGCTGGAGGACATGAATGCGCGTTCGGTCGCGATCGTCTACTCGACCAAGGAAGCCACCGCCGCGCTGGCCAAGGATCTGGAGAAAGCCTGGGGCGCCAAGGGACTGAAGGTGACCACGCATGCCTTCGATCCGGCCATCAGCGACTTCAAGCCCATCATCAACAAGATCAAGCTGCAGGACAAGCCCGAAGTCATCGCCATGATCGGCTATGAGAACGACTACGTCGGCATCCTGCGCGCGGCACGCGTGTTGAAGCCAGCCGTCAAGGCCATGGTCGGCGTGTGGTCGCTGGCCACGCCGAAGATGGCGGCTGATTTCCCCGACCTGGTGCCCAATGTCTATGGCACGGCGCTGCTGCCTTACCCGGCCCAGTTCACCACGGCCGATGGCAAGCTCTTCGAGGAGACTTATCGTCGCCTCTACAACAAGGACCCGGACTACCTGGGCCAGTTCGGCTACGTGCAATCGATGCTGCTGTTCGAGGCCATCGCCCGCGCCGCCGACAAGGGGACGCTGAAGAAGGGCGGCGTGGCCGAGGAGATGCGCAAGACCGACCGCGACACCCTGATCGGCCGCGTGCAGTTCGGCAGCAATGGCGACAACCTGAACTTCACCCATCACATGGGGCAGCATCAGGGCAACAAGGTGACCATCGTCTGGCCCAAGGACGCCGCCACCGGCAAGATGAATTACCCGGCCGTACCCTGGTAACACCGTCCGGGCGCGCACGCCGCTTGCCATGGGCAGCGGTGGTGGTCGCGCCTGCGTTCAATCCAATGGAATGCAGACATGAGTGAACTGATACTGCAAGCCCTGTACTCGGGGCTGCTGCAGGGGGGCTCGTATGCCCTCATTGCGCTGGGACTGGCGCTGGTGTTCGGCGCCATGCGGGTGATCAACCTGGCCCAGGGCGAGCTGGTGCTGCTGTCGGCCTACATCGCCTACTCGGTGGAATCGGGAATGGGACTGAACCCGGTCCTGGCCATTCCGATTGCGCTGGTGGTGGTGTGCCTGACCTCGGCGCTGGTGTATTTCGTGGTGGGTCGCATCAAGAAGGACCGCGAGATCAATTCGCTCATCCTCACCTATGGCATAGGCGTGATCCTCACCAACGGCATGTTGCTGGTATGGAAGGCCGACATCCGCTCCACCAGTTCCGAATGGATGCAGGAAGCCTTCGTGCTCGGCCCCTTCTACAGCATGCGCAGCGAGGTGCTGTTCTTCGGCGTGAGCCTGGTGATGATGGCCGGCCTGTGGTGGTGGCTCTCGCGCAGCTGGTACGGGCGCGCGGTGCGGGCCGTCTCCAGCAACCGCGATGCGGCCAAGCTCATGGGCATCAATCCCGGCTATACCGAACTGGTGTCCTTCATCGTGGCCGGCATCCTGGCTGCGTTTGCCGGCGTGGCGCTGTTCAGCTATGGCGTCATCAGCCCGGCCTATGGCGGCGTGCTGACGGTCAAGGCCTTCATCATCACGGTGCTGGCCGGGGTCGGCTCGATCCCGGGGGTGCTGATCGGAGCGGTGTTGCTGGGCGTGGCCGAGGCGCTGACGGTGACCCTGGCCAGTTCGGCCTTGCAGGAACTGGCCGGCATGGGATTGTTCCTGCTGGTGTTGTTCATCATGCCCAATGGTTTGTTCGGGGTACGGGGAAGACGAGGATGAGCATGCAGACGACCATGAATGCGAACATGGGCAAGACCAGCCTGCTGGCCCTGTTGGTCCTGTTGGCCCTGTGTGTGGGCGGACCGCTGCTGTTTGCCCAGAACCACTATGTGATGAGCCTGCTGGTGGCCTCCATGGTGATCGGTGGCATCGCCCTGTCATGGGCACTGCTGGGCAACCTGGGCGGCATGATCAGCTTCGGCCATGCGGCCTTCTTCGGCGTGGGCGCCTATACCTCGGCGGTGCTGAGCATGAAGTTCGGCGTGCCGGTGCTGGCGGCACTGCTGCTGGGCGGGGTCGGGGCGCTGGTGGCGGCGCTGGCGATGTTGCCGGTACTGCGCCTGCGTGGTCCCTACTTTGCGCTGGCGATCCTGGCCTACGCCCATATCTTCCGCATCCTGGCCACCGAATGGACCTCCATGACCGGCGGCTCGGGCGGGCTCTCCAGCATCCCCCCGCTGCCCGCGCTGCCGGGGCTGGACCTCTCCAGCAAGATCGGCGCGTATTTCGTGATCCTGTTGATCGTGCTGGTGTTTGCCGTGATCTACGCCCGCCTGCGCGAGAGTCACTACGGCCTGGCCTTGCGTGCCATGCACGAGAGCGAGGACGCCACCCGCGTGGTCGGCGTCAACAGTGTCGTGCTCAAGGGCATGATGCTGCTGCTGTCGGCCTTCATGTGCGGCGTGGTGGGGGCGTTCAATGCCCACTACATCAGCTTCCTGGAACCGGACTACGCCTTCAGCGCCCTGTGGGTCACCATCCCCATCGTGGCGGCCATCTTCGGCGGTTATCGCAGCATCAGCGGTCCGGTGGTCGGCGCCGTGGTGGTCTACCTGCTGGACCAGCTGGTGTTCAAGAACATCATTCCCTCCGGCCACCAGCTGGTGCTGGGCGTGCTGCTGGTGGCGATGATCGTCTTCAGCCCGGACGGCCTGCTGCCGCTGCTGCGCAAGCTGTTCAAGGGCAAGTTCACGAGGAGCAAGCATGCTGCAACTTGACAAGGTATCGGTGCGCTTCGGCGGCCTGACCGCCGTCAATGAAGTCTCGCTGGAGGTCGGCAGCGGCGACGTGGTCGGGCTGGTGGGCGCCAATGGCGCCGGCAAGACTACGCTGTTCAACGCCATCTCCGGGCTGGTGCGGCCGACCAGCGGGACCATCCGCTTCAACGGTGCCGATATCCTGCACGCCCCGCTGCATCATCGCGCCCGCCTGGGGATCGGCCGCACCTTCCAGATTCCGCAACCCATGCATGAGCTGACGGTGCGTCAGAACCTGATCGTGGCGCAGCGCTTTGCCACCGGTCGCGTCGATGAGCGCAAGATCGCCGAGGTGCTGGCCTTCACGGGACTGGCGGAGAAGGCCGACCGCGATGCCGCCAGCGAACTGGCCCTGACCGAACTCAAGGCACTGGAAGTGGCCAAGGCCCTGGCAACCCAGCCCAAGCTGCTGTTGCTCGATGAAGTGCTGGCCGGCCTGGAGACCAACGGCAAGCGCCGCTTCATGCAGATGCTCAAGGGTTTGCACGAGGCCTTTGCGGTGGGCATCGTCATCATCGAGCACGACATCGAGACCATCAGCCAACTGTGCCATCGCGTGGCCGTGCTCAATTTCGGCCAGCTCATCGCCGAGGGCAAACCGGCCCAGGTGTTCAGCGATCCCGCCGTCATCAAGAGCTATACCGGAGCCTGACCATGCTTGAAGTCACCAACCTGCGCGCCGGCTACGGCGCCATCAATGTGTTGTGGGATGTCTCCCTGACGGTCGGGCAAGGGCAGCTGACCACCATCATCGGCCCCAATGGTGCCGGCAAGACCACGCTGCTGCGCGCCATCATGGGACTGCTGCCGATCGGCCAGGGCCAGGTCAGCCTGGATGGCCGCGTGCTCAATGGCATGCCGACCTGGGAGATGTCGCAGGTCTCGATGGCCATGATCCCGGAAGGACGCATGATCTTCCGCGCCATGAGCATCGAGGAAAACCTCATCATCGGTGCCTTCGCGCCGCAGCACCGTGCCCGCGTGAAAGACAACCTGGAACGTGCTTACGCCATGTTCCCGCGCCTGCGCGAGCGGCGCCGCCAGCTGGCCGGTTCGCTCTCCGGCGGCGAGGCGCAGATGCTGGCCATGGCGCGCGGGCTGATGTCGGAACCGAAGCTGCTCATCATCGACGAGCCCTCGCTGGGGCTGGCACCGGTGGTGGTCAATGAACTCTTCGAGATCCTCACGCGGCTCAAGGAGGAGGGCCGCACCATCGTCCTGGTGGAACAGAACACCGAGCGCGCCGTCGGCGTGGCCGACCATGTCTACCTGATGCAGAGTGGCAAGGTCATCCTGTCGCAGACGGCGGCCGAGGTCGATCTCGATCATCTGCACGATCTTTATTTCGCACGCTAGCAGCGATGCGGGCACGCTTTCGAGCTGACGGTATTGGAAATGCCGTCGTGACCAGGGAACAGGAGTAGTCGATGCAGATGGCGCAGTTGCTTGAACAATATGGTCCGCGCGAATCCATGGAGTACGACGTGGTGGTGGTGGGTGGCGGCCCGGCCGGCCTGGCGGCGGCGATCCGGCTGAAGCAGTTGTCGTCGGACCTGTCGGTCTGCGTGCTGGAAAAAGGCAGCGAAATCGGCGCCCACATCCTCTCCGGCGCGGTCATGGACCCGCGTGCCCTGAGCGAACTCATCCCCGACTGGAAGGAGCAAGGCGCGCCACTGGATACCCCGGTGACCGAGGACCGATTCCTCTTCCTCTCCGCCACCAAGGCCTACAAGACGCCCAACTGGCTGCTGCCCAACTGCTTCC
>NZ_JAELUH010000067.1 GCF_016429215.1 Herbaspirillum sp. ASV7 | reverse complement strand
TGAGCTGTTCATTTCCACACCGCCATGCGAAAACCCCCTGCCCGCAGAAACAGGAAGGGGGAAGGGGAAGCGACACCCGCCGCTGGATTACCTGGTGGCAGCCACGGCATCCAGGATCACCTTGGCCACCTCGGCCGGACGCGACTGCTGCGGCACGTGGCTGGTGGGCAGCTCGGTGGTCTTGGCGTTGATCTGCTTGGCGAAGGCGCGTTCCAGGTCGGGCTGGATCATGCGGTCGTTCTGGCTGACGATGTACCAGCTGGGACGGGTCTTCCAGGCGGGCGTGCCGACCTTCTCGCCAAAGGCCTTGAGGGCGATCGGGCCCTGGGTTGCGGCCATCACGGCAGCCTGAGCGGCCGGCACATCCTGGGCGAAATCGGCGGCCAAGGCGGCGGCCGGCAGGCTGGCGAAACCGACCTGATCCACCACCAGCTTGCCGATGCCCGGGGGCACCGGCAGGTCACGGCCCAACTCGCCAGTGGCCTGGCCGGCATCCGGGGCGAAGGCGGCCACGTAGACCAGGCTGGCGACCTTGTCGTCGTTACCGGCTTCGGTGATCACGGTGCCGCCCCAGGAGTGGCCCACCAGCACGACCTTGCCGGGTTGGTTGGCGATGGCGCGCTTGGCGGCGGCGACGTCGTCGGCCAGCGAGGTCAGCGGGTTCTGCACGGCGGTGACCTTGATGCCCTTGGCCTGCAGCAAAGGAATGACCTTGGCCCAGTCGGAACCGTCGGCGAAGGCGCCATGGACGATCACGACCGAGGCTTGCTGGGCGGGCTCGGCGGCCATGGCGCTGGCGCCGGAGAAGGCAGCAGCGGCTGCCAGGAGGGTAAGGCCGGTCTTCAGGTTGGACATTGCTTTCATGACATGCTCCTTGGTAGGGATAGTGGTTCGGGTGGTGGTACGGAATCGATGAGGCAAGTCTAGAAAAGTCCCGCCCGGTGCGGTATCGGTCAATTGACCGACCCGCTTTGTGCCTCGCCTTGCCCGCTGTCACCATTGCCGGTAGAGTGCCGGCATGCCATCCGAGAAGATCCTTTGCACCACCATTTCCGCTCGCGCTGCCGTGCAGTTGCTGGCCATGGCGGGTGACCTCAGCATGGGCCAGCCAACCGACCAGTCCGCGCGTTCGGCGCGACTGGCTGGCCGCCTGGCCCTGCTGGACGGGGCTGGCGATGATGTCGCCATGCATGCGCGCCTGGTGGCGCTGCTGCGCTGGTCGGGCTGCACAGCCAACGCCGCCGGTTTCGCCGTGCTGCTGGGCGACGACGTCGCCGGGCGCGACGCCATGCTGCGCAATGCCTTGCCGGTCGGGCATCCGCTCACCTTCACCAATATCGAACCGCTGGCGCGCATCCACTGCGAGGTGGCCGGCGACCTCGCCGGCATGCTGGAATTGCCCGCCGAGGTCGAGGCCGGTCTGCGCCACGTGTGGGAACACTACGACGGTGGCGGCGCGCCGCAACAGTTGCGTGCACCGGCGATCCCGGCGGTGGTCTATTACACCAGCCTGGCCGGCGATCTGGAGATCCTGGCGCGCACGCACGACGCGCAGGCGGCGATACGGATGATCCTCGGCTGGGCCGACGCCAAGTATCCCGCAGCACTGGCTGCGCTGGCGGCAGAACACGCCGATACCCTGCTGGCAGCGCTGGACGGGCCCGATGACGACGGCGCCATGCCGACCCACGAGGTGGCGCTGTCCATCGTCGCTGACCTGGTTGAACTGAAACTGCCGTGGCTGGCCGGTTATTCGCGCCGCGTGGCCGAACTGGCCGGGCGCGCTGCGGCGCTGGCCGGACTGCCCCCGGAGCAGCAGACCAGACTGGTCCGTGCCGCGCTGGTACATGGCGTGGGACGCGCCTCGGTCGCCAATACGATATGGGAGCGCGCCGGCCAGCCCAGCCGGGCCGACTGGGAGAAGATCCGACTGGCGCCGTACTGGACCGCGCGTGCCGGCGCACTGGTGCCGGCCCTGCGCGACGAGTCCGCGCTGGCCTCGCACATGTACGAACGGCTGGACGGCAGCGGTTACTTCCGCAGCCTCGCAGGGGATGCGCTGGACATGCCGCAACGCCTGCTGGCCGCCGCCGGCGCCTACGCAGCACTGTGCGCACCGCGCCCCTGGCGCGCGGCACTGTCGCCACAACAGGCGGCGCAATTGCTGGAAGAGCAAAGCCAGGCCGGTCGCTTCGACGCGACAGCAACCGGCTTCGTGATCGCGGCCGCCGGCGGCGAGGCCGAGGGCAACCTGGCACCGGCACGCAAAGGCCTGCTGTCGGAACGCGAAGTCGAGGTCCTGCGCCGCATCAGCCTGGGCGAGAGCAACAAGGAAGCGGCGCGCGTGATGCAGATCAGCCCGTCCACCGTACGCACGCATATGGAGAGCATCTTTCGCAAGCTGGGATGCTCGACCCGCGCGGCGGCCACCCTGAAAGGCCTTACGCTGGGCCTGATCTAGTGCGCTTGCCTGATCGAGCCTCCCGCTAGGCAGCGGGCTGGCTGAACTCCCACAGCACCAGCGCCACCAGGATCAACACCGGCACCAGCAAGCCGGCAAAGCCGATGAGATGATAGGCAAACGCCGCCGCAATGGCGCCAGCGCCGAAGGACAGCACCGGCCAGACGAACTTGATGCAGCGCTCGGTGGTGCCGGCATCGGCCGCCCCGCGCAGCATGTCGACCAGGTCGATGACGACCTGGGTGACGTTGCCGGTCATCAATGAGGTCGGCGCCAGGTGCGCCAGCAACAGCCGGCTGATGGCGCTATGCACCCCCATGGAAGCCGTGCCCAGCAGGCCGGCAGCCATCACCCAGCCGGCAGTGGGCGACTGCACCGGCTCGGCGGCCATGCCGCTGACCATGAAGCCGAGCAGCAGTATCAGTTGCAACAACAGGGACCACGCCAGCGCGCGCCCCTGGCGACGCTGGATGGCGGCGATGACCAGGCGCCCCACGACCACGCCGACGATGAAGGCCGGGAAAGCCAGGAACTTCAGCAGGATCGACATCTGCGAACTATCGGCCAGGGCCGCGCCGATGAGGATGAAGTTGCCCGTCACATGGGCCGTGAACAGGCCGAACAGGGCGATGAAGCCCAGCGTATCGACATAGGCGGCGAGGAAGGCCAGCCCGGAGGACTGGAGGCGGTTGCGCTGGGCTGCATTCATGGACGGCTCGCTTCGGGATTCGGACATCGGGATTCAGGGGCAAGGCCGCCTACCTTAGCACTGGCGCGCCCAAGCGCCCATTATCCCTAGGGATAGGCGGGGCTTGCCAGTCACGCAATCCCTGCCCGGCTGGGAGAGGCGCCCGCATTTTTTACAAAAAACAGCATCTTTGTACAATCCAAATCCGCCAGGAATGCCGATGATGGACATCAGCAGCGGGCAGGGCCCTGCCTTGCCCGCCGACTCCCGCAACCCAGCTGACGGACAAGCCCATGGAAAGAACCGTATTCGTCGTCGATGACGATGGCATGGTCAGAACAGCGTTGCTGCGCCTGCTCGCCTCGGCCTCATTGGCAGCGCGGGGCTTCGCCTCGGCGCAAGAATTCCTGCAGACGCCGCTGCCCGCAGCGCCCTGCTGCCTGTTGCTGGACATGCAGATGCCGGGCCCGGATGGCTTCGAAGTGGTACGCCAGCTGGAGCAGCGCGGCGACGCCCTGCCGGTGATCTTCATCTCCGGCTATGCCACCATCCCGGCGACGGTGCAGGCCATGAAGGCCGGCGCCCATGAGTTCCTGACCAAGCCGATCCAGGATGAACGGCTGCTGGACGCGGTCGGCGAAGCCCTGGAGATCGCCGAGCGGCAGCTGCTGGCGCGGGTGGAACATGCCACCAGCACCTCGCGCCTGGAGACGCTCACGCCGCGCGAGCGCGAAGTCCTGGAGCTGGCCATCGGCGGCTTGCTCAACAAGCAGATCGCCACCGAACTGGGCATCAGTGAGATCACGGTCAAGGTGCACAAGCGGCGCGTGATGGACAAGATGCAGGCCCGCACCCTGGCCGACCTCGTGCGCACGGCCGAACGGCTGCAGATCCACTCGGCACGGCAACGCTAGCCGGACCGATTGCTGGCCGCCTCGCTGCCCCTCCCTGCCTCTCCCTGCCTCTCCCTGCCTCTGCCGCAGTTTTTCCCTCCCAATGCAAACGGCCCGGTTGCTTGCGCAACCGGGCCGTCAAGGCAAGACTGAAGCTAGCTGTCCTGAATCAGGACTTGCGGCGACGCAGGCCGACCAGACCCAGCAGGCCGATGCCGAAGATGGCCAGCGAAGCCGGTTCCGGCACGTTGTTGAAGTCGGTGATACCGGATTCGTTGTTGATCGCCACAGCGGTGAATGCACCGGCGCAACCATTGGCGGCACCGCCGGTGGCCGGGTTGGTGTTGCCGTTGCAGGTCAGGCCTTGCGAGGTGTTGTTGAAGGCGCTGAAGGCGAACTGGTAGAACGGGTCCGGCGAAACGAAGAACAGCTTGCCGGCGTCGGTCAGGGCGAAGTCGGTATTGAGGTTCTGGAACGCGCCACCGAGGATGTTGATGCCAGCGGTACCGGCCAGGACCTGATTGACCGTACCCAGCAGCACCTGGTTGCCCACGGTGGTGACGGTACCGTCGTTGTTCACGGTGGCCTTGTTGTACTTGTTGTCATTACCCGGATCGGCCCACAGGCTCAGCGAGATCGAGGAGACCGAGCAGCTCACGCCCGGTGCCAGGAAGGAACCGCAGGTGAAGGTCTGGGTGAAGGTGGCGTAGATGCCGTAGTCGAAGTTGGTACGGGTGATGGCTGCGCTGATACCCGTATCGTTCAGGCTGAAGGCGGTGTAGTCAATGAAGCCAACACCGGTGTAGGTGAAGGTGCTGCCGTTGCCGGTGTAGCTGATGCGGGCCGAGGACACACCATTCATCGCATCTGCGGTGAAGGTGCTGCCTTGCGTGGCCAGACCGTTGCTGTTCGGATTGACGGTGAAGGTCGGGAGGGCGTGAGCCGCGGCAGCTGCCACGGTCATGACAACCCCAACGGTGAGGGAGCGCAGAGTCTTCGTGCTGATCATATGGGTCTCCAAGTGAGATCTCGAATACGTGGGTTTCGGATGTCGGCTTAAAACAGATGACATTTCGATCAAGGCACTTCGCATTCATCAACATGCCTTGCCGAACTTACATCGTCTTGCGATCAAACAATCCATGTTCCTGGCTTGTCGGCTCGCAGCTTGTTTGTCGATGATGATCAACATTAAGCAATCAGCGTGCCAGATATTTTTATTGTTTAAAATCAGTCACTTGTAAAAATTCTCACAATGAAATCGTGGATTTTCGACGAGGACTGTAAAGAAAATCGGCAATGCCAGCTTGCAATTACTTGCCCAACATCAATACGATGAGCAATCAGGATTTCCAGGTAGAAATGCCATCTGCGCCGGGCACGTCGGATTACCCTTGAGCAATGCCTGCAACGGCAGGCCCGCACACCATAAAAAAAAGCGACCACCCGCACCCCGGTGGTCGCGCTGTTGGCGGTCAGCCCAGGCCGCCGTCAGGCCGACGTGCGTCCCGATTCGAACAGGAACCAGGCGCGCTGCTCGGCCTCGTCGATCCAGTTCTCCAGCAGGCTGGCAGAGGCCACGTCACCATGCTCATCGCACAGCTCGTGGGTGGCCATCATGAAACCGACCAGGCGCAGGTTGTCCTCGCGCAGTTCGGCCAGCATGTCGGAGGGGGTGACGAAGTCGGCATCATTGTCGGACAGCCGCTGCAGCCTGCCGATATGTCCGGTCGAACGCAGGGTGGTGCCGCCGATCTTGCGCACCCGCTCGGCCACCGCATCGGTGATGGCGATGATCTGCTGGGACTGGTCGTCCAGCAGCAGGTGGTAGTCGCGGAAGTGCGGCCCGGACATGTGCCAATGGAAATTCTTCGTCTTCAGGTACAGGGCGAAGATGTCGGCCAGCAGCATGGTCAATGCACCGCCGATTTCCTGGCTGGCCTGCGCGGACAGCAGGGCGGGCGTGGCCAGCGGCGCCAGACGGCGCTTTTCCAGTTGCTGGCGTTGGGTGGGGTCAAGACTCATGATGCTTATCCCTTCAGGAAGGCCAGCAGGTCTTCATTGATCTGGTCCTTGTGGGTGGCGCACAGGGCGTGCGGGGCGCCGCCATAGACCTTCAGCTGTGCACCCGGCACCATCTCGGCCACCAGCTTGCCGGTGGTGGCGAAGGGCACGACCTGGTCGTCGTCGCCGTGGATCACCAGGGTCGGGAAGTTGAACTTCTTGATGTCTTCGCGGAAGTCGGTGCCGGAGAAGGCCGTCACGCAGTCCAGCGTGCCCTTGAGCGAAGCCAGCATGGCGATATTGAAGGTCTGGGCCAGCACGCCCGGGCTGACGGCGTCGGCCTTGCCCGGACGATTGGTGCCGAAGAAGACGGCAGAGAAGTCGCTGATGAATTGCGCGCGGTCCTTGAGCAGACCGGCCTGGATGCCGGCGAACACCTCGGCCGGCACCCCCTGCGGGAAACTCGGCGACTGGCCGAAGATCGGCGTCACCGCGCCCAGCAGGGCCGCCTTGGCCACGCGCTTGCTGCCGTGGCGACCGACGTAGCGGGCCACATCGCCGCCGCCCATGGAGAAGCCCACCAGGGTTGCACCCTGCAGATCGAGCTTATCCATCAGCTCGGCCAGGTCGTCGGCGAAGGTATCGTAGTTGTAGCCGCTCCAGGGCTGGCTGGAACGACCGAAGCCGCGACGATCATAGGCGATGACGCGAAAGCCGCGCTCGGCCAGGAAATTCATCTGGTATTCCCACATGTCGCCGTCCAGTGGCCAGCCATGGCCGAAGACGACCGGCTGGCCGCTGCCCCAGTCCTTGTAGTAGATCTCGGTGCCGTCGCGGGTGGTGAGGGTACTCATGGGTATGCTCCTTGGGTAAGGGGTCGGGTGGAGAGAAAACGCTGACTACGATCGGGCGATACCGCCTCCCAGGCGCCACCGGCCCGGGCCGCACAGGGCAATGGCGGTGAAGATCACCAGCAACAGCCAGCCGAACTGGCCCTCGGCGATGCTCCAGCCGGGGTGCACGGCCAGCATGGCCACCAGCAGCACGCCGATGATGGGCAGGCAGGCCAGGCGGGTGAAGACGCCCAGAGCGATCAGCACCGGGCAGATGGCTTCGGCCAGGATGGCCGCCCACAGCGAGACGGTCGGCCCCATGCCGAAGGGGTCTTCGATCACCGTCAGCTCATGGGCGTAGTGCAGCAGCTTGGGCAGGCCATGCACGTAGAACAGCATGAAACTGCCCGCCACGCGCAGGAACAGCAGGCCCAGATCGATGGGGGGTACCGGCCATTCCCGCCGGCGGGGGGTGGAGTGCGCCTGCATGATCAGAACGCGAAGCAGCTGCAACCCAACGCGCCCCAGAAGCCGGCGAAGTTGGAGACCGGGACGCTGGACTTGCGCGCCACATCATGGGAGTGACCGTGTACGCCGCAGGAACCGACGCAGGCGTGCGGCAGGGTCGCCTTCTTCTGGCGGGCAGCATCGGTCTTTGCCACGGCGCGATAGTGCCCCGGCACCTTGGCCACCGGCGACCAATCGGGCAGCACCGGGATCTCGCCCGGGCCATGCGAGGAAAACGCACCCGTCCCATAGACCACCTTGCCATCGACCACGGTCATCACCGATTCGATGCTCTTGATCTCATCCTCATGGACGCTGAAGAAGTCGGCCGACAGCACCGCCAGGTCGGCCAGCTGACCGGCCTGGATGCGGCCCTTCTTGGCCTGTTCGCTGGAGAACCAGGCACTGCCTGCGGTCCACAGTTCCAGCGCGGTCTCGCGCGGCAGGCGGCCGGCCGCGCCGTACAGCTTGGCACCACCGACGGTGCGGCCGGACACCAGCCAGTACAGCGCGGTCCAGGGGTTGTAGCTGGCCACGCGGGTGGCATCGGTGCCGGCGCCGACCGGCACGCCCATCTCCAGCATCTTGGCGATCGGCGGGGTGTGCTCGGCCGCCTCCACGCCATAGCGGTCGATGAAGTATTCGCCCTGGAAGGCCATGCGATGCTGGATGGCAATGCCACCGCCCAGCGCCTTGACGCGCTCGATGTTGCGCTCGGTGATGGTCTCGGCGTGGTCGAACATCCAGTGCAGGCCATCGAAGGGGATGTCGCGGTTGACCTTCTCGAACACGTCCAGCATGCGCGAGATCGACTCGTCATAGGTGGCGTGCAGGCGGAACGGCCAGCGGTTGGAGACCAGGTGGCGCACCACCCGCTCCAGTTCGTCTTCCATGCCATCAGCCAGGTCGGGACGCGGCTCCAGAAAGTCCTCGAAGTCGGCCGCCGAAAACACCAGCATTTCACCGGCGCCGTTATGGCGCAGGAAGTCGTCACCGTCACCCGGCTTGACCATGCCGATCCATTTCTGGAAGTCCGCCAGTTCGCCGCCCTTGCTCTGGGTAAAGAGGTTGTAGGCGATGCGGATGGTCAATTGCCCATCGGCAGCCAGCTTGTTGATGATCTGGTAATCATCGGGGTAATTCTGGAAGCCACCGCCGGCGTCGATGGCGCTGGTCACGCCCAGGCGGTTCAGTTCGCGCATGAACTGGCGGGTCGAATTGACCTGATACTCCTGCGGCAGGGTCGGGCCCTTGGCCAGGGTGGCGTACAGGATCATGGCGTTGGGACGGGCGATGAGCATGCCGGTCGGATTGCCCGAGGCATCGCGCACGATCTCGCCACCCGGCGGGTTGGGGGTGTCCTTGGTATAGCCCACCGCCTGCAGCGCGGCGCGGTTGAGCAGCGCGCGGTCATACAGGTGCAGCACGAAGACCGGGGTATCGGGCGCGGCGGCGTTCAATTCCTCCAGGGTGGGCATGCGCTTTTCGGCGAACTGGAACTCGGTCCAGCCCCCGACCACGCGCACCCATTGCGGATGCGGGGTGCGGGCGGCCTGCTCCTTCAACATGCGCAGGGCATCGGCCAGCGAGGGCACGCCTTCCCAGCGCAGTT
The DNA here is from genome assembly GCF_016429215.1 of Herbaspirillum sp. ASV7. GTDB lineage: Bacteria > Pseudomonadota > Gammaproteobacteria > Burkholderiales > Burkholderiaceae_D > Herbaspirillum. Next base: position 22,131 of record NZ_JAELUH010000067.1, on the reverse strand, counting down.
CCAGGTTGTAGTTCAGGCCGCCACGGATGAGGTGCAGGTGGGAGTCGTTCAGACCAGGGATGACGGTGCGCCCGCCCAGGTCGATGACCTGGGTGGCGGATTGTTTCAGGCGCATGACATCGGCGGTGGCGCCGACTTCGATGAATTTGCCGCCACCGATGGCGACGGCCTCGGCGATGGGGTTCTGCCTGTCCACGGTATGGATGTTGCCGTTGATCAGGATCAGGTCGGGAGAAACGCTGGCTGCGTGGGTCATGGAGGCTCCGTAGGGAAAGCGACGGCGATGGGGGGTGGCGGTGACCGCATATCGATGCCGGGACAAAGCACAAGCGTGGCAATCCCATGCGGCCTGGTTGGTATTGTCGGTATTGCTAGCGTGGATGGAGTGTGCAAAAACGCGGTCCTGGCGTCTAGCTATACGAACAGATAATGGCAGGCGCCGATGGGCTTGCCTATGATCGCCGTGGGCAGTGCCGCTCCCTCCCGGCCGGCCCTGCACCGCCCTCCTCCACTGACCCACCACCTTGGGAACGATCATGACCACCAATACCAAACTCGACGTGCTGACCCCGGACAACTGCCAGCTCATCATCATCGACCACCAGCCGCAGATGGCCTTCGGCGTGCAGTCGATCGACCGCCAGGTCCTCAAGAACAACACCGTGGCCCTGGCCAAGGCGGCCAAGGTCTTCAACATCCCGACCGTGATCACCACCGTCGAGACCCAGGGTTTCTCCGGCTACACCTACCCGGAACTGCTGTCGGTATTCCCCGAGCACGATATCCTGGAACGCACCTCCATGAACTCCTGGGATGACCAGAAGGTCCGCGACGCCCTGGCCGCCAACGGCAAGAAGAAGGTGGTCGTCGCCGGCCTCTGGACCGAGGTCTGCAACAACAGCTTCGCCCTGTGTGCCATGGCCGAAGGCAACTATGAAATCTACATGGTGGCCGACGCCTCCGGCGGCACCTCCAAGGAAGCCCATGACTACGCCATGCAACGCATGATCCAGGCCGGCGTGATCCCGGTGACCTGGCAGCAGGTGATGCTGGAATGGCAGCGCGACTGGGCCCGCAAGGGGACCTACAACGCCGTCATGGACATCGTGCGCGAACACTCCGGCGCCTATGGCATGGGTGTGGACTACGCCTACACCATGGTCCACAAGGCCGACCAGCGCCCGCACGGCAACCAGAAGACCCTGGCTCCGGTGCCGGCCAAGTAAGCCATTGCCATCCATGGCCGCCGTGGTCCCTGCCGGGCTCGCGGCGGTCCTCACGAGGAGCTGGCCATGTCCGCTTATCTGATTTCACTGGGCGCCGGCATCCTGATCGGCGTGTTCTATGCGCTGTTCAAGGTGCGCTCGCCGGCGCCTCCGGGGATCGCCCTCATCGGCCTGTTGGGCATGGTGCTGGGCGCGCGCCTGGTCAGCGGCGTGGCCCACCTGCTGGCGACCTGAACGGGAGAGTGCATGAAACCCTATCTGATTTCGCTGCTCATGGGCGTGCTGGCCGGCCTCATCTATGCGGCCTTGCAAGTGAGCTCGCCGGCGCCGCCCGTGATCGCCCTGCTGGGCTTGCTGGGCATGTTGATCGGCGAGCAGCTGGTGCCCATCGTGCGCCGCAAGCTGGCCGGCGAAGCGCTGACGGCGGCGTGGTTCCACCGTGAATGCATTCCCAAGATCACCGGCACCGCACCACCCGAGGAACCCTGAGGCAAGCACGTCCCGCGCTACGGCCCTGGCCGCGCGCATCCGTTTCCGCCACTGCCAACGGCGGCAAGGACAACCGCCGCTACCCTGCCGCCTCAGCCGCCGGGCAGCGGCCCACGGCTGACGATGATGAGCGATGGGGATAGCACGCTGGCATCACCTGGACCGATCGTGGTCATCGATGACGACCAGGGGGTGCGCACGGCCTTGTGCAATCTGCTGGATTCGGCCGGCTATCGCAGTTGCAGCTTCGCCGCTGCTGAGGATTTCCTGGCCGCCGATTGCCTGCATACGGCCGCCTGCGCCATCGTCGACCTGCGCCTGGCGCGCATGAGCGGCTTCGAACTGGCCGAACGGCTGGCACTGCTGCGACCCGGCCTGCCGCTGTTGTTCATCTCGGCCCAGGCCACCCATCGCCAACGCCAGCGCGCCCTCAGCCTGGCATGGCCGTTGCTGGTCAAGCCGGTGCATGCCGATACCCTGCTGGCGCTGCTGGCACATGCCCTGCGCCAGGCTCGCACCTGAGCGGCAGGATGCGGCACAATGCTGGCCTGAGCCACCGTCCCCTGGAGCAAGTCTTGCCCCGCACCCCGCCCCTTCCCGAGAACGGCGACACCCTCTTCGATGCGCTGCGCACGCTGTCGGCGCTGCTGGACCCCGTCACGCTCAAGCCGGCCATCGTCCGCACCGCCTGCGCGCTGGGACAGGCGCAGCGCTGCCTGCTGGTACGCAGCGAAGCAGGCTTGCTGCTGGTGGCCGCTGAGGCCTTGCGCTGCGGCACCGACGTCTACAACACGCGTCGCAACCGGCTGACCGAGCCGGCCGAACTGACTGCGATGTCGCTGGCCCTGCCGCTGGTCCATGGCGGCGAAACACTGGCCACGCTCTACCTCCAGCAAGATAACGCCCCGGACCCGGCCCGGGATCATCGCCTGGCGCAACTGGCCGCCCACGCCGGCATCTGCCTGGCCAATGCACACGTGCATGCCCGGCTGCGGCAGGACAACGAACAGCTGGCCTGCGCCGAACGGGAGCTGCGCACCAGCCAGGAACTGCTCAAGCAGGGCGAGCGCTTCAACCACGCCGGCAGCATGCGCTACCTGGTGCGCGAGGACCTGATGTTCTGCTCCGAAGAGCTATGCCGCATCTATGGTCTGGCGCCGGGGCGCAACTGCATCACCTATGACGAATTCGCGGCGCTGATGCATCCCGACGACCGTCACGAGGTCATCGATACCGTCAATGCCGCCGTCGCCATGGGCGGCACCATCCGCGTGGAGCATCGCATCTGCCGCCAGGATACCGGCGAGGTGCGCTACATCTCGGGGATCGGCAAGCCGGTATGGGTCGACGGCACCTTTGTCGAATACGTCGGCACGGCCACCGACATCACCGTGCGACGGCAAGCCGAATATGCCATCCGCTCGGCCCAGATCGACATGGAGCGCGTCTCGCGGGCCAACACCGTGGGCCAGCTCACCGCCTCCATCGCCCACGAGATCAACCAGCCGCTCATGTCCATCGTCGCCAATGCCGGCGCCAGCCTGCGCTGGCTGGACCGCGCCATACCGGAGCTGGATCATGCGCGCGCCGGCCTGCGCGACATCATCACCGAAGGACAGCGCGCCGCCGGCATCATCACCGGTCTGCAGGGCCTGGCGCGCAACAGCGCGCCGGTGTTCGAACGGGTCGATGTGCACGCGGCCATCCACCACATCCTGGCGCTGTCGCGCAGCGAGCTGGAGCGCCGCGATATCTCGCTGGTGCTGGCCCTGAACCCGGCCGAGCTGCATGTGCTGGGCGATCCGGTGCAGTTGCAGCAGGTGCTGCTGAACCTGGTGGTCAATGCCATCGAAGCCATGGCGGATCTGCGCGAGGCGGCAAGGATCTTGCGCATCAGCTCACGCTGCTGCACGCAACAGCATGTCGAGGTCTGTGTCGAGGACAGTGGCGAGGGTATCCCGGCGCAGGCGATGCCGCGCGTCTTCGATGCCTTCTACACCACCAAGCAGGGGGGCATGGGCATGGGGCTGGCGATCTGCCGCTCCATCATCGAGAACCACCGGGGCCGCTTGCGCGTGGCACCGGCGCAGCCACGCGGCACCGTATTCTGCTTCGACCTGCCGCGCGTACCCTAGCGCTGACAACGCCGCCAGGTGCCAGGGGGACTGCCGACCACCTGCGAAAAGACACGGCTGAAATGGCTCTGGTCATAGAAATCACAGGCGACCGCGACCTCCGCCAGCGGCAGGTCGGTACAGCGCAGGTAATAGCGCGCCATCTCCACCCGCTGCCTCAGCAGCCACTGGTGCGGCGTATGCCCGGTGCTGACCTTGAAGGCACGCAGGAAGTGGCTGGCCGACATATTGCATGCGCTGGCGATGGCGGCAATCGACAGGTTGCCCTCGGCTTTCTCCAGCAGCATCATCTTGGCGCGCTCTTCGTGCTGGCGCGACAGGCGTCCGCTACGCGCTGGCGCATCAGGCGCGCCGCCATAGCGGTGCAGCACATGGCTGCCCAGGGCGACACCGAGCTGGTCGGCAAACAGCTGGCTGTCGGCATGGGGACGTGCCAGTGCCGGCGCCAGCGCCTGTGCCAGGTGTTGCAGGACCGGATCATGCTGGCCGGTGACGCTGCGCAAGCCATGCAGGCGCCGACCGCTCTCGCTGCTGGCCTGCTCGATCCAGGCCGACGGCAATTCCACCAGCAGGAAGTCGAAGGCGCCGTGGATGTCGGCGCGGTAGTCCTCGGAGAAATCGCGGAGATAGATGCTGCCGCGTCCGAAGTCGTGCTGCGCCCCCTGTCGGCCACGGAAGATGCTGCGACGGTGCTGCGCCGACATCGACACACCCAGCAGGAAACCGCGCCCGCAAGCCGAGGTGCGCACCTGGGAGATCTCGTCACCGGCGACGCGCTTGCGGTAGAAACTGAAATCGCAGCCTTGCAATTCCTGACTCAGCTGCAGGTGCAATGCCGAGCAGCCCAGCGAGTCCCTGCGCGGCGTGGAGGAGGCGGAGACGACGGAAGTGGATGTGGAAGCCTGCATGGCGGACCCTCTTTCTGGTCGTGGAGACCGGTTGGCGTCTGCGCGCCTTGCACCGGATTCTACACAGACCTGAGAAATTCCGTCTGAGCGTCAATCAGTTTCGGCTGGCCGTGCTGGCCAGCACGCCCTCATTACGACTGTGCAGAGCAAACTGCATCGGCCGGCATGGCCGAGCTGGGCAGGCCGAAGACACGGTCGAACAGCAGATTGAAGAGATAGGTATAGACCATGAAGAAGACGATCAGCCCCAGGTCCAGCACAAAGGCATCCCACAGGCTGATGCCCAGCCACCAGGCGAACAGCGGCACCAGCATCACCACCAGTCCGCCCTCGAAGCCGATGGCATGGGCGGCACGCCGGGCGAAGTTGCGCCCACGCACGCGCTGGCGCGCCTCCCAGCGTTCGAAGAGGCCGTTGAAGACGAAATTCCAGAGGAAGGCGATGGTCGATGAAGCCACCGCCGCCGCGCTCGAATGGGCGCTGTCATGGCCGGCGATGACGGCCAGGCCGAAGGTGGTGAAGACGATCGCCAGCGCCTCGAACAGGCAGGCATAGACGAGCTTGCGTTTGAATCCTTGCATGGGTTTCTCCTGATGACGGGCCGCGCGCGATGAGGGTGGATAAGACAGAGCGGGCCTGGCCTTGGTAACGGGAGCATTCTATGGTTTAATTTTTGAAAGAAGAAATCAGCTTCTTTCAATTTTTCTGATAGGTCAAAACCTGCCATGGCTTTCTCCAGCGACAACGTCAAGGTCTTCCTGGCGGTACTCGACAGCGGCTCCTTTTCGGCTGCTGCGCGCCAGCTGGGCCGGGTGCCCTCTTCGGTGAGCATGACCATCAGCCAGCTGGAGGCCGAGCTGGACCTGGTGCTGTTCGACCGCACCGCGCGCGATGCGCGTCCCACCGACATGGCGCGCGCCCTGGAGCCGGATGCGCGGCTGCTGGCCAGCACCCTGCGCCAGCTCGACGCCCACGCCCTGGCCATGCACCAGGGACTGGAGCGCAAGCTCACGCTGGCCGTCGCGCCCGAACTGCTGTCGGTGCCCTGGGCCAGGCCGCTGGCGGTGCTGGCCGATGAATTCCCGTCGCTGGAGGTAGAGGTGCTGTCCTCGCCCCAGGCCGACGCCATGCGCATGCTCTACGACAACACCGCCCAACTGGCGCTGGTGTTCGAGCGCCATGCCGGCAACGACCGCGAGGCCTTCCAGGAATTCAGCAGCGAAATGCTGGTGGCGGTGATCGCCCCCGAGCATCCGTCCCTGCGCCGCAGAAAGCGCAAGCTGCGCTACGAAGACCTCTACGACATCCGCCAGATCGCCGTGGCCAGCCGGGACGCCAGCGTCTCCGACCCGCGCTTCTTCCTGGCGCGCCAGATCTGGCGTACCGACAATCATCTGGCCACGCTATCGCTGGTGCGTGAGGGATTGGGCTGGGCCTACCTGCCGCACAGCCTGGTACAGCCGCAGATCGAGGCCGGCACGCTGGTGGTGATCGACTTCGACAACATCAGCAACCAGCAGCGGCTGTGGGTGGATGTGGTGTGGAGCAAGGACCGCCCCCTGGGCCTGGGGGCGCAGCGCTTCGTGGCGCTGATGCGGGAGATGGCGCCGTCCCGACGCAAGCGGCGCTAGGCACGGCGCCGCCGGCCGGGCTCAGGGGATGAAGCGGGTCTGGCTCTTGGCCGCCAGCAGTTTCACCAGCAACTGGTCGCGCTCGGTGGCGATGTCGACGGCGGACTTGCCTTGCATCTGCTGCGCCACGCCCTCACGCAGCGTCGCCTTGAGCGACTCGGTGATGGCTGGCCTGCCCAGGTCGGCCCACCAGCTTTCGATGGGCGGACCCAGGTGGTCCAGCAGGTGGCCGATGCCGCCCTCGCCGCCCGACATGTCCAGGTTCATGAACGGCCCCATCAGGGCCCAGCGCAGGCCCGGCCCGTAGGCAATCGCAGTATCGACATCCTCGGTACTGGCCACGCCCTGCTCGACCAGGTGGAAGGCCTCGCGCCACAGTGCCGCCTGCAGGCGATTGGCGATATGCCCCTTGACCTCCTTGCGCACATGGATGGCCTTCTTGCCGATGGCGGTGTAGAAGTCCAGCGCAGCCTGCACCGCCTCGGGTGACGTCTGCGCGCCACCGATGACCTCCACCAGCGGGATCAGGTGCGGCGGGTTGAAGGGATGGCCCAGCACCACCCGCTGCGGATGCACGCAGGCGGCCTGCACCTTGCTCATCAGCAGCCCCGAGGAACTGGAGGCCAGGATCACATGGGCCGGCAGGGCCGCATCCATGCGCTGGAACAGGGCGATCTTGAGATCCTCGCGCTCGGGGCCGTTCTCCTGCACGAAGTCGGCGCCCTCCAGAGCGTCTTCCAGCTTCTCGCAAAAGCGCAGGCGCTGCTGCGACGCGCCCGGTGCCAGGCCCAGCACTTCCAGGCTGGGCCAGTGGCGCGCCACGGCCTCGCGCAGTTTCTGCTGCGCCCCTGGCATGGGGTCGGTGGCGCTGACCTCCAGGCCGCGCGCCAGGAAATAGGCCACCCAACTGGCGCCGATGACACCGGTACCCACCACCGCCACACGGCGCACCGCTGGCTGTCCGGCCTGGCTGGACGCTGCTTGCTGCTGCATCTGTCTCTCCTCGTATAGTTGCTATTAAAACGTCAATGCTGGCGATCAAAGATCACTGCTTATCCTGATTAAAGTAGGGATTTCTCGATTTTATTCGACGAATTTGGGCGAGATTTTTATGCCCCTTCGGCTAGGATACCTCACCAACATCAACGCCAATGTGAAGCCAAATCAAGGCCCGTCTCCTCCATGTTCATGTACCTTCCTTTCCTGCTGGCCTTCCTGACCGTCATGGGTATTGCCCTGGGCTGGAGGCTGTTGAGCAATAGTCTCTGGCTGGCCACCATGGGGCTGACCTTGTGGTGGTACTGCAATCATCTTGCCAAGCCGCCGGGCTTCTCGTTCTGAACCTACGGCACCGGCATGGATCGCTCCGTCGTCTTCATTCCACGCGACCCGGTGCTGCCGGGCGGGATCTTCCTGAACTGCGTGTGTCTGCTGGCCATCTGCGGCTATCTCGGCATGATCCTGCATCACCAGTGGGCATTGCAGGAAGCACCCTGTGCCCTGTGCCTGCTGGAGCGCACCGGCATCATCCTCACCGGCATGGGCTTCATGAAGAACCTGCGCCACGGCGTCAAGAGCGCGCATTACGGCGTGGCCTTGCTGGGCGCGCTGGCCACGGGTCTGGTCGCGTTGCGGGATATGTCACTGCATGTGCTGCCGGGCCAGGAAGCCCAGGGAGCGGTCCTGCTGGGCCTGCATCTCTATACGCTCAACGCCTTGTTTTCCCTGCTGGCCTGCATCGTCATTGCCATGCTGCTGGGGTTCAAGAGCGCCGAATATCCGGCCACCCTGCGCTTGCTGCAGCGGGGCGAATCGCCGGACCGCCTGCAGCGCCGCCCCTGGGGTCGTATCGCGATGTGCCTGCTGTTCATGCTCATGGTCGGCGCCAACCTGGCGTCGATCGCGAGCTGGTGCGGCGGCACCGGCTGCAATGAGGAACTGGTCGACGAGTTGCAATTGCGCTGATCTGCGAGCACGCAAAAAAAACGGCGCGCACCAGGCATCCCTGCCGGTGCGCGCCGATCAATGACGGCTCAAGACTATCCCGCCCGGTGCAGGCACCGGGCTGCTTCCACGACGATCAGAAGCGGTGCTGCATGCCCAGCGTGGTACCGAACTGGCTGCTGCCATAGGCCACGTCATCGCGCGACAGCCCCACCAGCTGGTTGTTCTTGGCCTTGGCGTAGGCCGTGCTCATGTACAGGTCGGTACGCTTGGAGAGGGCATACTTCAGGCGCAGCGAGTACATGATCGGGTCAGCGTCGTTGTTCAGGTTCTTGATGTCCTGGTAGTAGACCGTACCGATGACCGTGAAGGCAGGCGTGACCTTGTAGCTGGCGCCACCCCAGAAGAAATTGCTGCGCAGGTCGGTGGCACCGGAGGCCAGGGTCTTCTTGTAGTAGCGATAGCCCAGGTTGAACTTCCAGGCATCGACCGGCTGGTAGCCGCCGGCCAGGTGGGCGGTGGTGGTCTTGTCGTAGGCGCCGTTGGTGCCAGCGGTGCCATTGACGCGGTCGAAGGTACCGGCCACGCTGAACGGGCCGCTACCCCAGCCCAGGCCCACGCCATACTTGGCGCTGTCGCTGTTGTTGCCGGCCACTTCACCGAAGCCATACATGGCGCCGATCTTCACGCCGCTGAATTCGCCCTGGTACTTCACCAGGTTGGACACGCCGGTAGGCATGCCATCCTTGCGGCCACCGGTGGCACCGGCCGAGGTGACCCAGGAATAGTTGGCCGAGTAGCCCATCGGGTCGAAGGGCAGGATGAAGTCATAGGTGGTCGAGAACGAACGGCCCGCCACCACGCGACCGAAGCCGCCTTCCAGGCCGACGGTGGACTGGCGGTTGAAGAGCTGGTTGGTATCGCCGTCGAGGGCACCGGTATCGAGCTTGAAGCCGTTTTCCAGCTGGAAGATGGCCTTGAGACCACCGCCCAGGTCTTCCGTGCCACGGAAGCCGATGCGCGAGGTGTTCATCGTGCCCGAGCTCAGGCGGGTCACGGTGCCGCCCTTGGCGCTGGTGTTGTTGACGAACTCCACGCCCGAATCGATCAGGCCATAGACGGTGACGCTGCTTTGTGCCTGGGCGCCGCCGGCGGCAGCCAGGGTGGCGAGTGCGGCCGCAGCCGCGAGGTGTTTCTTCTGCACTGAAATCTCCTTGGTTGAAAGCGGTTTGATGTGCGCCGGACGATGCGCAGGCATCGCTGGCGTCTTCTGCTCATACGCCGGTGGATACCGGTCGTGGTAATAGCGCGCGCGGCGGGTAGCCGGGCGCGCCGTACTTCATTGCTCGCCGTGACGACTGCGCCCGGCCTTGCTCAAAAGGCCCAAAGCGCCTGTTCCGGCAACGACAGCCAGTACTCGCCCTGGTCCAGCCGCTGCGGCGCGTAGGCGCGCAGACCGACCGAACCGGCGGCGCCGCCATCGACCTTGAAGAGGCACTCCCAGCGGTCGCCCAGGTACATGCAGGTCGACAGCGGTAGGCGGATCGCATTGCCGCTCTGCTCGCCCGAGATGCGCACCTGCTCGACGCGGATGATGCCGGTCAGCTGCTGGCCGGGCTGGGCATCGCTGCGACCGCGCAGGGTCGCCACGGCGGTGCCGCCATCGAGCCTGACGGTGACGCGCTGGCCATCGCGGCTGACGACCTCGGCGGCCAGCTTGTTGTTGCTGCCCATGAATTCGGCGGTGAAGAGGGTGTCGGGGGTCTGATACATGCTTTGCGGCGTCCCCTGCTGTTCGATGCGGCCATTGTTGAGCAGCAGGATGCGGTCGGAGATGGCCATCGCCTCGCCCTGGTCGTGGGTCACCATCAGGGCCGACAGGCCCAGGCGCACGATCAGCTCACGCAGGAAGGCGCGGGCTTCCTCGCGCAGCTTGGCGTCGAGGTTGGAGAGCGGTTCGTCCAGCAGGATCACTTGCGGGTTGTAGACCAGCGCGCGGGCGATGGCCACGCGCTGCTGCTGGCCGCCGGAGAGCTGGTGCGGGTAGCGCTCGCCCAGGTGGCCCAGGCCCAGTTGCGCCAGCACCGCCTTGACGCGGGTGGCGATCTCGGACGAGGGCGTCTTGCGCAGCTTGAGGCCATAGGCGACGTTGTCGGCCACGGTCTTGTGCGGCCACAGCGCATAGGACTGGAACACCAGGCCCAGGTTGCGTTCTTCGGCGGGCATCTCGAAGTCGCGCGCGCCGTCGAAGACGCGGCGGCTGCCGATGTCGATGGTACCGGCCTTGGGCGACTCCAGCCCGGCGACCGCGCGCAGCAGCGTGGTCTTGCCGCTGCCCGAGGGGCCCAGCAGGGCGACCACTTCGCCGCGCTGCAATTGCATGGAAACGCCCTTGAGGATGGGGTTGGCATGCGCGCCGCTGCCGTAGTCGAGGTGCAGGTCGTTGACGGAAAGTTCGGTCATGATGATTCCTTTAATCTAACAAGGCATCGGCGCAACGCTGGGCGCCGATGCGTGCAAATCGGACGGGGTCGGGACGGGGTCAGTCGTGCAGCTTCACGCCGAAGCGCAAGGCGATCCCCAGGCCCACGGCCACCAGCGTGATGTTGATGAAGGACAGTGCCGCCACCAGTTCCACCGCGCCTGCGGCCCACATGGAGACGATCATCGAGCCGATCACCTCGGTCCCCGGCGAGAGCAGGTAGACGCCGGTGGAGTACTCGCGCTCGAAGATCAGGAACACCATCAGCCAGGCGCCGATCAGGCCATAGCGCACCAGCGGGATGGTGACGTCGCGGGTGACGCGGGAGCGCGAGGCACCGACGGCACGGGCGGCCTCTTCCAGTTCCGGCCCCACCTGCAGCAGGGCGGTGTTGATCAGGCGCAGGCCATAGGCCATCCACACCACCGAGTAGGCCAGCCATACCGAGAAGATGGTCGAGCGCAGGCCGCGCAGCGCCGGGATGAAGCTGTCCACCAGCCACAGGGCAATGGGGTTGTCGATCCCCTTCAGGGCCGAATCCAGCAGCGAAGGCACGAACAGGAACACCCACAGGAAGGACAGGCCGGCCAGCAGGCCCGGCACCGCACGCGGCACCAGCACGCTGTAGTCGAGGAAGCGGGTCACGCCATCCTGCTTGCGGTGCATGGCCAGGGCGATGGCGGTATAGCAGGCCACGGCCAGGCCGCCGCCGATGACACCGATGAGGACGGTATTGATGATGCCGCGCACCAGCGAGGGCTGGTCCCAGACATTGCGCAGGTTCTCCAGCGTCAACACCTCGACCAGGTTCACGCCGTCACCCCAGTGCGAGACGAAGGTACGCAGCGCGATGCCCGAGAGCGGGATCACGACGGTAAAGAGCAGCCATGCCGCGATCAGCGCAAAGGCCACCCAGCGCCACTTGCCCAGCGGCAGCGCCTTCTGGCGCGCGCCCTTGCCCTTGATGGCCACGTACTTGTTGGCCGAGCGCAGCAGCCAGCGTTGCATCATCACCAGCGGCATGGTCACCGCCACCAGGCAAACGGCCACCGCCGCCATGAGGTGGTAAGAGGGCGTACCCAGCTTGTTGGTGAGCTTGTAGAGATAGGTCGGCAGGACCAGGTGGCCTTCCGGATCGCCCAGCACCAGCACCAGGCCGAACACCTCGAAGCCGAGGAAGAACACCAGCACGCCGGAATAGGCCAGCGCCGGCATGATCATCGGCAGCGATACGTTCAGGGCGACCTGCAACGGCGAGGCGCCGGCCACGCGGGCGGCTTCCTCGACGTCCGAGCCCAGGCTCTTGAGGGCCGAGGAGGCATACAGGTAGACGTGCGGCACGTGGGTCAGGCCGGCGATGAGGACGATGCTGGGGAAGGCGTAGATGTTCCAGGGATCGCCCTCGATGCCGATGGCCGAGAGCAGGCTCTTGAACCACACGGTATAGAAGCCCACCGGGCCCATCGACACCACGTAACCGAAGCCGATCACCATGGGCGAGACGAAGATGGGCACCATCAGGGCCGGCGCGATCCAGTTGCGTCCGGGCAGGTCGGTGCGCACCATCAGGAAGGCCAGCATGCCCCCCAGCGGCACGGCGATCACGGTCAGGCCGGCAGCCAGCGTGAAGCCATTGATGAAGGCCTGGCGGAAGTCGGGATCATCGAAGATGAACCGGTAGGAATCCAGGGTCAGTTCCTTGACGGGCGCGAAGAACGGCGCCGACAGGAAGCTCTGGTAGAAGATCAGCAGCAGCGGCACGAAGATGGCTAGTGCCGCCAGCAGCACGACCAGGCCGCGTGGCCAGTTCAGGCGCAGGCGACGGGCCGGCAGGGCGGACTCGCTGCGAGGTAGCGTGGTGGAGGATTGCATGTGGCGCCTCATGAAAGGGCAAGAAAATCGGAGACCGGCACAATGGCGGCAACAGGCCGCCTACGGAGGCGGATCACCCGCACTCCGGAGACAGCGATGATTGACGGTGGAGCGTCTTGCCTACCGTTCGGGCTGAGTAGCCGCGACAGCGGCGTATCGAAGACGCGCCCACGCCTACCGGGGCTTGTTGGCGCCACTGCGCCTTCGATACGACCCTGCGGGTCTACTCGGTCCGAACGGGAGGAGATGACTTACTTCCTGGTGGCGTCCTTCCACTGCTTGAGGAAGTCCAGGCGCTTCTTCTGGTCCAGGTATTCCAGCAGTTCGGTGGAGACCGGCATGGGCTTGATGGCCGAACCCAGTTGCTTGCTCAGCTCGGCCGAGGTGGTGGTGCCGGTGACGTCGCCACGGATGGCGAAGAGCTGCGCGTCGTTGGCGATGATGGTCTGGCCGCGCTTGGAGAGGATGTAGTCCACCCACAGCTTGGCGGCGTTGACGTTCTTGGCGGCCTTGTTGATGAAGATCACGCGCGAGAGCACCAGGTTGTAATCCTTGGTGAAGGCCACGCCGATGGAGGGATCCTTCTTGGCCCGCACCAGGGCGTAGGGGCCGAGGATGTTGTAGCCGATCAGGTTCTCGCCCGAGGAAATGCGCTCAAGCATGGTGCCGGTCGACGATTGCACGCGGGCCGACACGCCACCCATGGCCTTGGCAAAGTCCCAGAATTGCGGGTTGTACTTGAGATCGTAGGTCATGAGGCTGAAGCCCACGCCGGATTTCTCGATATCGTAGGTGGTGACCTTGGTCTTGTACTTGTCCTGCTTGCTGGTGAGCAGCTGGGTGAATTCGGCGTGGGTGGTCGGCACTTCCGACTCGGGCACCAGGCGTTTGTTGTAGACGATAGCGGCCGGCTCGAAGGTGGTGCCGTAGGCGCTGTCCTTCCAGTTGGCCCAGCCCGGCAGGTGCGAGGCCTCGGGCGACTTGTAGCTCATCGCGTAGCCTTCGGCGGCCAGCTTGACCTGCAGGTCCATCGAGGCCGACCACATCACGTCGGCGGTGGCGCCACCGGCGGCGGCTTCGGAGATGAAGCGGTTGTAGGCTTCGGTGGAATTCATGTCGTTGTACTCGACCTTGACGGCCGGATAGAGCGCACTGAAATCCTTGATCAGCGATTCGGCGGCCTTGGAGTCGGTGGTGCTGTAGATGACGATCTTGCCTTCCTTCCTGGCGCCTTCGACGACCTTGGCGTAATCGGCCGGATAACCAGCCGGGGCGGCGGCCGGCGTGTCGGCATGCGCCACACCGCTGAAAGTGACAGGCAAAGCGAGGGCCAGACCGAGCGCCAGGCTCAGGCGACGTTGATGCAACATGGATTCTCCTTGATGATGTAAGACGGCCGGTGCCGGCAAGCCCACAGAGCACGCCTGGCGGCGTGTGTGGCAATGCTTGTCAGCGCACCAGGCCCAACTCCTGGGACTGCTTGCGATATCGCGCCACCGTCTGCGCGACGTAATCCGAGAGCGGCTTGCCGGTCATGGCAAAGGGCTGCAAGCCGCTCTGACTGCGCTGGCGATCGAATGCGGGATCGGCCAACGCCTTGTCGAAATACCGTACCCACTGCTGGTAGCTGGCCTCGGATGCATGCGGGCTCATGTAGAAGCCACGGATGATCGGCCACACCACCTCATAGCCCTGCTCGCGCGCCGTCGGCACGTGCTGCAGCAGGCCCGGCAGGCGCTGTTCCGAGAGCACGGCCAGTATCCTGACGCGGCCTTCGGCGATGAAATGGGCGGCCTCCGAGGCGTCTCCCGAGATCACCTGTACATGACCCGCCTGCAAGGCGGCAAAGGAATCGCCGCCGCCCTCCAGCGCCACGAAGCGGAACTGCCGTGGGCTCATGCCCGCGCGCGCCGTCAACATGGAAAACTTCAGCCAGTCCTGGCTGCCCACCGTGCCCGACAATCCCACCGTGATGCTGGCTGGGTCCTTGCGCATGGCCTCCAGCAACTGCTTCAGGTCATGCCAGGGCGCGTCGCTGCGCACGGCCACCATGCCGTGGTCGATGCCGATGCCGGCCACCCAGCGCACGTCGCCCACATCGGCGCGACCATACTTGCCCTGCGCCAGGCCCAGCAGGGAACCGCCGGAAAAGGCCACCAGACTGTCCGGCCCGCCGCGCCGCTGCGCCGCCACCGAGCCCCAGGCCACCGCGCCGATGCCGCCGGGCAGGTAGCTGAGATTGAAAGCGTCCTTGCTGCCCTGCTCCTGCATCACCCGGCGCAGCAGCTTGCACGAGGCATCCATGCCACCGCCGGGCTTGGCCGGCACGATGCACTCCACCGCCAGCGCGCACGGCAGCGCACACGCCAGCAGGCATGCGGCCAACAGGCTGCGCCAACGACTCGCCTGCATGGCGGGTCAGGACAGGACAGGACGGAATGGGGGGACTGCGGGATGGAAGCTCATGCGGTGTCTCCGGGATGGTTTTTTTGAATATGGGCGCATCGTACAAGAAAAGGCTTTCAGTCGGCTTTCAGTGAAGCTGTCGGTGTACCTGTCGTGCTACGCAGTTTCCGCAATTGTCAGTTCCTGACGTTTCAAAGAAGGCAGGCCATCTGTTAGCATCCGCGCTTGAGACAAGTACAAGTGGCCACATCACCATGACACGGTGACCTCGCGCCACACCGACAAGACAAGATCAAAAAGGTGGCATCATGCGCATCCTCCTGGTGGAAGACCATATCGAACTTTCGCGCTGGCTGGCCAAGGCCATGCGTGACGCCCACCTCACCGTGGAATGCGCCCATAACGGCGCCGACGCCGACAGCCTCTTGCTCACCCAGGACTATGCGCTGGTGATCCTGGACCTGACACTGCCGCGCATGGATGGACTGGAAGTCTTGAAACGCATGCGCGGCCGTGGCAACCGCACGCCGGTGCTGATCCTGACCGCGCGCGGCGGACTGGCGGACCGCGTCAGCGGCCTCAACATGGGTGCCGACGACTACCTGGCCAAGCCCTTCGAACTGGAAGAGCTGGAGGCACGCATCAAGGCCCTGCTGCGACGTTCGCAGAACAATGAAGCCATCACCCTCACCTGTGGCGCACTGAGCTTCGATACCGTCTCGCGTACCTTCAGCTACGGCGGCGAACTGCTGGCCCTGACCCCGCGCGAGCACGCCGTGCTGGAAGCGCTGATGGTGCGCAACGGCCACACGGTGCCCAAGGAAAAACTGTTCCAGCAGGTCTTCTCGCTGGAAGACAACGCCAACATGGATGCCATCGAGATCTACATCCACCGCCTGCGCAAGAAGCTGGAGCAGGGTGGCCCCGGCCGGGTGGGCATCACCACCCTGCGCGGCCTGGGCTACCTGTTGCAGGTCGTGCCATGACCCAGGCGGTGCGCCGCCTGGGTAACCTGCGTAGTCAGCTGGTGCGCTGGTTGCTGATTCCGCTGACATTGCTGGTGGCGGTGGATGCGGTCTCGGTCTACTACAACGCGCTGGAGGTGGCCGACCTGGCCTATGACCGCTCGCTGCTGGCCTCCACCCGCGCGCTGGCCGAGCGGGTGGCCATCGTCGATGGCCGCGTCACGGCCGACGTGCCTTACGTGGCGCTGGACAGTTTCGAGACCGATAACCTGGGCCGCATCTACTACAAGGTCACCGGCCTGGACGGCGAGCTGGTCTCGGGCTACGGCGATCTGCCGCCGGTGCCGCCGGGGGTCAAGCGCTCCGAGGTCTACCCGGCGCTGGTGCGCTTCTACCAGGCCGACTACAACGGCCAGCCCGTGCGCATCGCTGCACTGCTGCAGCCGGTGTATGACGACAGCATGCGCGGCATCGCCCTGATCCAGGTCGGCGAAACCATGGAGGGGCGCCATGGCATGACGCGCAAGATCCTCTTCGACACCCTGTGGCGACAAGGCACGCTGGTGACGGTCGCGGCGCTGCTGGTGTGGTTTGCGGTGCGCTTCGTGCTGCGCCCGGTGATGCAGTTGCGCGGCGAGGTGGAGTCGCGCGCGCCGACCGACCTGTCCGGCTTCGATCCGGCGCTGGTGCACAAGGAGATGCGCCCGCTGGTGCTGGCCATGAACGGCTACATGGAACGGCTGCAGGCCCTCATCACCGGCCAGCGCCGCTTCATCGCCGATGCTTCGCACCAGTTGCGCACGCCGCTGACGGTCTTGAAGACCCAGGCCGAACTGACACTGCGCGAACTGCGCCGCGAGCAGCTCGATGCCCACGAGATGCGCGAGCTGGTACAGGGCATGGCGCGCACCACCGACTCGGCGGTGCAGCTGGCCAACCGGCTGCTCACGCTGGCACGCGCCGAACATGGCGCCGCCGAAGGTGGCACGACCTGGGTCTCGCTCACCGACGCGGCGCGCCAGGTGGCGCTGGAACTGTCGCAGCTGGCGGTGGAACGTGACCTCGCCCTGGCCTTCGATGCGGAGGGCGACATTGGCATCCAGGCCAATGCGCTGCTGCTGCATGAGCTGATGGTCAACCTGCTGGACAATGCGCTGCGCTACACCCCGGCCCAGGGTCAGGTCACCCTGCGCGTGCGCGCCGTCAGTGTGGTCGGCCAAGCCACTGGCGCGATACTGGAGGTGGAAGACAACGGCCCCGGCATCGCCGAGGCCGAGCGGGAGCGCGTGTTCGAACCCTTCTACCGGGCCGGCGCCACCCAGCACGTCAACCCGGGCGGCACCGGTCTGGGCCTGTCCATCGTGCGCGAGATCGCCGCCCTGCATCATGCCAGCGTGACGCTGGATAACCCGCCTTCAGGCCAGGGCCTGGTGGTGCGGATCGCCTTTCCGGGGGTGGTGCAGTTGCGGACTATCTAGGGCTATGAGCACAGCTCGGAATGCGTGCCGCTGTGTACGTAGACGACCACGCCGCTTCAGCCGGTTCATGTCGTACCGGCCGGAGTGGGACAGGCGCTGCCAGTCCTTGAGGAAGTCCTTGGTGTAGTCCGATGCGCGAGGTAGGTTCGTCCGATTACTTGCGGCCGGCTTCTTCGAGGCCATTTAACAGAGCGTCAGCTGTCGCGAAGCGAGCGCGACGGTTCTTGATGATCTCGTTAGCCTCGTCGATGGCGACGCGGCTTGTGGCGTTCGGCGCCTTGAGTGCAAACGGCAGCTCCTTGTCGGCGACGACACGCGTCAGGAACACGCGAATCGCATCGGAAACGGTCAGGCCCATCGAGGCCAGCGTTTCCGTGGCTTGCGCCTTGATGTTTTCGTCCACGCGGACCTGAACCATAGTAGTACCAGGCATGACGGCCTCCTGACTTGATTGGTGTGAGATACATTGTGTCTCACACCACCTGCAGTCGCAAGGTGATAGCCCCCTTCCTCCCCGTTGCACTGGAGACATGATGTCGCAGACCTGGGCGCCTGTCAGAACTGCTCCCAGGTCGCCGCCTCCTCGATCTCCACTATCCTTGTATGCGCACCCGCCCCGATGGGCCGGGACGCGATCCTCGGTGGTGGTGGTGGCGACACCGCCTTGGCTGCACTGCCGACGATCTGGGCATCGTGCAACTTGAACACGCTCACCGTGCGCCCCAGGCGTTGCGATTGCGCCTGCAGCAGCCCGGCTGCAGCGGCGGCCTCTTCCACCAGGGCCGCGTTCTGCTGGGTCATCTTGTCCATCTGCGCGATGGACCCGGCGATCTGGCCGATGCCGTCGCCCTGTTCCTGGCTGGCGGCGGCGATCTCGCCGACCACATGGCTGACACTCTTGACGCTGGCCACCACCTCGGCCATGGTGGCGCCGGCACGCTCGACCAGGCGGCTGCCGTTGTCTACCCGTGCCACGGAATCATCGATGAGCTCCTTGATCTCGCGCGCGGCCATGGCGCTGCGCTGGGCCAGCGTGCGCACTTCGGCGGCCACCACCGCGAAACCACGGCCCTGCTCGCCGGCGCGCGAAGCTTCGACGGCCGCATTGAGCGCCAGGATATTGGTCTGGAAAGCAATGCCATCGATGACGCTGATGATGTCGACGATCTTGCGCGAGGCCTCATTGATCTCGCCCATGGTCTGCACCACCTGGCTGACCACGCTGCCGCCCTGCATTGCGATCTGGGACGCCTTGTTCGCCAGCGTGTCGGCCTGGCGGGCGTTGTCGGAGTTCTGACGCACGGTCGCCGTCAGCTCATCCATGGCCGATACCGTCTCCTCCACCGCACCGGCCTGCTGCTCGGTACGGACCGACAGGTCCTGGTTGCCTGCGGCCAGCTGGTCCGAGGTGGAATTGATGGTGTCACTGCCATGGCGGACCTCGGTGACGATGCGATGCAGGTTGTGGCGCATGGCGTGCAGCGCTGCCAGCAACAGGCCGGTTTCATCGCGGCCGTGCGACATGATCTGCATCGTCAGATCGCCGTTGGCTACCGCGCTGGCGACTTCAACCGCCTGGTTCAGCGGTCGCGTGATGGAGCGCGTGACCAGCCAGGCGCTGATGGCGCAGAACAGGATGGCCAGCACCGCCAGGCTGAGCATGAGCGCCACCGCCGAACTGATCACCCGCTCGCCGCTGGCCACGCTCGCATCCATCAGACTCTTCTGGTAGGTGACGTATTCATCCAGCGCCGACAGGTAGGTCTTCTGACGCGGAATGAGGCGGTCGAACAGGTAGTCGGTGGTGACCTCACGCTCCTGCTGCCGCACCAGTTCCACCATCTTCTTCTCGATATCGACATAGTCGTCATGCGCCGCTTTGACCAGCTTGAAGAGAGCGCTGCCGTGCTCGGTATCGTGTGCCCGAGCGTTCAGCGCCAGCAGGCCGGTGGCCGCTTTCTTGCCGCTGCTCTCGGTCTGGGCCAGGAATTCATCCATCTCCGCTTCGCTGCGTGCCAGCATGGCGCTGCGCAGCGTACGCGCGGCGCTGTTGGTGTTGCTGCGAATATCCACAGCCAGGGCGATCTTGGCATAGTGTTCGTCCACGATCTCCTTGGTCGCCGCGCCCGCACTGTACAAGCCGATCAATCCGGCCAGGGCAATGATCCCCATGACCACCAGCAGGACGCTGAAGGCAATGCTCAGTCGAGTACTGATCCTGATGTTCTTGATATCCATGTCCCCCCTCTCGCAAGAGTGCTTGCCCTGTGTCGCGTACTGCCTGGCCACGAAGGCTGCGACAGGAAGAGGCAAAAAAAATCGCCGTCACGATGATCGTGTACGGCGATTCTAGCCACTACTGCATGCCTCGGGATGCCTTGCAGGCTCTCCGCGTGGGGCTTATTTGCTGACCATTCCTGAAGGCCGTTCCGCGTTGACAGCAACGGTCAGAAACACCTGCGCGGAAGGATGCTCAGAACTGTTCCCAGGCGGCCTCTTCGACATGGGCGGTGGCCCGTGCCGGCAAGGACTGGCGCGCCGGAGCAGCGGCCGGGACCACCAGGGCCGGTCTGCCTGCTGCTCGCTGCGCCGGGGCGCCGATGCGCGGCGCGTCATTGGCATGCAGCCTGAAGACGCCCACGGTCTTGCTCAGCCGCTGCGATTGCTCCTGCAACGATTGCGCTGCTGCCGCCGCCTCTTCGACCAGGGCGGCATTCTGCTGGGTGACCTGATCCATCTGTACGATGGCGTCGTTGATCTGTCCGATGCCCTGGCTCTGTTCGCTGCTGGCGGCGGAGATTTCGGCGACCACGTCGGTGACCCGCTTGACGCTGGCCACCACCTCTTCCATGGTGGCGCCGGCCCGTTCCACCAGGCGGCTGCCGTCATCCACACGCGCCACCGATTCATCGATGAGAACCTTGATTTCCTTGGCTGCGGCGGCGCTGCGCTGGGCCAGCGTGCGCACTTCCGATGCCACTACCGCGAAGCCGCGTCCCTGCTCACCGGCACGCGCGGCCTCGACCGCCGCATTCAAGGCCAGGATGTTGGTCTGGAAGGCGATGCCATCGATGACGCTGATGATGTCCACGATGCGCTTGGAGGCGTGATTGATTTCGCCCATGGTCTGTACCACCTGGCCGACTACGCTGCCGCCCTGCACTGCCACTTCCGAGGCGCTGGCGGCCAGGGTATTGGCCTGGCGGGCGTTGTCGGCGTTCTGCTTCACCGTCGAGGTCAGTTCTTCCATGGCCGAGGCGGTTTCTTCCAGCGCGCCGGCTTGCTGCTCGGTGCGCGACGACAGGTCCAGATTGCCGGTGGCAATCTCGCTCGACGCCGTATTGATGGTATCGCTGCCCTGCCGTACCTCGGTGACGATGCGATGCAGGTTCTCGTTCATGGTCTTGAGTGCGACCAGCAACTGGCCGGTCTCGTCGCGGCTGGTGGCGGCGATCTGCACCGTCAGATCACCCTGGGCCACGGCACCGGCGATCTCCACCGCCTCATTGAGCGGCCGGGTGATGGAGCGCGTCACCAGCCAAGCCGCGAGGATGCACAAGCCGATGGCCACCGCCGACAGGACTACCATCGTCGTCGCAGCGGCACTGGCGGTCTGCTTGCTCTGGGCGTAACTGGCCCCCATCAGCGATTGCTGGAAGGCGGTGAATTGTTCAAGTGCCGCGAAGTATTTGTCTTGCAGCGGAATGACCTGGGCAAACAGCAAGGCCGTTGCCTCTTCCTTTTTCTGCTGGACGATCAACTCCCTGAGTCGGTCACGCTGGACGCCGTAGGCCACGCGCGCATCCTGAAGCGTACCGAGAAGCTCGCGACCACGCGGTACCGAGATCAGCTTATCGATCTTGTCCAGCAACACCAGGGTCTTGGCGCTGCTGGCTGCACCGCGCTCCAGGAATTTCCTGGCCTGCTCCGCGTCCGGCGCCAGTAAGGCATTGCGCAGATTACGGGCGGCAATGTTAACGTTGTCGCTAATCTCGGCGACCAGGGCGATCTTGGCGTAGCGATCGTCGACGATGTCGGCGGCGTCGCGACTGACGCGTGTCAGGCTCTGCATTCCCACCACGGCAATGAGGCACATGATGGCGATCAGCACCGAAAAGCAGGCCGCCAGACGCAGGCCGATCTTGATGTCCTTGAGTTTCATACGTTCTCCCCGTTTCCTGTTTTTGGGCACGCATAGCGACGGTGATGGCTGGCACGTAGTGACGACCATCGGATGAGCTGCGTTGGGGGAGTCTGGACCTGCATCGGCCCGGCGACCATCAGGAGAAACCTGATTGTCGCCCTGGCAATCGGCGTTGCCGCCCGGCATGAGTCCTGTGTCTAGACAAACTCACCAATGCTGTCCAGCACAGCCTGCCGTACCGAACCGCTGGTGACGAAGCGGTGCGCCGCCTGGATGTCGTCATGGAACCAGCGATCCCCATCCAGGCAAGCCGGAATCTGGCGACGGATCTCCGCATAGGCGGCCTGCGTGCCCTGGCCCAGTTCGAAGCCCTTGAGCAAATCCTCGGTCATGGTCAGCGCCTGCGCCGCCAGCAGCATTTCCACGCCGACGATGTATTGCGTGTTCTGCA
>NZ_JAELUH010000066.1 GCF_016429215.1 Herbaspirillum sp. ASV7 | reverse complement strand
GTCTACGGCTATGCCAACATGAACCCGATCGCCCTGAACGCCTTCGTGGCCGCCGGCGCGCAAGGCATCGTCCACGCTGGCGTGGGTGATGGCAGCCTGAACAACACCGTGGTCCCCTCGCTGACCGAAGCCCGCAAGAAGGGCGTCGTGATCGTGCGCGCCAGCCGCGTTGGCCAAGGCATCGTGGCGCGTAACGGCGAAGCCGATGACGACAAGCTGGACTTCGTCGTCTCCGACACCCTGAACGCCCAGAAGGCCCGTATCCTGCTGATGCTGGCCCTGACCAAGACCACCGACACCAAGGAAATCCAGAAGATGTTCTGGGAATACTGATCCGGCGCGGCGGCGTCCTTGCTGGCGCCGCTGTCGACGATCTTTCCGGTTTCCCGGAGTCAAGCCTAGCCCGCTGCCTGTGCAGCGGGCTTTTTCTTTGGTGGAACCATCGGCGCCGCCACGAACTCTGTAGAGTTCCGCACGGATACAAGAACAGGAGACCCCATGCCCAGCCGTCGTCGCTTCCTCACTGCCACCGGTGCCGGCGCGGCATTGGCTGCGCTGGGCCTGTCCCCTGCAGCCCTGGCCGCACAGGGCCTGAAGATGGGTGTGGCACAGCGCTTTTCCTTCGAGGCGCTGGTGGCGCGCGCCCGCGACATGGCCAGGACGCCCTACCAGCCACAGCCGCCGATCCCGGCCGACATCCTGGACCAGATCGACTACGAGGCCCATGGCAAGATCCGCTTCAAGCCCGAGGATGCCGCCTTTGCCGATGGTCCCGGCCCTTTCCCGCTGACCTTCTTCCACCTAGGCAAGTACTTCCGCGTGCCGGTGCGCATGTTCCTGCTCGATGGCCAGGGCGATGGCGACACGCCCGCCCACGCCCGCGAAGTGCTCTACAGCGACCGCTACTTCGACATGCCGGCCGACAGCCCGGCACACCGCCTGCCGGCCGGCAGCGGATTTGCCGGTTTCCGTTTCCAGGAAAGCCGCCTGGCCGACCAGCAGACCCGGGACTGGCGCAAGAACGATTGGGTGGCCTTCCTCGGGGCCTCCTATTTCCGCGCCATCGGCGATCTCTACCAGTACGGCCTGTCGGCGCGTGGCATCGTGATCGACGTGGCCGATCCCGTGCGGCCGGAGGAATTCCCCGATTTCACGCAGTTCTTCTTCGAGCCCGCCGCCCCCGGCAGCGATACCGTGGTGGTCTATGCCCTGCTGGACGGCCCCAGCGTCGCCGGTGCCTACCGTTTCAGCATGCGGCGCGGCCGGGGCGTGGACATGGAGATCGACAAGGCCCTGTTCCTGCGGCGCGACGTGGCGCGCCTGGGGCTGGCGCCGGCCACTTCCATGTACTGGTACTCGGAGACCGTCAAGGGCAGCGGCGTGGACTGGCGCCCCGAGGTCCATGACTCCGATGGACTGGCCATCTGGAATGGCGCGGGCGAGCATCTCTGGCGTGCGCTCAACAACCCACCGCGCACGGTGTCCTCGGCCTTTGCCGACCAGCATCCGCATGGCTACGGCCTGTTGCAGCGCGACCGCAACTTCGACCACTACCTCGACGGCGTGCACTACGAGCGCCGCCCCAGCCTGTGGGTGGAACCGCTGGGCGACTGGGGCGCAGGCGAGGTGCAGCTGATCGAATTGCGCACCGACGACGAGATCCACGACAACATCGTCGCCATGTGGGTCCCCAAGGCGCCGGCCCGTGCCGGCGATGCCTATCGTCTGCGCTACCGGCTCTACTGGCAGCAGGACGAGCCCTTCCCCTCGCCGCTGGCGCGCTGCGTCGCCACCCGCCTGGGACGCGGCGGCCAGCCCGGACAGGCGCGGCCGCCCAACGTACGCAAGTTCATGGTGGAGTTCCAGGGCGCGCCGCTGGAGGCGCTGCCCTTCGGCATCCGGCCCGAAGCCGTGCTCACCGCCTCGCGCGGCCAGTTCTCATATGTCTTCACCGAAGCCGTGCCGGACGGCGTACCCGGCCACTGGCGCGCGCAATTCGACCTGACCGTGGATGGTAGCGATGCGGTCGAGCTGCGCCTGTTCCTGCGTCACGCGGGCCAGGCACTCAGCGAAACCTGGCTGTTCCAGTACCACCCGTTTGCTGCGAGGGAGGTGTATTGAGGTTCTTTTTCGATCCCCTTAAAAAAATGTTTGTACTTTTCAAAAAACTTCCCTATAATCTTGGTCTTTCGCGGCTGTAGCTCAGCTGGATAGAGTACTTGGCTACGAACCAAGGGGTCGTGGGTTCGATTCCTGCCAGCCGCACCATATGCAGTAGAGAGAAGGGTCCATCGCAAGATGGGCCCTTTTCTTTTTCCGCGCGCGATCACGACCCACATTCTCCGCAAAACACCAAACCTTCCTTTCTGTACGCTTTCTGTACGTACAAACAGCTCGGGATTTCAAAAATTTTCGTCTGACCTAAAGAGCAATTTCCCAATAGCAAACAGTCCACTACGATGGCGCGCTTTATCGCAATCCCGCCGTCCCGACGATGACTGTCCGCAGATCGACGAAAGCCAGCAACCGCCCTCTGAAGATAAGCCGCACTTTTGCGGAAGATCATCGGGCCTGCACGCAAACAGGCGACGCCTCCCGTACTGGAGGTGCTGCGCTGGTGGCGAGGCTGTTACTGACAGCCGCATCCTTTGCCCCCGCAGAGAGCTATGCCCAAGCGGCGTTGCCGGACCCGTCCCCCGAACTGCGGCGCCAAGATGCACAGCGCCAGGCGCTAAGACAGGAGCTTGAAGCCACGCCCTGGTCTCCGGCCGAGGACGACGCAGGAACGCCGCCACACCAGCGTCTCCCCGACGAGCCACACTGCGCGTTAATCGGCAGAATCGATATCCGTGGGCAGCTTTCGAACCAGCCGCTTTATCGCGCGCTTGACGGCCTGCAGGCTGATGATTCTCCCATCGGTCGATGCCTGGGCGCGCAGGGAATCACCCTGCTGCTGCAGCGCTTGCAACAAGCGCTAGTTGAACAGGGCTATCTCACCAGCCAGGCCTATGCGCCGGAGCAGGATATGCGCAACGGAGTCCTGCTGCTGTACATCCTGGAGGGCCGAGTAGCGCAGATCCGCTCGGCCAGCGACGAAATCCAGCTTCCGCGCATGGCCTGGGCCACCAGCCCCGGCGACATTCTCAATCTGCGTGATATCGAGCAGTCGTCGGAAAATCTTCAGCGCCTCCCCAGCTTTGCGCCACAAATTCAAATCGAGCCTGGCCAGACGCCAGGCACCAGCGACGTGACGGTCAAGCTAGACGCACGCCGCCCTATCCGCATGAGTCTGAGCATGGACGACAGCGGCCAACGCAGCACTGGAAAGCGGCAAGGGAACCTGAGCGCAAGTTGGGATAATCCCCTGGGGCTGACCGACCTCTTCTATCTCAGCCAGGGCAAGGAGCTGGGCGACCGCGATCGCGGACCACGCGGCAGCCGCAACCGTATCGCCCACTACAGTCTGCCCTGGGGTTACTGGCTGCTATCGGGCACCTGGAGCGAAAACGACTACCATCAACGCGTTTTCGGCCCCTATGAATCCTACCGCTATCACGGTAGCGCCCATCAGAAAGAGCTGGCATTGTCGCGCGTCTTGCATCGGGATGGTGTCAGCAAGACAGTCCTTACGCTCAGAAGCTTCTGGCGCCGCTCCAATAATTACATTGATGATCTCGAGGTGACCGTTCAACGACGGCGCACGGCAGGCTTGGACCTCACCCTGCAACACCAACGCCAGATTGCCTCCAGCACCGTCTTGCTGCAATGGATGCATCGCCAGGCCCGCGATACGTGGGGTGACCCGGCACGCCCGATCACGTATGGCCGGAAGGCTGTACAGCTGGATCAATTGCATCTGCAGCTCAACGTCGCTCTTGCTCATGGGGAGTTTCCCTTGAGCTATCGCACCCAGCTGCAATGGCAGTGGGCCAGTACGGACCTCGCTGCGCAAGACCGGCTCTGCCTGGGCGGACGCCAAAGCGTGCGCGGCTTTGACGGTCAGCAAAGTGTATGCGGCGACGGTGGCCAGCTATGGAGAAATGAACTAGCCACCTCCCTGCCCGCATCAATCAATCCGCTGACCGACGCGCAACTCTACGTGGCATGGGATACCGCACGTGCCACGACCCGGGGCTTGGAGGGAGGCCAGCACCTATCCGGCATGGCCCTGGGCATGCGCGGCCACCACAAGTTCAGCGACAGCTATGCCTTGCATTGGGATGTCTTCGTCGGACGGCCGCTTTCCCATCCCCACGGCATGGAGGGTGCTGGGTCCAATGTGGGCTTCAGCGCACGCACCGAGTTCTAAGGCCATCGACGCAGCCAAGGTCGCGGCCACACCGCAGTAAAAGCTGATACGCCGGTGGCACGGGGCGTATGCATAATCAACGTCACTTCAGGAAAGGAGCGGCTCGCCTCCCGAGCTTGTGAAAGGCTCAATCGATAGTCTGGCCGACGCCAGGCAAAAATAAAAATGGCGACAAGCCATGCAGCAGCAAGGGACCGCCCGGCATTCCACGCCGAGGCAAACAGGGATGTTCTGCGGTGCAGGAGCTCGCCGACGCGGCTTCCCTGTGCTCGTGCGTCAACGCACGCAAGATTGATCTTGGCAACACCGGAGACGTCCCCATAGCACTGCATGAATCGTCATTGTCACCGTCTCGTCTTCAACCGGCGTCGAGGCCAGTTGATGCCTGTGGGCGAAACCACGCCCAGCGCCGGAAAATGCGCAACCGGAGAACGAGGTCGCCAACCAGGCCACGTCTGCACCTCCGATACCGGCTTCCCCCCACTTGCTGCCCTTGCAGCACTAGCCCTCGCACTGCTGATCGCGGGCATGCCATTGCGCACGACTGCCCAGATCATCGGAGATCCAAAGGCACCAGCCGATCAGCGTCCCACCATCCTGAGCGATCCGCAAGGTAGACCGCTGGTCCACATCCAGACTCCGAGCGCGGCGGGTCTGAGCCGCAATGTCTACAGCCAGTTCGACGTACCCGCACACGGCGTCGTACTGAACAACTCGGCCAGCAACCCCTGGCTGGCCAACGGGGTATTGGCGAAGACCATCCTCAACGAAGTCAACTCCAGCAATCCCAGTCAAATCAACGGGGCCGTCATCGTTCATGGTGCCCCGGCGCAAGTGATCGTAGCCAATCCCAACGGCATCACGATCAATGGCGGAAGTTTCATCAATGCCAGCCGCGCCACGCTCACCACCGGCACGCCGCAATGGGACAACGGCGTGCTCACCGGCTTCAAGGTGCGCTCTGGCTTGATCAACATCGCTGCCGGCGGTCTGGACAACAGTGCTACGCCCTACACCGACCTGCTCAGCCGGGTAGTAACGCTCACCGGCAAGCTGCAGGCCCAGAACCTTGCCATCACGACCGGCTTGCAGACCGTCGCCCATGACAGCGGGCTCGTCACTGATCAGGACACCGGCATCTATGCCCCCGGCACCGTGAGCATTGATACCGCAGCACTGGGCGGCATGTATGCCAACAACATCAGCATTGTCGCCACCGAAGCGGGAGTCGGCGTGCGCAACCAGGGAACCTGGCAAGCCAGTGGAGGACAGCTTGTCGTCACCGCCGATGGCCTGCTACAAAACTTAGGCGCGATCTCGGCAAGAGTGGCGAGCCTGGCCACGGTCAACGGCAACACAGAGAACGCCGGCACCCTCCAGGCAACGCAGCTCCTGATCAGTTCCTCGGGCGGCGATACGCGCCTGTTCGGCAACGGTCTCAAGCAAGCAGCAGGCAGCACCGTCATCCTCAGCGCCAGGGGTGCAATGCATCTCTATAACACCACCACCTACGGCGCAGCCCAGGTCAACAGCGACGCAGGGGGTGGCAGGATCAACCTCAGCGCAGGGCAGAACATCCATCTCAACCCTGGCGCCAGCATCAGTGCCAGCGGCGATATCAAACTGAGCAGCGATGCCTTCGTCATCGCCACTGGCGCCAACATCGCCTCCAGCAAAGGGCAAGTAACGGTATTGGCAGGCACAGGGCTGGGACTACTCGACAGCAGCGTCACCGGCCAACAAGTGCATCTGGAAAGCGGCGCCGCCTTCAGCGACAACACTGCTGCGCTGCTGGTTCGGAACAGCCGCATACAGAGCGCCACCCAGACCGCCCTGCTGGCCAACGACAGCATCCTGATCGCCAATACGCAGACTGCGACGGTGGGTAGCGCCGGCAACGTCCACATCCAGTCCGACAAGGCCGTCAATATCGGAGCAGGCAGTACGATCACGGCCGGCAATCACATGAGCATCATTGCCGGCGAAGCACTGACCCTGGAGGCGATCAGCGGCAACAACGCCGGCAACGGCCAGAAGGTCGCCCTCGGCGCGGGCGGCAACATGCTGATCTCCGGCCACGGCGTCAGCGCCACCGGTAGCACGCTCAGCGCCGGCAACCGGCTCACCATCGAAGCCACCGGTGGCAATCTGGAATTGCATGGACTGGCCAATGCAGCAGGCAGCAGCATCGACCGCCTGATGCTACGCGCTGGCGAGGACCTCAATGTCTCTGCGTACAAGGCCAGCCTGTACGCGACCGCGCTCCAAGCCAGCGCCAGGAATATCAACCTGGTCAGCAACGGGCTCACCAGCCTGGCGCATGCCACGACGCGTCTTGGTGGCAACACGAAGGCGGTGGCCAGCACCTTGAGCGCAAGCGAAGACATCACCCTGGGCAGCGTGAGCCGGGCAGAGGGAGAAAGCAGCCAGGTTCAACTGGTTGCCTCCAGCCTGCAGGCCGGAGGACAGGCCCGCGTTCTCTCGCAAGGGACCGCACTCATCACCGCCACCTCCAACACCGCCGAGGGTGTCAGTACACCTGCACGCAGCAGTATTAGCGCAGGCAGCATCGTGATCGAAGGGCGCAATGTCGAGACCGCCGCCGCCGACATCCGCAGCAACGGCGACAAGAGCAGCGCCGCCCGATCAGGCGACATCTCGTTGACGGCTACCGGGGGGCGAGCCCTCTTCGCTCTCCACACCGGCTATCGCACCCAATTCAACAGCAGCGGCAATCTGCTCCTGCATGCCAATGGCGACTTGACGCACTGGCACACCTACGCCAATGCGCAGGGCAGCCTGTCGAGCACCAGCGCCAACGGCAGCATTCTAGGAACAGGCGCCATCCTGCTGGCCCGGGACATGTTGAGCCTAGCCAGCAAGGGAGCGCAGACCCATGCGAGTGGCCACTACAGCGGCGGTGCGGTATCGATCTATAACGAAAGAGGCCACCTGGCGTTAAAGAGCAGCCGTGTGCAGTCCACCGGTACAGCCACGCCAGGTTTGGCCGGCCACAGCGGAAAAAACACTATCGAATCCGGCGCTACGCTGGAGCTGGACGCCGGCTCAATCCTGGTAGCCGACACCGACCTGTCCATCATTCAGGGCAAGGGCGACATCACCATCCATCCCGACAAAGCGGATCGAGGCAGCTTTGCCTGGAGCCAGCTTGGCGTCGGCCGCAACCTGACACTGGCCACCCGCGACGGCAACCTGCTCTTTACCGGCACCGCTGGCAGCGACAGCGTGGGCAGTTCCGCCAATGTGGGGCTAAGAGTCAACGGCGACCTGAACCTGATCGCCAGCAACGTCAACTTGCAAGGCAGCAGGTTGTACACCGGTGGCACCCTCCATATCACGGCCACGTCCGGAGATGTGCGTATCCAGGCCCTTCCGGTCACGCACGCAGTAGCCGGATTCAACAACCAATACTGGGACTACGCCCAACTGGTCGGTGGCAAGGGTATCAGCGTGCGCGCCGCAGGCAATATCGCCATGGACAGCGTCTACGCACAAAGTAATTCCAGCCTCCACATCGAATCCGGCGGCGACCTCTCCATCGCCGGCAACTACAGCCGCTGGACCGTGGACAACCGTCCCGGCAACGGCTGGTTCCAGGATGAAAAGGGTCTGTGGCAGAGCCTCATCGAGGCCAAGGGCGGCGTCCACATCGGCGCGCTGGGCGGCAACCTGAACCTGAGCGCCACCAGCATCACCGCAGGCAACGGCAAGCTCAGCCTGAAGGCACTGGGCAACATCAATCTGGAAGCAGCACAAGAACATCAGCTGCAGCAAGCCAGCAGCTCACGCTCCTATCGCAAGTGCAATTGGCTGTTTTTCTGCAGCAACATCAGCGAGACCACCTATCACCACCGCGAGTATCTGAAGAACAAGCCGGTGAGCCTCGTCGGACAAGACATCGAGATCAGGGCTGGCAATAACATCAGCACCTATGGCACAAGGATCAGCGCCAGCGGCCACCTGAACATGGAGGCCGGGGATGCCATCCGCTACTACGCCGTCTACGACCAGCAGGACATCAGCGATACGACCCATCAGAAGAAGAGACTATGGGGGCTGGTGACCTGGGACAGGAACACCCACACCAACACCAGCACCAAGCTCTCCGGTCAACCCACGGCCTTGCAGACCCAGGGCGACATCCTCTCCAACTCAGGCGGCGATCAACTGCTGCAAGGGACGCGGGTGAGCTACGGTGGCCAAGCCAGATTCCAGGCCGGCGTCGGCGAGCGGGCGCGCAGTGACGCCCGCATCATCCTTGAAGGCCTCAAGAACAGCGTCTACCAGCAGCGCACGCAAAAGTCAGACTACCTGGTCTGGCAGGAGCAGGCCAACGCCGGCAGCCATGTCGAAACACTGGTCATGCCCAGCTTCAGCGGCCCCCGGGCACCGCTGCTGAGCGCTCCGGGTGGGCTGGCGGTACAGATCCCTGCTGGCGAATTCAAGACCCAGATCCAGACGCTGGCGCAGCAGCCAGGCATGGGCTACCTGAACACGCTGGTCCAGCGTAACGACGTCAACTGGCAGCCGGTCAAGCTGGCTTACGACCAATGGAACTACCGCCAGTCCGGACTCACGCCCGCTGGCGCGGCGCTGGTAGCGATTGCCGTGACCTGGGCCCTGGGGCCAGGGGGCGCCAGTGTCATCGGCAATGCCACCACCACCACTGCCGTGATGACGGACGCGGTCCTTGCCAGCCTGGCCAGCCAGGCATCGATCAGCCTCATCAACAACAAGGGCGATGTCGGCAAGACACTCCGGGATCTCGGATCCAGCCAGACCGCCAAGGCGACGATCGCCGCAGCGCTGACCGCAGGCGTACTGGACAAGTTGGGCGCCATCAACGGCATGAGCGAGATCAGAAGCAAGCTGCAGGCAGGCAGCGCCGGCTTCTCTGAAAAACTCGCCTTCAACTTGATCAACGCCACCGGCCGGGCGCTGACCAACACCGCCATCCAAGGTGGCAACCTGGAAGAGACACTCCGGCAAGCCCTCCTCGGCGGCATCGTCGATACGGCCCACGGACAGGTGGCCAGCGTCATCAAGGGTCTGGAAGCGGACTACCTCACCCACAAGCTGGCCCATGCACTGGCCGGCTGCGCAGCGGGTGCGGCCACGGGTGGCCAGTGCAAGGACGGCGCCATCGGCGCCGCGGTGGCCGAGTTGATGGCGCAGCTGATGCCGCCCAAAAACGGCATCGCCTACAGCGACAGCGAGAAGGCCAACGTACTGGCCGTGAGCAAGCTGGTGGCCGGCGCCGCCAGCGCCTACGCGGGCGGCAACGCACAGACCGCGATCAATACGGCGGAGACAGCCGTTCAGAACAACGCTCTCGTACCCTTGCTGATCGGCCTGGCCTGGCTAGCCGACAAAGCCTGGACGGCCTATGAGGTCAGCCAGGATGTGGCCGCGATCCGTGACGGGACCAAGACGGTGGAACAGGTCGCGCTGGAGAAGGGGGAGGAATATGTTACCGGGATCATTCTCGGGAATCTTGCCCGTCACAGCGTCAAATGGGGCAAGAAGGGCATCAAACACATTCGCGAGGAGATTTCGTCTTCTGATGTGAAGAAGGTAGAGCGTCTGGGACCCAACGCGGGTGCAACAGACAAGATGAAAACCTTCCTTCAATCACCTGGTTTCGGTTCCGAACTGGACAAAAAATCCGAAAAGTTAAGATTATCAGGCGTCCAAAGTCAGATCTACAGAGCCACAGAGAACGTCAACAAGGATATCCGAAAAGGCGATTTATTCTATATCGATAAGACCCACATGAACCATATCGAAGTCTTCGATCCGCAAGGGAAGGCACGTGCGGTGCTAAATTTGGATGGCACTCGGAATGAGGCAAAATCAAATGCTGCCAGAGGACGCAGAATCTCACTATAAGCAGACAAATCAAATGAACCCTTTAGATATTATTTTGGATAATTTTCGTCACGGTGAAGAATTCAGTGAGCAGTCCTTTTTGAGCATCCTCCACGACGAGCATCGAATAGACATGGACGCATACTGGAAACTGGAATGGGCCCTGATCAAGGTGACGTTACCCGACGGTGAATACCCGCGTGCTCAATACTGGCCCGTATTCCGGATATTCAGCCGCCTCAGCTACTTGTTCTGTGCGCATTCCAACAAGAACGACAGCTTCCAAATCACAAACTTCGACGATTGGTTCATTGACGAATTGAACGAACGTATGACTGCAGTCTTTGAGAGCTACTTCAGGGGTAGCGTCCCAAATATGCACAACCAACTTGAATACAGGAATCCGCTGCTCGAAGGTGGAGACACGCCAATCCAAGAAAGACAATTCAAGAAACTTCCTTCGCCGGGAGTACCAGCCGCTAATGACGATCAATCGGAACTTTCCTTTCAACAAGGCAGACTCGATTCGAGAACCCATACGCAATGCCTCGAGATCATCTACAAGAATCTGTCATACAAGATGCAGTGGAGTGCGCAATCCTTCCTCGCCATTCTGCACAACGACCATAGACTAGACATGGACGCCTACTGGCAGCTGGAATGGGCGGTCATCTGGCTCACCAAAAGCTATGCCAGGGAGCCCAGTCCTCATGGCTGGCCGGCTCACCAAATCTTTACATTGGCAACCAGCATGTTGTACGCCCATATCGACCCCGATGACAGTTTCGAGATCCTGGAGGTGAGCAAGGATCGTCTCCATGCATTAAGAAGACGGATCAATGTGGTTTTTGACGGCCTCTTCAAAATGAAAACCCCAGATATGGACGAGTTTGAACAGGCCAATCCTCTGCTGGGTTGAATTGAGCGCTCTTGCCTAGAAGCGGGGCGCCAGGATTGGTAAACCGATTTACCTGAGACCAGCGCAGTAAAAATCTGTCTCCCTCGTCCTCAGAATAAAGCCGGCTTACTTCTGTAAATGGGCAAGAAAATATCGACATTAAATCTTTAATTTTCAACATGAATCCACTCAGCATTGTTCTCGATAATTTCCCTCACTGCGAAGAATCCAGTGAGCAGTCCTTCATGAGCATCCTCCACGAGTGCCAACGTATAGACATGGACGCATACTGGAAACTGGAATGGGCACTGGTCGAGCTGACGTCACCCTATGATGACTATCTACGCGATCAATGCTGGCCGGTATTCCGGATATTCAGCCATCTCAGCGGCCTGTTCTGCGCGCATATTGACGAAAATGACAGCTTCAAGATTACGAACTTCGACGATTGGTTCATTGACGAATTGATCGAGCGTACGACCTCAGTCTTTGATGGCTACTTCACGGGAAGTATGCCCGATATGCATAATCGGCTTCAATACGCGAATCCATTACTAGAAAGTCGAGATTCGTCACCCTCAGAAAGAAAATTCAGGAAACCTCCCTCGCGAGCACGCGCCGCGAATGACCAAGCATCCGAGATTGACGATCAGCGAGACTGGCTGGATCTGCAAACCCATACGCAATGTCTGGAGATCATCTACCAGAATTTTTCATGCAAGATGCAGTGGGGTGCGCAATCCTTACTTGGCATACTTCACAACAACCATAGACTGGACATGGACGCCTACCGGCAGCTGGAATGGGCTGTCGTCTGGCTCACCAAAGGCGCTGACAAGGCACCAAGCCCCCATGGCTGGCCTGTACACCAGATTTTTATCTTGGTGACCGGCATGTTGTATGCCCATATCGATCCCGATGATCAGTTCGAGATTAAGGAGATGAGCAATCAAAGTGTCCATACCTTACGAAAACGGATCAACATGGTTTTTGATGGCTTCTTCAAAGTGAAAATCCCGGACATGGATGCGTTTGAAGAGGGCAATCCGCTGCTGGATGATTCCCGCGCTGTTATCAAAAGGCGGTGAGCCAGGGCTGATGAGCGTCCGACGAGGTTGCTGCGATGAAAATTAAGCGTCCTCGTCGACGGAATAAAAAAGGCTCACTTCCGCACATAGACCAACAAATATCAAAACGTCAATTCTTAACATGAATCCACTCACCATTGTTCTCGAGAATTTTCCTCACTGCGATGAGTTCAGTGAGCAGTCCTTCTTGAGCCGGTTTCACGAACATCGTGAAATCGATCTGGAAGGCTACTGGAAACTGGAATGGGCTTTGATCCAACTGACATCGTCCTCCGTTGATTACCCACGTGATCACTACTGGCCTGTCTTCCGGATTTTCAGTTGTCTCAGCGCCCTTTTCCAGGAGCATGCCCGAGTCAATTACGAAGACATCATCAACTTCGATCGCTGGTTCATCCAAAAGCTAAAAGATCGGATAGCCATAGTCTTTGAAGGCTATTTCCGGGGCCGGATTCCTGACATGTATAGCGACCAGGAATTCACCAATCCACTACTCACGGATCCGGATTCACCGGCCAAAGATCAGCGAATCGAGGAAGCGCTCGCGCTTGCACGCGCCGCCAGTGCTGATCATCAAAACCCACCTTATGAAGAAGAGGGCGTGGATCTGGACATCCATGCCCGCAGTATGGAAATCATTTACAAGAATTTATCATTCCAGATGCAGTGGAGCGAGCAATCTTTTCTCGGAATTCTTCACAAAAAACAAGTACTGTGCATGGACGCCTACTGGCAGCTGGAATGGGCAATTCTTTGGCTAACCAGAAACCTGGGACACCGCCCCAGCCTTCATAGCTGGACTATTCACCAGCTATTCACCCAAACGACCAACACTCTGTACGCCCATATCGATCCCGATGATGGATTTGAAATCAGGGAAGTGAGCAAGCACCGAATCCACGCTCTGCTCGATCGCATCCAAGTAGTGTTTGAAGGCTTTTTCGAAGGAAGGGCGCCAGACATCCACGCCAGGTTCGAGGAAAAAAATCCGCTCCTCGGTCAAGAAAGCTGCACATGAGGCAAACATGTGTGCGCCTACTTCCCTGAAACTGACCTCTCCATCAGCGCTTCGCAGACGCGATCATCAATGAACTGGTTAAAAATATACGAGCACAAGGGTATCCGTCTCGTCAGAGGATCACTGCTCAAGTTTTCCACCTCCGCCGCTTCCGGGAACGAAGTCATCATGCTGGTATGTGACTCGCCAAGTGGAAGTTCTCAGCTAGGTCTAATACCCGTCACTGGTGACAACGCCGGACACAACTACTTTACCCTCTTTCCTGAAGATGTCGTCGAAAGGCGGGCAATCACGGTCGGCGTCATCTACGATAACTGGCCAACTTACATAGGCGCAGGATGGGATGCTGACAGCGCTTGGATATCTCGCGAAGGCTTTTCTTCAGAAGATCTGGTATCTATCAGAAACGAATCCGTCGCCCTCATTCCACAACAGGATCGTTTGAAGAAATGGGTCAGACTTTCAGAAAACAGGGACATCAGTCTTAGTAGAGGATCACTAATCAGATTTTCCGCCTCATACCCTTTTGAGGATGAAGTCGTCATGATGTTTTGCGACTCCCCAAGAAGAGAAAGGGCAATCGGGTTGATCACCATCTCCGGCCTAAAGGCGGGATTCAACTGCTATCTCTTGTTTCCTGAAGAAGCCACCAATCCAGACTTTTCCATCAATGCTGGTCTGATCTACGACAACTGGGCGACATGGGTATGGCCAGAATGGAGTCCCGACACTGCGTGGATATTGCAGGAAGGCTTGCGCTTAGAGGATCTGTAATGAAACCAATGCGCGCAACCAGATAGCTATACAGATAGCAGCCATCTGCCTGGTATCCACGAGCTGATAAACCATGGCATTCCTCAGCTCCGTTTAAGCGCATTCTTTCTGACTCGGGCAAAGGGCTATTTCGCCCCTGGCCTCATTTTTTCAAATGAACCTTGCCAGCGAACCGCTGCCCACAGCGCAACACCACCACAAAGAACACCGGCACGAACAACACCGCCAGCACGGTAGCGCTGACCATGCCGCCGAACACACCCGTGCCGATGGCGCGCTGCGTCTCCGCGCTGGCGCCCGAGGCCAGCATCAGGGGCAGCACACCCAGTGCAAAAGCCAGCGAGGTCATCACGATGGGACGCAGACGCAGGACCGCCGCCTTGATCGCCGCCGGCGCCAGGCCCAGGCCCTCGCTGCACAACTGGCGGGCGAACTCGACGATGAGGATGGCGTTCTTGGCCGACAGGCCGATGACGGTGATCATGCCCACCTTGAAGAAGACATCGTTGGGCATCTCCCTCAGGATCACCGCCGTGACCGCGCCAATCAATCCCAGCGGCACCACCAGCATCACCGACAGCGGAATGCTCCAGCTCTCGTAGAGCGCCGCCAGCACCAGGAACACCACCAGCATCGACAAGACCATCAGCATCGGTGCCTGCGCGGCCGACTGGCGCTCCTGCAGCGACTGACCGGTCCAGGCCACGGCAAAGCCCGGCGGCAGTTGCTGCGCCAGTCTCTCCATCTCATCCATGGCGGCGCCGCTGGAGACACCCGGCGCGGCGCTGCCGGCGATACGCACGGCCGGCAAGCCCTGGTAGCGCTGCATCTGCGTGGGCGCCATATGCCACGAAGCGCGTACCAGCTCGCGCAGCGGCACCATGCCGCCGCTCTGGTTGCGCACGTAGAGTTTCATGATGTCCTCGATCTGCATGCGCGCGCCAGCCTCGGCCTGCACGATGACCTGCTGCATCCGGCCGGCATTGGGAAAGTCATTGATATAGGCCGAGCCCAGCGCCGCCGACAGGGTCTCGTTGATGCTGGCAAAGGACACCCCCAATGCGGCGGCCTTGTGCCGGTCCACGTCCAGCTCGATGCTGGCGCCCGGCGGCAAGCCGTCGGAATAGACGCCACTGAGCTTGCTGCTCTGCGCGGCCAGCGCCAGCAGGCTGGCCTCGGCCTGCTTGAGCGCAGCGTAGCCCTGGTTGGCGCGGTCCTGCAGGCGCATTGCAAACCCGGACGAATTGCCGAGTTCCTCGATGGCCGGTGGCAAGAGGCTCATGACCATGCCATCGGCCCCCTTCTCCATGGCCGCCTGCGCCAGCATCGCCTCTTGCGCGGCGGTGGAACCGTGGCGCTGCTTCCAGTCCTTCAGCTCGGTGAAGGCCATGGCCGCATTCGGCCCCGAACCGGAAAATCCATAGCCCAACACCGACAGGTTGGCACCGACATCCTCGCGGCTCTGCAGGTAATGCTCGAACTGCCTGACCGCCCGGGCGGTGCGCTCGGTGGTGGCGTCCGCCGGCAACTGGAAGGAGGTCATGAAGTAGCCCTGGTCTTCTTCCGGCAGGAAGGCCGAGGGCAACATCCGCAAAGCCAGCACCAGCATCACCGAGAGTGCCCCGAAGACCAGCATCATGCGCAAACTGCGGGCGATGAGCCGGCCCAGTACCGATTCGTAGCGCGCCGTCATGCGCGCAAAGGCACGGTTGAAGACGCCGAAGAATCCGCGCTTGTCGTGATGGCCCGGTGCCACCGGCTTGAGCAGCGTGGCGCACAGGGCGGGCGTGAGGCTCAAGGCCAGGAAGGCCGAGAACAGGATCGACACTGCCATGGCCAGCGCAAACTGCCGGTAGATCACGCCCACCGATCCACCGGCCAGCGCCATGGGAATGAACACCGCCGTGAGCACCAGCGTGATGCCGACGATGGCTCCAGTGATCTCCCGCATGGCCTTGATGGTGGCCTCGCGCGGCCCCAGCCCCTCCTGCGCCATGATGCGCTCGACGTTCTCCACCACCACGATGGCATCGTCGACGATGATACCGATGGCCAGGACCATGCCGAACATGGTCAGCACGTTCACCGAATAGCCGGCCACCAGCATCACCGCCAACGTCCCCAGCAGCGCGATGGGCGCGACGATGGCCGGAATGACGGTATAGCGCACGTTCTGCAGGAACAGGTACATCACCAGGAACACCAGCACCATCGCCTCGATCAGGGTCTGCACCACCTTCTGGATGGAGATCTTGACGAAGGGCGCGGTGTTATAGGGCAGCGAGTAGCGCATGCCCTCCGGCAGGGTGGTGCGCAGTTCTTCCATGCGCGCGCGGATGGCATCGGCCGTGCGCACCGCATTGGCGCCGGGCGCAAGCTGCACCGCAGCCACGCCAGCGGGCTTGCCATCCTCGCGATTGGAGAAGGCATAGGATTGCGCACCCAGCGCCACCCGGGCGACGTCGCCCAGCAGCACGCGCGAGCCATCCGGCTTGGCCTTGAGCACGATGGCAGCAAACTGCGCGGGCGACTGCAGTTGCCCCTGTACCGTCAGCGGCATGGCGATCTGCTGCCCTGGCAGGGCCGGCATATCCCCCAGCCGACCAGGAGCGATCTGGGCGTTCTGCTGCGTGATGGCGGTGCTGATATCGCCGATGGACAAGCCATAGGCATTGAGCTTGAAGGGATCGACCCAGATGCGCATGGCTTCTTCGGCGCCAAACAATTGCACCCGGCCCACGCCTTCCACGCGGCGCAGTTCCTCCACCACGTTGCGGGCCAGGTAATCGCTCAGCGCGACCTCGTCATGGCGGCCGTCGACCGAGGTCAGGCTCACCATCAGCAGGAAGCCCGATGCCGCCGACTCCACCGTGATGCCGTTCTGGCGCACCGTCTGCGGCAGGCGCGCCTCGATGGCCTTGAGCTTGTTCTGCACATCCACCTGGGCCAGCTCGGCATCGGTGCCCGGCTTGAAGGTGACGCTGATCTGCGCCGAGCCGGAACTGTCGGCCGAGGATTCGAAGTACAGCAGGTTCTTCACCCCCGACAGCTCACGCTCGATCAGGCTGATGACCCCGTCGTTCATGGCCTGGGGCGTGGCGCCCGGGTAGGTAGCCGTGATCGAGACCGTGGGTGGTGCCACCGAGGGATAACGTGCGATGGGCAACTGGCTCATGGCGATCACGCCGAAGAGGATGATGAACAGCGCGACCACCCAGGCGAAGATGGGACGGTCGATGAAAAAACGTGGCATGCAGGAACTCCATGGATCATCCCTGCGCATCGGCATGAGCATGAGTGCTTTGCCGCGCGTGGCAAGCCGACAGTACAATCGCAGGGAGAGCGGAGTCTGGGTCACAACGATGAGGATTGCGCGATACAACAATGGAGTTTCAATGGAGAGGGAAGCCATGTCCGACAAAACGACGCCGTCCGCCAACATTGCGGACAGCGGCGTACTGATCCTCATCGCCGAGGATGCACCGGAAATCGCCGAGATCCTGGCCGCCTACCTGGCGCGCAATGGCATGCGCAGCGTGCACGCCAGTGATGGCGCGCGGGCGCTGGAGATGCATTTGGCACTCAAGCCCGACCTGGTGCTGCTGGACATCCAGATGCCCCAGGTCAATGGCTGGCAGGTGCTGTCGCAGATCCGCCAGCGCGGCGATACGCCGGTCATCCTGCTCACCGCGCTGGACCAGGATGTGGACAAGCTTACGGGCCTGCGCATCGGCGCCGACGACTATGTGGTCAAGCCCTTCAATCCGGCCGAGGTGGTGGCGCGGGTGGAAGCGGTACTGCGCCGCAGCCAGCCGCGCGAAGACCGCGACCTGCGCCGCATCCTGCGCGCCCCGCCCTTCGTGATCGACTTCGAGCAGCATGAGGCCGTGGCCGAGATCGACGGCACCACGCATACCCTGGTGCTGACCTTGACCGAGTTCAAGCTGCTGGCGCAACTGGCACGCGCCCCACGGCGCGTCTTCACCCGCGCCGAATTGCTCACCAGCTGCCTGCCCGAAGGCGATACCCTGGAGCGCACCGTCGACAGCCATGTCAGCAAGCTGCGCAAGAAGCTGGAAGACCTCGGTATCGCCGGCATCCCGGTGAGCATCCGGGGCGTGGGCTATCGTTTCCAGCAAGGCAGCTGAAGGCGGGATGACGCGATGAAGACCAGCATCGACCTCTTCACCATCTGGCGCAGCAAGGGCCTGGCACGCCAGATCATCAGCTCGGTGGCGATCCTGGCACTGACCATCATGCTGATGGTCTTGCTGGGTTCCTATGCGTTCTATTCCACGCTGTGGATCTTCTATCCCGATAGCCTGTCGGCGCCTGACAGCTGGCTGCCCTCGCCCGCCGAATGGGGCTGGATCATCGTCAGCACGCTCATCGGCCTGGCCATCGCGATCTGGGTGGCCGTGCGCCTGTCACGCCGCATCCTCACCCCTCTGAACTCGGTAGCCACCAGCCTGCGCCGGGTGGCCCAGGGCGACCTGGCGGCACGTGCGGCCACCCGCGGCCAGGCGCTGGACGAAGCCTCGCAGTTGATCAGCGACTTCAATGCCATGGCCGAGCGGCTGGAGCGGGTACAGCAGGAACGCATCTTCTGGAACGCCGCCATCGCCCACGAATTGCGCACGCCGCTGACCATCCTGCGCGGTCGTCTGCAGGGCTTGAGCGACGGCGTCTTCCAGCCCGATCCGGCGCTGTTCTCCAGCCTGCTGGACCAGGTCGAAGGACTGGGAAGGCTCATCGAGGACCTGCGCATCGTCGGCCTGGCTGAAAGCGGCCACCTGCACATCCAGTTGCAGGACACCGACCTGCAGCAGGAAATCACTGCCGTGCTCAAGGCCTGCGAGCCATCGCTGCAGGACAAGGGCTTCCAGCTGGTGCTGGATATCGGCCTGGCCCGCACGGTGTGCGACCCGGTGCGCATCCGCCAGGTCCTGCTGGCGCTGCTGGAGAACGCATTGCAACATGCCACGCCCGGCATGCTGCGTATCGGCACGGCCCGCCGCGATGGCATGGACAGCCTGACCGTGGAAGACAGCGGTCCGGGCCTGCCGGCCAGCGATGCCCAGATGATCTTTGAGGCTTTCCAGCGCGGGCCGCGCGCCGTGGACGCCCATCAGAAAGGCAGCGGCCTGGGCCTGGCCGTGGTGCGCGCCATTGCCAGCGCGCACCAGGGGACAGCCGATTGCCGGCCGTCAGCATTGGGCGGGACTTGCTTCCGGGTATGCTGGCCGAATTGAGCAATGATGTGTATATTTCCCCGTAGATGTACGCATGGGTAGGCATAACAGCACCAGCTTGACTGGACCAGGGGGACATCGATGCGCAAAGTCGGCACAGCGGTGGCGATCGCCATCGCGCTGTTGTCATGCATCAGACCGGACAGTGCCGTGGGCGCGGAGATCCGGTATGTGTCCTTGGGCTTTACCGGCCGCCTCACCGAACCCATTGCGCAAAGCGCCCTGCAGGGCGCGCAGCTGGCGATCAACGATGCCAACGAGCTGGCCACCAGGAAGCACCTGAACATCCGTTTCAGG
Organism: Herbaspirillum sp. ASV7; assembly: GCF_016429215.1. Taxonomy (GTDB): domain Bacteria; phylum Pseudomonadota; class Gammaproteobacteria; order Burkholderiales; family Burkholderiaceae_D; genus Herbaspirillum. Next base: position 11,990 of record NZ_JAELUH010000066.1, on the reverse strand, counting down.
CTGCTGCCCCAGGATGACCGCGGCAATGAAAACTTCGCGGTCAATATCGCGCGCTACTACATCAAGGAAAACGTCGCCGGCGTCGTGGGTCCGTGGAGCAGCGATGCCGCCCTGGCCACCGCCGACATCTACGAGCGCGCGCATATCCCGCAGATCGGCTTCACCGCCACCGTCAGCAAATTGACCCGTTCCGGCCGTGCCATGCCCTTCCGGGTCGTGGGCGGCACCAGCGACCTGGCCGCCGCACTGGCCGAGGTCGCCGTGGGGCCTTTGCAGGGACGGCGTATCCTGCTGATAGAAAATGATTCGGCCTACAGCGCTGCGCTGGCCGATGCCTTCGTGGAAAAGGCCACCGGCGCCGGCACCAGCGTGGCGCGCTTCCGGGCGGCACGCCAGACGACCGACTTCAGCGCCGCCCTCAAGGCAGCGGCGCAACATGAAGCCGATGTGATCGTCTTCGTGGCGATGTATCCGCAGGTGCGTTCCTTCCTCGATGCGGCCAGACGAGCGCAATCGACGGCACGCATCCTGCTCACCGCCGGCGCCAGCAACCAGGTCGCCGGGCAGGCCGAGGACGGGCGTCTCTATGTGCTGGAGTTCGAGATACCGCAAGAGTACTGCCCGCGCTGGAAGGCGTTTTCGGCAGCCTACACACGCCAGTTCAAGGCGGCGCCTTCCACTTATTCCTACTATGCCTACGACGCTGCCAGCGTGCTGACCAGTGCCATCCTCAAGGTGGGTGCAGAGGATGGCCAGAAGCTCGCGCAAGCGCTGCACCAGGACCAGTACGCCGGACTGCATGGCACTATCCGTTTCGATGCCGGCGGCGCCAATGCCCATCCACGCTATACGCTGTACCGCTTCGAGGGCCAGTGGCGGCCTGTGCAGCACTTCCCGGCGGGGGAGGAACGGCGGGAGAAGTGCCTGTAAGACGGCATGACGAACTAAGCCACCAAGCAAAAGGCCCGTTCCCGGCGGGGAACGAGCCTTTTGGGCTGTAACTGGATGTGGCGGAATCAGAACGGAATATCGTCATCCATGTCCGAGAAGTTGGGCGCCGGGCGCTGTGCGGCTTGCTGACGCGGAGCACCGCCGCCACCTGCACCACCACCTGCGCTCTGGCGCGGAGCGCCGCCACCGCCACCGCCGTAACCACCACCGCCACCACCACCGTAGCCGCCCTCATCCATGCCGCCACCGCCGCCGCCCTGGCGGCTGCCCAGCATCTGCATGGTGTCGGCGATGATTTCGGTGGTGTAGCGTTCGACGCCTTCCTTGTCCTGCCACTTGCGGGTCTGCAGGCGGCCTTCGACGTAGATCTGCGAGCCCTTCTTCAGGTACTGGCCGGCGATCTCGGCCAGCTTGCGGTAGAAGGTGATGCGGTGCCACTCGGTGAGCTCCTTCTTCTCGCCCGAATTCTTGTCCTTCCAGCTCTCGGTCGTGGCCACGGCGATGTTGGTGACGGCTTCGCCGTTGGGCATGTAGCGCGTTTCCGGATCGCGTCCGAGGTTACCGACGATGATGACTTTGTTGACCGATGCCATTGTTTCTCCTGAATACGTTTAGGCTGTTGCACCTACCGCCGGCGCAGCGCGGCGCGGCAGGTTTTTCATGTTAGCCGCGATTATAAGCCAGGACAGCGTGGCTACACCCGATAACAGAAAGACCGCCGAAATCCCGACATTCTGCTTGATCCAGCCACCCAATGCACCACCGCAGGACAGTCCCAGTGCCTGCAACGTGTTGTATACGCCCAGCGCCGCGCCCTTGGCCGCCGGCGGGGCGATGCGCGAGACCAGCGACGGCTGCGCCGCTTCCAGGATGTTGAAGGAGACGAAGAAAAGGAATAGCAAGGCCACCAGCAGCCACCAGTGTCCCAGCGGATGGGAGAGCACCGCCCAGAAGCCCAGTTGCACCAGCAGCATCAGCGTGATGGCGCCCAGGAAAACCTGCTTCATGCGGCCCTGCTTCTCGGCCACGATGATGGGCGGCAGCATCAGCACGAAGGAGGCCAGTACCACCGGCAGGTAGATCTTCCAGTGCTCGCCCAGCGGCAGGCCGGCGTATTGCACCAGGGCGCCGGGCACCACCATGAACATGGCGACCTGGGTCAGGTGCAGGGTGAACACCCCCATGTTCAGGCGCATCAGTTCGCCATGGCGCAGCACCTCCGCCAGCGGGACCCGCCTGGCCTGGACCCGCGGCACGTTGGGAACCACCCCTACCACCACGGCGATGGCCAACAGCGACAACACCCCGGTGAGGCTGAAGATACCGCCCATGCCGATGGACTTGTAGAGCAACGGCGAGGCCACCATCGAGACCGCGAAGGTCACGCCGATGGAGGCGCCGACCATGGCCATGGCCTTGGTGCGGTGCTCTTCGCGGGTCGAGTCGGCGATGAAGGCGGTGATGGCGGCCGAGATCGCCCCGGAACCCTGCAAGGCCCGGCCCACCAGCAACCACATCACGCTGCTGGCTGCAGCGGCCACGAAGGAGCCCAGCGCGAAGAGCACCAGGCCGATGACGATGATGCGCTTGCGGCCGTAGCGATCCGAGGCGATGCCGTAGGGAATCTGCCCGAAGGCCTGCGCCAGGCCGTAGATCCCCAGGGCAATGCCGACCAGGGTATCGCTGTCGCCCCCGGGCAGGCTGTGGGCGTGCACCGCAAATACCGGCAGCACCAGGAACAAGCCCAGCATACGCAAGGAAAAGATGGAGGCGAGAGAAGCACTGGCGCGCACCTCGGCGCGCGACATGCCGGATTTTTCAGGCTGTGCCGTTGAGCTCGTGGACTGGGACATACGTGTAGGGGCTGGCGTTGGCGACTGCCGGACCTGCGCACAAACCCGGCGATGGGACAAAAGCGCTATGGTAACAGCATCGACAGTCCGGTCGTCTGCAGCAACGTCCCCACGGCCGACGTCGCGACAGCATTCCATGTGCGGCATCAATCCAACACCTGAATCTGATGAAGCTTTTTTAAGCACATCATTGCTGACAAGCCTGTCATTTTCCGGATGGTTTATGCCAAAATGGCTGATTGCTCATTTTTCTGCAATCCCCTATAACGCCATCCTGTCCCGCCCGGTGGACATTTCCAGGTGGCAACAATAATCGCCAAGAAAAATAAAGCAATTACGCGTACTGAGGGGGTGAAGACCGTCGAATGCAGAGGATGGCGATGAAACTGCCTGCGCAGTTTCCCGTTCCTATCCCCATGCAACGGGGTCTTCCATGATTGATTTTGCGCGAACCGGATCCATGGTTCGCATTAGTGTCCAGCAATGTTCTTATTTACTTCGGCTTCCGAATCCAAAGCAGAATCCGCTTTCAACGCCGCGCCCGCCCAGGCATGGGCCCGGCAGGCGCTGCCCGCGCGCACGACCTGGCTGCTGCTGACCCTGATCGGCGCCGCCTGGCTGCTGCCGGGCATCTTCGCCCACGGTCCCTGGAAGCAGGATGAAACCTATACCTTCGGCATCATCCACCACATGCTGGTGTCGGGGGACTACCTGGTCCCCACCAATGCCGGCCAGCCTTTCATGGAAAAGCCGCCGCTGTACTACTGGACTGCGGTGTTGCTGTCCAAGCTGTTCCATCCGCTGCTGGATTACCATGACGGCGCCCGCCTGGCCAGCGTGCTCTACAACCTGGTGACGCTGGTCTTTGTGATCCGTATCGCCAAGCTGGTCTGGGGCCAGCGCGATGCGCTGAGTCTGCCGGTCCTGGGTACGCTGGCCCTGTTCGCCGGCACGCCCGGCATGGTCAAGCATGCGCACGACATGTTCACCGATGTCGCCCTGGTCAGTGGCGGCGCCATGGCCATCTACGGCCTGCTGGCCATTGCCACCAATGAACAGCGCCGTACCCCGGCCTGGTCGGCGGCGTTCTGGTTCGGCCTGGGCGTAGGCATTACCGAGATGACCAAGGGCCTGTTCATTCCCCTGACCTTCGCCGCCACCGCCATGGCGGTAGGCGTGATGGTGCGCGAATGCCGCAGCCTGTCGTACTGGAAGATGGTCGGCGCCGCCGTGCTGGTCTCGCTGCCCTTCTTCGTGGTGTGGCCGGCCCTGCTGGCGCAGCATTCGGTGCCGCTGTTCATGGAGTGGTTCTGGGATAACAACGTCGGCCGCTTCTTCGGCTTCTCGGTCAACAAGCTGGGGTCGGACAACGACCAGGCCGTGGTCCTGCGTGCCCTGTTCGGCTTCGCCCTGCCCGGCTCGGTGCTGACCCTGCTGGCGCTGGCACTGGGTGACTGGCGCCGTATCGGCCAGCCGGTGGTGGCGCTGCCGCTGGCCTTCGCCGGGATCAGCCTGGCCGTGCTGCAGAGCTCGGCCACGGCGCGCCAGCTCTACCTGCTGCCGGTGCTGCTGCCGCTGGCCCTGCTGGCCGTGCAAGCCATCCCGCGCCTGCCGCACCGGGTCCACCTGGCCTGGGACTGGCTCTCGCGCATCGTCTTCGGCCTGATCTCGGGGGGTATCTGGGCGACCTATGTGGTCTCCACGCGGCCGGCCAGCTACCACCACTGGATCGGCTTCATGGGCAAGTGGCTGCCGCTGGACTTCGTCACCCCCTTCCAGCCGCTGGCCCTGCTGGCGGCCGCCGCCATGAGCATCCTGTGGATCTGGAGCCTCAACAAGCTGCGCCTGTCGGGTCAGTGGCGCGGCGTGTTCAGCTGGTTCGGCGGCATCACCCTGATGTGGGGCCTGGCCTATACGCTGCTGCTGCCCTGGGCGGACTATGGCAAGAGTTATGAATATGTCTATGCCGATCTGAAGGCGCAGATCGCCCCGGTCTGGCAATCCGACGATTGCATGGCCAGCGTGAACCTGGGCGAATCCGAGGCGCCGATGCTGTATTACTACACCGGCATCCTGCACCAGCCCATCGATGGCATGCGTCATACGCAGTGCAACTGGGTGATCCTGCAAACCCCCGGTGTGACACCGCATCCGCATGGTCACTGGCGCCTGTTCTGGGAAGGTCGCCGCGAAGGCGATACCGGACAGTTGCTCAAGGTCTACCAGCGCGCCCGCTGAGGCCCGCGGTGTAGCCGACAGCAAGCGCGACTTGCTCCCTCCAAGCCGGCCTCGCGCCGGCTTTTTCACGGCTGTGCTTTCATTTCCGGCAAGTGCGCCCACATGGGTTTCCTGCCGTGGCAAGCCTGCCTGCCGGCCGTTCGCAGTCCTGTTATAGTTACATGTTGTCCCACCGCTGCTCCGCGCACGGCGTCATTCCACGCGGCGGCAGGAAACCCCTAGCTGAAGGCATCCATGGAAGAAATTCGCATTCGCGGCGCGCGCACGCACAACCTCAAGAATATCAACCTAGACCTCCCCCGCAACAAGCTCATCGTCATCACCGGGCTGTCCGGTTCGGGCAAGTCATCGCTGGCCTTCGATACCTTGTATGCGGAGGGTCAGCGCCGCTATGTCGAGTCGCTGTCGGCCTATGCACGCCAGTTCCTGCAGTTGATGGAAAAACCCGATGTCGACCTGATCGAGGGTCTGTCGCCGGCCATCTCCATCGAGCAGAAGGCCACTTCGCACAACCCGCGTTCCACCGTGGGCACCGTCACCGAGATCCACGACTACCTGCGCCTGCTGTACGCCCGCGTCGGTACGCCCTACTGCCCCGACCACCCCGAACATCCGCTGGAGGCCCAATCGGTCTCGCAGATGGTCGATGCCGTGCTGGCCCTGCCGGAAGACACCAAGCTGATGATCATGGCGCCCGTGGTGGCCAACCGCAAGGGCGAGCATGCCGACCTGTTCGAGGAGATGCAGGCGCAGGGCTTCGTGCGCTTCCGCGTCCAGAGCGGCACCGGAGCGGCCAAGGTCTACGAGGTCGATGAACTGCCCAAGCTGAAGAAGACCGAAAAGCACACCATCGATGTCGTCATCGACCGCGTCAAGGTCAAGGCCGAGATCAAGCAACGCCTGGCCGAGAGCTTCGAGACCGCGCTGCGCCTGGCCGACGGCCGCGCCATCGCGCTGGAGATGGATGGCGGCAAGGAACACCTGTACTCCAACAAGTTCGCCTGCCCCATCTGCGGCTATTCGCTGCAGGAGCTGGAGCCGCGCCTGTTCTCCTTCAACAACCCGATGGGGGCCTGCCCGGAATGCGATGGCTTGGGCCATATCGAGTTCTTCGATCCCAAGCGTATCGTCGCCTTCCCCAACCTGTCGCTGGCCTCGGGCGCGATCAAGGGCTGGGACCGCCGCAACCAGTTCTATTTCCAGATGCTCACCAGCATCGCCGCCTTCTACGACTTCGACCTCGACGTTCCCTTCGAACAGCTCGACGACAAGGCCCAGCAGGCAGTGCTGTACGGCTCCGGCCGCCAGACCATCCCCTTCGCCTACGTCAACGAGCGCGGCCGCACGGTGGTCAAGGAGCACACCTTCGAAGGCGTGGTCAACAACCTGCAGCGCCGTTATCGCGAGACCGATTCGATGGCGGTCAAGGAGGAGCTGGCCAAGTTCATCAACGAGAAGCAATGCCCCTCCTGCCACGGCGCGCGCCTGCGGGTGGAAGCACGCTACGTGAAGGTGGGTAGCGGCAAGCAGCAGCGCGCCATCTATGAAGTGGCCGCTACGCCCCTGCGCGAGACCCTGTCCTTCTTCGAGACCCTCAAGCTGACCGGCGCCAAGAAGGAAATCGCCGACCGCATCATCAAGGAAATCGTCTCGCGCCTGAGCTTCCTCAACAACGTCGGGCTGGACTATCTGTCGCTGGAACGCAGCGCCGACACGCTCTCCGGCGGCGAAGCGCAGCGCATCCGCCTGGCCTCGCAGATCGGCTCGGGCCTGACCGGCGTGATGTACGTGCTGGACGAACCTTCCATCGGCCTGCACCAGCGCGACAACGACCGCCTGATCGACACCCTGCGCCACCTGCGCGACATCGGCAACACCGTGCTGGTGGTGGAACACGACGAAGACGCCATCCGCACCGCCGACTACATCGTCGACATGGGCATCGGCGCGGGCGTGCATGGCGGTGACGTGATCGCCCACGGCTCGCTGCCTGAGATCCTGAAGAACAAGAAGTCGCTGACCGCCAAGTACCTCAACGGCTCGCTGGAAATCGCCGTACCGAAGAAGCGCACGCCCTGCGACGAGTCGCGCATGCTGACCATCACCGGCGCCACCGGCAACAATCTCAAGAACGTCGACCTGGAGTTGCCGGTGGGCTTGCTGACCTGCGTGACCGGCGTGTCCGGCTCGGGCAAGTCGACCCTGGTCAACGACACCCTCTACCTGTCGGCGGCGCGCCACCTGTATGGCTCGCAGACCGAGCCGGCCGAGCACGAAGCCATCGGCGGCCTGGAGCATTTCGACAAGGTGATCGCGGTGGACCAGGCCCCCATCGGCCGCACGCCGCGCTCCAACCCGGCCACCTATACGGGCCTGTTCACGCCGATCCGCGACCTGTTCGCCACGGTGCCGATGGCCAAGGAACGCGGCTACAGTGCCGGACGCTTCTCCTTCAACGTCAAGGGCGGGCGCTGCGAAGCCTGCCAGGGCGATGGCGTGATCAAGGTGGAGATGCACTTCCTGCCGGACGTGTACGTGCCTTGCGACGTCTGCCACGGCAAGCGTTACAACCGCGAAACCCTGGAAGTGCAATACAAGGGCAAGAACATCACCGAGATCCTCGACATGACGGTGGAGGATGCCCACGAGTTCTTCAAGCCGGTGCCGCTGATCGCGCGCAAGCTGCAGACGCTGCTGGACGTGGGCCTGGGCTATATCAAGCTGGGCCAGAGCGCCACCACCCTCTCCGGCGGCGAGGCGCAGCGCGTGAAGCTGTCGCTGGAACTGTCCAAGCGCGATACGGGGCGCACGCTCTACATCCTGGACGAGCCGACCACCGGCCTGCACTTCCATGACATCGACCTGCTGCTCAAGGTGATCCACCGGCTGCGCGACCAGGGCAATACGGTCACCATCATCGAGCACAACCTGGACGTCATCAAGACTGCCGACTGGATCATCGACCTGGGCCCCGAGGGAGGGGCCGGCGGCGGACAGATCGTCGCGGCCGGCACGCCCGAGGACGTGGCGAAGAACCCGGCCAGCGTCACCGGCAAGTACCTGGCGCCCTTGCTGAAGAAGAAAAAGTAGCAAAAAACGGCCTGCCCTTGCGCGCGCGCAAACGATACAGAAAAGATGCGCATCTGTATCTTGCGCGCCGCCGGCCGAGGCATACAGTCATGCACTTGGCGCAATCCATGCGCTCCTCGTGCAACCCAGGAAGTCCATCATGTCAAACCCGCTGTCCCCCGCCCAGGTCACTTTCTTTCGCCAGCAGGGCTACCTGCTGATCAAGGGCATGGTGCCCACCGCGCTGCGTGAGCGCATGCTGGCGGTGACCCAGGATCACCTGCTGCGCGCCGTCGAACCCCTCGAATACGAAGCCGAGGTCGGCTACGAGGGCGCCCCGGTCTCGCTGGAAGCCGAAGGCGGACGCACCGCCCGGCGCCTGCGCGCGGCCTGGCAGCGCGACCCGGTCTATCGCGAATGGGCCGCCGATGCGCAACTGGTGGCCATGCTGCACCAGCTGTTCGAGGAACCCGTCTGCATCACCCTGGCGCACCACAACTGCGTCATGACCAAGCACCCGGCCTTCGGCACGGCCACTGGCTGGCATCGCGACATCCGCTACTGGTCATTCCCGCGCAACGAACTGGTCTCGGTCTGGCTGGCGCTAGGTACGGAGACGCCGGAGAATGGCGCGCTCAAGTTCATCCCTGGCTCCCACAAGTTGCAACTGCAACCCGAACAGATGGATGAACTGGACTTCCTGCGCCCGGAAGTAGCCGCCAACCAGGCCCTCTTCGCCCAGGGCATCGCTCTCTCGCTGGAACCGGGCGACGTGGTGCTGTTCCATAGCGGACTGTTCCACGCCGCCGGTCGCAACGACAGCGCCCAGGTCAAGTGCTCGGCGGTGTTTGCCTATCATGGCAAGAGCAATCCGCCCTTGGCCGGCACCCGCTCGGCGGCTTCCGAAGACATCGCGCTGGACGCCTGAGCGACTGCCGCCGGCGCCTTCGCCGTCGCAGCGACCTTGCTGCCCAGCTGGAATACGCTGACCGCCCGTTCCAGGGACTGCGATTGTTCCAGCAAGGCTTGCGCCGAAGCAGCCGCCTGCTCGACCAGCGCCGCATTCTGCTGCGTGGCCTGATCCATGAGCACGATGGCGCGGTCGATCTCCTGGATGCCGCTGCTCTGCTCCTGGCTGGCACTACTGATCTCACCGACCATGTCGGTGACCTGGCGCACGCTGGCCACCACTTCGTCCATGGTCTGTCCGGCCTGGCCGACCAGGGCAGTGCCCTTGCCGACCTTTTCCACCGAATCGTCGATCAGGTCCTTGATCTCGCGCGCCGCTGCGGCCGCGCGTTGCGCCAGCGAGCGCACCTCCGACGCCACCACGGCGAAGCCGCGCCCCTGTTCGCCGGCCCGTGCGGCTTCCACCGCCGCGTTGAGGGCCAGGATATTGGTCTGGAAGGCGATGCCATCGATCACACCGATGATGTCCACGATACGGGTCGATGACTGGTTGATCGAATTCATCGTGTCGACCACCTGTCGCACCACCTCGCCACCACGTACCGCCACTTCCGAGGCCGAGGCGGCCAGCGTGTTGGCCTGGCTGGCATTGTCGGCGTTGGCCTTGACGGTGGAGGTCAGCTGCGCCATGGCCGAGGCGGTCTGCTCCAGCGACCCGGCCTGCTGCTCGGTGCGCGCCGACAGGTCCAGATTGCCGGCGCTGATTTCCTTGGAGGCGGCACCGATGGTATCGGTGCTGGCGCGCACCGCCGCGACGATGGCATGCAGGTTGGTGGTCATGTCCTTGAGCGCCTGCATGAGCTGCCCGGTTTCATCGTGACTGCGCACCTCGATGTCGTGGCTCAAGTCCCCCGAAGCGACGACCCTGGCCAGGGACACCGCCTGGCCCAGCGGCCGGGAGATGGCGCGCACCAGCAGCACCGCTTCCAGGCAGGCCACCACCAGGCCGGTCAGCATGGCTGCGCCCATGACCAGCATCAGCAGGCGATAACGCCCCTGTTCGGTCTCGTAGAGCTCGCGCCCGACATCGATCTGCAATTGCTTCAGATCCGTTATCGTGTGATGGGCTTGCTCGTAGCGCTTGCGCGCGGTACCGCTGAAGATATCGTCCGCAGCCTGGAAGGTGCGCTTGCGCAAGGCCTGCAGGGCCGGTTTGAAGCCCTCCTCGACAAGGCTGGTGCGCTGCTGGAGGAATCGCTGCAACAGGCTCGATTCCTGCTCGGTGAGGTAGGTGGCCTGGTAGGCCTGGATGTCTGGCGCGCTGGCCTGGAGTTTCTTTTCCAGATCATCCAGGCGCCGGTCGATCTCCTCGGGATTCCAGCCCTCGCTGGAATCGAGCGTGATGATGCCGTAGATGCCGTTGCTGGTGCTCTCCATTGCCGCTTCGATGCGTTCCAGCAGGGACAGCGCCACCAGACGGTCTTCGTAGAGCGAGCGCATGCGGTCGTTGCTTGAGCGCAGGGCCAGCAGCCCGATCACGCTCGACGCCACCAGCATCACGGCCAGGAAACTGATCGCCAGGATGAGGCGCAATTTGATACTCATCTTTTTCACGGGTTCTCCCTATCGTTTTTGTCATGGTCACGATAGGGAGTGTCCCGCAAAGCGGCGCGGAATTGCTGCCATTTGCTGACCGGCGCGGCGGCGGCCAGCAATGCTGCCATCAGGCGATCAGGCGATCAGGCGATCAGGGCTGGGCCGCCCGCGCCGCCCAGACGGAACACGCTGACCGCGCCACTCAGCTGCGCAGCCTGTTCCTGCAGGGATTGCGCGGCCGCAGCAGCCTGCTCCACCAGGGCGGCATTCTGTTGCGTGCTCTCGTCCATCTGCGTGATGGCGCGGTTGACTTCCTCGATGCCCAGGCTCTGGTCGCGGCCGGCCGCACTGATGTCGCTGACCACCTCGCTGACTCGCTGAACACTCCTGACCACCTCGTCGATGGTCTGTCCCGCCTGCGCCACCAGGGCGCTGCCACTGCCCACCCGCGCCACCGAATCGTCGATAAGGACCTTGATCTCCTTGGCCGCAGCGGCCGAACGCTGCGCCAGCGAGCGCACCTCGGAGGCCACCACCGCGAAGCCGCGTCCCTGCTCGCCGGCCCGCGCGGCTTCCACCGCCGCGTTGAGCGCCAGGATGTTGGTCTGGAAGGCAATGCCATCGATCACGCTGATGATGTCGACGATCTTGCTGGAGGACTGGTTGATGGCACTCATGGTATCGACCACCTGGCGTACCACCTCGCCGCCGCGCACCGCCACCTCCGAGGCTGACAGCGCCAGCTGCTTGGCTTCCTGGGCGTTCTCGGCATTGTGGCGCACCGTAGAAGTCAGCTGCTCCATGGTCGAGGCGGTCTCTTCGAGCGCGCCGGCCTGCTGTTCGGTACGGGAGGAGAGATCCAGGTTGCCGTGGGCGATCTCGGTGGAGGCGGTGCCGATGGTATCGGTGCTGGCACGCACCTGTCCGACGATGCCCTGCAGGTTCTCGTTCATCTGCTTGAGTGCCTGCATCAGCTGCCCGGTCTCGTCCTGGCTATGCACGATGATCTGTTGCGTCAGGTCGCCTGCGGCCACCGCCTGCGCCAGCGTGACGGCGCGCTGCAGCGGGCGCGAGATGGCCTTCACCAGCAAGGCGCCCATCCACAGGGCCACCGCCAGGCCGGCGGCCATGGCCGCACTCATCACCACCAGCAGCAGCTGGTAACGCCGCTGGGCCTGTTCGTAGAGATCGCGACCGACATTGCGCTGCAGGTCCATCAGTTGCGCCAGCGTGGCGTGGGTCTCGGTGTAGCGCTTGAGCATGGTGTCGCCATACACCTCGATGGCGCTTTGCAGGTCGCGATTGCGCAGGGCTTCGACGGCGGGCTTGATCCCCTCGGCGATGAATTTCTGGCGCTGCGCAATCATCTTCTGC
>NZ_JAELUH010000065.1 GCF_016429215.1 Herbaspirillum sp. ASV7 | reverse complement strand
GTCGGTGACCACTTCCTCGGAGGTCGGCTGGATGGCGAAGTCGCGGCCATGGCGATCCTTCACGCGCATGAGTTCGGCGCCCATCTTGTTCCAGCGCCCGGTTTCCTGCCACAGCTCGGCCGGCTGCACCACCGGCATCAACAGCTCGACGGCGCCGGCGCGGTTCATTTCCTCGCGCACGATGGCCTCGACCTTGCGGATCACACGCAATCCCATCGGCATGTAGGTATAGATGCCGGCCCCGAGACGCTTGATCATCCCGGCGCGCATCATCAGCTTGTGGCTGACGATTTCAGCGTCCGAGGGTGCTTCTTTCAGGGTGGAAATAAAAAAACGTGAGGCGCGCATGACGGTCGGTTCTTTTTAAAAAGAGGAGGGTTATAATCGTTCTAATTTTAAAGGATTAGCTGGCTGATGCGCCCTTTCTTTGCAGATTTGCTCCCGGTTTCAATAACATCCGTGCATCGATGTAATTGCTCCTGACGTGCCTGGCGCGCCGGTTTCTGGCCTGGCGCGCGCTGTTGCATGAGTGAGCCTGAGAGGGACGTCCAGCCGCAGAAAGTTTGAGGTACACCATGCTGGATCGAGAAGGCTTTCGCCCGAACGTCGGCATCATCCTGCTCAACGCCAATAACGAGGTGTGGTGGGGCAAGCGCGTGCGCGAGCACTCCTGGCAATTCCCGCAAGGCGGCATCAAGCACGGCGAGACCCCCGAACAGGCGATGTTCCGGGAACTGGAAGAAGAAATCGGCCTGCGTGCCGAACACGTGAAAATCGTCGGCCGCACCCGTGACTGGCTGCGCTACGAAGTCCCTGACCATTTCATCAAGCGCGAAGTGCGCGGCCATTATCGCGGCCAGAAGCAGATCTGGTTCCTGCTGCGCATGGTCGGCCGCGACTGCGACGTCAACCTGCGCGGTACCTCGCACCCGGAATTCGATGCCTGGCGCTGGCATGACTATTGGGTCCCGCTGGATGTGGTGATCGAATTCAAGCGCGAAGTCTACCAGCAGGCCCTGCAGGAGCTGTCCCGCTTCCTCAGCCGTCCCAGCCACGGACCGCGTCGCCTCGACAATGCCGGTCGTCCCGCGTCCGCGCCCAAGAAACCGGCCGCCCCGGCCCTGCCCTCCAATGCGGCGCCCGCGCCCGATACCAAGTGAGCCACATGCCTTTTTCCTTGCAGCCTGAACAACACCGCTCCTTCCTGAACCTGGCCGGCCTGCGTCGCGTGGCGCTGGCCTGCTCGCTGCTGGCGGCCTGCGCCGGCGCCCTGGCGCAGAGCTTCGACGAAGACTTCGACGACGAAGCCAAGCCCTGGCAAGAAGTGGCCGTACAGCTGCCGCCCACGCCCCAGGACCAGAACCTGGCCGAGTTCTATCTCAGCCCCAATGCCACCATGAAGGCTTATATCGATACCGCCTCGGTTTCCATCGGTACTGACAAGGTGGTCCGCTACACGGTGGTGACCCGCACCGAAGGTGGCGCGGTCAACGTGATGTACGAAGGCATGCGCTGCGAGACCTGGGAAAAGAAGACCTATGCCTTCGGCCATCCCGATGGCAAATGGTCGCGTTCACGCCGCGACAAGTGGCAGCCGATCCGCGACATCGGTGCCAACCGTATCGATGGCGCCCTGTTCCGTGACTATTTCTGCGATGGCAAGATGATTGCCGACAATGAAAACGTGAAAAGCATCGTCGGCCGCCTGAAGAGCCAGACCCGTATCGATCCGGTACGTCGGTAAGCCTGGCCTGATCGGCGGGACCATGAAAAAACGCGGCCAGGGCCGCGTTTTTTCATGGATATGATTTATATCGTCTATATCGTTTATCTCACAGCAACACCAGGTTATCCCGATGTACCAGTTCCGGCTCCTCCACGAAGCCCAGGATGGCCTGGATCTCGGACGAAGGATGGCGGATGATGCGACGCGCATCCGAGCTGGTGTAGTTGCTCATGCCCCGGGCGATGGCGCGACCGGACTCATCCTCGCAGGTGATGACGTCACCGCGCCCGAACTCACCCGACACCGCCACTACGCCGATGGGCAGCAGCGACTTGCCTTCCAGGCTCAGCTTCTGCACCGCGCCGGCATCGAGCACCACGCGACCGGCGGTCTTGAGGTGATCGGCCATCCACTGCTTGCGGGCAGTCAGTTGCGCCGTCTCGGCATTGAGCTGGGTACCGATGGCCTCGCCGGCGGCCAGGCGGGTCAGCACCTGGTCTTCGCGGCCCCAGGCGATCACCGTGGTGGCACCCGAGGTAGCGGCCCGCTTGGCGGCCAGGATCTTGGTCAGCATGCCGCCACGGCCGATGCCGGTGCCGGTGCCTCCGGCGATCAATTCCAGCGAAGGATCACCGGCACGCGCCTCGGCAATCAGGGTGGCGGCGGGATCCTTGCGCGGATCGGCGGTAAACAGGCCCGGCTGGTCGGTCAGGATCACCAGCGCATCGGCTTCGATCAGGTTGGCGACCAGGGCGCCCAGGGTGTCGTTGTCACCGAACTTGATTTCATCGGTGACGACCGTGTCGTTTTCATTGATGACCGGCACCACGCCCAGCTGCAGCAGCGCAAACAGGGTGGAGCGGGCATTGAGGTAGCGTTCGCGGTCGGCCAGGTCGGCGTGGGTCAGCAGGACCTGGGCAGTATGCAGGTCGTGCTTGCGGAAACTGGTTTCGTAGATCTGCGCCAGCCCCATCTGGCCCACGGCCGCGCAGGCCTGCAGGTGGTGGATGCCGGTGGGACGCTTGTCGAAACCCAGGCGCTGCATGCCCTCGGCGACGGCGCCGGAGCTGACCAGCACCACCTCCTTGCCCAGCAGGCGCAGTTGCGCGATCTGCTCAGCCCAACGGGCGATGGCGGTGGCGTCCAGGCCCTTGCCATCATTGGTGACCAGCGAGGACCCCACCTTGATGATGAGTCGCTTGGCGCTTTGAATGACCGATTGCATAGTGTTCCGAGTGCTGATTCTTCTGGAGACGGAAAATCCGGCGAACGCAGATGATAGCCCGAACCGGCCCCGCGCGCAGCCCTGCCAGAGCCGCGCGTGCGCTGGATCAGTCGATGACCTTGAAGCGCGGATCGTCGGGGTCGATGCTGGAGATGCCGCGGGCTTCCTCGGTCATCTGGGTCTCTTCGGCGCGATGCTCTTCGGCGCGCTTGGTTTCCAGGTAGCTGTAGATCTCGTTGATCAGGTCTTCGCAGCCTTCGCGGGTCAGTGCCGAGATCTCGAAGACCGGGCCCTTCCAGCCGAAGCGCTTGATGAAGTCCTTCACGCGCTTGGCGCGCTCGGCCTCGGGCACCACGTCCAGCTTGTTCAGCACCAGCCAGCGCGGCTTGTCGAAGAGCGACTGGTCGTAGTTCTTGAGTTCCTTGACGATGGCCTTGGCTTCCTTGACCGGATCGACTTCCTCGTTGAAGGGCGCCAGGTCGACGATGTGCAGCAACAGGCCGGTGCGCTGCAGGTGGCGCAGGAACTGCACACCCAGGCCAGCGCCGTCGGCGGCACCCTCGATCAGGCCAGGAATGTCGGCGATGACGAAGCTCTTCTCGTGGCTCACGCGCACCACACCCAGATTGGGGTGCAGGGTGGTGAAGGGATAGTCGGCGATCTTCGGGCGGGCGTTGGAGACGGCCGTGATGAAGGTCGACTTGCCCGCATTGGGCATGCCCAGCAAGCCCACGTCGGCCAGCACCTTCAGCTCCAGGCGCAGTTCGCGGCGCTCGCCTTCCTTGCCCTCGGTCTTCTGGCGCGGCGCGCGGTTGGTCGAGGTCTTGAAGTGGATGTTGCCCCAGCCGCCCTCGCCGCCCTTGGCCAGCAGCACGGTCTGTTCGTGGTGGGTCAGGTCGGCGATGTGCTCGCCCGTATTCATGTCCACGATCAGGGTGCCTACCGGCATGCGCAGGAAGACGTCGTCGGCGCCCTTGCCATAGCAATCGGAACCGCGACCGTTTTCGCCACGGCCAGCGCGATGCAGCTTGGCATAGCGATAGTCGATCAGGGTATTGACGTTACGGTCAGCCACGGCCCAGATGCTGCCGCCCTTGCCGCCATCGCCGCCGTCGGGACCGCCGAAGGGGCGGAATTTCTCGCGGCAGAAACTGGCGACACCGTTGCCGCCATCGCCTGCCACGACTTCAATGCGTGCTTCGTCGATGAATTTCATGATATTGACGCCTCGTGGGAGCCGCTAACAAAACGTCGATGCGTCGATGCGTCGATGCGCCGACGCGTCCATACACCCCTGCCGCAGCAGCGGATGGATCATCGGCCTGACCCACCTCTGTACTCCCGAAGGGAGACAAGGCTCGGCGCTTTGTTGACGGCTCTTCAAAAAACCAAAAAGGCTCCACCATCGGCAGAGCCTTTCTTGATGCCTGGTTTCCGGGCGAACCCGGATGAACCGGAACGCTTACGCCGTAACGACGGTCGCGTATTGACGCTGTTGCAGGCCCTTGACAACGAACTTGACCTTGCCGTCCTTCAGGGCGAACAGGGTGTGGTCCTTGCCGACGCCGACGTTTTCGCCAGCGTGGACGCGGGTGCCGCGTTGACGGACGATGATGCCGCCAGCGTTGATCACTTGGCCGCCATAAACCTTGACGCCCAGGCGTTTCGATTCTGAGTCACGGCCGTTGCGCGTAGTGCCGCCGCCTTTTTTGTGTGCCATTTAAAACTCCTTGATGACTTTGGATGAGCAGTTCGACCAGTTCAACGCTTAGGCGTTGATCGAGACGATTTGCAGTTCGGTGTAGTTCTGACGATGGCCTTGACGCTTTTGGTAGTGCTTGCGACGACGCATCTTGAAGATACGGACCTTGTCATGGCGACCTTGCGCTACCACAGTAGCCAGCACCGTAGCACCTGCGACCAGCGGCGCACCGAACTTCACGGTTTCGCCTGCGCCCACTGCGAGCACTTGATCCAAAGTGATTTCGGAGCCAATGTCAGCCGGTATCTGTTCTACTTTGAGTTTTTCGCCAGCAGCAACTTTGTATTGTTTGCCGCCGGTTTTTATGACCGCGTACATGTGAAACCTCACGAATGAATGAATAAGAACGATTTTTCCCTGACACGCGTGGGACGCAAAACCCCTTGGCGAAACAGGAAAACCCCAAATTATACATAGACTTAGCTCCTCGGTCAAAAGGGAAGTCGACTTGGCGGGCTTGGGCGCAACACAGTTTCCGCCGGGACAATCCCCGGCCGGATTGCCAGGCAGGCAAGTGCTTGATAACCCGAAAAGACCGATCCCCCGCCAAACCCTCTGCATGGTCTTTGGCGTGGCCCTGCCTTGTCATCGTATAATCCGGGGAATAACCATTTCCCACAGGTTCCGCCTTGTCTGCCGCCGTACAAAACGCTTCGCAACACACCATCATGCAACCGATCGTCGCCGACATGGAGGCGGTCAACGCAGTTATCCGTCGGCAACTCTATTCGGAAGTCCCCCTGGTCAACCAGGTCTCCGAGTACATCATCAGCGCCGGTGGCAAGCGCCTGCGCCCGGTGCTGGTGGTGCTCATCGCCAACGCCTTCGGCTATCAGGGCGTGCGTCATCACGAGCTGGCGGCGGTGATCGAATTCATCCACACCGCCACCCTGCTGCATGACGACGTGGTGGATGAGTCCTCGCTGCGGCGCGGCAAGGAGACCGCCAACGCCATGTTCGGCAATGCCGCCTCGGTGCTGGTGGGCGACTTCCTGTATTCACGCGCTTTCCAGATGATGGTGGCCGTGGGCAATGCCCGCGTGATGGAGATCGTGGCCGACGCCACCAACGTCATCGCCGAGGGCGAGGTGTTGCAGCTGCTCAACATGCACAACCCGGACGTGGATGAAGGCGGCTACCTGCAGGTGATCCGCTCCAAGACCGCCAAGCTGTTCGAAGCCGCCAGTCAGATCGGCGCGCTCATTGCCGGCGCCGACGAAGCCGGCATTGAAGCCGCCGGCGAATATGGCCGCTCGATCGGCACTGCCTTCCAGTTGATCGACGACGTCCTGGACTATTCCGGCAACAGCGCCGAGATCGGCAAGAACGTCGGTGACGACCTGCGCGAAGGCAAGCCCACCCTGCCCCTGATCTGGCTGATGCAGCACGGCACGCCCCAGCAGCGCGAGCTGGTGCGCACCTGTATCGAGAATGGTGACGAGCAGCACTTCGACGAAGTGCTGTCGGCCATCACCCATTCCGGCGCCCTGGCCTATACTCGCGAGCAAGCCGAAATCGCTGCGCGCCGTGCAGCCGATGCAATTATTTCACTTCCAGATAGCCAATTCAAAAAATCCCTGTTAGAATTATCCGCTTTCGCAGTAGATCGAAATCATTGACCTAGATCTCACTCGACGGGGTGTAGCTTAGCCTGGTAGAGCGCTACGTTCGGGACGTAGAGGCCGGAGGTTCGAATCCTCTCACCCCGACCAGAATTTGCTTGTGACGCGATCACAAGACACACGAACAAAGGCCCAGCAGATGCTGGGCCTTTTTCATTTCCGCGCTCCCGTCCCAATACAACACAATAGCCCGGCCACCTCTGCCATCTCCTGCGACAATATGCCGCAGGCCTCCCTGTAGCCAGGTCAGCGATTCGTCAGCAATCCGGCAAGACCGGCTGCTACCATCGATTGCATCGACTTTCCCATGATGCAACTGCCGTTGCGGCCTTTCCTGTCACGCTCCCATGTCACCAATCTCTTCCATTCCCCCGGCCCTGAACACGGCGCCGACCGTCTCACGCCTGATGCTGGGCGTGGCACTGACCCTGGGCACGCCGGCCCTGGCCCTGGCCTGCGCCACCTGCGGCTGCTCGCTCAGCAGCGATGCCGCCATGGGCTATTCCGCCGAGACCGGCTGGCGCGTCAGCGTCGACTACACCTTCATCAACCAGAACCAGTTGCGCTCGGGGCGCAGTTCCGTCTCCGCCAGCCAGGCCGCCGCCATCAATGACGCCGGCGGCTCGCAGGAGGTCGAGAACAAGACCATCAACCGCTATACCAACCTCGGCATCAGCTATACGCCCACGCCGGAATGGAATATCACTGCCACCATTCCCTACATCGATCGCAGCCATACCACCTATGGCAATGCCGGCGCGGCCAACCTGACTGCCGACAATCTCAGCGGCGCCACCAGCAGCGGTATCGGCGATATCAAGCTCGTCACCAGCTACCAGGGCTGGCTGCCTACCCACAATCTGGGCGTGCAGCTGGGCATCAAGCTCCCCACGGGCGATTACGGTGGGCAGAACGTGGTGACCGGGGCGACCGTGGGTCACCACCCGGTGTTCTTCTCCTCAGGCCCCAATGCTGCTGGCAGCCAGGCCCTCGACACCAGCCTGCAGCCCGGTACGGGCAGTACCGACCTGATCCTGGGCGCCTACTACTACCAGCCCGTCAGCCAGGACTTTGACGCCTTCGTCAACGGCCAGTACCAGTTCGCCATCGCCCACAAGCTCGATCAGGCCAACGCCGACTTCCGCCCCGGCAACCAGGCCAACATCAGCTTCGGCTTGCGCTATGAGGCCAACCCCAAGCTGGTGCCGCAGGTACAGATCAATCTCACCCACAAGAGCGCCGACCAGGGCGCCTTGGCCGATACCGCCAACACCGCCGGCACCGTCGCCTATCTGAGCCCGGGCGCCACCGTAGAGGTCGCCTCCCGCCTGCATGTGTACGGCTTCGTGCAAAAGGCCTTCTACAGCCAGTTGTCGGGATACCAGTTGTTCCCGCGCTGGAGTGCCAATATCGGGGCCAGCCTTGCGTTCTGATTACCACCACCCAACGCCGACACCGGCGCTGCCATCCTCCCTGCAGCGCCGCCTGTGGCTGCGTGCTGCCCTGGCCGGCGCGGGTGGACTGGCGCTGGCAGGCAGCAGCGGCCGGGCCCTGGCCAATGGACTGGTGGTGGGCAAGGTCGCACCTCCACTGGTGCTGACCACGCTCGATGGTCAGCGCATCGCCTCGCGCGAGCTGCCGGGCAAGGTCGTCATCCTGACTTTCTGGGCGACCTGGTGCAGCCCCTGCCTGGCCGAGCTGCCGCTGTTGTCCGAGTACTACGCCCAGTATCGCAAGCAGGGGCTGGAAATCCTGGGCTTCAGCCTGGATGGTGCCGAGCAACTGGCCGAGGTGCGCAAGTTCGCCGCGCGCCTGTCGTTTCCGGTGGGATTGCTGGGCAATCCCTGGGCCGGCGAATACGGCCGCATCTGGCGCATCCCGGTCAGTTTCACGATAGGACGGGATGGCCTGCTGGTCGACAACGGCTGGGACGACAAGGACCCGGTCTGGACCAGCGCCCGCCTGGAACGCATCGTCACCCCACTGCTCAAGTCACCTGCCTGAGCGAGCAGCAATGAAAAAGCGGAGCACCGCGCATGGCGCGGGCTCCGCTTTTTCATATCGATGCCGCGGGGAAATCAGCGGCGCTTGAAACCAGGACGCGGACCCATCGGGCCACGGTTTTCCAGGTGACGGAAAATGATCCGTCCCTTGTTCAGGTCATAGGGCGACAGTTCCAGGGTGACCTTGTCGCCCGCCAGGATCTTGATGAAGTTCTTCTTCATGCGGCCAGCCGTGTAAGCGATCAGCGAGTGACCGTTATCCAGGTTGACGCGAAAACGCGAATCCGGCAGGACTTCGGCAACCTGCCCTTGCATTTCAATCAGTTCTTCTTTGGCCATCTTGTCTTTCTGGTGCGTGGACGCGCGACCTCCAGCGAGGACGGGCCCGGGGATTTCAAACTCTGGCTTTGACGACAGGCCATGCGCGAGGACGGCCGGCTACGTTAAGGTCGGAGGACGTGCGAACACTCTAGCGGTAAGACCAACGCCAAGCGTCCGGTAAATCGGGGATGCGGATACGGGGGAAAGATGCGGATCACGGGAATTGCCAGAACAACACCAACAATGACAACAATACGCGTGCGGATCAGGATTTCCGCTCGTTTTCGCGAACGATGCCGGCACTATACGCGCATTTGCCTGTTTAGCCAAATTGCTCGGCGCGCCCCGATCACTAAACCGCCTGTGAGCGCCCGTGCTGGCCCAATGACGCCGGGCACCACACCTGAAAAACAACAAAAAAGCGCCACCCGCAGGTGGCGCCAAGGACTACCAGAGGTACTGCAAATCATCCCTGCCGGCGCTCAACGCTCGATCGTGCGGCTCCAGCGGGTATTCCAGGCGGCGCGGTTCTTGTTGATCTCGTCCCAGTCCACCGCACGGGCAGCCTTGACGAAGCCGTTCATGCGCGCCTGCTCTGCCGCTGCCGCGCCGCTGACCTGTACCCGGGTATTGGTGGGGTTGTAGTTGCCTGCCTCCAGCGCCAGCGCCTGTGCCTGCGGCGAGAGCAGGTAGGCCGCCAGCTCCTGCGCCAATTGCGGCTCGCTGTTGTTGGCGATCACGCACTGCGCCACCATCAGCACCACCGCGCCTTCCTTGGGCTGTACATATTCCACCGGGATGCCCTTGCTCTTGAGGATGGCCGACTGCGTGGGCGTATAGGGGAACAGCGCTGCCTCGCCGGTCTGCGCCATCTCGGAAATCTTGGCCGAGTTGGAGATGTACTCCAGCACATTGGGGCCAATGGTGCTAGCCCAGGCCTTGAAGCCCGGATCGACATTGGCGTCGCTGCCGCCCTTGAGCTGGTTGAAGGCGAGGAAGGCATGCAGGCCGAAGGTCGAGGACGGCAGCGACTGGAACACCACCTTGCCCTTGAGCTTGGGGTCGGCCAGGTCCAGCCAGGAGGTCGGCGGCGCCCAGCCCTTCTCGGCATAGACCTTGGTGTTGTAGGCCAGGCCGGTGACGCTGATGGTCACGCCGGTGGCCATGTCATCCTTGATGTGCGCCACCGGCAGCAGGCTGGCCAGGTTGGGATTGGGCTTCTGCTTCTCGCACAGGCCCATGCCCACGGCGCGGTACATCACCCCATCGTCGAGGAACATCAGGTGCATCTGCGGCTTGTCTTTCGCGGCCTGGGCCTTGGCCAGGATGTCGGCCGAGCCGCCCGGCACGACCGCGATCTTGACGTTGTACTTCTGCTCGAAGGGCGCGAACACGGATTGGGTAAAGGTCTTTTCCATGTTGCCGCCGTTCATGCCGACGTAGAGGGTCTTGGTCTGCGCCTGGGCGATACTACAGGCCAGCAGGCTCAGTCCGATGGCGGCGGCCAGCGTGCCAATGCGGGGGAGCGACATCATGAGATCTTCCTTTCAAGGTGGGAGGACAACCGATCAGAGCTAGCCACCGGCACAACGGCGGCGGCGGGCGCAAAACGTGCAATCGAGAATGCATCCAGCGCGATGGCGCTGCGCCCATGCAGGACCAGTTCGGCCAAGGCCTCGCCGGCGGCCGGACCGATCTGGAAGCCGGCGCCGCAAAAACCGAAGCCATGCAGCAGGCCGGCCTGGGTGGCGCTGGGGCCGATGACCGGCTGATGGTCCGGCAAGTAAGCTTCCACGCCGCTCCAGGTACGGATGATGTGTACATGGCGCAGTGCAGGCAGCAAGGCTGCGGCCTGCGGCAACAGGCCGAGGATGGAGTCGTGCGAGGCGCGGGCGCGCTTGTCGTCCAGCTCGTAGCCGCGTCCGCCGCCCAGCACCACGTTGCCGCGCGCCACCTGGCGACAATAGATCGAGCCGCCTTCCACGCCCAGGCTCCAGGGCAGGAAGTGGGCGATCGGCTCGGTCACCACCATGCTGGGATAACCGCTGCTAAGGGGAACCTGCTCGCCAAAGGCCGAAGCCAGCCGGGTGGCCCAGGCACCGGCGCAATTGATCATCACCTCGGCGCGCAGTTGCATCACGTCCTCACCCAGTCGTGCCTCGGCCACGAAGTCGCGGCCGTCATGCACCACCTGCATCAGCTCGCAACGCTCGATGATCTCGGCACCGGCTGCCTGCGCGGCACGGGCAAAGGCGGGCGAGACCAGGCGCGGATTGGCCTGGCCATCTTCCGGGCAGAGCGAGCCGCCCACGGCCGCCCCGCCCAGCCAGGGACACTGCTGGCGCAGGCGCTCGCCGCTGATGAGTTCGATATCCAGGCCATAGGGCCGGCTCAGCTCGGCGTAGGCTTCCAGCGCCTGCATGTCGGCAGTGCTGCGGGCCAGCTTGAAGTGGCCGCTGCGTTCGTATTCACCGGTGGTGCCGATCAAGGCTTCCAGGCCAGCCCAGATCTGGTGGGCCCGCTGCGACAGCGGCAACTGCACCACCGGACGGCCCTGGCGACGCACGCCGCCATAGTTGATGCCGCTGGAGCGCGAGCCACAGAGGTCACGCTCCACCAGGGTCACGCGGCGGCCGGCCTTGGCCAGCACCAGCGCGGCCGAGGCGCCGACGATGCCACCGCCGACGATGAGGACTTCGGTCGAGAGGGTCTTCACGATGCATCCTCCTGCAAGGCAGTGTCGCTGGCGGTGACTGCAAGCGCCGACGACAGATGCAGGCCGATGGGAATGGGCTTGATCGGCGCCTGCCCGCGCAGGCGTCCGACCTCCTGCACCGGCAGGCCGGCTGCCTGCGCCAGGATCTCGGTGGCGGCCGCGCCGCACATGCGGCCCTGGCAGCGTCCCATGCCCACACGGGTCAGGGCCTTGAGGCGATTCATCTCGCGGGCGCCGCAATCGCGCACCGCCGCGCGCAATTCACCGGCGCGGATGTTCTCGCAGCGACACACCACCAGGTCGTCAGGCGCCTCGGCCGCCCAGCCCTGTGGAAACGGGAAGGCGCGCTCCAACCCGAGACGGAAGGCCGCGACCTGCGCCAGTTGCTGCTCGATCTGCGCCACGCGTGCGCCATCGATAGCCACACCGCGATCCTGCAGCAAGGCCAGCGCGGCACGTTCGCCGGCCAGTTCGGCCGCATCGGCCCCCATGATGCCGGCGCCATCACCGGCCAGGTAGACGCCGGGCACGCTGGAACGCATGGCCCGGTCGCGTACCGGCAGATGGGCGCGCTGCATCGCGTCGAACTGGAAGCGGCAGCCCAGCAGGTCGGCCAGTTGGGTCTCGGAACGCAGGGCGTAGCCGAAACCGACCGCGTCGCAAGGGATGACTTGTTCCGTACCGACCTTGCCACCCGGCTGCGCCAGGTTGGCATGGCGCCATGCCAGCGACTGCACGCGCGAGTCACCTTCCACACGCAACACCTGGGCGTGGGTGTGCACCGGTACGCCATGCAGCTTCAGCCAGGCCAGGTAGTAGATGCCCTTGGCCAGCAGGGCCGGCTGTCCCAGCATGGCCGGCAAGGCGGCGGTTCGGTCGGCCAGGCTGCTGCTGTCGAGCACGGCGGCAACCGTCGCTCCGGCCTTGGCGTACTGGTAGGCCACCAGGTAGAGCAAGGGCCCGTTGCCGGCCAGGACCACGCTGCGACCGATGGCGCAGCCCTGGAACTTCAGTGCCACCTGGGCGCCCCCCAGCGTATAGACGCCCGGCGTGGTCCAACCCGGGAAGGGCAGCACGCGGTCGGTGGCACCGGTGGCGACGATGAGCTCCTCCCAGGCCAGCGAGGACGCGGCCTGGGTGGTGTTGTCCATCAGGTCGAGCAAACCCGGCTGGGCATTCCAGACCAGGGTCTGGGGACGATAGTCGAGCGAGGTACGCACGGCCTCGAAGGCCTGGTGCACACCATCGGCGCGACCGGCTTCGAAGCCGTAGAGTGTTTTCTTGCCGCGCGCAAAACCCTGCGGCGGCTGGCGATAGATCTGCCCGCCGGCACGCGCGGCTTCGTCGATCAGGACCGGTCGCAGGCCATGCGCCACCAGTGTCTGCGCGGCACGCACGCCGGCCGGGCCGGCGCCGACGATCACGGGAGCGGAGCGATTCATGCGCCCTCCCCGCTGCCGCTGAGCAAATGCATGCCGGCGCGGATGAAGGTGGAGCAGGCGCGCAGGCGCTCGCCGTCTGCGGTGGCGATCCAGCAATCCTGGCAGGCGCCCATCATGCAGAAGCCGGCACGCGGCTGGCCGCTGAATTCGTTGCGGCGCAGGCTGCCGGCGTTGGTCAGCACGGCGGTGAGCACCGTATCGCCTTCCAGCGCCGTGACCGCGCGTCCATCGAGGGTGAAGGCCACCGTGGCGCGTTCATGCTCGGCCAGGCGTACCAGTTGCGGTTGCAATGACTGACTCATGCGCGCCCCACCAGGACGCGGTCCAGGCCATAGACCCGGTCCAGGATGATCATCGCCACGGCCGTGATGGCCACCATCAGCGCCGACACCGCCGCCATCATCGGATCGATGGATTCGGTGGCGTACATGTACATGCGCACCGGCAGGGTCACCGTCGAGGGCGAGGTCACGAAGATGGACATGGTGACTTCATCGAAGCTGTTGATGAAGGCCAGCAGCCAGCCACCGGTGATGCCCGGCAGGATCATCGGCAAGGTGATGCGCAGAAATACCGTGCTGCGCGAGGCGCCCAGCGACAGCGCCGCATGCTCGGCGCTGCGGTCGAAGCCCACCAGCGCGGCCATGATCAGGCGCATGGTGTAAGGCGTCACCACCAGCGAGTGCGCCAGCACCAGCCAGCCGAAGCTGCCGGCCCCACCCACCACCGAGAACAGGCGCAGCAGGGCCACGCCCAGCACCAGATGCGGGATGATCAGCGGCGACAGGAACAGGCCCTGCAACGCGCCCGACCAGCGATGCGGGTAGCGCACCAGCGCCATGGCCGCCGGAATGGCCAGCACGGTCGAGATGGTGGCCGCCGCCAGCGCCAGCCAGAGGCTGTTCCAGAAGGAGCTGACGAAGTCCGGATACTCGAACACCGCCTTGAACCAGCGCAGCGACAGCTCCGGCCCGTTCATGGTCAGGGTGTTCTCGGGCGTGAAGGCGATCACGCAGACCACCAGGATGGGCGCCAGCGTGAAGAGGATCACCAGCGCGTTGAACAGCAATGCAATCGGTCCGTTCTTGTTCATGGTTCAGCCCAGCGCTTTCTTGTAGCGACGTTCGATCATGCGGTTCCAGCCGAGCATGATGACCAGGTTGGCCACCAGCAGCAGCAGGGCGATAGCCGCGCCCAGCGGCCAGTTCAGTTCATGCAGGTATTCGTCGTAAATGACGGTGGCCATCATCTTCAGGCGGCGTCCGCCCAACAGGCCCGGAATGGCAAAGGAGCTGGCCGAGAGACCGAAGACGATCAGGCTGCCTGAGAGGATGCCCGGCATGATCTGCGGCAGCACGATACGGCGCAGCACCGTCATGGGCGCGGCCCCCAGCGACAGCGCGGCATTGGCCACGCCCGGGTCGAGTTTCTGCAGCGAGGTCCAGACCGGGATCACCATGAAGGGCAGCATCACGTGGACCAGGGCGATCACGATCGCCGTCTCGGTATAGAGCAGCTTGACACGGCCCCAGCCCAGCGCCACCAGAGTGCCGTTGATGAGCCCTTCCGGCCCCAGCAGCATGCTCCAGCCGAAGGCGCGCACCACCACCGAGATCATCAGCGGCGCTAGCACCACCAGCAGCATCATGGAACGCCAGGGCTTGCGCATGCGGTTGAGGATGTAGGCTTCGGGCGCACCGACGACGATGCAGATCAGCGTGACCAGGCCCGAGATCCACAGTGTGCGCCAGAAGATGGCGTAGTAGTAGGGGTCGGTGAGCACCGACTGGTAGTGCTCCAGCGTGAAGGTGCCGGCCTTGGGTCCGGTCTCGGCGTCATAGGCGTTGAAGGACAGCACCAGCGTGAGTACCAGCGGCACCAGCAGCATCACCGTGCACAACAGGATGGCCGGCGCCGACATCAGCCAGGGCAGGCTGCGCTGCCCGCCAGGCTGGGCAGTACGCGGTGCGGCGACCACCGCTGCGACAGCGGGAGAAGTGCCGGCCGCGCTCATGCCGGCACCTGTACCGGTTCGTCGCTGCGGGCTGTGGACACCAGGCGCAGGTTGTAGTCGCTCCAGGCCAGGCCGATGGCGGCGCCCTGCTCCAGCGCATCGGCGCCGTCATTGGGGGCCAGCACCGAGAGCAGGCCCAGCGGGGTGGCGACTTCATACATCCATTGGCTGCCCAGGAAGAAGCGGCGCACCACCTCACCATGGCAACGTCCGGCGCCAGGCGCGGTACAGTGGATCTTTTCCGGACGCAGACCCAGCACCACGCGCGCGCCGCCGCGCAGGCCGGCATCGCTGCTTTCCAACGAGAGCATCATGCCGCCCACGGTGATATCGGCACGCTCGCCGGCAGCGCCCACCACCTCGCCTTCGAGCAGGTTGGCCTTGCCCACGAAGGTGGAGATGAAACGATTGGCCGGATGCTCATACACGCTCAGGGGACGACCGACCTGGGTGATATGGCCGGCTTCCATCACTACCACGCGGTCACTGATGGACATGGCCTCGCTCTGGTCATGGGTAACCATGATGGTGGTGGTACCGACCTTGCGCTGGATGTCGCGCAGCTCGAATTGCATTTCCTCGCGCAGCTTGGCGTCCAGGTTCGACAGCGGCTCGTCCAGCAGCAGCACCGGCGGGGCGATCACCAGTGCACGCGCCAGGGCCACGCGCTGGCGCTGGCCGCCGGAGAGCTCGCGCGGATAGCGGGCGCCGTGCTTTTCCAGGTGCACCAGGGCCAGGGCCTGGGCCACGCGGTCACGCTTCTCGGAAGCTGCGCACTTGCGCATCTCCAGGCCGAAGGCCACGTTCTGCTCCACCGTCATGTGCGGGAACAGCGCATAGGTCTGGAACACGATGCCCAGGCCACGCGTATTGGGCTTGGCGTGGGTGATGTCGCGGCCATCGAGTTCGATGCGCCCGCCACTGACGTTCTCGAAGCCCGCGATCATCTGCAGGGTGGTGGTCTTGCCGCAGCCCGAGGGGCCCAGCAGCGAAATGAATTCGCCCTTCTCCACCGTCAGGTTGAAGCCCGATACCGCCTGGGTATCGCCATAGAACTTACTGACATTGGTCAGCGTGAGAAATGACATTGCAAGCTCCTCGTCGCAAGGCTCGGACGCCGACACCGCTGGCAGGCTTGTCAGCCGGCTGGCATACCGATGCATTCATGTTGGGCGCATCCACATCAAGGACTGATGTGATATGCGTGTCTCCTGTTTCGTTATTGATGCAATTTCAGTGCCAATTCTGCTATCGTATTTCGACAGTCGGGAATTTTTTTAAATTTATTCCACTCAATGAAATTCAATCGGGGCCAATCGCTGCCCGATTCCATCCAGCAGACTAAGTCCCCCATGAGCGAGCACAACGACGACGCCACGACCTCCGCCACCCTTCCGGTCAACGGCATCCAGCGCACCTTTGCGGTGTTGCGCGCCCTGGCCGATGCACCGCCACAAGGCATGCGCGTGACCCAGGTCGCCAAGAGCGTCGGCCTGACCCAGGGCACCACCCATCGCCTGCTGCAGTCGCTGGTGGCCGAGGCCGTGGTGGAACAGGACGAACGCAGCAAGCTCTATCGCCTGGGCATGGACCTGTTCGCCCTGGCCGCGCGCGCCGGCAATGCCTCCGACCTGCGCAGCCTGTGCCGCCCGGCGCTGCTGCGCCTGTGCGGTAGCCTCGGTGATACGGTGTTCCTGCTGGTGCGTTCGCGCTTCGATGCGGTGTGCGTGGACCGGGTCGACGGCCCCTTCCCCATCCGCGCCTTCACCGGCGACATCGGCGGCCGCGTGGCGCTGGGCGTGGGCCAGGGCGCGCTGGCCATCCTCGCCTTCCTGCCCGAGCAGGAGCGCGAGGAAGTGATCCGCTACAACGTGCCGCGCCTGCGCGAGTTCGGCGTCTATGACGAGGTCTATCTGCGCACCGAGATCGAGCGCGTGCGCGAGACCGGTTACGCCGCACGCCAGGCCGGGCTGCTCGATGGCATGGCCGGCCTGGCGGTGCCGCTGTTCGATTGCGGCGGCGCCATCGTAGGCGCCTTGAGCGTGGGCACGCTGACCTCGCGCCTGACCGAGGAGCGCCTGCCCACCGTGGTACAGATGTTGCAACGGGAAGCCGGGGCGCTGTCGCGCCGTATCAATCCCTTCGACCCGGCCTTGCGCCGGCCCATGCACCAGGCCAATTCCGTGGAGTCCCATCAATGAGCCTTGCCCCTCGTCCCGTGCTGCTGGTCAAATCCGGCGGTCCCGCCGCCCTGCCCGAGTGGCGCGCCAGCTTTGCCGAATTCGCGCCGGAGCTGGAACTGGAGGTACGGGCCTGGGAAGACGCCGACGTCGATCCGGCCCGCGTCCACTATGCGCTGGTCTGGCAGCCCGAAGGCGGCCGGCTGGCCGGCTATCCCAACCTGAAAGCCATCATCAGCAGCGCCGCCGGGGTCGATCACATCCTGGCCGACCCGCACTTGCCGGACTTGCCCATCGTGCGCATGGTCACGCCGGAGACCCAGCAGCGCATGGCCGAATTCACCCTCATGAGCAGCCTCATGCTGTTGAAGGACATGCCGCGCATCATCGCCCAGCAGGCGCGCTGCGAGTGGACCGAGTTTTCCACCGCGCGCACTGCCCGCGAGACCCGTGTCGGCGTCATGGGCCTGGGGGCACTGGGGCTGGCGGCAGCGCATATGCATGCCCGGGTCGGCTTCGAGACGGCTGGCTGGGCCCGCTCGCTGCGCAACGAGCAAGGCATGGCCTGCTATGCCGGCGCTGCGCAGATGCCCGACTTCCTGGCGCGCACCGACATCCTGATCTGCCTGCTGCCCGAGACCGACGATACCCGTCACCTCATCGATGCCGAGCTGATGCGGCAACTGCCCCGGGGTGCAGCCATCATCAATGTCGGGCGCGGCAGCCATGTCCGCATGCCCGACCTGCTGGCCGCCCTGGACCAGGGCCAGCTCAGCGGTGCCGTGCTGGACGTCTTCGATGAAGAACCGCTGCCGCCTGGCGCTGCAGTCTGGCGCCATCCGCGCATCCTGGTCACGCCCCATGCCGGCGCCACGCCCTCGCGGCGCGAACGGGCACGCCAGGCGGCGGTGGCCATCTCGGCCCTGCAGGCGGGCCTGACGCCACCCCACCTGTATGACCGTCAGCGCGGTTACTGACGTACAACAGCCCAGACCCTGGCGGCTTGCGGGATAGGGCCCCATCGTCTAGACTTTGCCGCTCGCTGGCCGCCCTGTTTTTATTGCCACAATCACAATAATCCAGGCCCGCCGACTCCCTCTGCATGAGGGCAATCAACCTGACGGCAACGTTTGGAAACCGTACCCATATGGGTGCAAGTTCTTGCACTCCTCATCCTGATCCTGCTCTCGGCCTTCTTTTCCATGACCGAGACGGCGCTGATGGCCGCCAACCGCCATCGCCTGCGCCACCTGGCCAAGCAGGGCAACCGTGCTGCCATCACCATCCTGTGGCTGCTGGACCGCACTGACCGGCTGCTCTCGCTGGTGCTCATCGCCAATACCGCCATCAATGCCCTGGCCACCGCCCTGGTGACCGCCCTGGCCATTGCCGCCTTCGGCAACCACCAGCGCGTGATCACGGCGGCCACCGCCTGCGTGGCGGCGCTGCTGATCATCTTTGCCGAGATCGTGCCCAAGGTGATCGGTGCGACCCATCCTGAACGCATTTCGCTCTTCACCGGCTTCATCCTCAAACCCCTGATGCGGGTGGCCACGCCGCTGATCTCGTTCGTCAACCTGTTCGTCTCGGCGGTCCTCAAGCTGCTGCGCATCAAGACCGGGGCGCGCGCGGCCGAGCAGCGCATCTCGCCGGAAGAGTTGCGTTCCATCGTGCTCGAAGGCGGCAGCTTCATCCCGCAAAAGCACAAGAGCATCCTGCTGAACCTGTTTGACCTGGAAAAGATCTCGGTGGAAGACGTCATGACGCCGCGTCCCCAGGTCGAGGCGCTGAACCTGGCCGTGCCTGTGGAGGAGATCCTGCACCAGCTGGCCACCTGCTATCACAACAAGCTGCCGGTCTATGAAGGCGAGATCAACCACATCGTCGGCATCCTGCATGTGCGCAAGACGGTATCGCTGTTCCGCCGCGAAGAGGAGATCAGCCACGACGATATCCGAGCGTTGCTGACCGCCCCCTACTACGTGCCGGTGGAAACCGATGTCTTCACCCAGTTGCAGTACTTCCAGGAAAACCATGAACGCCTGGGGGTGGTGGTCGATGAATATGGCGAAGTACAGGGCCTGGTAACGCTGGAAGACATCATCGAGGAAATGATCGGCGAATTCACCACCTCCTCGCCGGGCTCCTCGGGCGAGGGCTTCGGCTGGGACAAGGAGGGCAGCTGCCTGCTCGAAGGCAGCACCACCCTGCGCGACATCAACAAGCGCCTGGGCCTGCAGTTGCCGCTGGACGGCCCCAAGACCATCAACGGCCTGCTGCTGGAATACCTGCAGGACATCCCCGAGGCCAGCGTGGCCGTGAAGATCGCCGGCTGCGTCATCGAGATCGTGCAGGTGCAGAACCAGGCCATCCGCATGGTCAAGCTGATGGCACCAGCCGGCAGCAGCCACGAATCCGGCAACGGCAACCACTGAAGGCCGCAGCGGACTGCCCGGATACCTCTGAGTCGTCGAAATCTTCGAGATCTTCGAATTCCGGCGACATTGCCGTGCGCAAAGTGCGGCCGCTCTTTTCTGAGCGGCGGGTGACATGGGAGACTTGCCCTCCCTGATCGCCGGCGTCGGCGATCCCGTGCCTGAGGATCGCCATGCCAGCTCCCGAATCACCCATCGCCGACGATGTCCCGGTCGTGCGTCTGCTGCACAAGCTGCTCACCGATGCCGTCGGCATGGGCGCGTCCGACCTGCACTTCGAACCCTTCGAACACTTCTGCCGGGTGCGCCTGCGCATCGACGGCGTCCTGCGCGAGCTGGCGCAGCCGCCCCTGAGCCTCAGGGACAAGCTGGCCACGCGGCTCAAGATCCTGGCGCGACTGGACATCGCCGAAAAGCGCCTGCCCCAGGACGGCAAGATGCGCCTGGCGCTGGCGGCCAGCAGTGTGGACTTCCGCGTCTCCACGCTGCCCACGCAGTTCGGCGAGAAGATCGTGCTGCGCATCCTCGATACCCGCCAGGCCGCGCTGGCGATTGCCGAGCTGGGCTACGAGCCGGCCCAGCAGGAGGCCCTGCTGCAAGCCATCGCCCGCCCCCATGGCCTGGTGCTGATGACCGGGCCGACCGGCTCGGGCAAGACGGTCTCGCTCTACGCCTGCCTGCAACGGCTGAACCAGCCGGGCGTGAACATCGCCACGGCCGAGGATCCGGTGGAGATCAACCTGCCCGGCATCAACCAGGTCGGCATCAACGAACGGAGCGGCCTGAACTTTGCCACGGCGCTGCGGGCCTTCCTGCGGCAGGATCCGGATGTATTGATGGTGGGCGAGATCCGCGACCTGGAAACCGCCGATATCGCCGTCAAGGCCTCGCAGACCGGGCATCTGGTGCTCTCCACGCTGCATACCAACGATGCCCCGGCCACGCTCACGCGGCTGCTCAACATGGGCGTACCGGCCTACAACATCGCCGCTTCCGTGACCCTGATCGTGGCCCAGCGGCTGGTGCGCAAGCTGTGCCGCTGCCGGCGCCCGGCCGGCCAGCGCACCGGCGGCTACCTGCCGCAGGGCTGCAGCGCCTGCAACCACACCGGCTATCGCGGCCGTACCGGCATCTACCAGGTCATGCCGGTGAGCGCGGCGATGCAGGCGCTGATCCTGGCCCAGGCGGCCACCGCCGACATCGCCCGCCAGGCCCGCACCGAAGGCGTCATCGACCTGCGCCGCGCCGGCCTGCTCAAGGTCTTGCGGGGCGACACCAGTCTGGGAGAAGTGCTTGCCTGCACCTGAACGCCCCGCCCCCGGCAGCGCCTTCCACTGGCAGGGACTGGATCGCCACGGCCAGCCGCGCACTGGCGTGCTGCAGGCCGCCGATGCCATGGCCGCACGGTCCGCGCTGCGGCGCCAGGGCATACGGGTGGCGCGCCTGGGCGCCACCTCTGCCACCTCTGCCACGCCGACCTCCCGCGAAGGCCCGCGCCAGCCTCGCCAGGAGCTTGCCGCCTCCCGCCGCATCAGCGAGAAACAGCTGCTGCTCTTCACCCGGCAACTGGCCACCATGCTGCATGCCGGCCTGCCGCTGCTGCAATCGCTGGACATCGCCATCCGTGGCGCCGGTGCCGGCGCATTGGCGGCCCTGCTGCTGGCGGTGCGCCAGGACGTCGCCCGCGGCGACAGCCTGTGCATCGCCCTGGGACGTCATCCGCGCCACTTCGATGCCCTGTTCTGCAACCTGGTGCGCGCGGCCGAACAGGCCGGGCTGCTCGACAGCATGCTCGATCGCATCGCCGGCTACCGCGAGAAATCGCTGGCCCTGAAAAGTCGCGTGCGTGCAGCCTTGACCTATCCCTGCGCGGTGGTGCTGGTGGCCATGGTGGTGACGGTGGTGATCATGCTGTGGGTGGTACCGGCCTTCGAGCAGATGTTCAGCAACTTCGGCGCCGAGCTGCCGCTGCCGACCCGCATCGTGATGGAGACAGCGCGCTGGCTGGGCGACTTCTGGCCGGGCCTGCTGGGCACGCTGGCACTGGCGGCGCTGCTGGGGGTGCAGGCCTGGCGCCGCCTGCCCCGGCTGCGGCAGCAGGCCCAGCGCATGAGCCTGCGCCTGCCGGTGTTCGGCCTGCTGCTGCGACAGGCAGCGCTGGCGCGCTGGAGTCGCACCTTCGCCACGCTCTTCGGCGCCGGCATCGCCCTGGTCGAGGCACTGGAAACCGTCGCCGGTGCGGCCGGCAACGTGGTCCACGCCGAGGCCAGCCTGGCCATCCGCGATGCGGTGCGCAATGGCGCCTCGCTGCATGCGGCCATGGAAGCGACCGGCGTCTTTCCCGACCTGGCGGTACAAATGACGGCGGTGGGCGAGGAAGCCGGCGCCCTCGATACCATGCTGGGCAAGATCGCCGAGCTCAACGAACGCGAGGTCGACGATGCCGTCACGGCCCTCACCAGCCTGATGGAACCCGTTATCATGGCGGTACTGGGCCTGGTCATCGGCGGCCTGGTGGTAGCGATGTACTTGCCGGTGTTCCGCCTGGGGGCTGTCACATGAATGAACAGCCCGGGCCCATTTCCTCATCGATGAACGAGACCATGTTTTTCCTGGAAGCCTATGCCACCCCGGGCCAGGCTGCCTTCGCTGGCATGGCAGCCGTGTTGGGACTGCTGGTGGGCAGCTTCCTCAACGTGGTGATCCATCGCCTGCCCATCATGATGCTGCGCGACAGCGCCAATTTCGTCGCTCATGAACGCGGCGAGGCATTGCCCCACGGCGACCGCTACGACCTCTGGCTGCCGCATTCGGCCTGCCCGCATTGCCAGGCACCGATCGCCCTGCATCACAAGGTGCCGGTATTGAGCTGGCTGCTGCTGGGTGGTCGCTGTGCGCACTGCAAGGCCAGCATCGGCTGGCGCTACCCGGCCGTGGAAGTGCTGACGGCCGTGCTGTTTGCGCTGGTGGCCTGGCGCTTCGGCGTGGGCCTCACCGGACTGGCCGTGATGGTCTGCGCCGCCCTGCTGGTGGCACTGGCCTTCATCGATGCCCAGACCATGCTGCTGCCCGACGACCTGACCCTGCCGCTGCTCTGGCTGGGCCTACTGGTGAACCTCAACCATCACATCGTGCCTCTGCACGATGCGGTGCTGGGGGCGATGGCCGGCTATGGCGTGCTGTGGCTGATCTTCTGGATCTTCAAACTCATCACCGGCAAGGATGGCCTGGGCTACGGCGACTTCAAGCTCATGGGCGCGCTGGGCGCCTGGCTGGGCTGGCAAGCCCTGCCACTGGTGCTGCTGGTGGCTTCGGCCACGGGTGCCGTGCTGGGGCTGGCGATGTTGCTGGGCGGTCGCCACCAGCGCGGCCAGGCCATCCCCTTCGGGCCCTGCCTGGCCATTGCCGGCCTGCTGTCGCTGCTGCTGGGAACGCACTGGATGAGCCTGGGCATCTACGACTACTGACACGACTGCACATTTCCTCCATGACCTCACTTTCTGAACGCTTCACCATTGGGCTGACCGGCGGCATCGGCAGCGGCAAGACCACCGTCGCCAACCTGTTTGGCGAACTGGGTGCCTCGCTGGTCGATACCGACGCCATCGCCCACGCCCTGACCGCACCTGACGGTCTGGCCATCGCCCCCATCCGGGAACATTTCGGTGCAGAGTTCATCGACGCCCATGGCGCCATGGACCGCACCCGCATGCGCGAGCACGTCTTCGGGCATCCGGCGGCACGGCATGCCCTGGAAGCCATCCTGCACCCGCTCATCCGCAGCGAAACCGTGCGCGAGGCCGAGCTGGCCACCGGCCCCTACGTGATCTTCGTGGTGCCGCTGCTGGTCGAGTCTGGCACCTGGGCCGAGCGCGCCAGCCGCATCCTGGTCGTGGATTGCCCCGAGGAAGTGCAGGTCGCCCGCGTCATGCAGCGCAATGGGCTGCAGCGCGAACAGGTGGAAGCCATCATGGCTGCCCAGGCCAGCCGCCAGGCCCGCCTGGCGGCGGCCAACGACGTCATCGACAATGGCGGCAGCAGCGCTGACCTGCCCGCGCAGGTACAGGCCTTGCATGCACGCTACCTGGCCTTGGCCAAGGGGCGCTGAGGCAAGGTGGACACTTGCACGAAGCTTCAGTTGATGCGTCCTTCATTTGTAATTTTCTGCTGCATGGGTCAGAATCACAGTCATTGCAATGTTGACGAGGTTTTTGCACCAGCGCGGCCTGTCAGCGGCCTTAACAAGTCCGGTTCAACCAATAAAGGGATCATGCTTTGATCGTCTACGAATACCCTTTCAATGAGCGTATTCGCACGCTGTTGCGACTGGAAGACCTGTATGAGAAGTTTGTCTTCTTCCTGCACCAGGAAAGCCCGCATCAGCATCACATCGCCCTGGCCACCATTTTCGAAATGCTGGAGGTCGCCGGACGCGCCGACCTGAAGTCCGACCTGTTGCAAGAACTGGAACGCCAGAAGCAGATCCTGCTGGCCTACCAGTCCAATCCCAATGTCGAGCCCGAGATGCTCAACGCCATCCTGGCCGAAGTGGACCAGGCCAGCACGGCCCTGTCGGCCGCCCAGGGCAAGACCGGCCAGAACATCCGCGACAATGAATGGCTCATGAGCATCCGTGGCCGTACCATCATCCCAGGCGGCGCCTGCGAGTTCGACCTGCCGGCCTACTATGCCTGGCAACAGCATCCCTTCGAACGCCGTTTCAAGGACATTTCCAACTGGTTCGCGCCACTGATCCCGCTCTTCGACGCCATCGCCATCGTCATGCGATTGCTGCGCGAGTCCGGACATGCCGTGAAGATCAACGCCGAAGGCGGCAGTTACCAGCAGATGCTGCAGGGCAAGGTCTACCAGATGCTGCGCCTGTCGCTCGATATCGAGCTGGGCGCCATCCCCGAGATCTCGGCCAACAAGTACATGCTGTGGGTGCGCTTCACCCAGCAGGATGGCGACGAGAAGCCACGCTCCTTCGAGGGCGAGGTGCCGTTTGAACTGGCCCTGTGCGGCTTCTGAATTGTTTTTGAGTTTGAGTAGAACGTATGGCTACGATCGTTGACTGCCCGACCTGTGGCACCAAAGTGGAATGGAGCGAGAAGAACAAGTATCGTCCCTTCTGCTCCGAGCGCTGCAAACAGATCGATCTCGGCGCCTGGGCCGAAGAGAAGTACACCATCCCGGCAGTGAACCTGCCGCTGGAGGACGAAGGTGACAAGCCCGTGCAGTGAGCACGGGCTTTTTCTTTCATCTTCGCTTAATTTCCCGCTTTTTCACCGTACCTCAGCTGGTCTAGCCATTCGAGCAACGGAATGGTCGCCGGTAGCAGGGGTTCCACCCCCACGCTGCCCTGCCAGGCGAAGGCCTGGCCTTCCAGGCTTTGCGGTTCGCCACGCCAGTGGCGGCTGATGTAGAAATGCAAACGCACATGGGCATGCGGATAGACGTGCTCGACGCCGCACCAGCCCTCGCCATCAAGCACCTCGATACCCAGCTCTTCCAGAAACTCGCGCTGCAGGGCCGCGAAGATGCTCTCGCCCGGCTCCACCTTGCCCCCCGGGAACTCCCAATATCCGGCATAGGGCTTGCCTTCCGGGCGCTGTCCCAGCAACACGTCGCCATTGGGCTGCATCAGGATGCCCACGGCGACGTCGATCGGCTTGACGGACGTGCTCATCAGCCCTGCGCCCGGCCAGCGTAGTCACGCGCGAACTGCCAGGCCACGCGGCCCGAGCGCGAACTGCGCTGCAGCGCCCAGCGTAGCGCGTCACCACGCGCCTCGGCGATCTGCGCCTCTGTGCAGCCGAAATGGCGCAGCCAATGGGCCACGATCTCCAGAAAGTCATCCTGCTTGAAGGGATAGAAGGTCACCCACAGACCAAAGCGCTCGGACAGCGAGATCTTCTCTTCCACCGTCTCGCCGGGGTGCAGGTCGCCATCCTCGGTATGGGTGTAGGTGCTGTTGTCGGACATGCGCTCGGGCATCAGGTGACGACGGTTGGAGGTCGCATAGATCAGCACATTGTCGGACTGCGCCGCGATGCTGCCATCCAGGGCCACCTTCAGCGCCTTGTAGCCGCCCTCGCCTTCCTCGAAGGACAGGTCGTCGCAGAAGACGATGAAGCGCTCCGGGCGCGATGCCACCAGCTCGACGATATCCTGCAGGTCGTGCAGGTCATCCTTGTCGACTTCGATGAGGCGCAGGCCCTGGTCGGCATACTGGTTCAGGCAGGCCTTGATGAGCGAGGACTTGCCGGTGCCGCGCGCACCGGTCAGGAGCACGTTGTTGGCCGGACGGCCGGCAACGAACTGGCGGGTGTTCTGGTCGATCTGTTCCTTCTGGGGGCCGATGTTGTGCAGGTCGTCCAGGCCGATCCTGGAGATGTGGCCGACGGCCTGCAGGTAACCGGCACGCTGGCCGGTGGCGCCGCGCCAGCGGAAGGCGACGGCGCTGCTCCAGTCCGGTTCGCGGGCGGCGGCATTGGGCAGGATGGCTTCGACACGTGCCAGCAAGGCTTCGGCACGCTGCAGGAATTGGTCTAACTGGGTCATGATGATCGGTGCTCGGGATGGGCTTGAGAGGAGAGGCAACGCCACATTGTGGCGCAACACGGCAGCGGCCGGCGTGAATTAAATTGTTCCGAGGGCGCGGGCATTCATGTTGCCGCCACCATCCCGGGCGCGCCGCCGGCCCGGGGATGGTGGGCTGGCGGGCGCGCGGTGACAGGTCCTGTCAGGAGATCAGGAACGGTAGTCGGCGTTGATCGACACGTAATCGTGCGACAGGTCGCAGGTCCAGATGGAGGCCTTGGCCGTGCCGCGCGCCAGCTTCACGCGCACCACGATCTCGGCCTTCTTCATGACGCGCTGGCCGTCTTCCTCGCGGTAGTCGGGATTGCGACCACCGTCCTTGGCGACCCAGACGTCGTCCAGCCAGAGGTTGATCTTCGAGACATCCAGGTCGTCGATGCCGGCATAGCCGATGGCGGCCAGGATACGGCCCAGGTTCGGATCGGAGGCGAAGAAGGCGGTCTTGACCAGCGGCGAATGGCCGATGGAGTAAGCGATCTGGCGGCACTCCTCGATGCTCTTGCCGTCTTCCACGGCCACTTCGATGAACTTGGTGGCGCCTTCGCCATCGCGCACGATCTGGTGCGCCAGGTGCTGCGACAGCTCGGTGACGGCGGTGGCCAGTTGCTTGTAGTCATCGCTGTCGGCGCTGGTGATTTCCAGTTCGCCGGCGCCGGTGGCCATCAGGATGAAGGAATCGTTGGTCGAGGTATCGCCATCGATGGTGATGCAGTTGAAGGAGTGATCGGCGGCATCCTTGACCAGCTGGTTCAGCAGTGCCTGCGGCAGCTTGGCGTCGAAGGCCAGGAAACCCAGCATGGTGGCCATGTTGGGCTTGATCATGCCAGCCCCCTTGCTGATGCCGGTCATCACCATCTGCTTGCCAGCGATGGTCAGGGTGCGCGAAGCCGCCTTGGGCTGGGTGTCGGTGGTCATGATGGACTCGGCGGCGTTGAACCAGTTGTCCGCCTTCAGGTTGCCGATGGCCTGCGGCAGGCCGGCGATGATGCGGTCCACCGGCAGCGGCTCCAGGATCACGCCGGTGGAAAACGGCAGGATCTGCTGCGGCTCCACGCCCATCTGCTGGGCCAGGGCGGCGCAGACCGACTTGGCGCGCTGCAGGCCTTCTTCACCGGTACCGGCGTTGGCATTGCCGGTATTGATGACCAGCGCACGGATGGGCTTGCCGGCGCTCAACTGGGCCAGGTTGGCCTGGCAGATCTGTACCGGGGCAGCGCAGAAGCGGTTCTTGGTGAATACGCCGGCCACGGTGGCAGTCTCGGCCAGCTTCATGACCAGCACATCCTTGCGATTGGCCTTGCGCACGCCCGCTTCGGCATGGCCGAGTTCAATGCCGGCGACGGCTTTCAGGTCGGAAGAAACGGGAATCGGGGAATTGACGGCCATGGCGAGCTTTCAGCGTAAAAATCGGAACGCGTATTTTAAACACTTTCGGTCACCGGCTGATGACGCAGGAAACCGGTTTCGATGATCTCGGCGCTCATCCTGGCCCATTGGGCATACTGGCCTTGGCCGGGATGGAACTTGTCGATGGCCATCTCGTGCGGCAAGGCCCATTGCAGCGAGCAATAGGCCAGGGTCGGATCCTCGGCGATCCAGGCGCGCAGGGCCCGGTCCAGCGCACGCGCGCAGCAGCCCAGGTACCAGCGCAGCGGCTGGGGCGCCGCCGGCAGCGTGTGCAGTGGCGGCAGGCCGGTCAGGACGATATGCTCGACCCCGGCCTGCTCCATCAGCTGCCCGCACAGGCGACGCAGGTTGGCCACGTAGCTGCGCGGCGACAGTTGCGAGGTGACATCGTTGACACCCAGCGCCACCACCAGCACGCTGGCCGGGCCGATCTGGTGGCGCGCCAGCAGGTCCAGCGCCTCCAGCGAATTCACGCCGCTCTTGGCCACCAACTGCCAACTGACCGGGCGGCCGCTGCGCGCGGCCAGGTGACGTGCCAGCGGCTGCGCCAGGGCCTGCTCCTGGTGTTCCACGCCCACGCCGGCGGCCGAGGAATCGCCCACGACCAGCAGGCGCAAGGGTTCTGCGCTGAGCGCCGCATCGGGGGTTTCCAGGCCGCTACGCGGGCCGGCCGCCTCCGGCAGGCGCAGCGCGGTCTTGCGCAGCCACTTGCCCTGGGCCAGCAGCACCGGCCCCAGCAGGATCTTGGCGAGGATGGGCATGGCGTGGCAATCCTCAGGGCAGCAGGTTCTTGACCACTACCAGCCAGGGACGCTGGGCGATGGGCTGGGCGCGTCCTTGGCCATCCACCGGGATCAGCGACTCCGACACCGAATTGAAGACATTGCCACCGATGGCACCGGCCCAGCCCTCATCGGCATGCACCTCCACCACCATGTCGCAATGACCGGCCAGGCCGGGGCGGATATCGTCCAGCGTGGTGGCGTTGTTGTTGCCGCGCGGGGCGCAGATCAGGTCACCCGGCGCGATCGGCTCGGTCTCGGCCGGGCGCAGCACGAACTGCGGCGAGGGCCGCGACTGCCGCTCCTTGAGGAAGCTGAGATAGTTGAAATGGGTTTCGCTGGGCGCAAAGTCCTGCGGCGCCACATTGCCGCTGACCATCAACCAGGAGATGAAGGCCGCCGACCAGGCCTGCTGGCAATCGGCGCCGGTCAGGTTCTTGCCGACCGCGTGCCAGTATTCGCCCACGCGCTGCACGGCTTCGCCCTCATCCTCCAGCAAACCTAGGCGCGGCGCGCTGAAGGGGTCGTGGCGCATGTCGATCTGCTGGTTGCCGAAGAAATCCCACTCCGCCTTGGCCGCCGCCACCAGGGCGGCCCGCGTGGGCGCAGCGGTGCTGATGGCCACGGCCGGCACGGCCGTATCGGTGACCGGCACCGCCGGCGTAATCGGGGCATAGCCGACATTGTTGCTGTCGCGCCATTGCGGCATGGGGCTGGACGCGCAGCCGGCCAGCAGCAGGGTGCAGCCGAGCAGGGCCAGCCCGGCGCGACGCGAGAAGGTGAAGGTCATGGCGAAGGGCATCTTGTTGTTCTCCGTGACGGCGCCCGCGATGGGGGCATGGAGGCGCCGAGTCGATCATGATAAGCCGGCTGGGGCCACACCAGCAAAAAGGCCGTTCACCACATCGATGGTGAACGGCCTTTCCGGACTGCGCTACAGCGGCGCGCTGGCTGGGCTTAGGCCAGCTTGCCGTGGCACTGCTTGTACTTCTTGCCACTGCCGCAAGGGCAGGGATCGTTGCGGCCGACCTTCGGATATTCCGAACCGTCGTCGCCGGATTCACTCTGGGCGGTCGGCGCCAGCAGTTCTTCCGGGGCTGCATCGGGGTTGAAGTCGGCGTGCTGGTAGTTGACGTTGATGGGCGAGCCACCGGACATGCTTTCCTCGGCCGCCTCGATTTCCTCGCGGCTCTGGATGCGCACCGTCATGACCACCTTGATGACTTCGTTCTTGATCAGGTCCAGCATCTGGGCGAACAGTTCGAAGGCCTCGC
Organism: Herbaspirillum sp. ASV7; assembly: GCF_016429215.1. Lineage (GTDB taxonomy): Bacteria > Pseudomonadota > Gammaproteobacteria > Burkholderiales > Burkholderiaceae_D > Herbaspirillum. The sequence goes on along the minus strand of NZ_JAELUH010000065.1, from coordinate 2,746 downwards.
GCTTGTATTCCTGCTTGGGGTTCTTTTGCGCATAGCCGCGCAGGTGGATGCCCTGGCGCAGGTGATCCAGCGCGGCCAGGTGCTCGCGCCAATGGTTGTCGATGCTTTGCAGCATGACGCTGCGCTCGAAGCCGGCAAAGGATTCCACGCCGACCACGCCGACCTTGGCGTCGTAGGCGTCCTTGGCCGCAGCCAGCAGGCGCTCCAGCAGGTCTTCGTCGGACAGGTCGGGCTCGGCCTTGAGCATCTCTTCCAGGTCGACCTCAAGCTGCCATTCGTTCTTGAGCGCGGCTTGCAGGCCGGCGATGTCCCACTGCTCTTCCATCGACTCGGCCGGCACGTATTGGCGGAACACGTCGGTGAAGACGCCATCGCGCAGCGAGGCGATCATCTCGGCCATGTCGACCGACTCCAGCAATTCATTGCGCTGCTGGTAGATCACCTTGCGCTGGTCGTTGGCGACGTCGTCGTATTCCAGCAATTGCTTGCGGATGTCGAAGTTGCGGGCTTCCACCTTGCGCTGGGCCGATTCGATGGAGCGGGTCACGATGCCGGCCTCGATCGGTTCGCCTTCGGGCATCTTCAGGCGGTCCATGATGGCGCGCACGCGGTCACCGGCGAAGATGCGCAAGAGCGCATCGTCCAGCGACAGGTAGAAGCGCGAGGAACCCGGGTCACCCTGGCGGGCCGAACGGCCGCGCAGCTGGTTGTCCACGCGCCGCGATTCGTGGCGCTCGGTGCCGATGATGTGCAGGCCGCCGGCATTGACCACGTGGTCATGCAGGGACTGCCATTCATCGCGCAGCTGCTGCGACTTGGCGGCCTTGTCGGCATCCGACAGGGACTCGTCGGCTTCGATCAGCTGGATCTGCTTGCCCACATTGCCGCCCAGCACGATGTCGGTACCGCGACCGGCCATGTTGGTGGCGATGGTGATCATCTTGGGACGGCCGGCCTGCGCCACGATCTCCGCTTCGCGGGCGTGCTGCTTGGCGTTGAGCACGTTGTGCGGCAGCTTGGCCTTGTTCAGGATGCCCGAGAGCAGTTCCGAGTTCTCGATCGAGGTGGTGCCCACCAGCACGGGCTGGCCGCGCTCGTAGCAGTCCTGGATGTCCTTCAGCATCGCCATGTACTTCTCTTGCGCGGTCTTGTAGACCTGGTCCTGGCGGTCCTTGCGGGCATTGGGACGGTTGGGCGGGATCACCACGGTTTCCAGGTGATAGATCTCCTGGAATTCGTAGGCTTCGGTATCGGCCGTACCGGTCATGCCGGACAGCTTGGCATACATGCGGAAGTAGTTCTGGAAGGTGATCGAGGCCAGGGTCTGGTTCTCGTTCTGGATCTTCACGCCTTCCTTGGCTTCGACGGCCTGGTGCAGGCCGTCGGACCAGCGGCGGCCCGTCATGAGGCGGCCGGTGAATTCGTCGACGATCACTACTTCACCGTTCTGCACCACGTAGTGCTGGTCACGGTGGTACAGCGTATGGGCGCGCAGGGCGGCATACAGGTGGTGGATCAGGGTGATGTTGGCGGCGTCGTAGAGCGAGGCGCCTTCGGGCAGCAGACCCATCTGGGTCAGGATCTGCTCGGCCTTGTCGTGACCGGCTTCGGTCAGCAGCACCTGGTGGCTCTTCTCGTCCTTGGTGTAGTCACCCGGGACTTCGACCTTGCCCTTGCCGTCCGGGGTTTCCTCACCGATCTGCAGGGTCAGCAGCGGCGGCACCGCGTTCATCTTGTGGTACAGCTCGGTGTGGTTCTCGGCCTGGCCGGAGATGATCAGCGGGGTACGGGCTTCGTCGATGAGGATGGAGTCCACTTCGTCGACGATGGCGAAATTGAGGCTGCGCTGCACGCGGTCGTCGGCGTCGAAGACCATGTTGTCGCGCAGGTAGTCGAAACCGAATTCGTTGTTGGTGCCGTAGGTGATGTCAGCAGCATAGGCTTCCTGCTTGACGTCATGCTCCATCTGCGACAGGTTCACGCCCGTGGTCAGGCCCAGCCAGCTGTAGAGCACGCCCATCTCGTCGGCGTCACGCTGTGCCAGGTAATCGTTCACCGTCACCACGTGCACGCCCTTGCCGGCCAGTGCATTGAGGTAGGCCGGCAGGGTCGCCATCAGGGTCTTGCCTTCGCCGGTGCGCATTTCGGCGATCTTGCCGAAGTGCAGCGCCATGCCGCCGATCAGCTGGACGTCGAAGTGGCGCATCTTCAGTACGCGGCGGCTGGCTTCGCGGCAGACCGCAAAGGCTTCCGGCAGGATGGCATCGAGCGCCTCGCCACCGGCGATGCGTTGCTTGAATTCGGGCGTCTTGGCTTGCAGTTCGGCGTCGGTCAGCTTCTCGACCGACGGCTCCAGCGCATTAATCTGGCGGACGATTTTTTGATATTGTTTGAGCAGCCGCTGGTTACGGCTGCCGAAAATCTTGGTCAGGAATGACATGCTTGGATTCTATAAAAGCGCCGATGAACGATCCGGCAGGCAGACGTTTGGCACCCAGCCGGAGGCACCGGCCGAAAACGCCCGAAAATAAACCATGGATTTTAGCATGCAGGCCCGTGCAGATGGCTTTCCAGGCCGACAACAGGCCGCATTGGCCATAGATCGGGCAGGTTTCCGGTGTTTCAATGGCAAAAATGCGGCACCGGCGCAAATACCGGCGGCGAGAGCGGCTGAGCTCAGCGGCCAGCCACGAAGACCGGCATCTGCTTGGGCTGGTTGCCCCCGGTGGCGCCCAGGGCCAGGAAC
>NZ_JAELUH010000064.1 GCF_016429215.1 Herbaspirillum sp. ASV7 | reverse complement strand
CCCCCCCCCCCCCCCCCCCCCCCCCCCCCCCCCCCCCCCCCCCCCCCCCCCCCCCCCCCCCCCCCCCCCCCCCCCCCCCCCCCCCCCCCCCCCCCCCCCCCCCCCCCCCCTTTTTAATCACCCGGCGCCCCCCGAGATCTACACTTGTAGTGTATCGTCGGCAGCGTCAGATGTGTATAAGAGACAGCCCCCGGCATGACTGCATGCCGGGGGCGCCCGTTTCATTTGGGGCGATCGCTTCAGGCCTTGATCACGTCAGGATTGAGCAGGTTGGGCGGACGCTGGCCCGACAAGGCGGCAATCAGGTTGCCCGCCGCGCAATTGGCCATGGCCAGGCGGGTCGGCGTGGAGGCGCTGGCGATATGCGGTGTCAACACCACGTTGGACAGGCCCAGGAATTCCGGCTTGAAGGCCGGTTCGTTCTCGAATACATCCACGCCGGCGGCGGCAATGCGTCCTTCGCGCAGAGCCGCGATCAGGGCGGCGTCATCGACGATGCCGCCCCGGGCGATGTTGGTCAGGGTGGCGGTCGGCTTCATCAGGGCCAGCTCGGTGGCGGTGATGGTGTGGTGGGTTTCCTTGGAATACGGCAGCACCAGCACCACGTGGTCAGCGCGCTGCAGCAGTTCTTCCTTGCCGACGTATTGGGCGTTGTTGGCACGTGCCTCCAGCTCCGGCGCCAGGCGCGAACGATTGTGGTACAGCACCTGCATGTCGAAGCCCAGCGAGCGCCGCGCGATGGCCTGGCCGATGCGGCCCATGCCGATGATGCCCAGAGTGGCGCCGTGGATGTCGGGGCCGACGAAGCTGTCATAGCTCCACTTCTTCCACTGGCCGGCACGCAGGAAATGCTCGGACTCGGTGATGCGGCGGGCGGCGGCCATCATCAGCGCCCAGCCGAAATCGGCGGTAGTCTCGTTGAGCACATCGGGGGTATTGGTGGCCATCACGCCCGCTGCGGTGGCGGCCGCCACGTCGATGTTGTTGTAGCCCACGGCCATGTTGCAGACCGCCTTCAGTTGCGGGTTGGCGGCAAAGAGCGCCGCCGTCACCGGCTCGCTGGGAGTGGTGAAGAGGCCATCCTTGCCCTTGGCCTTCTCCAGCAGTTCAGCGGCGGTGTAGATGCGGTCGTCCTGGTTGGACTCGACCTCGAAATGCTGCTCCAGGCGGGCCAATACCTCAGGGAAGACGGCGCGGGAGACGAAGATCTTGGGTTTCATGATGGTCTCGTTATATCGGTTTCGTTGTCGGAAAAGTGCATCAGGAGATCAGAAGAAAATGAAGCGCATGGCCACGAACAGCGGCCCCAGGATACCGGCCGACCACGCCATATAGCCAAAGAAGCTGGGCATGCGGATGCCGCGTTCCTCGGCGATGGCCTTGACCATCATGTTGGGCGCATTGCCGATGTAGCTGTTGGCCCCCATGAAGACGGCGCCGGCGGAGATGGCCGCCAGCGTCGAGGCCAGCGGCCCCATCAGTTCACGCGCATCGCCCGAGGCAGTGTTGAAGAACACCAGGTAGGTCGGCGCGTTGTCGAGGAAGGACGACAGCAGGCCCGTCATCCAGAAATACATGGCATCGTCAGGCCGCCCATCCACGCCAGTGACGGCGCGCACCACGGCAGCAAAGGCGCCCTGCTCGCCCGCCCGCAGCATGGCGATCACCGGCACGATGGTGAGGAAGATGGCGGCGAAGAGCTTGCCCACTTCCAGCATCGGCCCCCAGGAGAAGGCATTGCCCGCGCGTGCCGTGGCCGGCGTCAGCCACAGGGACAACAGGATCACCACCAGCAAGGCGCCATCGCGCAGCAGGTTCTGCCACTCCAGCGGGACACCCATGACGTGGGCCGCCACGCCGGGCGACCATAGCCCGCTCATCAGCACCAGGCCGACGATGGCAGCGAGCAGCAGGAAATTGATCCTGCCCTCCAGCTGCAACGGCGAATCGGGCGTGGGGTCCACGGGGCGGCGCTCCTCGCGATGCAGATAGTAGTGCCGGTCCAGCAGGTAGAACACCAGCAGCAGCGCACCACACAGGAAGGCCATCGGCCCCAGCAGGTGGCGCGTGGTCCAGAAAAAATCCACGCCCTTCAGGAAGCCCAGGAACAGCGGCGGATCCCCCAGCGGCGTGAGCGAACCACCGGCATTGGCCACCAGGAAGATGAAGAACACCACCACATGCACCGTATGCTGGCGGTCGTCGTTGGCGCGCAGCAGCGGCCGGATCAATAGCATGGCGGCCCCGGTGGTGCCCATGAGGCTAGCCAGCAGCGTGCCCAGTGCCAGCAGCCCGGTATTGGTCGCGGGCGTGCCCTGCAGGTTGCCGCGCACGCAGATGCCGCCTGCCACGGCAAAGAGCGCCGACAGCAGGATGATGAAGGGCAGGTATTCGGCGATGAGCGCATGGGCGCTCACGGCCAGCGCTGCATGGATGCCATGGAGGGCCGCAAAGGGCAGCAGGAACGCCAGCGCCCAGAGCGCGGCAATCTTGCCGAAATGATGATGCCACAAGACCGGCGCCAGCAGCGGCAGCACCGCGATGGAAAGCAGCACGCCGGCAAACGGCAAGGCCCAGAGTGGCGAGAGACCCGCCCCCTCCAGCTCGGCCGCAAAAGCCGGCAAGGGAAGGCACAAGGAAACGAAGGCGAGAAAGAAGGCGCTGGCTTGCAAATGTCGTCCTGCGAGATGGCATCAAGATGAGATCCCCGCCTGCGCACCAGACGATGACGGGGAGCCACACTATAGCAGCCGGGACGACGGCCACACGCAAAAAACGGCCAGTGGAAAAACTTTCAGCTATGGTTTAAATCAGCTCACGCCTTGCTCAAGCCTTGATCTGGAACACCTGACGCAAGTAGTTCACATAGGCCGGGTCATCGCACATGTTCTTGGAGGGCGTATCGGAGAGCTTGGCCACCGGCTGGCCATTGCATCGCACCATCTTCATGACCACCTGCAGCGGGGTGTAGCCCAGGTCATTGGTGAGGTTGGTGCCCACGCCGAAGGCCACCTTGGCGCGATCCTTGAAGCGCAGGTAGAGCGCGCGCACCTTGTCGAAGTCCAGGCTGTCGGAAAAGACCAGCACCTTGCCGGAGGGATCAACCCGGTTGTCACGGTAGTGCTGGATCAGGCGCTCGCCCCATTCGAAGGGATCGCCCGAATCATGGCGGGCGCCATCGAAGAGCTTGCAGAAATACATGTCGTAGTCGCGCAGGAAGGCGTCCATGCCGTAGACGTCCGAGAGCGTGATGCCGAGGTCGCCGCGATATTCACGCGCCCACATCTCGAAGGCGAAGGTCTGCGAATCGCGCAGGCGCGGACCCAGGGCCTGGCAGGCCTGCAGGTATTCGTGGGCCATGGTGCCCAGGGGCGTGAGGTCATGCTGCATGGCATACATGACGTTGGAGGTGCCGGCGAAGTGCTCGCCCATGTGCTGCTTCATCTCGTCGATGACCTCGGCGTGCCAGCTGCGCGAGAAGCGGCGGCGGGTGCCGTAGTCGGCGATCTTGCAGCCGGCCAGCTCGGCGTCGTCGGTGATGACCGACATCTTCTTGCGCAGCCGCGCGCGCCCCTCTTCCAGGTCAGGCGAGCGCTGGGTGGCGCGGAAGTAGACCTCGTTGACGATGGCCAGCACCGGCACTTCGAACATGATGGTATGCAGCCACGGACCCTTGACGCTGATCTCGATCTCGCCCGTGCCGGCCGGATCGGGCTGCACGGTGATGTACTTTTCATTCAGGTGGAACAGGTCGAGGAAGTCGACGAAGTCACTCTTGATGAAGCGCAGGCCACGCAGGTAGTTGAGCTCGTCTTCCTTGAAGCGCAGCCGGCACAGTGCGGCGATCTCGGCGCGGATTTCGTCCACGTAGGGTGTGAGGTCGATATCGTCGTTGCGGCACTTGAACCGGTATTCCACCTGCGCGCCGGGGAAATGATGCAGTACCACCTGCATCATCGTGAATTTGTACAGGTCGGTATCGAGTAAGGAAGTGATGATCATGAAATCCGGATGCGGCTGCGCCGCATGCTGCCTTGTTGATGGGCCACGTGCACGCCGGGGCGCTCCGGAGCGGCCCCGCGCATTGCATGCTCAGCGCCCGAGGACGCCGCGCCCGCTATCTTAACCGAGATCGGCCAGGCGAAAGGCCCGACTCCCGAGGGGGCTTTCGGTCCACCGCGCCTGCCCGGTCATTTCATGGCCGAGGCCGGTCGCCGTCCGCGCACGTAGTCCACCGGCGGCAGGTAGGCCGCGCCATCCAGATAGTGCCAGTCATGCATGCTGCTGCGCCCGTCCTTTTGCGATACCCGTCCCACGAAGGCTCCCAGACTGGCCTGCTGGTCCAGAGCGCGGAAGCTCACCGGCCCCAGCGGCGAGGCCAGATGCAGGCCACGCAGGGCTTCCACCAGCGCATCGCCATCGACGCCGTCACTCTTCTTCAGGCCGCTGCCAATGGCCATCATGGCCGTATAGCCGAATACCGAGGCCAGTTGCGGACGCTCGCCAAAGCGCTTGAGGTAGGCATCCAGGAAACGCTGGTGCTCGGGGGTAGTGATCTGGTCCCAGGGATAGCCGATGGCAACCCAGTCGCGGATGGCCTCGCTCTGGCTGGGATCCAGGCTTTGCGCACCGGCCGAGGCCATGGACACGACCTGGACGCCCTTGAAGAGCTGCTGGCGATTGCCGGCCTGGACGAATTTCTGCAGGTCTTCGCCAAAGGTGGCATTGAAGATGCCGTCCGGACGCGACTGGCGGATCGCCCGCGCGACATCGTCGCCCTTGATCTTGCCCAGCGCCGGCCACTGGTCGGCGACGAACTCCACGTCCGGGCGGGCCGCCTTGAGCAGCATCTTGAAGCTGGCTACCGCGCTCTGGCCATATTCATAGTTGGGCGCCACCACCGCCCAGCGCCGCCCCGGCATGCGGGAGGCCTGCTCGGCCAGCATGGCGGCCTGCATGTAGGTCGAGGGACGCACGCGGAAGGTATAGCGATTGCCCTTGTCCAGGGTGATGGCGTCGGAGAGCGCATCGCCCACCACCAGCACGGTCTTGCCCCGCCCGGCTTCGCGCGCGACCGCCAGGGCCACGTCGGAGAGCATGGTACCGGTCAGCACCTGGACATGCTCGCGTTCGACCAGCTCACGGGCATTGCGGCCGGCCTGGGCGGGATCGCCGGCATCATCGCGCGTGACCAGCTGCAGCGGCCGGCCGGCCACACCGCCGCTGCCATTGATCTGTTCCAGGGCCAGCAGCAGGCCATTGCGGTAGGCTTGTCCGGCGGTGGAAAGACGATGCTGGCTATTGATCTCGCCGATGCGGATGGCCTCGGCGGCGGCAGCACTGCCCTGCAGCAGCGGCAATGCCAGGACCGCGACCAGGCTCACCAGCACGGGCAAGCGGAAAAATCGAAAACGGAGGGTCTTGCTGGGGTCTTCAGCGTTCACGCCGGGACTTCCTTATCTAGTTGCGCGGACCGGCCGGGCAGCGAGCGGCCTTGCTCCGTGCGCGTTTGCGGCTATCCGGAAGACCCTGGCGGCGGCTGGTCCTATCGCTGGCTTGTTTATTTACTTATACGTAATCTGTATAAGCCTCATTTGTGAGAAAAATCGAATTACCTTAAAATACAAGGCTTTGCAGCGGGTCGCATCGCGCATTTCCGGGGCTGCCCACAAGGCGGGGGAAACCGCGCAAGCCGATCGATGTCACGCACATTAACCTGCTGCAACATGATTTTAACCGTGCCATATTGCCATCAATTGCGGCGCAGTTAGCCATCGGTTTGAAGAAATTTTAAAGATAGGACAGTTATGACCCACGTTGTCACCGATTCCTGCGTCCGTTGCCGCTATACGGATTGCGTGGATGTTTGCCCGGTGGATTGCTTCCGCGAAGGCCCCAATTTCCTCGCCATCGACCCCGACGAATGCATCGACTGCGCGGTGTGCGTGGCCGAATGCCCGGTCAACGCGATCTACGCGGAAGAAGACGTGCCGGCCGACCAGCAGCCCTACATCGCGCTGAACGCCGAACTGTCCCGCAACTGGCCCTCCATCACCAAGACCAAGGCCCCGCTGGCCGACGCCGAGGAATGGAAGGACAAGACCGACAAACTGCAATACCTGCAGCGCTGATCGCTGCGCGGGATCAAGTCGTTTCGGGGCCAGTGCCCCCAGAATTGCGGTTGCGCATCCAGCCTGGCAGCACCATCGCCCGAGCCAGATGCGCAACCGTTTGTATTTGCTCGGCAGGAAAAACCCTGCCGGCCATGCGGCCTCTAGTCCAGGCCGGCTTTGTCATCCCAGGCCTATCCACAGCAACACGGCGCCTGCCGTTAGCCAGCATCCGAGTGCGAGAAAGCCACCCAACTGAAACAGGAATATCAAGAAATCATGGAAAACAATGTCCAGAGCGCGGCAGTCAACGGCATCATCGACGCCGATGCCGTCATCATCGGCGCCGGCCCGGTCGGCCTGTTCCAGGTGTTCGAGCTTGGCCTGCTGGAAATCAAGGCGCACGTGATCGATTCGCTGCCGGTGGTCGGCGGCCAGTGCGTGGAGCTCTACCCGGACAAGCCCATCTATGACATCCCGGCCGTGCCGGTCTGCACCGGTCAGGAACTGACCGACAATCTGTTGAAGCAGATCGAACCCTTCTCGCCGACCTTCCACCTGGGCCAGGAAGTGACCCTGGTGAACAAGCGCGAAGATGGACGTTTCGACGTCGAGACCTCCACCGGCACCCGGTTCATCACCAAGACCATCTTCATCGCCGCCGGCGTGGGCTCGTTCCAGCCGCGCACCCTGAAGGTCGAAGGCATCGAGCAGTTCGAAGGCTCGCAGGTGTTCTACCGCGTCAAGGACCCGGCCCTGTTCGAAGGCAAGAACATCGTCATCTGCGGCGGCGGCGACTCCGCCCTGGACTGGGCGCTGAACTTCGTGGGCAAGGCCGAATCGGTGATCCTGCTGCACCGTCGCGAGGAATTCCGCGCCGCCCCGGCCTCGGTGGCGAAGATGAAGGAACTGTGCGAACAGTACGAGATGCAGCTGCTCATCGGCCAGGTCACCGGCACCGAGATCAAGGATGGCAAGCTGGCCGAGGTCAAGGTCACCGGTGCCGACGGCGTCACCCGCCGCCTGCCGCTGGACATGCTGCTGGTCTTCTTCGGCCTGTCGCCCAAGCTGGGCCCGATCGCCGAGTGGGGCCTGGATATCGAGCGCAAGCAGCTGAAGGTGGTCGATACCGAGAAGTTCGAGACCAACATCCCAGGCATCTTCGCCGTGGGCGACATCAACACCTATCCGGGCAAGAAGAAGCTGATCCTGTCGGGCTTCCACGAAGCCGCACTGGCGGCCTTCGGCGCTGCACCCTACATCTTCCCGGAAAAGAAGATCCACATGCAGTACACCACCACCTCGCCCAAGCTGCACAAGATCCTGGGCGTGGAAAGCCCGGTCTTCGACTGAGCACCTGCTGTCGAGCGAGCCGGCCGGCCCCTGCCGCCGGCGCCCTCCCCCAAAGCCCCTGCCCGTGCAGGGGCTTTATGCTTTCCGGACCGGCGCAATGTGGCGCCGGCACTGCAGTGGCGGGGATTTTGCGGCGCTGGTCTTACCAGCGATGAGGTCGCATCATAAAGCGTGCTATGCTATTGCGTCGCAACAAGGAAAATGTTGACAAACTGGACATATTTGTACTATCCAGCCTGTGTCAGCCCGATACCATCGCCAAACGTTTGTTGCACATGCTTGCTGCGTTCCCGCTGCCGACGCCCCGGATTTCGTCCCGCGCCGGACAGGCCAGCCAGTGCTTGTATAAAGGTCAGCTATGCTTTATCAACTGCATGAATTCAATCGCGCCTTCCTCAACCCGATGATGCAATGGGCGGAAACCTCCGCCAAGTTGTTCTCCGATCCGGTTTCCCCGCTCGCCCACACGCCTTTCTCGCAGCGCATCGCTGCCGGCTACGAATTGCTGTACCGCTTGTCAAAGGAATATGAAAAGCCGGCCTTCAATATCGACACCGTCGAGGTCGAGGGCAAGCCGGTGGGCATCATCGAGGATGTGGTCGAGACCAAGCCGTTCTGCCGCCTGATCCACTTCAGGAAGGATCTCGGCGCGCGCCAGATGACCGCCCTGCACCAGCCCACCGTACTGGTGGTGGCGCCGCTGTCGGGCCATCACTCCACGCTGCTGCGCGAGACCGTGCGGGCGCTGCTCAAGGAGCATGACGTCTACATCACCGACTGGACCGATGCCCGCATGGTGCCGGTCGAGCAAGGCCCCTTCCACCTGCATGACTACGTGTACTACGTCCAGGACTTCATCCGCTTCCTCGATACCGACGTCCACGTGATCTCGGTGTGCCAGCCCACCGTGCCGGTGCTGGCGGCGATCTCCCTGATGGCCAGCGCCAATGACCCCCACTTGCCCAAGAGCATGACCATGATGGGCGGCCCCATCGATGCCCGCAAGTCGCCCACGGCGGTCAACGACCTGGCCACCGAGAAGCCCTACTCCTGGTTCGAGAACACGGTGATCTACAGCGTGCCGGCCAACTATCCGGGCTTTGGCCGCAAGGTCTATCCGGGCTTCCTGCAGCATGCCGGCTTCGTGGCCATGAACCCGCGCCGCCACGCCCAGAGCCACTGGGACTTCTACATGCACCTGCGCGATGGCGATGACGCCTCCGCCGAAGAACATCGCAAGTTCTACGACGAGTACAACGCCGTGCTGGACATGCCGGCCGAGTTCTACCTGGAGACCATCAAGGTGGTGTTCCAGGACTTCAACCTGGCGCGTGGCACCTGGGAGATCGAAGGCAAGCTGGTGCGTCCGCAGGACATCAAGTCGGTGGCGCTGTTTACCATCGAAGGCGAACTCGACGACATCTCCGGCTCCGGCCAGACCGAAGCGGCACAGGAGTTGTGCAGCGGCATTCCGAAGTCACGCAAGCAGCACTTCACCGTGCCCAAGGCCGGCCACTACGGCATCTTCTCGGGTCGTCGCTGGCGCGAGATCGTCTGTCCCAAGATCGGCGAATTCATCCGCAGCCACGCCTGATCGGCCTTTCGCCCGGCAACACGGCGCCCCGTCCTGACGGTGGCGCCGTTTTTCCTTGATCTGGCGGACATGACTTCACCCGCATTTGGCCGGATAATACCGCCTTTGCCTTATTGAACCGCCCTGCCGCCCCACCGCCGTGCCGCCATCCGCCACCACTTCCCCCGACACTGTTGCATCGCTGGCCGATCGCATCGAAGACCTGCTGCCGCAGACCCAATGCACCAAGTGCGGCTATCCGGCTTGCCGCCCCTATGCGCAAGCCATTGCCCAGGGCCAGGCCAGCTACAACCAGTGTCCGCCCGGCGGTGCCGAAGGCGTGGCACGGCTGGCGCAACTGCTGGGCCGCCCGGTGATCCCGCTGAACCCGGTCAACGGCCGCGAGCAGGTGCGCCGCCTGGCGGTGATCGATGAACAGGCCTGCATCGGCTGCACGCTCTGCATCCAGGCTTGCCCGGTCGATGCGATTGCCGGCGCGGCCAAGCAGATGCATACCGTCATCAATGATCTCTGCACCGGTTGCGACCTGTGCGTGGCACCCTGCCCGGTGGACTGCATCACGATGCGAGACATCACCCCAGGCCGTACCGGCTGGCAAGCCTGGAGCCAGCAACAGGCCGACGCCGCCCGCGCCCGTCATGACTGGCGCACCGTGCGGCTGCGTCGCGACAAGGAAGAAAACGACGCCCGCCTGGCCGCCAAGGCCGCCGCCAAGCTCAAGGAAGTCGAGGCCGCCATGGCAGGCACACCCGAGGAACAGGCCGAGCAAGCCCGCAAGAAGGCCATCATCCAGGCCGCCATGGAGCGTGCCCGGCTGAAAAAGCTGCAAGCCGCCGAGGCCACCACCTCCGCCCCAATCTCCCCCAGCGACAAGCCACGCCCATGAACCCGAGCAAACGCCGCGAGATCTTCGAACGCCTGCGCCAGGCCAATCCTACGCCGACCACCGAGCTGGAGTACAGCACTCCCTTCGAACTGCTGATCGCGGTGCTGCTGTCGGCCCAGGCCACCGATGTCTCGGTCAACAAGGCCACGCGCAAGCTCTATCCGGTGGCCAATACGCCGGAGCAGCTCTATCGCATGGGAGTGGAGCAACTCATGCCTTATATCCAGACCATCGGGCTATATCGCACCAAGGCCAAGAACGTCATCGAGACCTGCCGCATCCTGATCGAACAGCACGGTGGCGAAGTGCCGCAGACGCGCGAAGAACTGGAAGCCCTGCCCGGCGTGGGCCGCAAGACGGCCAACGTGGTCTTGAACACCGCCTTCGGCCATCCCACCATCGCGGTGGATACGCATATCTTCCGCGTCTCCAACCGCACCGGCATTGCCCCGGGCAAGGACGTGGACGAGGTCGAGCGCAAGCTGATCAAGTTCGTCGCCCCCGAGTTCCGCCAGGATGCGCACCACTGGCTGATCCTGCATGGGCGCTACACCTGCATCGCCCGCAAGCCGCAGTGCTGGAACTGCATCATCGCCGACCTGTGCGAGTTCAAGCAGAAGACCCCACTGCCGGCCAAGGGCGTCTGACCGCTAGCGCGGCAAGCCGTTGAAGCGGGCCACCGGCGTCCAGTGCTGGTCCTGCACCTCATACATCGTATAGCTCGGATGCAGCAGGTCGCCCTCTTCATTGAAGGCGACCACGCCACCTATGCCTTCGAAGCGCAGCCGGTGCATGGCCAGCGCTATGGCGTCCGTATCGGTGCTGCCGGCCTGGCGGATGCCGTTGATGATGGCCTGCGCGGCGTCATAGGCGAACACGGCATAAAGATCGATATTGGAGTCGAAGCGCTGGCTGTAGCGCTGGCGGAAGGATTTCCAGCCCGGCATCTTGTCTTGCGGCGGCCCCGGCTCCAATACCAGGGTGCCATTGCCGTCGGCACCGGCGCGCATCAGGAAGGGCAAGCCCACCGTACCGGCCGCGGCCATCAGGCGTGCGTCCAGCTTGAGACGCTTGATCGACCTGGCCAGCACACCGGCCTGCCAGTCCAGCCCGCCGAAGAAGATCAGGTCGGGATGCAGCTTGCGCGCCTGCATCAGGGCCGCATTGAAATCGGAGGTCTTGTCGCTGACCGAGTAGCGCCCCGCCATCTGCAGGCCCATGCGCTCCACGGTCTGGGCGAATGCATCGGCCAGGCCCGCCCCGAAGGGGGTGCGGTCGTCGATCGCCACCACCGTCTTGGCACCCAGGGTCGCGACCGCATACTGGGCGGACAGACGTCCTACGCTTTCATTGTTGGGAATGGTGCGGAAGATGCGCGGATAGGACAGCAGCGTCAGCTTGCGACTCATGGCCGACGGCGAGACCTGGATCACGCCGGCGGCGTGATAGACGGGTGCGGCCGCCAGGCTGGTGCCACTGGTCCAGTGGCCGACTACGGCGGTGACATGCTGCTCCACCAGATAACGCGCTACGTATTCGGCTGCCGCCGGATCGGCCCGGTCGTCCTGGGACACCAGCCGCAGACGCACCTCCTTGCCGCCTATGCGCAGACCGCGCCGGTTGGCCTCGTCGACCGCGAGCTGCACGGCGTTGAGCATGCTCCTGCCCACACCCGCCGCACCGCCACTCAAGGGGCCGGCAAATCCGATCAGCAGCGTAGGGGGGTCTTGCGTCTCGGGCGACTCGGCTGCGGTGGCCCGCTTGCCACTGGCGCCGGCCCACGGCACGACCAGTACCAGGCCCAGCACCAAGCCCAGCACCAGCAGGCAATGCTGGAGAGAGACGCCCTGGCGTCGACGTGCAAATCGGCTGCCCGCAGCAAGCATGTGCAATTTCCTTTTTTGCTTTTCGCTCTTTGGTACCAACGCCGGGCCTCGCGCCGCAGGCATTGCGGTCGACTCGGGCCTGGAAGGATCAATCAGGCAATTGCCAATAGGAAAGAATATTACTGCAACATCGCGTTCCTTGGTGCATCCACCTGCCTGCCTGAAGACGTCGACGTTGCAGCGTACAATAGCAGTTTGCCACCGATTCCTGCATCACCATGTTCACGCCGTCCCAGCATGATGTCCGCCGCTTCTTCTGCGAAGCCTATCGCAAGCACCAGGGCCATGAGATCCTGACCCCGCTGGAGGCCATTGCCCGCGACTGGATCATCCAGCATCCCGAATACCAGGACGCCCTGCGCGACGTCGATGAAGCCCTGGCCGCCGACTATTCGGTCGAGCACGGCCAGACCAATCCCTTCCTGCACCTGTCCATGCATCTGTCGATCACGGAACAGATCTCCATCGACCAGCCGCCCGGTATCCGCGCGGCCTTCCAGATGCTGGCGCAGCGCCGTGGCTCCGAGCATGACGCGCATCACGAGATCATGGAAGCCCTGGGCGAGATGATCTGGAATGCCCAGCGCAATGGCTTGCCCCCGGATGGCGCGGCCTATATCGAGAACATCAAGCGCCGCGCGCAGGGCTGATTCCTTCAGGCAAGCAATGAAAAAGCCACGCCGTCGCCGACGTGGCTTTTCTACTTCAGCACGCTGGCGGCGGGCTTACTTGCGCAGCACCAGCGAGCCCGGCAGGCTGTGCAGGTAGGCGGCGATATCGTTGATATCGCGGTCCGTCAGCGGCTTGGCCTGGGCCGACATGATGGCGTTGTTGCGGCCGTTCATGGCGGTGTCGCCGCGCCGGTAGGCGGTCAGGGCATGCTTGAGGTAATCGGCATGCTGGCCGGCCAGCTTGGGATAGCCCGGATCGATGGGGGAGTTGTAGTCCTTGCCGTGGCAGGAGGCGCAGTTGTATTTCTCGACCAGCGCGCGACCATTGGCCAGGTCGGCGGCAGAGGCCACCAGTGGCGCCGACCAGGCGGCAGCCAGCAGCGCCGGCACAATCAGGATCTTCTTCATCTCGTGCATCCCCCTCACTTCTGCTGCGAATAATAGGCGGCCAGGTCAGCAATGTCCTGGTCCGACAGGCCACGGGCGATGCCCATCATGGAGGGATGCTTGCGCTCCCCCTTCTGGTAGGCCCGCAGCGCGTTCTCGATGTACTTGGCGGATTGCCCGCCCAGCATCGGCACCTGGTAGACCTCGGGGAAGCTGGCTTTGTAGCCGGGGATGCCATGGCAACCGATGCACATGGAGACTTTGTTTTCAGCAGCCTTGGCATTGCCGACGATGTCCGCTGCGGACGCACTGCCGACGACGCCAAGCAAGGCAAGAAACACGAGGTGTTTTTTCATGTTAGCAGGGTAAGGTGAATGGGCTTGCAATCCATCCCTAGTGGGAGACGGATACTCGACAACACACATCTTTTGCTACCAGCGGCAAACTTTATCGTGCTCGTTAGATTGTCCTGGTGTTGCAGGTTTGGCTGTTCTGCTGTGGCTCAACCGGTGTTTCGGCTCAAGCTTGTCTCTCCACTCCCCCTGCCTTACGCAAAAAACGATTTCGATTCTAACCAATAAAACCGGCATCGTCATCCCTGCCCGGAAAGCCCTACAATCGGCCGCAACAGCCCAGCCATGGCGGACTACAGGCCGATTCCCTGGTTATATGCGCTGCAATATTAGCGGTATTGCATGTTCCTGATGGCAAGTTCAGGCGGCATGGCGCTGCTGGCTGTCCTCGTCATCGCCCGCATCATCCTCATCGTCGTCGTCGCCGGCCGATTCATCCCGCACTGCCGCACGCGGGCGTTCGGGCAGGATGAAGAACAACGGACGCACCACAAAACGACGCAACACCGCGCGCATGGCCACGTTGCGCGCACGCCGTGGCAAATCGCGCGAACGCAGGGCCAGCGCCAGGGCGCAGGCGAAGGCGGTGGCCACCGACAGCAGCGCGGTGATCGCCACGCCACCGGCCGCCAGCCAGAACGAGGGCGTGGCCAGCGCCTGCCAGCCCAGGCTGAAGGCGGCCGAGGCCAGCGTGCCGGCGGCCAGCGTGACCTGGCGCACATCCAGCGGCAAGCTGAAGAAGGCCGCCACCACCGGCGCCATGCCCAGCATCAGCGCCAGCGCCAGGCTGCCGGCGATGGTAGCGACGTTGCGCTCCAGCCAGGCCGCAAGGCGCTGCGCCCGCAAGGGCCCCAGGCCATGCACTAGGCGGCGGTGGTTCGACACCACCTCGCCCACCCGACGCAGCGCAAACCAGTTGTCGGCAAAGCCCGCCGCCAGGCTGGCCAGCCACAGCAGCACACCGGTCATGGCCGCGTACAGGGGCGTGGGGCCGACCAGGGACAAGGCCGCCAGGTCCTGGCGCGCCTGCTCCGGCGACATGGGTGGACGCCCCAGCACCAGCCAGCCCAGGGCAGCCAGGGCCACGGTGACCGGGATCACCGCCAGCAGGTTGCCGAAGATGCCCGCCGATTGCGAGCGCAGCAGCCGGCCCGATTCGGCGATCAGGCCACGCATGCCCTCGGCATCGAGTTCGCCCATGCGCGCGGCCAGCGCCGGCGCGGTCACGGCCGGCTGGCGCGTGGCCATCACGCCACCCAGCGCGGCAATGAGCAGGAAACTGACCGCATAGTTCAGCGAGGCCAGCACCCCATCGATGAAATGCGTTGCCCCCCAGTGGGACAGGCTGGACTGCACCAGTGCAGTGGCCGCCATCACGGCGCCGCCCAGCAAGCCGGCGCGCAACACCTTGCGATAACCAGCGCGGTCCTGCGCGATGGCCTGCTCGCGGTGATCGGCGTTGCGTTCGACCATCTTGCGCGCCAGCAGCGCAAAGCTGCGCCGCATCAGGCCGCGCACCGAGTCGCGGTGGTGATGCGCCGAGATCAGGTCAGCCAGCAGCAGTTGCATGCGCCCGGCACCGGCGGTACTGCCGGCACCAGCGGCGCCGACAACACCGGGCACACCCGCGCGCACGTCGATGAGGCGGCCGATACGCTGCAGATGGGCGCGCATGCGCTCGACCCGGTAGACCAGGCTGACCGAGACGCCGTACTCATCCAGGTGCGCATAGATGCGGTCGGTCTGCGCGTGGCACACCGCCACCAGCATGCGCACGCTACGCAATGCGCCGATATCGCCGGGCTGGGCGCGCAGCCAGCTTTCCATCTCGCGCCGCAAGGCCAGGAAAGGCGTGGCGCGCATGGGCATCTTCGGTTCCAGGCGCTGGCGGAAGGCCGGGCTGATGCCGTCGGCCACCACGGTGGTGGTGAGGTAGGTAATGGCTTCCTCGACCTGTTGCCAGTACATGTGGGAGATGCCGTCATCGGCCATCAGCTTCCACAGGCGCACCAGCAACTCATTGTCCAGCTCCAGCAGCCAGGCGGCATCGTCCGCATCGGGGAACATGGCGGTGAAGAGCGAAGACAGGTCGGTCGGCGACAGGTGACGCGGTAACAGCAGGCGCGCCAGGCGTTCAGCCAGTTCGCCGAAGAAACCCGGTTCATGCGGCAGGCCGGTGGTGGAAAACAGTTCGGGGCCGGTGGCCTCGCGCAGCGTCTTTTGCAGCGCATTCTGCACCGAGCGACGCACGTCGCGATGCTGGTCCAGCCAGTCGAGCATGATGGCCAGGCGCTGGCGCCGCACCTGATGCCAGGACTGGCGGTCCAGCAGTGAGACGGCCGGACGGTGGCGCAGCCACTCGGCCACGTCGATCATCCAGTTGGCGCGCTCGTGCCAGCTGGCGGCGGGATCGATGCGGCGCATCAGGACTTCCAGCTGTCGTCCGACATCATGCCGGTCCATGTAACGCGCCTGCATGCCGTGACGCATTCGTCTCCACATCACCAGCATCTTGAAGAAAAGAAATTTCATGAGCAGTGAGCGCCTGGGGCGCTATCCGTTTGTTGCATGCAGAGCCCCCTATATAGGAACGTTCTTGCAGATTTCAAGCCGTACCGGGAAAGCCGGTGTTTTCCCTTATACTCGAACAAATCGGCTGCCCCGGTGGTGCAATGCCACATGCGACCGGGCCGGCAGCCTCCAGCGCGAGACTTCACAAGGACAACATCCATGCCCGATCATTCCGCTACTTCTTCGGCCGCCGCCAAATTTACCGGCAGCGAAAACTACGTCGCCACCGATGACCTCAAGCTGGCCGTCAATGCCGCGCTCACCCTGCAGCGCCCGCTGCTGATCAAGGGCGAACCCGGTACCGGCAAGACCATGCTGGCCGAAGAGGTGGCCGCAGCGCTGGGCCGGCCGCTGCTGCAATGGCATATCAAGTCCACCACCAAGGCCCAGCAGGGTCTCTATGAATACGACGCCGTCTCGCGCCTGCGTGATTCGCAACTGGGTGACGAACGCGTCAAGGACATCCACAACTACATCGTCAAGGGCGTGCTGTGGCAGGCCTTCACCTCGGAAGAGCCGGTGGTGTTGCTCATCGACGAGATCGACAAGGCCGACATCGAATTCCCCAACGACCTGCTGCGCGAGATCGACCGCATGGAGTTCTACGTCTACGAGACGCGCGAGCTGGTCCGGGCCCGGCACCGGCCGCTGGTGGTGATCACCTCCAACAACGAGAAGGAATTGCCGGACGCATTCCTGCGCCGCTGCTTCTTCCACTACATCAAGTTCCCCGACAAGGCCACCATGCAGCAGATCGTCGATGTGCACTTCCCGCACATCAAGCGCGATCTGCTGGCGCAGGCGCTGGAAGCCTTCTATCAGGTGCGTGACGTGCCCGGCCTGAAGAAGAAGCCCTCGACCTCGGAACTGATCGACTGGCTCAAGCTGCTCATGGCCGAGGACATTCCGCCCGAAGCCCTGCACAGCCAGGATAACAAGGCCGTGGTACCGCCGCTGCATGGCGCCCTGCTCAAGAACGAGCAGGACGTGCATCTGTTCGAGCGGCTGGTCTTCATGTCGCGCAACAACCGCTGAACTCACTGAACTTACGCTGAACCATTGCTGACCTCATCCGGAGCCGCCATGCAATTCCTGTCGCCGATCACGTTCAAGGGCCAGTTCGCCAATGTCGAGCCGCTGCACCCCGAGCATCATGACGCCCTCATCGCTGCTGTCTCCGACGGCAAGCTATGGAAGCTCTGGTACACGGCCATCCCCAAGCCGGAAAACATGCGCGCCGAGATCGAGCGCCGCCTGCATCTGCAGCAGCAGGGCAGCATGCTGCCCTTCGTGATCCGCCGCAACGACACCGGCGCGCTATGCGGCATGACCACTTACATGAATGCCGACGCCGCCAACCGGCGCGTAGAGATCGGCTCCACCTGGTATGCCGCCAGCGCCCAGCGCACCGGCATCAATACCGAGTGCAAGCTGATGATGCTCAACCATGCCTTCGAGGACATGCACTGCATCGCCGTCGAATTCCGCACCCACTGGATGAACCAGCAATCACGCGCGGCCATCGCCCGCCTGGGAGCCAAGCAGGATGGCATCCTGCGCAATCACCAGCGCATGCCCGATGGCTCGCTGCGCGATACGGTGGTGTTTTCCATCATCGAATCGGAGTGGCCGACCGTGCGCCGGCATCTGCAGTTCAAGCTGGGCCGCTGACCCCTCCCCTGCCATGCTGATCGATTTCTTCTATACCGTGAAACAGGCCGGCGTGCCGGCCTCGATCAAGGAGTTCCTGACCCTGCTGGAGGCGATGGACAAGCAGGTCATCGTCCCCTCGATGGACGAGTTCTACTATCTGGCGCGACTCACGCTGGTCAAGGACGAGGCCAACTTCGACAAGTTCGACCGTGCCTTCGGCGCCTACTTCAAGGGCGTCGAAACGATCTTCGAGAAGCGCCCCGACATCCCGCTGGAATGGCTCATCAAGCAATTGCAACGCGACCTGACACCCGAGCAGAAAGCCGCCATCGAGAAGTTCGGCTACGACAAGCTGATGGAGCGCCTCAAGCAATTGCTGGAGGAGCAGAAGGAGCGCCACGAAGGCGGCAGCAAGTGGATAGGCACGGGCGGAGTCTCGCCCTTCGGCCACGGCGGCTTCAACCCGGAAGGCATCCGCATCGGCGGCAAGGGCGGACAACGCAGCGCCGTCAAGGTGTGGGACGAACGCCAGTACCAGGACTACGACGGCGAGCGCGAACTGGGCACGCGCAACATCAAGGTGGCGCTACGCCGCCTGCGCCGCTTTGCCCGCGAGGGGCTGGAGGAAGAGCTGGCGCTGGACGACACCATCCGCGCCACCGCCAGCAATGCCGGCTATCTCGACATCCGCATGCAGCCCGAGCGCAAGAACAAGATCAAGGTGCTGATGCTCTTCGATGTCGGTGGCTCGATGGACGACCACATCGCCCGCACCGAGGAATTGTTCTCGGCCGCACGCAGCGAGTTCAAGAACATGGATTTCTTCTACTTCCACAACTGCGTCTACGACTACCTGTGGAAGAACAACCGGCGCCGCCATGCCGAGCGCTTCCCGACCTGGGACGTGCTGCGCAAGTACACGCCCGACACCAAGCTCATCTTCGTGGGCGACGCCACCATGAGCCCCTATGAGATCGTGCAGCCGGGCGGCTCCGTGGAGTACAACAATGCCGAGGCCGGGGCCGAGTGGCTGCAGCGCTTCACGTCCACCTTCCCGCATTTCGCCTGGCTCAACCCGGAGCCGGAAGGCCTGTGGCAATACCGCCAGTCGATCGCCCTGATCCGCCAGTTGATGAACGGGCGCATGTTCCCGCTGACCATGGATGGGTTGGAAGGGGCGATGCGGTTGCTCAGCAAGTGAGCCACCCCGCCCTGGCGAAAAAAACTACCGTTCGGACTGAGTAGCCGCTTGCGGCGTATCGAAGACGCGCCTTCAACTAATTATCGGAGCGCCTTCGATACGCCGCGTTGCGGCTACTCAGTCCGAACGGTTCGCGGGGATTCAGCCAGCAACAGGCGTATAGCCCGCTTCCTCGATGGCCTCGGCAAACTGCTGCGCCGGCAGGCTGCTGTCGATGACAACACGCTTGTCAGCCACGGCAATCTCGACACGGGCGTTGGCGTCGACATCCTTGACGGCCTTGGTGATGACGCCGGCGCAGTGGTTACAGGTCATGTCGTTGACGGTGAAGGTGGTGCTCATCGGATTTCCTTTCATTCAGGGAGTGGGGCAATACCGGAAGCTTAAACCTTCCCGCCATGGCAAGGTCAAGCACCGCCGTGGCGCATTCGTGCGAAAATCGGGCTTGACCTTACCATCATGGGAAGGATGAAGATGATGCTGCCCGATTCATCCTTCCGGAGTATTCGCCATGACCACCACCACTTCCGCCGCGAGCGAGATCAGCCTCGACATCGAGGGCATGAGCTGCGCCTCCTGCGTCACGCGGGTCGAAAAGGCCTTGAAGAAAGTCCCCGGCGTGACCGACGTCAGCGTCAACCTCGCCACCGAACGCGCCAGCATCACCACCCAGGATGCCGCCTCGCCGGCGGCCCTGATCGCCGCCATCGAGAAGGCCGGCTACCACGCCCGACAGCATGTCCCGCCTGAAGCCGCCGCCAAGGATGCCGCGCCCCGTGCCACCCTGCCCTCCTGGTGGCCGGTAGCACTGGCGGCGCTGCTGTCGCTGCCGCTGGTACTGCCCATGCTGCTGGCCCCGCTGGGCCTGCGCCTGGACCTGCCGCCGGTGTGGCAATGGCTGCTGGCCACGCCCGTACAGTTCTGGCTGGGCTGGCGCTTCTACCATGCCGGCTGGGGCGCGCTGCGGGCGCGCTCGGGCAACATGGACCTGCTGGTCGCACTGGGCACCAGCGCCGCCTACGGGCTGTCGCTGTGGCAATGGCTGGCCGGCGGTGACATGCAGGCCCATGGCATGGCCGCCCCCCACCTGTATTTCGAAAGCTCGGCCGTGGTCATCACGCTGGTCTTGCTGGGCAAATGGCTGGAAGGCCGCGCCAAGCGCCAGACCGCCGACGCCATCGCCGCCCTCAATGCGCTGCGCCCGGACCGCGCCCGCGTGCGCCGCAATGGTCAGGAGTTCGAGGTCGCGCTGGCGGAGGTGCGCGTGGGTGACATGGTGGTGCTGCGTCCGGGTGAACGAGTCCCGGTCGATGGCGTGGTGCGGGAAGGCCGCAGCCACCTGGACGAATCCATGCTGACCGGAGAAAGCCATCCGCAAGCCAAGCAGGCCGGCGACACCCTGGCGGCCGGTGCCGTCAACGCCGAGGGTGCGCTGGTGTTCGAAACCACGGCCATTGGCGCCGAGACCGTGCTGGCACGCATCGTGCGCATGGTGGAGCAGGCCCAGGCCGCCAAGGCACCGATCCAGCGCCTGGTCGACAAGGTCAGCGCGGTATTCGTGCCGGCCGTGCTGCTGCTGTCGCTGGCAACGCTGCTGGGCTGGGGCCTGGTTGCAGGCGATTGGGAACAGGCTCTGCTCAACGCCGTGGCGGTAATGGTGATCGCCTGCCCCTGCGCCCTGGGCCTGGCCACGCCCACCGCCATCATGGCTGGCACCGGTGTGGCGGCGCGTCACGGCATCCTGATCAAGGATGCACAGGCACTGGAAATCGCCCACCGCGTCAACGTGATCGCCTTCGACAAGACCGGCACCCTGACGGTCGGCCGCCCGCGCCTGAGCGAACTGCAGGCCGCCCCCGACGTGCAGGCCGACACCTTGCTGGCACTGGCTGCGGCCCTGCAGGCAAGAAGCGAACATCCGCTGGGTCGCGCCGTGCTGGATGCCGCAGCCCAGCGCCAGGACCTGACGATCCCCGCCGCCACCGAGGCCCGCAGCGTGGCCGGGCTGGGCATCGAGGGGCGCGTCGATGGCCAGCTGCTGTATCTGGGCAGCAGCCGCTGGATGCAGCAATTGCAAGCCAGCTCCGAGACCATGGCGGCCCAGGCGCAAGCCTTGCAGGAACAGGGCCGCACCCTCTCCTGGCTGGCGCGGCGCAATGATGATGACCAGGGCGTCCAGGTACTGGGTCTGCTGGCCTTCGGCGATCAGGTCAAGAGCGGTGCGCGAGAGGCCATCACCACCCTGCACGGGCTGGGCATCGCCACCGTCATGCTCAGCGGCGACAACCGCGGCGCCGCGCAGCGCGTGGCCACCGAACTGGGTATCAGCGACGTGCGCGCCGAGGTGCTGCCGGGCGACAAGGCCGCCGCCGTCAACGCGCTGCGCGCCGACGGCACCCGCGTGGTGGCGATGGTCGGCGATGGCATCAACGATGCCCCGGCGCTGGCGGCGGCCGATGTGGGCATCGCCATGTCCACCGGTACCGACGTGGCCATGCAGGCGGCCGGCATCACCCTCATGCATGGCGACCCGGGCTTGGCCGCAGACGCCATCGACATCTCGCGCCGTACCTACGGCAAGATCCGCCAGAACCTGTTCTGGGCCTTCATCTACAACCTGGTGGGCATCCCGCTGGCCGCGCTGGGCATGCTCAATCCCATGCTGGCGGGCGCGGCGATGGCCTTCTCCAGCGTCAGCGTGGTCAGCAATGCCCTGCTGCTGCGCCGCTGGCAACCCCATGCAAAGGAGTGAAGACATGAACATCGGAGAAGCCGCCAGCGCCTCGGGCGTCTCGGCCAAGATGATCCGCCATTACGAGGAAACCGGACTGATCCCCAAGGTCGGCCGTACCGACGCCGGCTATCGCGTCTATCGCGAGCGCGACGTGCACCTGCTGCGCTTCATCCGGCAGGCACGGCAACTGGGCTTTTCCATGGCCCAGGTGAGTGACCTGATCGGCTTGTGGCTGGACCAGTCGCGTCCCAGCCGCAAGGTCAAGCAGCTGGCGCAAACGCACATCGGCGAACTGGACCAGCGCATCGGCGAATTGCAGGCCATGAAGGCCACGCTGGAACAACTGGTCCATGACTGCCATGGCGACCATCGCCCCGACTGCCCCATCCTCGATGCCCTGGGTGGTGATGCCCACTGCTGCGCCACACCAGGCGGGGATGGCGCATGAAACCGATCCGCTGGGGCATCGTCGGCTGCGGCGCCGTCACCGAGAAAAAGAGCGGCCCGGCTTACCAGCGCACGCCCGGCTTTGAGCTAGCCGCCGTCATGCGGCGCGACGCCACCCTCGCCGCCGACTATGCACGGCGTCATGGCGTGCCGCGCTGGTTCAGCGATGCCGATGCCCTGATCAACGACGCCGGCATCGACGCCGTCTATATCGCCACCCCGCCGGACACCCACCTGCATTACGCCCTGAAGGTCGCCGCCGCCGGCAAACCCTGCTGCGTCGAAAAGCCCATGGCCCCCAGCCACGACCAATGCCTGCAGATGCTGGCCGCCTTCGAGGCGGCCGGACAGCCGCTGTTCGTGGCCTACTACCGGCGCTCGCTGCCGCGCTTCGAGCAGGTGCGGCAATGGCTGGACGAGGGCCGCATCGGCTCACCGCGCCATATCCACTGGCAACTGGCCCGCACACCCGGCCCGGACGACCTGCAAGGCCGCTACCGCTGGCGCACCGATGCGCGCATCGCGCCGGGCGGCTATTTCGATGACCTGGCCAGCCACGGGCTGAACCTGTTTGCGCATTTCTTCGGTGAGGTGGCACAGGTCGCCGGCAGCAGCAGCAACCAGCAGGGTCTCTACAGCGCGTGCGACGCGGTGGCGGCCAGCTGGCGCTATCACAGCGGGGTTACCGGCAGTGGCAGCTGGCATTTCGGCAGCTTCGAACGGGCCGACCGGGTCGAGATCACCGGCAGCGCCGGCAAGATCGCTTTTTCGATATTCGAGGAACAGCCGCTGGTGCTCACCACGACAGAAGAACAGCTGGCAGTGGACATCCCCAACCCCGATCCCATCCAGCAGTTCCACGTGGCCAACATGGCCGAGCACCTGCGCGCTGGCGCGCCCCATCCTTCATGCGGCGCCAGTGCGGCGCGGACCGCCTGGATGATGGATGCGATCCTGCGTCACGGTTAAGCAATCTCCTCTGCACGCCGCTTTCGGGGGTGCCGCGCACGTTCATTGCCGAGATGGTAATCTTCCCTCCTCGGATCCTGCTTCTTTGACCAAGTCTGCGTGCAACAACAGGGAGAACGCCCGCCATGCCCCAGTCCAATCATCTGAGCTTCATCGATACCGACAAGCTGCGCATCGGCTACGAGGTCAGCGGTCCGCCCGATGCTCCGCCGGTCGTGCTGCTGCACGGCTGGCCCGATGATGTCAGGACCTGGGATCCCCTCCTCAAGCCCTTGCGTACCGCCGGCTACCAGGTGATCCGCCCCTTCCTGCGCGGCTACGGCCCGACCCGTTTTCTGTCGGAAAACACCCCGCGCAGCGGCCAGCTGGCCGCACTGGGGGCCGATCTGATGGCCTTCGCCGATGCCCTGGGCCTGCAGCGCTATGCACTCATCGGCCATGACTGGGGTGCGCGCGCGGCTTATATCGCCGCCTCCCAGACGCCCGAGCGCATCTCGCATTGCATCACCCTGTCGGTGGGCTGGGGCACCAATACACCGGACCAGAAGCTGTCGCTGCAGCAATCGCGCAACTACTGGTACCACTGGTTCTTCGCTACCCCGCGCGGCGAAGCCGAACTGCGCGGCGACCGGCGCGCCTTCACGCGCTTCATGTGGAATAGCTGGTCGCCCTCGTGGAAGTTTGCCGACAGCGAATTCGGCAATACGGCTGCTTCCTTCGACAATCCCGACTGGGCCGACATCTGCCTGCACTCCTATCGCCATCGCTGGGGCTTCGCCCAGGGCGACCCGGCCTACGCCGAGCTGGACGCCCGGCTGGCGCAGACCCCGCGCATCATGGTACCGACGCTGGTGCTGCACGGCGCCGAGGATGGCGCCAACCATCCCTCCACCTCGGAGGGCAAGGAAAAATTCTTCGGCAACGGCTACCGGCGCGTGCTCATCCCGGGCGCCGGTCACTTCCCCCAGCGCGAGAAGTCCGAGGAAGTGATCGAGGAAGTGATGACCTGGCTGGCGCGCTGAGCCGGCGCCACAGGCTCAGTGGCAGCCGCCGCCATGGCTGCCCAGGTTGGCCGGCCTAGCCTCGTCGGGCAGGTTGGCCAGGCCTTGCAGGATGCCGCAATCGCGCGCCGGCTGCTCGGCCTCGCATTGGGCGCGCAGTTGCTGCAGTTGCAGCTGCAAGCCCTGCAACTGGGCGATGCGCTCCGCCACGTGGCCGATGTGCTTGTCCAGCAGGGCATTGACGCCGCCGCAATCCTGTTCGGGTGCATCGCGCAGGCGCAACAGCTCCCTTACCTCGTCCAACGTCATGTCCAGCGAGCGGCAATGGCGGATGAATTGCAGGCGCTCCACATGGCGCTCGCCATACAGCCGGTAGTTGGACTGCGAACGCGTGGGCTCGGGCAGTAGCGCTTCCTTCTCGTAGTAGCGGATGGTTTCCACGGGGCAATCCGCCCGTCCGGCCAGCTCGCCGATCTTTAAGGTATCCATACCCACTCCGTGCTTGACCTTGTAGTTACTTCAGGGTTTTAAATATACCCCTGAAACCTGTTGGCTGCACAAGGAGCATCACATGGCTGGACAAGAACACGTACATTCGCACGCACACCCGCACGTGCATCCGCATGATCACGACCATGATCGGCATGAACACGGCCACGAGCATGGTCATGCTCACCAGCATGCCCAGACCTGCTGCGGCAGCCATGCCTATGGCGCTGCCCCTGCTACCACAGCTGCGGCCGCTCCGGCCGCGCGCCGCCTGGAAGGCAGCACCGAGCAGGCCGTGTTCTTCATCCAGAAGATGGATTGCCCGACCGAGGAAAAGCTGATCCGCGAGCGCCTTGCACAGATGGAGGGCGTGGGCCTGCTCGAATTCAACCTGATCCAGCGCGAACTGACCGTGCAACACCAGTTGCCCTCGATCGCGCCGCTGGTGTCCACCCTCAAGGCGCTGGACATGCTGCCAGCGGTGAAGTCCGATTCGCTGGATGCCGAGGCCGCCCGCAACGCCCCCGACCAGGCTGCGGCCTACCGTATCCCGCTGCGCCGCTGGCTGCTGCTGGGCGCGGCCGCTGTGGCCGCGCTGGCTGCCGAGGTGCTGGCCTGGACCAGCGGCGACGACCGCTCCCTGCCGGTGATCGCGCTGGCGGTGCTGGCCATCCTGCTGGGAGGGCTGGGCACCTTGAAGAAGGGCTGGATCGCCCTGCGCAACTTCTCGCTGAACATGAACTTCCTCATGTCGCTGGCCGTCATCGGCGCGGCCGTGATCGGCCAGTGGCCGGAGGCGGCGGTGGTGATCGTGCTCTTCACCCTGGCCGAGATGATCGAGGCACTCTCGCTGGACCGCGCCCGCAACGCCATCGCCGGCCTGATGGCGATGACGCCCGACCTGGCCACGGTGCGCGACGCCGACGGCCAATGGCGCAGCATGCCGGCCCGCGAAGTGGCGCTGGCAGCGATCGTGCGCGTGGCACCCGGCGAGCGCGTGCCGCTCGATGGCGTGGTCAGCGCGGGCAGCACCAGCATCAACCAGGCGCCCATCACCGGCGAGAGCATTCCGGTGGCCAAGCAGGTCGGTGATGAGGTCTTTGCCGGCACCATCAACGAACATGGCGCCTTCGAGCTGCGCGTGACCGCCGTGCAGGGCGACTCCACCCTCTCGCGCATCGTCAGGAGCGTGCAACAGGCACAAGGCCAGCGCGCCCCGACCCAGCGCTTCGTCGACAATTTCGCGCGCTACTACATCCCCGCCGTGGTGGCCATGGCGGCGCTGGTGGCACTGCTGCCGCCGCTGCTGGCCGGCGCAGCCTTCACGCCCTGGCTCTACAAGGCGCTGGTCTTGCTGGTGATCGCCTGCCCCTGCGCGCTGGTCATCTCGACCCCGGTGACCATCGTCAGCGCACTGGCCTCGGCGGCGCGCCATGGCATCCTGATCAAGGGCGGCGTCTACCTCGAACAGGGCCGCAAGCTGCGTGCGCTGGCGCTGGACAAGACCGGCACTATCACCTTCGGGCGGCCGCAGGTCACCGACGTGGTCTCGCTCAATACCGACAGCGAACAGGCAGCGTTGCTGCAGCTGGCCATTTCGCTGGCGGCCCGCTCCGACCACCCGGTCTCGCGCGCCATCGCCGCCCAGGATGGCGGTACGCCGCTGGAAGTGGAGCAATTCGCGGCACTGGCCGGACGTGGCGTGCAGGGCGTGATCGGCGGCGAAATGTTCCACCTCGGCAATCACCGTCTGGTCCATGAACTGGGCCAATGCAGCCCGGCGCTGGAAGCGCGCCTGCAGGAATTCGAAAAGCAGGGCAAGACCACCACCCTGCTGTGCCGCGCCAATCGTCCCGAGCTGCTCATCGCCGTGGCCGATACCGTGCGTCCCGGCAGCCGACAGGCCGTGGCCGAGCTGCGTGCGCTGGGCGTGGAGGTCATCATGCTCACCGGTGACAACCCGCACACGGCCCAGGCGATTGCCGCCCAGACCGGCATCGCCGATGCACGCGGCGACCAGCTGCCCGACGACAAGCTGGCCGCCATCGAAGACCTGTCCCGGCGCCACGGCGAACAGGGCGTGGGCATGGTGGGCGACGGCATCAACGACGCCCCGGCACTGGCCCGCGCCGGCACCGGTTTCGCCATGGGCGCGGCCGGCACCGATACCGCACTGGAAACGGCCGACGTGGCCCTGATGGATGACGACCTGCGCAAGATCCCCGACTTCATCCGTCTCAGTCGCCGCGCGCATGCGGTACTGACACAGAACATCAGCATCGCGCTGGGCATCAAGGCGGTGTTCCTGGTCCTGGCGCTGGCGGGGATGAGTTCCCTATGGATGGCCGTCTTTGCCGACATGGGGGCCAGCCTGATCGTGGTCTTCAACGGCTTGCGCCTGGTGCACGGTCTGCCGCAGCGTAGCGGCCCGCAGGCGGGTTGATCGCGGGCAAGCAGCCGGTCTATACTGGCGCCCATGATGCTGCGCGCAAAAATCCTCCTGCTCTGGCTGTTGACGCTGGCGATTCCCGTCCAGGGTTTCGCCGCCGTGCTGCAGGCCTGCGCGCCTGCCACGGCGCAAGCGGCGCAGGCGTTGCCCGTGCAGCAGCATCGCATGGACAGCATGCAGCACGTGGAGCACGACATGAGTGCCGATGCACACGTGCATCATGGTCATCACGATGCCGCTGCGATGCAGGTGGCCGCTGGCGATGATGACGCCCGCGCGCATCACGACCAGCACCACGCCAACGTCACCTGCAGTTTCTGCGCTGCCTGCACGGTAGGCGCCCTGCTCCCCCTGGCGCTGGCAACCTTGCCGGCACCCGACCTTCCCTCGCGCGAATACCTCGTGCAGCCGACCTCCGGCTTCGTCGGCTTCCTGCCGGAAAACCCTGACCGCCCGCCTGCCCTGGCCTGATCGACGACACCGCACGCCCGCGTGCGCCTGAACTGCTGCGCCCTTTCATCGGAGCGCGGCAGACTACGTTCATCATCAGACGAGGATGCCATGATCTCCCCCGTATTACGTCCCCTGCGCGGCGTCGCCGCGACAGCGGCCGCCTGTGCGCTGCTGGCCGGCTGCGCACAGCTCACGCCCGATGCCGGCTTTGGCCAGGTCGCGCAGTTGAGCCAGCAGCGCCTGGGCCAGACCACGGTCTGGAACCGCACGCCCGAACAAGACCAGATCAGTCGCGAGCGCGTCACCCAGCTACTGCAAGCCGATAGCCAGCAGAGCGCACGCCTGGCCGACGCCGACAGCGCCGTACAGATCGCCCTGATCAACAACCCCGACCTGCAAGCCGCCTTCGCCGAGCTGGGCGTGGCCGAGGCCGACCTGGCACAGGCCGGTCGCCTGCCCAACCCCGGCTTTTCGTTTGCGCGCACCCATGCCGGCGACGACATCAAGATCGAACGCAGCCTGTCACTGGGCCTGATGCGCCTGATCACGATGCCTGCTGCCTCACGCATCGAGGCGCGCCGCTTCGAGCAAGTGCGCCTGGCACTGGCCGCCCGTGTGCTGGCCACAGCGGCACAGACCCGACAGGCCTACTACCAGGCCGTGGCGGCACAGCAAGGACTGCTCTACCGGCAACAGGTGGCCGATGCCGCCGAGGCCGCCCACGAGCTGGCCACGCAGATGGCCCGGCGCGGCAACATCAGCGCACTCGATGCCGCCCGCGAACAGTTCTTCTATGGCCAGGCCCGCGCCGACCTGCAGCAGGCCCGCCGGCTGGCCACGCGAGACCAGGAAGCCCTGGCGCGGCTGCTCGGCATGGCCCCCGACTTTACCCTGCCCGAACGCCTGCCCGAGCTGCCAGCCAAACTGGAAGAGGCTGGCGACATCGAACAGCAGGCCCTGCAGCAACGGCTGGATGTGCAGGCCGCCCGCACCGAGCTGGATGGCCTGCAAGCCTCACTGGGGCTGACCCGCGCCACCCGCTTCATCAATGTGCTGGACCTGGGCGCGCTGCGCACCTCCGAAAGCGGCAGGCCGCCCGAGATCGGTTACCAGGTCTCGCTGGAGATCCCGCTGTTCGACTGGGGCCAGGCGCGCGTGGCCAAGGCCGAGGCGATCTACCTGCAAGGCGCCCACAAGCTGGCCGCTGCCGTGCTGGACGCGCGCGCGCAAGCCCGTCAAGCCTGGCGCGAGCGCCAGGATGCCTTTGTGCTGGCACGCCAGTACCGCGATGAACTGCTGCCGCTGCGCCAGCGCATCGCCGAAGAAAACCTGCTGCGCTACAACGGCATGTTGATCAGCGTCTTCACCCTGCTGGCCGACGCCCGCGAACAGGCCGCCACCGTCACCGCCGCCATCGATGCCCAGCGCGATTTCTGGATCGCCGACGCCAGCCTGCAACTGGCCCTGGGCGGCCGCCCCACACAAGGAACACAACCATGAATCCCCCCGATACCCGCCGCCGCGCCTTCCTGCAAGGTGCAGCCCTGGCCGTCTCCGCCGGCGCCGTCAGCCGCGTGGGCGCCGCAACCCTGCCCGAAGCCCCGCTGCAAGCCAGCGCCGCCACCCAGCCACCGCTGCAGCCAGCGCAGGGCCGGCCCTACCAGCCGGTGGTCACGCTCAACGGCTGGAGCCTGCCCTGGCGCATGAAGAACGGCGTCAAGGAATTCCACCTCGTAGCCGAACCGGTGGTGCGTGAAATCGCCCCCGGCATGAAGGCCAACCTGTGGGGCTACAACGGCCAGAGCCCTGGCCCCACCATCGAAGTGGTGGAAGGCGACCGGGTGCGCATCTTCGTCACCAACAAGCTGCCCGAAGCCACCTCAGTCCACTGGCACGGCCAGCGCCTGCCCAATGGCATGGACGGCGTCTCCGGCCTGACCCAGCCGGCCATCCCGCCGGGCAAGACCTATGTCTACGAATTCACGGCACGACGCGCCGGCACCTTCATGTACCACCCGCACGCCGACGAGATGGTGCAGATGGCCATGGGCATGATGGGCTTCTGGGTGACGCACCCCAAAGATCCCGGCTTGATGCGTGTGGATCGCGATTTCGTGTTCCTGATGAACGCCTACGACATCGCCCCCGGCGCGGCCACGCCCAAGGTCAGCACCATGCTGGACTTCAACCTCTGGACCTGGAACAGCCGCGCCTTCCCCGGCATCGATCCGCTGGTGGTACGGCAGAACGACCGGGTACGCATCCGCGTGGGCAACCTCACCATGACCAACCACCCGCTGCACCTGCACGGCCACGAATTCGCCGTCACCGGCACCGACGGTGGCTGGGTGCCGCCAGCGGCACGCTGGCCCGAGGTCACCACCGACATCGCCGTGGGCCAGATGCGCGCCATCGAGTTCGACGCCACCGAGGAAGGCGACTGGGCGCTGCACTGTCACAAGGCCCATCACACCATGAACGCCATGGGTCATGATCTGCCCACCATGATCGGCGTGGACCAATCCAAGGTGGCCGGCAAGATCGCCCGGCTCATTCCCGACTACATGGCCATGGGCCAGACCGGCGGCGCCATGGGCGACATGGAAATGCCCCTGCCCGAGAACACCCTGCCGATGATGACCGGGCGCGGCCCTTACGGCGCCATCGAGATGGGCGGCATGTTCAGCACCGTCAAGGTGCGCCGGCAACTGGCCCGTGACGACTACCGCGACCCTGGCTGGTACCGCGCCCCGGCCGGCACGGTGGCACGCGAATGGCGCGACGGCGACACCGCCGCCCCGGCGGCACCGCGTGCGCCCGGCAGCAACGGTGGCAAGGCTGACCTCGATGTCGTCAAGCCTGGCTCACACGGCGGCCATCAAGGTCATCACTGAGCTCATTTCAACCAACCCATCCTTCCCTGTTGACCGCGTGAAAAGCACATGCGATCAAGCAAGTGACTGAGCTCGATACGCCAGGTGCGACGAATTGCCACATGTAAATTTCGTCGTCCTGGCGACCATCCTGGCGGGCACTTGGCGGTATCATCGGGCTTCATTCAAACAACGGACGGCCCCGCCGCCACAGAGGAGACCCGGTATGCCCCAACCCATCAGCCAGACACCCTCCGCCTATGGATATCCGCTGCTGATCAAGCAATTGCTGCACAGTGCGCTGGCCACCGCGCCGGAACAGGAAATCGTCTTCGGCGAGCGTCGCCACAGCTACAGCGAGTTCTACCGGCGCGTGCAGCGCCTGGCCAACGTGCTCAAGGAAATGGGCCTGCAGGCTGGCAACACGGTGGCCGTGATGGATTGGGACAGCCACCGTTACCTGGAATGTTTCTTTGCCATCCCAATGATGGGTTGCGTGCTGCAGACGGTGAACGTGCGGCTCTCGCCGGAGCAGATCGCCTACACGCTCAACCATGCGCAGGCCGATGTGCTGCTGGTCAATTCGGACTTCATGCCGGTGTTGAAGCAGATCCGTGGCGAGCTCAACACGCTCACCCGCTGCGTGGTGCTCACCGACGACGGCACGCCCTGCCCGAAAGGCCCGGGCTTTGCCGGTGAATACGAGGACTTGCTCTCCAAGGCCGAAGCCGCCTACGACTTCCCCGACTTCGACGAGAACGCCCGCGCCACCACCTTCTACACCACTGGCACCACCGGCCTGCCCAAGGGGGTCTACTTCAGCCACCGGCAACTGGTGCTGCACACCCTGGGCACCACTGCCGGCCTGGCGCTGGCACCGCAGCAGGGACGCCTGCACCGGGACGACGTCTACATGCCGCTGACACCGATGTTCCACGTCCACGCCTGGGGGCTGCCTTATGTGGCGACGATGGCGGGGGTCAAGCAGGTCTATCCGGGGCGCTATGTGCCCGACACCATCTGCAAGCTGATCCAGCGCGAGAAGGTAAGCTTCTCGCATTGCGTACCGACCATCCTGCAGATGGTGCTCAATTGCGAGATGGCGCGCGAGGTCGATCTGTCGGGCTGGAAGATGATCATCGGCGGCTCGGCCATGACGGGCAGCCTGGCGCGTGCAGCGCGCGACCGGGGCATCGATGTCTTCACCGGCTATGGCATGTCGGAGACTTGTCCGATCTTGACGCTGGCGCAGGTGCCTACCGAAGAGCTGGGGGGCGAGAATGAAGCCGCCATCCGCGTCAAGACCGGACGCCCTATTCCGCTGGTGGCGATCCGCACGGTCGACGGCGACATGAACGACTGCCCGCGCGATGGCCAGAGCACCGGTGAAGTGGTGGTGCGCGCGCCCTGGCTGACCCAGGGTTATCTGCATCAGGCCGAAGCCTCCGAAGACCTTTGGCGCGGCGGCTGGCTGCATACCCAGGATATCGGGCATATCGATGCCAAGGGCTATCTGCAAGTCACCGACCGGATCAAGGATGTCATCAAGACCGGCGGCGAATGGGTTTCCTCGCTGCAGATCGAGGACATCATCGCGCGCCATCCTGCGGTGGCGGAGACCGCTGTCATCGGGATCCAGGACGGGAAATGGGGGGAGCGGCCGTTGGCGCTGGTGGTGCTCAAGAAGGATGCTGCTGCCTCGGGGGTGACGGAGGAGGATATTCGGCAGCATGTGATGGCGGCGGCTGATTCTGGGCAGATTTCTCGCTATGGGGTGCCGGATCAGGTGCGCTTCGTTACTGAACTGGCGCGTACTAGCGTGGGTAAGCTCAACAAGCGGGTCATGCGGGAGCAGTTTCCTCCTGCTATTTCCTGATTTATTGCTTGTTTTTGGTCTTGCTTGGCTTTGCTGTTGGGGCTGGCTTCCTGGGCCGTTTGCACGGAATACTTGTGTGCGCTCTAGCTTAATACTTATCTTTCTCCGGTCGGGAGGACGCGCCGGGGGCGGCCCGGCAGCCGCTCACTTTTCTTGTCTCGCCAAGAAAAGTAAGCAAAAGAAGGCGACCGCTGCTGCCTCCGCCCTCCTTCGGAGGGTGCCCGCGTCGGTGCGTACCAAGACGGATCAGGAACTGTCTCTTATACACATCTCCGAGCCCACGAGACTCCGTT
>NZ_JAELUH010000063.1 GCF_016429215.1 Herbaspirillum sp. ASV7 | reverse complement strand
AAGGCCCGTGCCGCCTTCTCCAAGATCGGTGTGCTGATGGCATCGGCCCGTCGTACCGAGAAGCCGCTGCACCCCACCAACCTGCACGTGAACCAGGCGCTGTTCCCCAACGACACCGTGCAGAGCCGCCTGCCCGATCCGGAATGGCTGGAGCGCTGGCTGGACAACCAGATCAAGTTCGATGGCGAGTGGGAAAAGAAGGTCGTCGACCGCATCCTGCACAACATGTCGCTGCTGTTCGAACGCACCTTCAGCAACGTCCAGGAACTGAACCGCTACCGCAAGGAAGTCACCCAGCGCATCCTGCCGGCGGGTGCTGCCGCAGCCTGAGTGCGCAAGCAGCACACCGGGTAGCACAGGCAGTACAATCGCAAGCCGCAACCGAGGTTGCGGCTTTTTTCATGGCACGGGCGACGTTCCGTTCCGAGCAACCCCATAGTCCAACCGAGCACATCACGATGGCCGACTTCGAATCCAAACTCTGCACCCGCGAAGAACTCAAGCAGCGCGTGGCCCAACTGCCCAAGCCGGTGGTGATGACCAATGGCGTGTTCGATATCCTGCACCGTGGTCATGTGACCTACCTGGCCCAGGCCCGCGCCCAGGGCGCTTCGCTGGTGGTGGCGGCCAATACGGATGCCTCGGTCAAGCGTCTGGGCAAAGGGGATGACCGCCCCATCAATACCTGCGAAGACCGCATGGCCGTGCTGGCCGCGCTGGAATCGGTCTCGCTGGTGGTCCCCTTCGATGAAGACACCGCCCTGGAAGCCGTGCAGCAAGCCCGTCCCGAGATCTACGTCAAGGGCGGCGACTACGACATGCAGGCCATCCCGGAAGGCCAGGCCGTGGCTGCCTATGGTGGGCAGGTGTTGGCGATCGCCTTCGAGCACGACCGCTCCACCACCAAGCTGCTGGCCAAGGTGCGCAAGCTGGCCGGCTGAGCCACGCCGAGCAGGCCGCCAATGACAAGGCCGGCAGGAGCGCTACGCTCGCTGCCGGCCTTGTCGTTTCAGCGCGGTAGGGCTGATCAGTGGTGCATATGGCCCTTCATGTCCTTCATGTCACCCATGTCATCCTTGCCTGCAGCGGCCGGGTCTTCCACGTTGAAGGTCACGTCGATCTTGCCAGCCTTCTCGAAGGTCAGGGTGGCCGGCACCTTCTCGCCAGCCTTGAGCGGACGCGACAGGCCCATTAGCATGATGTGGTAGCCATTGCCCGGCTGCATGGCGATCTTCTGGCCGGGTTTGACTTCCAGGCCGCCGTCGACTTCACGCATCTTCATCAGATTGCCTTCCATGGACATGGTGTGGATCTCGCCGGACTTGGCCACCGGCGAGGACACGCCCACCAGGCGGTCCGGCGCGCTGCCCTTGTTCTCGATGCTCAGGTAGGCACCGGCAGCCGGCTGGCCGGGCACGGTGGCACGGGCGTAGGGATGGCCGATGTCGAGCTGGCCGAGCTTGTATTCATGGGCGTGCGACAGGGCGGCGCTGCCCAGCAGGGCGGCGGTAAGAGCGAGGCGTTGGAAAAGCTGTTTCATGGTCTTCTATCCTGGTTGATCTTCATTGGCGAGGCCGGCGCAACTGCGCCTGTGCCTCCTGGGTATTGCGAGCGGGTCGGAGGAGGATCAGGCCGGTGGCGCACGCGCCTGCGCGCTGCCCGGTGCCAGGCTGGCCGAACGGAGGGTGGGGATGGCCGCTGCCAGCGGGTAACTGATGCCGGAGGCCGCAGCCGCCAGCGGCATCGAGGGGGGCAGCGTGGTGGCTGCCTGACCGGTGCAGCACAGGTTGCAGTGGCCGGCCGCCGGATGGGCGGGAGCGCTGCCGGGTGCGCCGCCGGCCACACTGCAGATGGCCATGACGCCTATATTGCGGCCTTCGCGGCTCTCGCCACGACCTTGCCCGACGGCCTGCGCCTGCCACGGCGCGGCCAGCATGGCCAGCACCAGCCACAGGCTCAGCCACACCCGCGGCCGGGGGCGGCGAGGGGCGTAGCGCGGCAGGGAAGGGCGGGAAGGCATGGGCTGGGATTATAGCAATGCCGGGCCGGCCCTCGCCTGCGCCCGGTCAATACTGACTATGTGGCCAGGATCGGAGCCGGCACGGCGGGAATGCGAGTGTTGTCGCTGATAAATTGTTGCTTTTCGGAAATCGTGGCGCAGGCTTGGCGCCTGGCGTTTTGGCCATGCCGCCATGCAAATTGATTGTTCAGATGCGCTAGGCTAGACTTAGCGTCTTTTCGGGTATTCCATCCATTTTTCCAAGGGAGACTGCATGTCCTACAACAACAAGCTGACGCTGCGCGCCATGGTTGCCGCCCTGTCCCTGGCTGCCGTGTGCTCTGCCCCCGCCATGGCGGCGGACAAGTCGGTCGCCGTGACAGCCATCGTCGAACACCCGGCCCTGGATGCCGTGCGTGATGGCGTCAAGGATGAGTTGAAGGAAGAAGGCTTCGAAGCCGGCAAGAACCTGAAGTGGGAATACCAGAGCGCCCAGGGCAATACCGGCACCGCCGCCCAGATCGCCCGCAAGTTCGTGGGCGACAAGCCCGATGCCATCGTGGCCATCGCCACCCCGTCGGCGCAAGCCCTGGTGGCCGCTACCAAGTCGATTCCGGTGATCTATTCCGGCGTGACCGACCCCGTCGCCGCACAGCTGGTGAAGGACTGGAAGGCTTCCGGCACCAACGTCACCGGCGTGTCGGACCTGCTGGAACTGGACAAGCAGGTCGAGCTGATCAAGCGTGTCGTGCCCAATGCCAAGCGCGTGGGCATGGTCTACAACCCCGGTGAAGCCAACTCGGCCGTGGTCGTCAAGGCCCTGAAGGAACTGCTGAGCAAGTCCGGCATGACCCTGGTGGAGGCCGCCGCGCCCCGTTCGGTGGACGTCGGCAGCGCCGCCAAGAGCCTGATCGGCAAGGTCGATGTGATCTACACCAATACCGACAACAACGTGGTCTCGGCCTATGAAGCCCTGGTGAAGGTCGGCAACGATGCCAAGATCCCCCTGGTGGCCTCCGACACCGACAGCGTCAAGCGTGGCGCCATCGCCGCCCTGGGCGTGAACTACTACGACCTGGGTCGCCAGACCGGCAAGGTGGTCGGCCGCATCCTCAAGGGTGAAAAGCCGGGTGACATTCCCTCGGCCACCAGCAGCAAGCTGGAGCTGTTCGTCAATACCGCCGCCGCCCAGAAGCAGGGCGTGACCCTGGCACCGGAACTGGTCAGCTCGGCCAAGACCGTCATCAAGCAATAACCGATTCGACGCCCGAGGATCCCGCTTGCGAGCGGGATCGTCTTTATCTGGCGCAGGCAAGACCGTTCGTCCCATACGAATAAGGGGCCCGGCCAAGAACAGGCCGAGGTGCCGACCACCATGAAAGAGGAGAGGACCATGTTTGCAGTATCCAAGTCATTGCGCGCCATCGCCGGTGCGCTGGCCCTGAGCGCCATCTGCGCCTCGGCGCTGGCCGCCGAGAAGGTGGTGGCCATCACCTCCTTCGTCGAGCACCCGGCGCTGGACGCCGTGCGTGACGGCACCAAGGATGAACTGATTGCCGAAGGCTTCGAGCCGGGCAAGAACCTGAAGTGGGATTTCCAGAGCGCCCAGGCCAACGCCGGCACGGCGGGCCAGATCGCCAAGAAGTTCGTGGGTGACAATCCCGACGTCATCGTCGCCATCGGCACCCCCTCGGCCCAGCCGCTGGTGGCCGCGACCAAGACCATTCCCATCGTCTACTCGGCCATCGCCGATCCCATGGCCGCCCAGCTGGTCAAGGACTGGAAGCCTTCCGGCACCAACGTGACCGGCCTGTCGCACATGCTCGATCCGGCCAAGCAGGTCGAGATCATCAAGCGCGTGGTGCCCGAGGCCAAGCGGGTCGGCGTGGTTTACAATCCGGGCGAAGCCAATTCCGTCTCGGCCCTGAACAACATCAAGGGCGAGCTGCAGAAGGCGGGCCTGACCCTGGTGGAAGCCGCCGCGCCGCGTTCGGTGGACGTGGCCCCGGCCGCCAAGAGCCTGATCGGCAAGATCGATGTGATGTACACCACCACCGACAACAACGTGGTGTCGGTCTTCGAATCGCTGGCCAAGGTCTGCAACGATGCCAAGATCCCGCTGATCGCCTCCGATACCGGCAGCGTCAAGCGTGGCGCGGTCGCGGCCCTGGGCGTGAATTTCTATGACATGGGGCGCCAGACCGGCAAGGTCGTGGCGCGTATCCTGCGCGGCGAGAAGGCGGGCGAGATCGCTTCCTCGCCCGTGAAGAATCTGGAGCTGTACG
This sequence comes from Herbaspirillum sp. ASV7, assembly GCF_016429215.1. Lineage (GTDB taxonomy): Bacteria > Pseudomonadota > Gammaproteobacteria > Burkholderiales > Burkholderiaceae_D > Herbaspirillum. The sequence continues at coordinate 28,149 of NZ_JAELUH010000063.1, read as the reverse complement.
TCAACACCGCGGCCGCGCAGAAGCAAGGCGTGACCCTGTCGCCGGAGTTCCTGAAGTCGGCCACCAAGGTCCTTAACTGAAGCCGGCCCCCACCGGGCCACACGTGCATCGCCGGCAGTCGCACCACCCCTGCGGCTGACGGCGCAACGCAGAAGACATTCGGCATTAGCGTACCGCGCAATGCCGAATGTGTTTTTTAAGAAAGTCCTTTTATGTCGCTGTATACCCTCTTGGGCGCACTGGAAATCGGCCTGATTTTCAGCCTCGTGGCCCTCGGAGTGCTGATCTCCTTCCGCATTCTGGTTTTCCCTGACCTGACCGTCGATGGCAGTTTCCCGCTGGGTGGCGCCGTGGCCGCGACCATGATCGCCGCCGGCTACAACCCCTTCCTGGCGACCTTCGTCGCCTTGCTGGCGGGTGCCCTGGCTGGTTTCACCACGGCCTGGCTGAACGTGCGCCTGAAGATCATGGACCTGCTGGCCAGTATCCTGATGATGATCGCGCTGTACTCGATCAACCTGCGCGTGATGGGCAAGCCCAACGTGCCGCTGATCTCCGAACCGACCATCTTCACCATCCTGCAGCCGGACTGGATCCCCGACTATGTGGGCCGTCCGCTGATCCTCCTGGTGGTGGTGATTGCCGCCAAGCTGCTGCTGGACTGGTTCTTCTCCTCCGAGATCGGCCTGGCCATGCGTGCCACCGGCGCCAACGCGCGCATGGCGCGCGCCCAGGGCATCGCCACCGGCCGCGCCACGCTGGCCGGCATGGCGCTGGCCAATTCGCTGGTGGCGCTGGCCGGCGCGCTGTTTGCGCAGACCCAGGGGGGCTCCGACATTTCGATGGGCATCGGCACCATCGTCATTGGCCTGGCGGCGGTCATCATCGGCGAGAACATCCTGCCGGCGCGCCGCCTGGTGTGGACCACGCTGGCGGTGATCCTGGGGGCGATCCTGTATCGCTTCTTCATCGCCCTGGCGCTCAACAGCGACTTCATCGGCCTGCAGGCGCAAGACCTGAACCTGGTGACTGCCGTGCTGGTGATGCTGGCCCTGGTGCTGCCCATGGGCAAGCGCAAGTTGAAACTGCTGAAGAAGGGAGCCTGAGATGTTGAAAGCCACCGATCTCAAGATCACCTTCAATCCCGGCACGCCCATCGAGAACCCGGCCCTGCGCGGCCTCTCGCTGGAAATCCCGACCGGCCAGTTCGTGGCCGTGATCGGCTCCAACGGCGCCGGCAAGTCCACCTTCCTCAACGCCATCTCGGGTGACCTGCTGGTTGATACCGGCAAGATCGAGATCGATGGTACCGACGTCACCCGCAAGCAGGCCTGGGACCGCGCCGGCCTGGTCGCGCGGGTGTTCCAGGATCCGATGGCCGGCACCTGCGAGGCGCTGACCATCGAGGAGAACATGGCCCTGGCCATGGCGCGCGGCCGTCGTCGCGGCTTCAACTTCGCCATTCGCGGCAAGATGCGTGAACTGTTCCGCGAAAAGCTCGCCATCCTCAACCTGGGCCTGGAGAATCGCCTGACCGACCGCATCGGCCTGCTCTCGGGCGGCCAGCGCCAGGCGGTGAGCCTGTTGATGGCCTCGCTGCAGCCGTCGCGCATCCTGCTGCTGGACGAGCACACTGCCGCCCTGGATCCGAAGACCGCCGCCTTCGTGCTGGAGCTGACGGCCAAGATCGTCTCCGAGAGCAAGCTGACCACCATGATGGTGACCCACAGCATGCGCCAGGCGCTGGACTACGGCGACCGCACCGTGATGCTGCACCAGGGCCGCGTGGTGCTGGACGTGTCGGGCCAGGAACGCGCCGGGCTGGACGTGCCGGACCTGCTCAAGATGTTCGAGCAGACGCGCGGCGAGAAGCTCTCCGACGACGCGTTGTTGCTGGGGTGACCTGGCAGCAGGCTGTGAGGCAAAGGAAAACGGCTCCCGCGGGAGCCGTTTTTTCATGGGCGCATGGTTTGTTCAGCTACCGCCGTCATAGCCATTCTGGCGCCAGGCCTCATAGACCACCACCGCCACCGTATTGGAGAGGTTGATGCTGCGATTGCCCGGCCGCATCGGCAGGCGGATGCGTTGCGTGGTGGGGAAGGACTCGCGCCGCTCGGGCGCCAGGCCACGTGTCTCCGAGCCGAAGACGAAGGTGTCACCGGGGCGGAACGCCAGGCCGGCGAAGGGGGTGGAGCCATGCGTAGTCATGGCGAACATGCGACTTTCATCGAACTGCGGATCTGCGCGGCGATGGGCCAGGAAGCTCTCCCAGTCGGGATGGACCTGCATGTTGGCGTATTCGTGGTAATCCAGCCCGGCGCGACGCATCTTGGCGTCATCGAGCGGGAAGCCGAGCGGTTCGACCAGGTGCAATTGCGCGCCGGTATTGGCGCACAGGCGGATGATGTTGCCGGTATTGGGAGGGATCTCCGGCTCGACCAGGACGACGTGGAACAAAAAACTCTCCTGCGGAAAAAAGATGCCGACCCGCGCTCAGGTCGGCAGGGTGCGCGCAAAGACCAGGTTGGTCACGCGCCTGGCGCCGTGCCGCTTGAGCACGATCGCCACCTCATTCAAGGTGGCACCGGTGGTCATGACATCGTCGACGATGCCCACATGCAGGCCGCGCACCTGGTCCATGGCGGCGAAGGGCAGGGCGAAGGCCGAGCGCATGTTGCGGGCGCGGGCAGCCACCGGCAGGGCCGATTGCGCCTGGGTTTCCTTCTTGCGTTCCAGCAACTGGGCGTGCAGGGGGATCTCCAGCAGGCGCGACAACGGCCGGGCGATCTCCAGTGCCTGGTTGAAGCCCCGCTCCTGCAGGCGCTCGCGGCCCAGTGGCACCGGTGCCAGCAGGGTCGGCATGGCCAGCTGCACCTCGCTGCCGGGGACCGGATTGCGCAGCGTGGCATCATGGATCAGGCGCGCCAGCAGCGGCGCCAGGCGCAGGTCGCCACCGAATTTCAGGGCCAGGGCCAGGTGATCCGAGGGGGCGAAGTAATCGGTGGCCACGATGGTGGCGTCGAAGGCCGGGCGGTCCTTCAGGCAGGCGCCGCAGCGTAGCTCTTTTCCGGTCACCGGCATGGGCAGGGCGCACTGGATGCAGCGGCGATGCTGGCGCGTGTAGAAGCGCTTGTGGCAGGGCATGCAGAGGTTCTCGCGCCCGGGGGCGCCGCACAGGGCGCAGGAGGAGGGCAACAGGGGCGGCACGCGTGCCAGCATGCGGCCAATCCAGCCCGGCTCGGCGGGCTTCTTCGGGGCCACGCCACCCGCGCGGCGATAGCCGGCAGCCGCGGTCTTGGCAGGAGCGGATTTTGGCGGTTTGACATCCATGCGTGGTGCGCCCGGTAAAAATGGATTTCGACTAAACTACGCGCATTATCGCATCAGCCCCTGTCGATCTGTTCATCTGTCGAGGCGGCGCCGATGCGCCCCTCGCCCACCGTTGTTCTTTTGCCGCCGTCTCCGATGTCCCTGCCGCCGCCTTCCGCCAGCGCCAAGCTGAGTGCTCCCATCGACCTGCCCCTGGTACGCCGCCGCTTCGGCCGGCCACAACGCGTGGCCGAATCCGACTTCCTGCGCCGCGAAGTGTCGGCACGCATGCAGGAGCGCCTGGCCCTGGTCAAGATCGCGCCGCGCGAAGTGCTGGATGCCGGTTGTGGCGAGGGCGCCGACCTGCCGGTGTTGCAAAAGCGCTATCCGGAAGCCCAGGTGATCGGCATCGACGGTGCCTACGGCATGCTGGCGGTCGCCGCCGAACACCAGCGCGGCGCCCAGTCGGCGATGAACCGTCTGTTCGGTTCGATCAACAAGTGGCTCGGTTCCGGCCCCGCGGCCAATGGTCCGCAGCTGGCCTGTGCCGATTTCGCCCGCCTGCCGCTGGCCGCCAATGCGCTGGACCTGGTCTGGTCCAACCTGGCTCTGCACTGGCATCCCCAGCCCGACCGCGTCTTCGCCGAGTGGCGGCGCGTCTTGCGGGTGGAAGGCTTGCTGATGTTTTCCTGCTTCGGGCCCGACACCCTGCGTGAAGTGCGCAGCGCCTTCGAGAGCATCGATCTGGCACCGCACACCTTGCCCTTCGTGGACATGCACGACTTCGGCGACATGCTGGTCAATGCCGGCTTTTCCACGCCGGTCATGGACATGGAGACCATCACCGTCACCTACGAGACCCCGCAACGCCTGCTGGACGACGTGCGTGCCTGGGGCGGCAACCCGCTGGAGACGCGGCGCCGCAGCATGCTCAGCCGCAACCAATACCAGCGCCTGTTGGCGGCACTGGAATCGATGCGTAACCGTGATGGCAAGATCCCGCTGACCTTCGAGGTGGTCTATGGCCATGCCTTCCGCCCCGTCCCCAAGACCACGGCGGCTGGCGAGAGCATCATTCGTTTCGAGCGGCCGCCACGATAGTGGCGGCCGCATATAAGGCTTAGTCGCATCCGGCTATCTGGCCGGCGCCATCGTTGCTGTATCGTTACGCCCTGCCTGAATGGAGCGGTTTTTGCTGCACGACCGCAAAACCACGCCCCTGGCCGGCTTGCGGGGCAGGTGGTAGCGCGCCGGACGGACCGGTAATGGCGTGGCCGGCGATGCGGCGGTGCGTGCTTGATCCGTGGCGAGTTTAGCCCTTATACTCAAATGGATAAAAATTCACAGCAAGCAATTCCAGCAAGAACAAATAGCTAGAACAAATAGCAAGAATAAATAAAGACCGCAAAACAGATAGCCACGGATAGCGCCAGTATCGGGCAGTCGCGCCAGCTTCATCAGCGTCGCCGCCGCCATCCCTGAGCTCCTGCTGCGGATCGAAGAGAGACACGCTCGACCGACTATCATGCTGGCGAGGTGCTATGGAGACGCGGGAATGGATATTGAAGCGCAATTGTTCGATTGCGCCACGTCAGCTGGCGTGGGTCTTCGCAATCCTTTGTACGGTATCGCTCACGGTCGCGCTGGGCTTCACGCTCCATGGCGCATGGACCATCCTGGTATTTTCAGTCATTGAATTGTCGGCGGTCGGCATCGCCTTCCTGGTGTACGCCCGTCATGCTACTGATCGTGAAGTCGTGGTCCTGGGGGAGGATGGCCTGATCGTCGAGCTCACGCAGGCGGGGCGGACCAGCCGTACCAAGCTGGACCTGGTAACGCTGCATGGCACGCGCATCGCATATCCGGCAGGCCCCCAGGCACTGGTGGCGCTGGACTGCAGGGGGCAACGCGTGGAAGTTGGCCGTTTCATCAATCAAGGCGAGCGGCGCGCACTGGCGCAGGACCTGGAGCGCGCGCTGGCAGGCAGGACAGGCGGGACGGCAGCACTCTCATTCTTATAATTTTTGGGCTTTTGAGGAAATCCATGAAACTTGCGAAGCGCCTTCAATCGTCGATCATCGGTGCCTCGATGCTGGCGGCCGGCTTGCCGGCCTGGGCCGTGGTGGACAGTCCGGGGGGACCGGCCGTGCTGCAGACGAACTTCCAGCCTCCCGTCACCAAGATCGCCGAGCAGATCTACGATCTGCACATCATGATGCTGGTGATCTGCCTGGTGATCTTCGTGGCGGTGTTCGGCGTGATGTTCTATTCCATCATCAAGCATCGCAAGTCGGTGGGCCACAAGGCCGCCACCTTCCACGAAAGCACCACCGTAGAAATCGCCTGGACCGTGGTGCCCTTCCTGATCGTCATCGGCATGGCCTTGCCGGCCACCAAGACCGTGGTGGCGATGAAGGACACCTCCAATGCCGACCTCACCATCAAGGTCACCGGCATGCAGTGGAAGTGGGGCTACGACTACCTCAAGGGCGATGGCGAAGGCATCTCCTTCCTCTCCGCCCTGGCTACGCCGCGCGAGCAGGTGACCGATCCCACGTTGAAGAAGAACGACAACTACCTCATCGAGGTCGACAACCCCGTGGTGGTGCCGGTCAACAAGAAGGTGCGCCTGATCACCACCGCCAATGACGTGATCCACTCCTGGACCATTCCCGCCTTTGGCGTGAAGCAGGATGCGATCCCCGGCTTCGTGCGCGACACCTGGTTCCGTGCCGAGAAGATCGGCACCTATCGCGGCCAGTGCGTGGAATTGTGCGGCAAGGATCACGCCTTCATGCCCATCGTCGTCAACGTGGTCAGCGAAGCCGACTACAAGAAGTGGGTCGACGAAAAGAAAAAGGAAATGGCCGCCAAGGCCGACGATCCCAACAAGGTCTGGACCGTGGATGAATTGAAGCAGCGGGGCGAGAAGGTCTACACCGCCAATTGTGTGGCCTGCCACCAGGCCAACGGCAAGGGCGTGCCCGGCGCCTTCCCGGCGCTCGATGGCAGCCCCGTGGTCAATGGCCCCAAGGCCGACCAGATCCACCTGGTGCTCAATGGCAAGAACGCCATGCCGGCCTGGAAGGGTGTCTTGAACGACACCGAGATCGCCGCCGCCATCACCTATACGCGCAACAACTGGTCCAACAAGGCCCAGGAAAACATCGTGCAGCCGGCCGAAGTGCTGGCCGCCCGCAAGTAATCGTTTGGAGAACCGGACATGACTACCACTGTCGATCACGCACCCGACCATTCCCACGATCATGGGCACGCGCACGATCATGACCACGCGCACGATCATCCGCACGGTTGGCGTCGCTGGCTCTTCGCCACCAACCACAAGGACATCGGCACGCTCTACCTCTGGTTCTCGTTCACCATGCTGCTCTCGGGCGGCGTGCTGGCGCTGCTGATCCGGGCCGAGCTGTTCCAGCCGGGCCTGCAGTTCTTCCGTCCCGAGTTCTTCAACCAGCTGACCACCATGCACGGCCTGGTGATGGTGTTCGGTGCGATCATGCCGGCCTTCGTGGGCTTCGCCAACTGGATGATCCCGCTGCAGATCGGCGCCTCCGACATGGCCTTTGCGCGGATGAACAACTTCTCGTTCTGGCTGCTGCCACCGGCCGCGCTGCTGCTGGCCGGCTCCTTCCTGGTGCCGGGCGGGGCCACCGCCGCCGGCTGGACGCTGTATGCGCCGCTGTCCACGCAGATGGGGCCGGGCATGGACATGGGCATCTTCGCCATGCACATCATGGGCGCCTCTTCCATCATGGGTTCGATCAACATCATCGTCACCATCCTCAACATGCGCGCGCCCGGCATGACGCTGATGAAGATGCCCATGTTCTGCTGGACCTGGCTGATCACCGCCTACCTGCTGATCGCCGTGATGCCGGTGCTGGCCGGCGCCATCACCATGACGCTGACCGACCGTCACTTCGGCACCTCCTTCTTCAACGCCGCCGGTGGCGGTGACCCGGTGATGTACCAGCACATCTTCTGGTTCTTCGGTCACCCCGAGGTCTACATCATGATCCTGCCGGCCTTCGGCATCGTCTCGCAGATCATCCCGGCCTTCGCCCGCAAGCCGCTGTTCGGCTATGCCTCGATGGTGTATGCGACTGCATCGATCGCGATCCTGTCCTTCATCGTCTGGGCGCACCACATGTTCACCACCGGCATGCCGGTCACCGCGCAGCTGTTCTTCATGTATGCCACCATGCTGATCGCCGTGCCTACCGGCGTGAAGATCTTCAACTGGATCGCCACCATGTGGCGTGGCTCCATGACCTTCGAGACGCCGATGCTGTTCTCGGTGGGCTTCATCTTCGTCTTCACCATGGGCGGTTTCACCGGCCTGATCCTGGCGGTCACGCCGATCGACATCCAGATGCAGGATACCTACTACGTGGTGGCTCACTTCCACTACGTGCTGGTGGCCGGCTCGCTGTTCGCGCTCTTCGCCGGCTTCTACTACTGGGGCCCGAAGTGGACCGGTTTCATGTACAACGAATGGCGCGGCAAGTTCCATTTCTGGGCTTCGCTGATCACCTTCAACGTGACCTTCTTCCCGATGCACTTCCTGGGACTGGCCGGCATGCCGCGTCGCTATGCCGATTACCCGGCGCAGTTCACCGACTTCAACATGATCGCCTCGATCGGCGCCTTCGGCTTCGGGCTGACCCAGGTCTACTTCCTCTTCTTCGTGGTGATCCCCTCCATCAAGGGTGGCAAGAAGGCCGAGGCCAAGCCCTGGGATGGCGCCGAAGGCCTGGAATGGACGGTGCCCAGCCCGGCCCCCTTCCATACCTTCGAGGAACCGCCGGTGGTGCATTGAGCAGTACGGCCCTGAGAACATCGGAGCGCACATGAGCGAACGCAAGAAACCCGACAATGTACGCACCGGCCTGCTGCTGGGGCTGGTGGCGCTGGCCTTCTTCGTGGGCATCTTCATCAATCGCATCTGGTTTGCCAAATGAGTGAAGAGCGCGATCAAGCCACGCCGGAGCGCGGTCTGAACCTCGTCATGCTGCGCAAGCTGCTGGTGGTGGCGGTGCTGATGTTCGGTTTCGGCTATGCGCTGATCCCGGTCTATCGCAAGATCTGCGAGGTGACCGGGGTGAACTTCCTCACGCCCAAGGATGCGACAGTGGAAGCGCCGGCCAATACCCAGGTCGACAAGACCCGCACGGTGACCGTGGAGTTCGATGGCAATGCCCAGGGGCCGTGGCGCTTCCGTCCTACGGTAGCCAGCTTGCAGGTGCATCCGGGCGAGATGACACAGGTCACCTATGAGGTGGTCAACACCCAGGCGCGCAGTGTCGATGCCCAGGCCATTCCCAGTTACGCGCCGCAGCAGTCGGCGGCCTTCTTCAAGAAGGTCGAGTGCTTCTGCTTCACGCAGCAGACCCTGGGACCCAACCAGGCCAAGCAGATGCCGGTAGTGTTCTACATCGATCCCAAGTTGCCCAAGGAGGTGACCACGATCACGCTGTCCTACACCTTCTTCGAGATCAACGGCAAGGACAAGACGGCAGGCTGAGAGCCTGCGGGAGAGCGACAGTGAGCGAGGACCTGAAGCAGGCGGCGCAGCGCAAGGCCTCGTTCGGGGCGACGATGAAGGCGGTGTTCTGGTCCTTCTTCGGCGTGCGCAAGCGCCGGGATTACGAGTCGGATGCAGCCAGGCTCAATCCGGTGCACGTGATCATCGCCGGCGTCATCGGCGCGCTGGTGTTCGTGGCGATCCTGGTGGTCATCGTCAAGGTGGTGGTAGCCAGCGCGGCGGGTGGCTGAGGCGTAAATGATTTGGATTGATTTCTAGTTTTTGAGCAGACCGAACCTGGAAGCCGGTGTGTCGGGAGAAGGCACCGGCCATGGCAATACCAGGCAACAGCAAACAGCAATCGGATTTCGTACCGGGAGAAGAACATGAGTTCTCAGCAAGCCAAGGCGCCACATTATTTCGTACCGGGGCCATCGCGCTGGCCGATGATGGCGGGCATTTCCATGCTCATCACCATGATCGGAGCGTCGGCCTGGGTCAATGGCGTGTCATGGGCGCCCTACGTCAATATCTTCGGCATCCTGATGGTATTGGTGGTGCTGTACTACTGGTTTGGCGATGCCATCGGCGAGTCGGAGTCGGGGCTGTATGGCGAGCGCATCGACCTCTCCTATCGCTGGAGCATGAGCTGGTTCATCTTCTCGGAGGTGATGTTCTTCGGCGCCTTCTTCGGTGCGCTCTTCTATGCCCGCAGCATCACCATGCCCTGGCTGGCCGACCTGGATCACAAGGTGATCTGGCCCGACTTCGCCGGCCAGTGGGGCAGTGTCGGTCCGGCCGGTACCGTGGAGAGTTTCGCCACCATGGGGCCATTCCCGATCCCGACCATCAATACGCTGCTGCTGCTGACCTCCGGCGTCACGCTGACCATCTCACACCATGCGCTGCGCGCCGGGCATCGTACGCAGACGGCAGTGTGGCTGTTCCTGACCATCCTGCTGGGCGCGACCTTCATGGGCTTCCAGGCCTATGAATACATCCATGCCTATACCGAGCTGAACCTCAAGCTCACCTCGGGGATCTATGGCTCGACCTTCTTCATGCTGACCGGCTTCCATGGCTTCCACGTGACCATGGGCGCGATCATGCTGTCGGTGGTGCTCTATCGCGTGCTGCGCGGACACTTCACGCCGACGCATCACTTTGCCTTCGAAGGCGCGGCCTGGTACTGGCACTTCGTGGACGTGGTGTGGCTGGGGCTGTACGTGGTGGTGTACTGGCTGTAAGTCCGTCGTCGGACCAGGAAAACCAAAGCCGCACCTCGGTGCGGCTTTTTCTTGGGCGTTGAAGGGGAGCGTGTCTAGCGGATGCCGGTCGGCTGTATCCAGCCCAGCTTGTAGCTCAGCAGGATGAACAGGAACAGCGCCACCGAAAATCCCACGCGCAGCGTCAGGGCCTGAACGGTGCGATTGCTCTTGCCCTTGTCGCGCATGAGGAACAGCAGCGCCGAGGCCAGGCTGGCGAGGATGAGCACGAAGGCGATGGCGACGATGATTTTCATGCGGGTAGAATCCCTGTCTCCGGCCGCCTGCATGCAGTATGCTGCTACGGCCTGGTGGATATTGTTGTCGTGTCCCGGATCAATCCAGGATGAGTCGCTGATTATTGTAAGGCCAAACCAACAGATGCCGACCAGATTCCGTTTCAGGCTCGTTCCTTTCTGCGCCACGCTGGTAGTAGCCGCCGCCGGGTTCGCCTTGGGCCAATGGCAGACGCATCGCGCCCAGGCCAAGGAAGCCCTGCAGGCCAGCATGCAGGCACGCGCCGCGCAAGCGCCGCTGGAGGCGCTGCCGTCCGGCGGCAATGCTGATGCCGATGAATTCCGTCATATCATGCTGCGCGGAGAATTCATCGCGCCATGGACGATCTACCTCGAGAACCGCCCGCATGACAGTGCCGTGGGCTTTTATGTACTGACCCTGTTCAAGCCCGTGGACAGCACACAGGCCGTGGTGGTGGCGCGTGGCTGGGCGCCGCGCGATCCGGTCGATCGAGCGAGGGTGCCGCAGGTGCCGCTACCGGCGGGGCTGACGCAGGTGGAGGGTGTGCTGCGTCGCGACGCCGGCCATGTGCTGCAGCTGGGCCAGGCTGACGCGCCGCGTCCGCAGGCCATCCTGCAGAACCTGGACATGACCGCGCTGGCGCAGGCCAGCGGCTGGACGCTCTCGCCCTATGTGATCGAACAGCGAGCCGGCACGTCGGGCGCGGCCGATGGCCTGCTGCGCGACTGGCCGGCCCCGGCGCTGGGCAGCGAACGCCATCGTGGCTATGCCGTGCAGTGGTATGCACTGTCAGCCATGGCCATCCTCTTTTTCATCGTGACGGGATATCGACGTGGCCGTAATGACAAAACCTGAAGCAGGCAACAAGACCGATGAAGCGCGCCGCCGCGCCGGGCGCTGGAAGATGTTGGCAGTGGTGGCCGTCTGCGCCGCACCGCTGATCGCTTCCTACCTGACCTACTACGTGATCAAGCCGCAGAGCCGCACCAACTATGGCGCGCTGATCGATCCGCGCCAGTATCCCATTCCGCCGCTGGGCAGCAGCGCCCTCGACGGCGCCCCTGCGAAGCTGGAGGATTACAAGGGCAAGTGGATCATGCTCCAGGTCGATCGCGGCGACTGTGGCGAGGATTGCCGCAAGAAGCTCTTCACCATGCGCCAGTTGCGGCTGATGCAGGGCAAGGAGATGGAGCGCGTCGAACGCGTCTGGCTGGTGACCGATAACGCACCGGTGGAAACGATGCTGCTGCGCGAATACGACGGAACCGATATCCTTAGGGCCGACGCCACCCGACTCAAGGCCTGGCTGCCGGTCGATGCCGGCACCTCGGCGGAAGACCACATCTACCTGATCGACCCGCTGGGCAACCTGATGATGCGCTTCCCCAAGGATCCCGACCCCAACAAGATGAAGAAGGACATTGCCAAGCTGCTGCGCGCCTCGTCCATCGGCTGATCGCCCCGGGCGCTTCCGATGGATCCGTTGGCACCGGCTGCGCGGCAGTCCATGTTTGAAACACGATGAATGCAATCACGCTGATAGAACTGGGCCTGACCGGCCTGCTGGTTTCCCTGATCCCGCTGCTGCTGGTGGCGCGCGCGCAGGGCTTGGTCAACAGATATCGCAAGCTGGTGTGGGTGACGCTGTTCTTCACCTTCGACCTGATCATGTTTGGCGCCTTCACGCGCCTGACCGATTCCGGCCTGGGCTGCCCCGATTGGCCGGGCTGCTACGACCATTCCAATCCGCTGCTGGCGCACGAGCATATCAACGCCGCCCAGGAGGCCATGCCCACCGGCCCGGTCACCTGGGGCAAGGCCTGGATCGAGATGACGCACCGCTATTTCGCCATGGCCGTGGGCGTGCTGATCATCGTGCTGATGGCGGTGGCGTGGTGGCGCTGGATCAAGTCCGGCAAGACCGAGACGCAGTTCCGGCCCTGGTTCCCGACCGCCTTGCTGGGTTTCGTCTGCCTGCAGGGTGCCTTCGGGGCCTGGACCGTGACGCTGAAGCTGCAACCGGTCATCGTCACCACCCACCTGTTGCTGGGCCTGACGCTGCTGGCCATGCTGGCCTGGCTGGCGGCCCGGCAGGAGCAGCACGTGGCGGTCACCCCGGCCGGCCGTGCGCTGGTGCTGCCGGCCACGCTGGGCGCTGTCCTCTTGGCCCTGCAGATCGCGCTGGGCGGCTGGGTCAGCACCAACTATGCGGCGCTGGCCTGCAATGATTTCCCGCTGTGCAATGGCAAGCTGGTGCCGGACATGGATTTCGAGCATGGTTTCACGCTCTGGCGCCACCTGGGCATGACCGCCGCTGGCGACTACCTGCCGTTCCAGGCGCTGACGGCGATCCACTGGGTGCATCGCAGCTTCGCCTTTGTCGTGATCTTGTATGTTGTATGGCTGGCACAGCGCGCGCTGCGCGATCCCGGGCTGCGCAAGACCGGGCGCTGGCTCTTGAGCATCGTGGGTTTGCAGCTGTGCACGGGCCTGGCAACCATCTACCTGAACTGGCCGCTGGCCATTGCCGTGGTCCATAACGGCGGGGCGGCCCTGCTGGTCATTCTCATGGTCATGCTAAACTACAAGACTCGTTACGCTCCACAAGGCTTGGCCAGCGCCGCTCCACCGGTCCCCGCCAGGCCCGTCACTCCATGACCACACTGACCGCCCAACCCAACCGCATCGCCCAGTACTGGGCACTGACCAAGCCGCGCGTGACGCAGCTGGCCGTGTTCTGTGCCGTGATCGGCATGTTCCTGTCGTCCCCCGAACTGCCGGACTGGCACAAGGTGGTCTTCGGCACGCTGGGCATCTGGCTGCTGGCTGGCGCCGCCTTCGCCATCAATTGCCTGGTCGAGCGCGAGATCGATTCGCGCATGGCCCGCACCGCCCGCCGGCCGCTGGCGCGCGGCGAGATCACGGTGGTGCAGACCCTGATGTTCTCCGGCGTCATCGGCGGCCTGGGCATGTGGGTGCTGTACGCTCTGGTCAATCCGCTGACCATGTGGCTGACCTTCGCCACCTTCGTCGGCTACGCCATCATCTACACCATCATCCTCAAGCCCGCCACGCCCCAGAACATCGTCATCGGTGGCCTGGCCGGCGCCATGCCGCCGGCGCTGGGCTGGGCCGCCATCGCCAACGATGTACCCATGCAGGCCTGGGTGCTGGTGATGATCATCTTCATCTGGACCCCGCCACACTTCTGGGCGCTGGCCATGTACCGCCGCGACGACTACGCCAAGTCCGGCCTGCCCATGCTGCCCATCACGCACGGCATGGACGTGACCAAGTTCCACATCCTGATGTACACCATCGCCCTGCTGGCGGTGAGCATGCTGCCCTTTGCCATCGGCATGAGCGGCCTGATCTACCTGGGTACGGCCATCGTGCTGGGCGCGATCTTCTTCTGGCACTCGTGGCGCATCTATCGCCACTACACCGACCTGATCGCACGCAAGGCCTTTGCCTATTCCATCGTCTACCTGTCTATCCTGTTCGCGGTGCTGCTGGTGGACCACTACTTCCTGTTCCGTGCTTTCTAAGCCCATGAAAAGATTTCTCCCGGCGCTGCTGCTGGCCGCTTGCGCGACGTTGCTGGCCGCCTGCGGCCCCTCCCAGCCCGCACTGAAATTCAACAATACCGATGTCACCGGCCTGGACTATGCCAAGGACTTCGCCCTGACCGACCACACCGGCAAGCCGCGCACCCTGGCCGATTTCAAGGGCAAGGTGGTGGTGATGTTCTTCGGCTATACCCAGTGCCCGGACGTGTGCCCGACCACCATGGTGGAAATGGCCAACGTGATGAAGGAACTGGGCCCGGATGCCGACAAGGTGCAGGTGCTGTTCGTGACCGTCGACCCCGAGCGCGACACCCAGGAAGTGCTCGCGCAGTACGTGCCGGCCTTCGACAAGCGCTTCCTCGGCCTGCGCGGCGACCTGCCGCAGACCGAGAAGGTGGCCAAGGAATTCAAGGTGTTCTACCAGAAGGTGCCAGGCAAGCAGCCGGGCAGCTACACGATGGATCACACCGCCGGCAGCTATGTATTCGACCCGCAGGGCCACATCCGCCTGTTCGTCAAGCACGGGCAGGGACCGCAGACGCTGGCGCATGACATCAAGCTGCTGCTGAGCTGATTCGATCCGGACTGGATAAAAAGAAAGGCGCCCGAGGGCGCCTTTCTTGTTGCTACTGAGGATGGACTGATCAGGAGTAGGCCTGCAGTGCCGTCTTCATCTTCTTCAGGGCCACCGCCTCGATCTGGCGGATACGCTCGGCCGATACGCCGAACTCGTCGGCCAGCTCGTGCAGGGTGGCACCCGAGCCATCATCATTGGCCAGCCAGCGGGCCTCGACGATGCGGCGCGAACGGTCATCCAGCTTCGACAAGGCGGTTTCCAGGCCTTCGGACTGCATGCGGTCGTACTGCTTGGCCTCGATCACGCGGGTCGGTTCCGAGCTTTCCGAGGACAGGTAGGCGATCGGCGCGAACTTGTCGTCTTCGTCATCGGTGGGCGATTCCAGGGCGATGTCGCGACCGGACAGACGGGTTTCCATCTCGATCACTTCTTCGCGCTTGACGTCCAGGGTCTTGGCCAGGGCTTCGACCTGGGCCGGCGTCATCGCGTCCAGACCTTCCTTGTGGCTGCGCAGGTTGAAGAACAGCTTGCGCTGGGCCTTGGTGGTGGCCACCTTGACCAGACGCCAGTTCTTCAGGATGTACTCGTGGATCTCGGCCTTGATCCAGTGCATCGCGTAGGACACCAGGCGCACGTTCTGCGCCGGGTCGAAACGCTTGACCGCCTTCATCAGGCCGATGTTGCCTTCCTGGATCAGGTCGGCGTGCGGCAGGCCGTAGCCCAGATAGCCACGCGCGATCGACACCACCAGGCGCAGGTGCGACAACACCATCTTCTGGGCAGCGCCCAGATCATTCTTTTCGCGCAGGTCGCGGGCCAGCTTGACCTCTTCTTCCTGGGTCAGCATGGGCAGGCGGTTCACTGCCGAGATATACGCGTCGATATTGCCCAGGCTGCCGGAAAAACCCAGCGCGAGTGCATTGGACTCGGCAGGCATGAGTGCAGTTTGTGCAGACGCAGTTTTCATGGATTCTCCTTGTTCCTTCCGGAAACAGTATGAAGCGGTAGGCTTGGACGTCGGCGCCGATTCGGCCAGCGCAGCAATACGCCCATTCGTCGTTTGTTGCAGTGCCCAGCTAAAACTGGAGCAATTCGATAAGGTATTCTAGCACTCGTCACCCCGGAGTGCTAATAGCATGATCGGGAAGTCTCAATAGAGTAAATCTATTGCCTGTGAATCAACCATTGCATTATTTCCCCTCCATCTTAGTCGCCTTTGGACGACAAAAGTTGCGATGCGGGTCAAAAGGGGGCCAGAAACTTGTAACAATTTATGCAGTGCACCAGTCGGATCCAGGCGGGCAGATCCGGGTCTTGTAGGGCATGGCCGGCCATGTGCTAGAACAATCGCGGGGAAACCGGAAAGGAAGTCGTTTGGCCGGGGGGATTTATTGTTGCAGGCGAGCCCGGACGATAAAATTTCTTTCCGGAAAGTCCAAAGCCCGCATTAGCGGGCTTTGTCCTCAATTTACAAGGGCACGACCGGTTACCCGGAAAACCCTTGTCTCAATGCATTCGAGTATAGCACCAGCAACGGGATAGTCATACATAGCACATGCTCAGACACCTTTCGGTTCCGCGGTTAGCCACCTTCGAGGCGTTCTTTCAGACCATCTCGGAGAAAGACCTGCTGGGCTGCTATGCCTGGAACCAGGCCATCGGAGCTGGACTGCTTCCCATCCTCGCCGATTTCGAGGTAGCGCTGCGCAACGCGCTCCATCGGGCACTGTCGCACTACTTCGGCAAGGCCGATTCCATTGACTGGATGATGCCACGATGCAATCCCATCCATGCCATCCAGCCAGCAGCTCCACCGCTCCTGCCGGCACGGCACAAGCTGTCACCGAAGTCCAAGGACGATGTGGCTGTCGTGATGCAAAAAATCAAAGCTAGAAAACCAGGTGGCCATGTACTCACCCCCGACGATATCGTGGCGGCGCTGCCCCTCGGCTTTTGGGAGGTATTGATCGGCGGATTGAGTCATCAGTCGCAGCCGAAGGGACTGCAGGAAAGGATCCTGGCCAAGGTCTTTCCCCATGCCCCTGATACCTTGGTCACTCCCTATGGAAGCCCTGCGTTCAGAAAGCGCATCATCGACCTGCTCAAGAGGTTCAGGGAGGTGCGTAACCGTATCGGACACCACGACGCCCTCTGGGCGACGCCGGAATTCAACCGTGCAGGCGTCATCGGGTATTTTCCACGCCGGCCGCGTCATACGGTCAACAGTCTGCGATGCTTTGCAGACAACATGTGCTGGTTTGCTGGCTGGATTGATCCAGACATCTCGACCTACATCCGAAACAGCGACCATTGGTGCTCACTCCAGGTCTTGCTGGACCGTCGAGCACTGGTTGTCTATCGGCGTCTGGGCGGGGCAGCAGGAAGCTATCGCACTATCCTCGATCTGGCTGATCGGCTTGGTCAACAGGGAAAGCCCCACCGCAAGCACAGGGAGCGCTTGATCGCGCAGCGTTACTTCTACTGAGCCAGCGCAATCCGTCAGGGGGCACGGTGCATGGTGCAATGAAAACGAAAACGGCCACCGGGAAAGCGGTAGCCGTCGTTTAGCGACTGGCAGTCGCCAGCCTCAAGCCTTGCGCGCCAACTGCCTGCGTACCGACAGCATCGCACCGAACAGCCCCAGCAAGGCGCTCACCGCCAGCAGGAGTGCGATGGCCGTGGGACTGGGCAGGGCCAGCTGGAATTCGGAGGCATACAGGTGGGCGAAATCCAGGATGGCCGTATTGAGCGGTTGCTGCGCCGCCACCACCAGGCCCAGCGCCACCAGCCCGGCGCAGATGCCCAGCAGGGCACCGGTGTAGTAGAAGGGCCGGTAGATGAAGGAGTTGGTCGCGCCGAACAGGCGCGAGACCTCGATTTCATCGCGCTGCGTCATCACCTGCAGGCGGATGGTGTTGAACACCACCGCCACCACCACCGCACCCAGCGTGATGCCTAGGAACAGCAGCACCAGCCGCAGGATGCGCAAGAGCGCCGCCAGGCGCTTGACCCATTCGGAATCGATCTGCACCGTATCCACGCCCGGCTGCTTCTTCAGCTGCTGGGCGATGTCATCGACACGGCCGGCATCCATGGCATTCTCGAAGCCCGGCAGGCGCAGCACGAAGCTGTCCGGCAAGGGATTGCTGCCCAGCGTGGCCAGCACGTCGGCCAGGCCGGTCTTGCTCTTCAAGGTATCGAAGGCCTTTTCGCGCGGGATGAATTCCACCTTGCCGACCGTCTTGCCGTCCTTCAACACCTGGGTAATGGTCTTGCCCACCGCCTGCGCCGCCTCGCGGCCGGCGTCGGGCTTCATGAAGATGCTGATCTCGGGCTCCACCGACATCTGGTCCGAGATCGGGCGCACATTCTCCAGCGCCGACAGGCCGGCAAAGGGCAGCGCCAGCGCAATCGAAACCACCAGGACGTTGAGCACGAAGTTGCCCGGCGAGCGCAGCAGGTGGCGCAGGGCGTCACCGGCGGCATTGAGATGCTGCGTGATCCAGCTCATGGCGATACCTCCACGGGATTGGCCACGCCGTTGTGCCAGCCATCGACGATGCGGCCACGGTCCAGGTAGACGATGCGGTCGGCACCGGTGAGGTATTGCTCGTCGTGGGTCGAGATCAGGCAGGTCACGCCCACGCCATGGAAGGATTTCAGCGCCGCCAGCACCTTGTTGGCATTGGCGCGGTCCAGGTTGGCGGTGGGCTCGTCGGCCAGGATGATCTGCGGCCGGTTGACGATGGCGCGCGCAATGGCCACGCGCTGCTGTTCGCCGCCCGACAGTTCCAGCGGCTCGCACTGGGCCTTGTCGAGCAGGTCGACCTTGTCCAGCGCGGCACGGGCGCGCTTTTCGGCGTCGCCCCGGGAGGCGCCGGTGACGATCAGCGGCAGCATCACATTGGCCAGCAGGTTGCGGTCCAGCAGCAGCTTCTGCTGCTGGAAGATCAGGCCCAGGTTGCGGCGCAGATAGGGCAGGCCGGAGGCCTTGATGCCGCCGATGTCGGTACCGTTGACCGAGAGCTTGCCCGCCGTGGGGCGCTCGATGGCCGCGATCATCTTCAGCAGCGTGGACTTGCCGGCGCCGGAGGGCCCGGCCAGGAAGATCAATTCGCCCTTCTTTACCGACAGCGAGATGTCGCGCAAGGCATAGACCTCGCGCGCGTATTGCTTGGAAACCCGGGAAAATTCAATCATCGGATCAACTCAGGAGGGCGTCGACGAATTCGGTGGCGTTGAAGGCTTGCAGGTCTTCGATCTGCTCGCCCACGCCGATGAAGTACAGCGGCACCGGGCGGGTCTTGGCGATGGCCGCCAGG
Organism: Herbaspirillum sp. ASV7; assembly: GCF_016429215.1. Lineage (GTDB taxonomy): Bacteria > Pseudomonadota > Gammaproteobacteria > Burkholderiales > Burkholderiaceae_D > Herbaspirillum. Next base: position 9,304 of record NZ_JAELUH010000063.1, on the reverse strand, counting down.
ATGCCGCCCTTGGCGGTGCCGTCGAGCTTGGTCACCACCAGGCCGGTCAGGCCCAGCGCATCGTCGAAGGCCTTGACCTGGGCCAGCGCATTCTGGCCGGTGTTGCCGTCGATGACCAGCAGCACCTCGTGCGGGGCCGAGGGCATGGCCTTGGCGATGACGCGCTTGATCTTCTTGAGCTCATCCATCAGATGCAGCTGGGTCGGCAGGCGGCCGGCGGTATCGATCATCACAACATGGGTGCCGCGTGCCTGGGCCGAGTGGACCGAATCGAAGGCTACCGCAGCCGGGTCGCCGGATTCCTGGGCGATCACCGCCACGTTGTTGCGCTCACCCCAGACCGCCAGCTGTTCGCGGGCAGCAGCGCGGAAGGTGTCGCCAGCAGCCAGCAGCACCGACTGGCCGTGTGCCTGCAGGTGTAGCGCCAGCTTGCCGATGGTGGTGGTCTTGCCAGCGCCGTTGACGCCGGCGATCATCATCACCAGCGGCTTTTCGCGGCCCAGCACCAGCGGGCGCTGCAGCGGCTGCAGCAGGTCGATGAGCAGGCTGCGCAGGGCGGTGCGCACCTGGGCCGCTTCGGTGAGGCGCTCGGCCTTGACCTTCTTCTTCAACTCGTCCAGCAGCCACTGGGTGGCTTCGACACCGGCGTCCGAGACCAGCAGGGCCGATTCCAGCTCATCGTAGAGGTCGTCATCGATGCGTGCGCCCACGAACAGCGTGGTCAGGTTGCTGGAAGTCTTGGACAGGCCGGCCTTCAGGCGCGAGAGCCAGGAACGCTTGGCTTCCGGTGCGGTCGCTGGGGCGGCAACGATCTCGATGTCCTCCTCGGTCTCGACAGGGATGACCGGCTCGGGCGCAAGCACGGGCGCGGGCTGAGGTGCGGCGTCGGCCGGTGCCGGGATGTCGGTCACTACAGGGTCGGCAGCTGCGGCAAGCGGCTGCGGGGCCGGTTCGGCTTGGGGAGGCAGCGTGGGCTGCGCTTCCGGTTTGGGTTTTCTCTTGAAGAAACTAAACATCGGATGGCGGATAGGCTGGATTCGGGCTGTGGCCGGGGGCGGAAGGGGATGACCAGGGCGGGAGGGCAGCTCCGGCGCCCTGACAAGCGCATCGGACAGGTTACAATTGCCCATCCTCAAGACCCGCGCGCGGCCGCCAGGGTCAATGAATCCTGCATTTTATCAGAGCACAGTCCATGAAATCGAAGATCCGAGCCTTCCTCGTCGCCGGCCCTTTGAGCCTGTTTTGCCTGCTGGGCCTCTCTGCCGTGGCCGTCACGGCACCGGCCCGGGCCGAGCCGGCACGCGAGTTCGTGCTGGGCAACGGCATGAAGGTGATCGTCAAGGAAGACCGGCGCGCGCCCATCGCGGTGCAGATGGTCTGGTACAAGGTCGGCGCCATCGATGAGTTCAACGGCACCACCGGGGTCTCGCATGCGCTGGAGCACATGATGTTCAAGGGCACCCGGCACCACAAGGTCGGTGAATTCAGCCGCCTGGTGGCTGAACTGGGCGGCCAGGAGAACGCCTTCACGGCCAATGACTACACGGCCTACTTCCAGCAGATCGAGAAAGGTCAGCTGGAAAAGGTCATGGCGCTCGAAGCCGACCGCATGGCCAACCTGCAGTTCGATGCCGGCGAATTCGCCAAGGAAATCCGCGTCATCATGGAAGAGCGCCGCTGGCGCACCGACGACCAGCCCATGGGCCTGTTGAACGAAGCCCTCAACGCCGCCGCCTGGACCGCGCACCCCTACCACCATCCGGTGGTGGGCTGGATGGATGACCTGCAACACATGAGCGTGCAGGATATCGCCGCCTGGTATCGCCGCTGGTATGCCCCCAACAATGCCACCCTGGTGGTGGCCGGCGATGTCGATGCCCAGCGCGTGCTGGCGCTGGCCAAGACCTATTTCGGCAAGATCCCGGCGCGCCCCATCGTGCGCGGCAAGCCGCAGAATGAGCCGACGCAGCTGGGCCTGCGTCGTGTCACCGTCAAGGCGCCGGCTGAGAACCCCTATGTGGTGATGGCCTTCAAGGTACCGTCGCTGCGCGATGTGGAGCAGGACCAGGACGCCTATGCCCTGGATGTACTCTCGGCCGTGCTGGATGGTTATGACAACGCCCGCCTGAGCGCACACCTGGTGCGCACCGGCAACCAGGCCACCGCAGTCGGTGCCAGCTACGACGGCGTGGCGCGCGGGCCGGTGCTGTTCACGCTGGAAGGCAGCCCGGCCGAGGGCGTCAGTACCGAACAGCTGGAAGGCCTGCTGCGCGCCGAGGTGACCAAGGTGGCCAGCGAGGGTGTGTCCGAGCAGGAGCTGCAGCGGGTCAAGACGCAACTCATCGCCGCCCAGGTCTACAAGCGCGATTCGGTCTTCGGCCAGGCCATGGAGATCGGCATGATGGAAGCGGCCGGCATCGGCCAGAAGAACATCGAGCGCATCATCGAACGTCTCAAGAGTGTCACCGCCGCCCAGGTGCAGGCGGTGGCGCAGCGCTACTTCAAGGATGACAACCTGACCGTGGCCACGCTGGTCCCGCTGCCGCTGGAGGGCAAGCGGCCGGCACCGCCGCCGGCGGGTCTGCTGCATTGACGATATAAATATTTTTCAGCATTTCGGATAGCCGATCGGTTTCGCTGTTCTTCTCGGAGGAAAACATGCCTGTCATCGTCGTCGCCAATCCCAAGGGAGGCGTGGGCAAGACCACCCTGGCCACCAACCTGGCCGGTTATTTCGCCAGCTGCGGGCATGGCGTGCTGCTGGGTGATATCGACCGCCAGCAATCCTCGCGCGCCTGGCTGGATATCCGCCCGCCGCAGGCCCGCCCCATCGTCACCTGGGAAGTCAGCGAGGACTACATCGCCAAGCCCCCCAAAGGCACCAGCCACGTTGTGTTAGACACCCCGGCCGGCCTGCATGGCTGGCGCCTCAACGATGCGCTCAAGCTGGCCGACAAGATCCTGGTGCCGCTGCAACCTTCCATCTTCGACATCCTGGCCACGCAGGATTTCCTGCGTCGCCTGGCCGGTGAAAAGGCGGTGCGCGAAGGCGAGATCGACGTCGGCATCGTCGGCATGCGCGTCGATGCCCGCACCCGCTCGGCCGAGCAATTGCACCGCTTCATCGACGGCCTGAAACTGCCCGTGCTGGGTTACCTGCGCGATACCCAGAATTACGTGCAGCTGGCTGCCCATGGCCTCACGCTGTGGGATGTCGCCCCGTCGCGGGTGCAGCGCGATCTCGACCAGTGGCAGCCGGTGCTGGACTGGATCGGCAAGGGAGACAAGGTGGGCAAAAAGCAGGACGCTTGATGCCTCTGTTTCCCTCTGTTATCAGCGCACTCTCTCCCGGTTCTTCCCGTCTGGTCTTTCATGAAAAAATCGCTACACATCCTGTTGCTGTTGTCATCGTCCCTGGCCCTGCTGGCCGCAGCGCCGGCCCGGGCCGCACTGGCCGTGCAGTCATGGACCCAGCCCGACGGCGCCCGTGTGCTCTTCGTGGCCAACCATTCCCTGCCCATGCTCGATGTGAGCGTGCAATTCGATGCCGGCCAGCGGCGTGACCCGGCCGGCAAGGCCGGCCTGGCCGAGCTGACCGTGGCCAGTCTGACGCGCGGCGTGGACGGCGGTACGGCCGCGCCCTTGAGTGAAGCGCAGATCCTCGACGGCTTTGCCGATGTGGCCGCCCAGCAGCACGGTGGCGCCGGCCAGGACCGCGCCGGGGTGAGCCTGCGTACGCTGTCCTCCTTGCCCGAGCGCGAGGTGGCCCTGGGCCTGCTGGCGCGCATGCTGGCTCATCCTGCTTTCCCGCAGGCAGGACTGGAACGCGACAAGGCCCTGACCATCGCCAACCTGCGTGAAGAGGCCACCAAGCCGGAAGCCATCGCCGAGAAGGCCTTCATGGCGGCGGCCTATGGCAGCCATCCCTATGCCGCCGATGCCAGCGAAGCCAGCGTGCAAGCCATCACCCGCGACGACCTGCTGGCCTTCCACCGCAGCCATTACGTGGCCAACCGCGCCATCATCGCGATGATCGGTGATCTGACCGAGCAACAGGCCCGCGCGATTGCCGCCGCGCTGACCCGCGACCTGCCGCAAGGCGCGCCGCTGCCCCCGCTGCCGGCCGTGGTCGCGCCAGAGGCGCGCGAGATCCGCATCGCCCACCCGGCCTCGCAATCGCACATCCTCATCGGTGCGCCGGCCATCGTGCGCGGCGACCCGGATTTCTTCGCCCTGACGGTGGGCAACTACGTGCTGGGCGGTGGCGGGTTTGTCTCGCGTCTGACCGATGAGGTGCGCGAGAAGCGTGGCCTTAGCTACAGCGTCTACAGCGGCTTTTCGCCCTTGGCCCAGCCCGGCCCGTTCCAGATCGGCCTGCAGACCAAGAAGGAGCAGACCGACGAAGCCCTGCGCGTGACCCGCGCCACGCTGCAGCGTTTCCTGCAGGAAGGCCCCAGCGTGGCCGAGCTCAAGGCCGCCAAGGACAATCTCGCCGGTGGGTTCGCGCTGCGCATCGACAGCAATGCCAAGCTGCTGGAAAACCTCTCCGTCATTGGTTTCTATGGCCTGCCGTTGGACTACCTGGACCACTGGATAGAGCGCGTGCGCGCCGTCACCGTCGAGCAGGTGCGGGTGGCTTTCCGCAAGCATGTGCAGGCGGATGCGCTGGTGAGCGTGATCGTCGGCGGAGAGAGCGCGACGCCCGGCCCCAAGCCATAAGCCACTGAGCAGCAACCGAGAAGCAACCTAGGAAATTCATGAGCAAGAGCAGTCACGACAAGAACAACAAGGGCGGCAAGCCCGCCAAGCCCACCAGGCCCACCGCGCGCGGCCCGCACCAGGTCCGCATCATCGGCGGCCAGTGGAAGCGCACGCCGCTGCCGGTGCTGGACGCCGAGGGCTTGCGCCCCACGCCGGACCGCGTGCGCGAAACCGTCTTCAACTGGCTGACCCATCTCCTCGATGGCAACTGGGACCAGGTAGCCTGCCTGGACCTCTTCGCCGGCTCCGGCGCCCTCGGTTTCGAAGCCGCCAGCCGTGGCGCGCGCCGGGTGGTGATGGTCGAGCAGAGCGGCCCGGCCGTGCGCCAGCTGGAAGCCAATCGCGACAAGCTCAAGGCCGATGCGATTGCCATCGTGCGCGGCGACGCCTTGGCAGCGGTCCGCAATGCAGCGCAGCGCGAGCCGGGCGGCTACAGCCTGGTCTTCATCGACCCACCCTATCACCAGGGCTGGCTGGAGAAAATATTGCCCAGTTGCATCGAATTGCTCACACCCTCCGGGCTGGCTTATGTGGAAGCAGAGTTCCCCCTCGATGGCGCCGAGGCTCCGGCCTGGATGCAAGCCTGGGAAGTGCTCCGCTCGGACAAGGCAGGCATGGTGTTCTATCATTTATTGCAACGCAAAAGCAGCGCCCAAATTGAGGCATAATGCGCCTTCTGATTGAATTGCCGGTGAGGAGACACCATGGTCACAGCTGTATATCCAGGCACGTTCGATCCGTTGACGCGTGGACATGAGGATCTGGTCCGCCGCGCCTCCGGATTGTTCGACAAGCTGGTGGTGGGCGTAGCGGACAGCCAGAACAAGAAGCCGTTCTTTTCGCTCGAGGAGCGCCTGTCGATCGCCAATGAAGTGCTGGGACATTATCCGAATGTCCAGGTGGAAAGTTTTTCCGGCCTGCTGAAGGATTTCGTGCGCCAGAACAACGCCCGCGTCATCGTGCGCGGCCTGCGCGCGGTCTCGGACTTCGAATATGAATTCCAGATGGCTGGCATGAACCGCTACCTGTTGCCGGATGTGGAAACGCTGTTCCTGACGCCGTCGGACCAGTACCAGTTCATTTCCGGCACCATCGTGCGCGAGATCGCACAGCTCGGTGGCGATGTGTCCAAGTTCGTGTTCCCTTCGGTCGAGAAGTGGCTCAAGGAAAAGATCGCCAAGAAGCAGTAGGATGCTGCGCGGCAAGCAAGACGAAGTCATGCAAGATTAAGAAAGTCAAAGGCAGGGTAGGGCAATGAAGGTTCAAGCAAGCAGGATGGCGCCGCGCGCCGCAATGCGCGTGGTGACGAAGGAGCGGTCATGGCACTGATGATTACCGACGATTGCATCAACTGCGACGTCTGCGAACCGGAATGCCCCAACGAGGCGATCTACATGGGGCCGCAGATCTACGAGATCGATCCGGACAAATGCACCGAGTGCGTGGGCCACTTCGAGGAACCGCAATGCCAGCAGGTCTGCCCGGTGGCCTGCATCCCCTTCAACCCGGCCTGGCGTGAAAGCCGCGAGCAGTTGATGGAGAAATACGAACGCCTGCAGGCCGAGGCCAAGGGGCTTTGAGCCAGGTCTGGCCATCGTCCGCGAAGATGCCGTTCAGTGTCGCACTGGACGGCATTTTGCATTGGACCTCCCCGTTCGTCCTGAGTAGCCGCGTAGCGGCGTATCGAAGGCGCTGCGACGCATGAAACGCAGACAGGCCTTCGATACGCCCCTGGCGGGGCTACTCAGGACGAACGGAAAGCTATAAGTCAGCGTGCATAAAGCCTATTGACTGGATTGAACGAAAGCGGCCTGCCGAGCACGTAGATTGTGCCAATGCCCCCATCTGCCCAAGAAAGAACATGCACCACCCACCCAAGTCCGCCGTCGCGGCGCTATTGATCAACACCACCATCTGGGGCCTGTCCTGGACCGGCATGCGCGCGCTGGAGGCGATGGGCCTGCATCCACTGTGGGCCACGGCCGCCATCTTCACGGCCTGTGCGGCCATGTTGCTGGCGTTGAAATACCGTGACCTGCCACAACTGTGGCGCCATCCCGAACTGCTGGGCGTGGCGCTGGCCACGGGGCTGACCAACGCCGTCTTCAATGTTGCCATTGCCTATGGCGACGTGGTGCGGGTGATCCTGCTGTTCTACCTGATGCCGATCTGGACCGTGATCCTGGCGCGCCTGGTGCTGCATGAGGCGATCACTCCGCGTTCGCTGGCACGCGTGGCGCTGGGCCTGACGGGCGCCTTCATCGTGCTGTACCAGCCGCGCCTGGGCCTGCCGCTGCCGCAGACGCTGCCGGACTGGCTGGCGGTGCTGGGCGGGTTTTCCTTCGCGATCAACAATGTCCTGCTGCGGCGCTTGCATGGTGTCTCCGACGGCGCCCGCGCCATCGCCATGCTCAGCGGCGGCGCCGTGCTGGCCTGTCTGCTGGGATTGGGGTTCTCGCTGGCCGGCCTGACCAGCTGGCCGGCCCATGTGCCGACTGCGGCCTGGCCGCTGGTGGGAGTGTGGGCGGTGCTGTTCCTGATCTCCAACCTGTGCCTGCAATATGGCGTGGCACGCCTGCCGGCCACCATCACGGCGGTGGTGATGCTAGCCGAGATCCTGGTGGCCAGCCTGTCGGCCTGGTGGCTGGGCGCGGCCGAATTGCGGCCGCAAGACCTGATCGGTGGCGCCCTCATCATCGCCACGCCCTGGCTGGTGCGCGACCGGCGCCCGCTGGCGCAAGCGGCCTGACAGTCCCGGCTGCTTATTCGGTCGGCGCCAGCATCACGCGATTGCGGCCGGCTTCCTTGGCCTGGTACAAGGCCTGGTCGGCGGCCTTGAGCATGGCTTGCTTGACGTCCATGGCCGGCCGGCTGCGGTCGGGCGGCATCAGCGAGGCTGCACCGATGGAGGCAGTGATCTTCAGCGGATCGCGCGAGCCCTCGATCATCACACTGCGGCTGCAGATGCCGGCGCGGATACGCTCGGCGATACGCAGCGCATCGTCCCGCGTGGCATGGGTCAGCAAGACCACGAACTCCTCGCCACCGAAACGTCCCAGTGCGTCCGACAGACGCAACTCCTTCTTGATGCGCGCAGCCACTTCGCGCAGCACATCGTCGCCGCTCTGGTGGCCGAACTGGTCGTTGACGCGCTTGAAGTGGTCGATGTCGATGAACAGGCAAGACAGCGCCGAGCGGTCACGCTGGCTGCGCGCCACTTCTTCGGCCATGCGCTGCTCGATGTAGCGGCGGTTGTTCACGCCAGTCAGCGGGTCGGTCAGGCCGATGTGCTTCAGGCGTTCGTTGTTGATGACGTTTTCCAGGCAGATCGCGGCCACGGTGGCCAGGCGCTGGATGAAATCGGTGGCCAGCGAACGCGTGAAACGCTCGGCATGGGCACTGCCCAGGGCCAGGTAGCCCAGCAGGCGATGCTGGCGCACCAGCGGCAGGATGGCCACGCTCACCGGCTGGTAATGCGGGAACAGCGGGCCATGCAAGACCGGCACGTACTCACCCAGGCGCGGTTTCTCGGCCGCCAGCGGGCCATCCTCGTCGATGAAGGCCAGCGGCTGTTTCTGGAACAGCAGCCTGGGAAACTCGTTGATGCCGATCTGCAGGTCGCGCAGGATACGCTGGATCGCATAGTCCCCATCGATGAGCGAGAGCGTCACCGTCTCCAGGTTGAACACGCCCGGCATGGTGCTGAGCATGACCTCGATGAGCTCGCGGAACTCGCTGGCGCCGATCAGCTTGAGGTCGAAGGCCTGGTGGCGTTCGATGATGGACTGGTTGATATGGGCCTGCTGCAGCAGATCCTGCAACTCGGCGCGCAGTTGCTGGTTATCGGCGATCAATGATTCCATCTCGATGGCGGTCGTCATGTGCATTTTCCGGCGTGTGGCCGGTCCCCTTTGCCCAAACCGGTCGCCCGGTCTCCCTGCGGCCCCACGCTGTTGACGCGCGGCCTCATTCCAATGCGACTATATCGGCAGCAATACGGCTGGCTTGATTCCCCGGCGCCACCTGTGCCGCCATCCCTCTGTGATTGCCTGCAATTGCCAGCAAGAAGCGTTCCCGCACGTGAGCGCAAGACCGCCGCCTGCCACGCCACCTAGGCTGCCAGCGGCGCGAAGAAGCGCTCGCCCATCTCCTCCAGGCCCAGCGTGCGCAACACTTCCTGCAGGCGCTCGGCCGGACGGCGGCGCGGCAGGTCGCGGTATTGCGCGATGATCAGTTCGTTCTTCATCGAATGCTCCCAGCCCACCAGTTCGGTGACGCTGACCTTGTAGCCGTGCGCCTCCAGTTGCAGGCAACGCAACACATTGGTGACCTGGCTGCCGAATTCGCGCGTGTGCAGCGGGTGGCGCCAGATCTCGGTGAGCGAATTGGTCAGCGACTTGCCCTTGTTGCGGTTCAGCACCGAGGCCACCTCGGCCTGGCAGCACGGCACCAGCACCATGAAGCGGGCCTGCTTGGCCAGGGCGAAATGGATGGCGTCGTCGGTGGCGGTGTCGCAGGCGTGCAGGGCGGTGACCACGTCGAT
>NZ_JAELUH010000062.1 GCF_016429215.1 Herbaspirillum sp. ASV7 | reverse complement strand
CCCCCCCCCCCCCCCCCCCCCCCCCCCCCCCCCCCCCCCCCCCCCCCCCCCCCCCCCCCCCCCCCCCCCCCCCCCCCCCCCCCCCCCCCCCCCCCCCCCCCCCCCCCCCCCCCCCCCCCCACCCACCCTTTTTTTGTAGTGTATCGTCGGCAGCGTCAGATGTGTATAAGAGACAGGAGAGTTGGTACAGAGCTCATGGTATTGGATCCAAAGTTGCGTATTCCCGAATCAATTCGGGCATTTAAAATCGAAGAGCAAAAAATTGCGGCCTGATTCTTCAATGTCCGGAACAAGGTTTTCGATACAAAATCCCGATCCTGTCGGGATTTTTTATTGAAGATGAGCTTAATGAAAGCTACTGATTGTGCTTCGCTTTGATTAGTTGATAGTAGGTTGAGGCACCCGCCTTCGAAAGCTTTGCTTCCTTGACGAATTCCTCGATGATTTCCTTGCGCGTGACGTTCTTATTCTTCTGCATGCGCTTCCTTACCAGCGGTATCTGCAATCTCGGTTGACCGCTTTGTGCCGAGATATTTGATGGCCCGAAATCTGATTTCCGGCATTGCACTTTTAACTTTTTCCGCAGAGCTGGAGTGGCACGCAAGAAGCACTGTTCCTTTACTTTCCATAAGGATGCGCTGATGAGCGATGCGCGCCTTAAAGCCAACGCAGGTGTTCCCGCAGCGAAGCGTTTCATGGGGCATCTGACAGACATAGCTGATCTGCCGTCAGACCGCGATCTCAAATTCTGGATCAAGGAATCCATTGCGCTCAATGAACAAGGCATCAAGCTCCCAGCCTGAGAATCCAAGACCCCCAAAGTGGTCGACATACCTGAGGCCTTCGCTGAACGTCTTCAGGTCAATCCCGAGGTAAAACAGATTTTCGAGAGCAAATCGGCATCCTTTCAAAAGGAATACAACGTCTGGATTTCCGATGCCAAGACGGAGGTGACGCGTAAAAAACGCATCGACGAAGCGATGACCTGGATCGCTGAGGGTAAGGGACGTTTCTGGAAATATGCCAAGTAGGGGCCAACGGATATTTGGTGGATAACTTACTTATCCTGCTCCTTCGCCTCCCGCGCCTTCCTCTCTTTGGCGTATTTTTCGGACATCTTGCGCCATTGATTCAGTTGCCGGAAATAAGTCCTTTTGACGCTCACTTCCGAGAGCGGTCTGATGGCATGGACGGGGCTGACAGGGTTGACGCGACGTTCGCTCATGATGCCTGGCTCCTGCTGGGGATGTTTGCTCGCGGTGGCTATCATACCCTCACGGCGCCACCTTGCCCCGCATCGACTTGATTTCACCACGCTGTTTTTTCGTCTGCAGCCGCCTGCGCTGCGAACCACGGGTCGGCCGGGTCGGCTTGCGGATGACCGCCACCTGCGCCGCCTGCATCAGCATTTCCTGCAGGCGCTGCAGGGCTTCCGCCTTGTTCTTTTCCTGGCTGCGGTGCGCCTGGGCCTTGATGATGACCACGCCATCCTTGCTGATGCGCTGATCCCGCAAGGCCAGCAGACGCTGTTTCACCTCATCCGGCAGGGACGAGGCGTGGATGTCGAAACGCAGGTGGACGGCGCTCGATACCTTGTTGACGTTCTGACCGCCCGCACCCTGTGCGCGGATGGCGGTGAATTCGACGTCGTCGTCGGAGAGGATCAGGGGAGAAATGGTAGCGGTCCGTCGGGGCAAAGCATCATTCTAACCGCAGCTCACGCCGTCCCCAGCAAGGCCTCGATCGCTGCAATATCGATCTCATCGCGCTGCTCCGGCTGCAGCAATTCATCCGCATAGACCTGCCACAGGCGGCTACGCAGGAAGTAACGGAACAACTCCGTATCGAGATGTTGCTCCACACACATGCGGGCCATGATGCGCAGCGATTCGGACAGCGTCTTGGCCGGCTTGTAGGGCCGGTCTGCCGCAGTCAGCGCCTCGAACACGTCGGCCAATGCCATCACGCGGTCCTGCAGCGGCAGGGCGCTGGCCTTGAGGCGGCGCGGATAGCCGCTGCCATCCATCTTCTCGTGATGATTGGCGGCCGTGTCGGGCACGCTTTGCAGCGAGGCGGGCCAGGGCAGGCTCTTCAACATCACCAGCGTCTGCACGATGTGATTGTTGATCGCGAAGCGGTCCTCGGGTGTCAGGGTGCCGCGCCGTATCGTCAGGTTGTGCAATTCGCCCATGTTCTGCCGATAGCGTGGCAACACCATGTCAAAGCCCAGGGTGTTGCGTGGATTGTCGCGTTCCACCGCCGGGCGATGTTCGTCGTCCCAGTCGACGATATGTTCGGGGCGATCGGCCAGCAGCGCTTCGGTGACCGGCAAGGCTGTCGAGAGCTGTCCGCCGCGTGCGCCGGCCAGACGCCGGGCTTCTTCAACGGCCAGGCCCAGACTGTCATCGAAGTGGCGCTGCCAGGTCTGCGTAGCGATCTGGCGCAGCCTGGCGATGGCCTCCTCCGACATGGTCTCGCCACCGACATTGCATTGCGCGACAAAGGCGAAGTCCTCGCGCAGGCGTGCGCGCCGGGCGTCGAGTCGGTCGCGCAGCTGGGCTGCCTGTTCCGGCGGCAAGCCCGCCGGAAATTGCCTGAGAAGCTCCAGCTCGGCATCGCGCCACAGGACCTCGAAGCGCATGCGCACTTCATGGATGCGATTGTGGATCACCTCCAGCTTGGTCGCCTTGTCGACGATGTGTTCAGGGCTGGTGACCTTGCCGCAGTCGTGCAGCAAGGCGGCCAGCTGGAAGGCGTAGCGCTCGTCCTCATTGAGGCGGAAGCTGGCATAGGGACCTTCGCGCTCTTCGGCCAGGCGCTCGACCAGCATGATGGCCAGTCGCGGCACCCGCTCGCAGTGTCCACCGGTATAGGGGCTCTTGGCGTCGATGGCGTCGGCCATGAGACGGATCAGCGATTCCAGCAGGGCCTTTTGCGCGGCGATCAGCTGGCGTGTTTCGATGGCCACGGCCAGCATGCCCGACAGGCGCCGTGCAAAGGCCAGGAAGCGCGGATCGTGATGCGCGCTGTCGTCGACCGGCAGCAGCACCAGCAATCCCTCCAGCGAGCCGTTGCGCCCACGCAGATCCAGTTCCACCCGCCCGTGGTCAGCGGCGGCCACAGGCGCGTCGGGCGGCGTCACCCGCTGCGGGTCGTAGGGCATGGTGTCGCCCAGCGCATCCTGCAGGCCATAGCGCGCGGCACGCTGCATCTGCTGCGATTCGCGCTGCCACAGGTACACGGCGCCTCCTTCGCAGTGGGTGGCCTGGACGAACTTCTCCAGCACCTGTTGCAGCATCCGCTCGACGTGGGTCTCGGTGCTGAGGATGGCGCTGATATCGAGGAAGGCTTCGACCGTCAGGCTGACATTGCCCACCATCTCGGTGAGCATGTTGACCTCGCGCAGGGTGCTGCGTGAGGTTCCCATATGGCGGAAGTCGAAGCGCGACATCCGGCCAGCCTGCAGTGCCAGGCCTTCCATGCTGCGACCGATGGCGTGGCCGGCCCACCAGCCCAGTGGCAGGAAGGCAACCACCAGCAGGACGGCGATGAGCGCCATGGTCTTGCGGTTGCGTTCCAGCTGGCCCAGCAGTTCGCCAGCGGGTGCGGCGATGAGCAGGTGCAAGGCATGCCCGTTGATGACGTCGAAGGGCAGGGACAATCCCAGCCACTCCTGCCCACTGGCTTGATAGAGCGCGCCGGGGCCGCCTTCGCGGGCGTGTCTGGGCAGCAAGGTGAGAGCCGGGACCTCCAGTTCACGCAAGCTGCGGAAGACAAAGTTGTCGCCGTCCTGCACCAGGATGCGGCGCATGTCGCTATAGGCGATCACCTTGCCCGCATCGTCGACCAGGGCCAGCTCGCTGTGCGGGGTCAGGCGCAGGTTGCCCAGGCTGGCGGCCAGGTCGTCGAGGGTCATGTCGATGGCCACGACGGCGTCGCTGGCGCGCGCGCGTTGCGACAGGCTGATGCCGATCTGCCGCGTGGTGAAGAAGACATAGGGAGCGGAGATGCTGGGATCGACCGACCGGTTCGCCGAGGCATACCAGGGCCGGGTGCGGGCATCGAAGTGATAGTCGGGTTGCTCGCGCAGCTCCAGCAGTTTCAGCTCGGCGCTGTAGAAGCGGTATTGCCCCTCTTGCTTGCCGGTGGGCGTGCCGGTGATGGTTTGTACCAGGAAGGCAGTGTCCGGTGGCGCTGCAAAGAAGCTGCGCTGTTGCGGCCCGCGCAGCGAGCGCACCAGCAGGAAGTCGCCATTGGCATACCCCACATAGACGGCCGATACCAGGGGATTGGCGACCAGGTCGGCCGAGAAGGCGCCGAAGCGGGCCAGCCGTTCATCCAGATGCGTGGCCTGCGTGATCGGATCGAAGGCCAACTGGCGCAGCGTGGCCACGGCGGGATCGATGATACGGCGGGAGCGCTCGGTCATGATGCGACCGGCATCCTGGGCCGATCGTTCGGCCATGTCGAGCAGCACCTGTCGCGCGCCCCACCAGCCGACCGACACCAGTACCACCGCCAGCAGGACCATCCCCGCCACGACCAGTCCGGAGATGCCTAGGCTGACCGGCAAGCCGGGCAGGCGGGAGTCCTCTGTCGAACGCGCGGAGCGCTGGCGTCTGGAAAAGGGCATTGAGCACGCAGGGGCAGGGTGGCATGCAGCGGGAATCCGGAATCCGGTTTTTTGCAGCGCAAGTGACGGGTGCAAACCGGGCACGGCGTTTTTGTTCCTGCGAGCAAATATACCGGATATGCTGCAATTACGTTGAGATGATCAATACCTGTTAAGCCGCTTTACATGATCGCGTGGCGTGCAAAAAATGCGGATAGCCTCATCGGACGTGACCTGCGTTGGCACGCCGGCAGCCTGGGCGGACGAGGCCGATTTGCCGGAAAACCACACAAATCACAACAACTGAGAACAATTTGTCGAATATTGTGTATAATCCGTGCGGTACTTGCATCAAGTAGTATTCTTGTTGGTTCCAATTCCGCCTGACTGTCGTTCCCTCCTCGGTCGTTCTGTTTTCTTTCCTTCGGTTTCAGTTCTTGGTTTCAAGTGCCCTTCAGGCATGTCGCCTCAACACGTTTCAACGTTTTAATGTTTCAAAGGAAAAAAACATGAGCACCCAAACCGGCGTAGTCAAATGGTTCAACGATGCCAAGGGCTTCGGCTTCATCAAGCCTGATGCAGGTGGCGACGATCTGTTCGCCCACTTCCAGGATATCCAGTCCACTGGTTTCCGCAGCCTGGCCGAAGACCAGCGCGTGTCCTTCGAGATCGGTAACGGTCCCAAGGGCGCCAAGGCGACCAACATCAAGGTCATCGCCTAAGCAGGTCGAGGACCTCGGTCCAGAACAAGCTCGCTGTCGCGTCCCCGTACCATCGGAGTTCCATACGTTCCGACGGACAGGCCGGCAGCCTTTGCGGCATCACCGTCATTGATGAACAGCGGTATCGGCAGGCCGTCACCTTGCAGATAGCAAGGGCCGGCCACTTGTCGGGACCGTGGTGATGCCAGCCCCTCGCGCCGCTCCGGCGGTGCAGGGCGCGGCAGGCAGGCAAACGCCACATGTGGCCGTGCAGATAGTGCGGGCATGGTGCAGCGCTGAGCCTCCGCTCACGGGCAAGGCCCGTGGGGCAAATAGTTAATTAATCGTTCGTGAGCAGGGCCGTCCGCGAGACCGCCCCTTCCATGCAAGAACGAACAACTGTATATCGATGGCACCGGCCAGATAGGCCGGGCTCGTCAATGTCGTGGCACCCTGCAGATAGCCGGGGCCGAGACTGATCCAGCATTAATCAATGAACGGCCCGCCTGATTCCAGGCGGGCCTTTTGCTTTTCTGGAACTAAATTTTTATATCATTTGCTTGGATCGCCGGATAGCAGTCGTCGCGCTTCGGTCACCACGGCTTCTGCCGTGATGTTGAAGTGCCGGTACAGCACATCAGCCGGCCCGGGCGCGCCAAAGCCCTGCATGCCGACGAAGCCGCCACGGGACCCCAGGTAGCGGTCCCAGCCGAAACGCACGGCCGCTTCCACGCCCACGCGTACCGTATCCACACCCAGTACGGCATCCCGATAGCCGGCGTCCTGCTGGTCGAACAGTTCCCAGCACGGCAGCGACACCACTGCCGTAGCAATCCCCAGGGCTTCCAGTTGCGTGCGTGCGGCGCAGGCGATGGCCACCTCCGAGCCGGTGGCCAGCAGCGTCACCGCGCGCGCCGCGCATTGCGCTTCCTGCAGTACATAGGCACCGCGCGCGCTGAGGTTGTCGGCCTCGAAGCGCTGACGCTGCGGTGGCAAGGCCTGCCGTGCAAATACCATCGAGACCGGTCCGCTGCGATATTGCATGGCGATTTCCCAGCATTCGACCGCTTCGCTGGCGTCGGCCGGGCGCATCACCAGCATGTTGGGCATGGCGCGCAGCGAGGCCAGGATTTCCACCGGCTGGTGCGTCGGGCCATTCCTGCCGATGCCGATGGAGTCGTGGCTGAAGACATACTTCACCGGCAAGCCCATCAGCGCCGACATGCGCATGGCCGGGCGCTGGTAGTCGGAGAAGGCGAGATAGGTCACGCTCAGCGGGATGACGCCGCCATGTGCGGCCATGCCATTGGCCATGGCGCCCATGAGATGTTCGCGCACGCCGCAATGGACGTAGGAGCCGCCGCGCTGCGTCGCCGTGAAGGCCGCCAACTCTCCCTTGTGGGCGGTCGGTGCTTCCAGGTCGGCGCAGCCGACCATGCGTTCCGGGATGACCTCAGAGAGCAGTTTGTTGATCGCTGCCGAGATCAGGATGCCACCCTGCGCCTGTTCGGGCGTATGGGCCTGGCGCTTGAATTCGAGCAGGGTCTCTTGCCAGCCCTGCGGCAGTTCGCCCTGCAGGATGCGTTCGAACTCGGCGCGCTGCGCCGCCGGCAGTGCCTGCACGCGAGCCTGCCAGTGCTGGTACGCGGCATCGTTGCGATGGCCGAAGGCGCGCCATTGCGAAAGGATCTCGGCTGGCACCTCGAAATGTCCATGCGGCCACTGCAGCAGCTTGCGCGCAGCCTGTGCGTCTTCCTCGTAGAGGCGGGCGCTGTGGCCGCCACGCTGGCCCTGCACACGCGGGATGCCGCGACCGATGATGGTGCGGCAGGCAATCATGGAGGGGCGGTCGGACTGGCGTGTGGCATCCAGCGCCCGTGATACCGCGTCGATGTCATGACCATCGACCTCGATCACATGCCAGCCCGCCACACGGAAGCGCTCGGCCACGTTCTCGCTGATGGAGAGCTCGGTGCTGCCGTCATCGGTGATCTGGTTGTCGTCCCACAGCAGGGTCAGCTTGTGCAGGCGCAGATGGCCGGCCAGGGAAACCATTTCCTGGCCGATGCCCTCCTGCAGGCAACCATCGCCCACGAAGGCATAGGTGCGGTGGTTGACGATGTCATCACCAAAGCGGGCATTCAGATAGGCCTCGGCCACGGCCATGCCGAAGGCATTGGCAATGCCCTGACCGAGCGGGCCGGTGGTGACTTCGATGCCCAGCCTGGGATCGAACTCCGGATGGCCGGCACAGTGCGAGCCGAACTCGCGGAAGTTGCGCACCTGCTCCAGCGTGATGTGTTCGTAGCCGCTCAGGTAGAGCAGCGAGTACAGCAGCATCGAGCCATGGCCATTGGAAAGCACCACGCGATCGCGGTCGAACCAGGTCGGTTCGGCCGGATTGAAGCGCAGATGCCGGGCGTAGAGGGCTGTGGCGATCTCGGCCATGCCCAGTGGCACGCCCTGGTGGCCTTCGGTGGCGCGCACGATGGCATCGATGGAGAGGAAGCGGATGGCGTGCGCCAGTGGCTGCAGCGGATGTGGATTCATGACAGGAAAGCGCATGGACAGTTGCCCGCGCGCCGGTCTCCGTTTTATTGGGATGGAGACTTATTCTTTGCGACAGCCGCGTCATCGGGCAAGCGATGAAAATTCAGCTATGACTGAATCTTCGTCATCTACCCAGAAACACGCTATTGCAGCCAGCCTGGGAGCCCAAGCCAGCTTTTCTCTCATACTCGAAGTAGCCTGCCCGGCACGGACTATCCTGATCGGGATGATTACATTCTGCAGCGCATGAGCTATGCTATATTTTTTTTGTCCTAGGACAAAGTCATATTGAGAGGATGGTGGCCATGCATTCATCTACACCGACACCGAAAGCGACACCGAAAGCGACACCGATATCTGACGAGGCTACCTCGACGCGCCACGACATGCACGGCCACTGGCCGCAGGCCGGCTCAGTGGAAGACTTTCGCCGCAATCTGGACACCACGCACGAACGGATTGCCGCCGCCTGTCGGCGGGTGGGACGGGATCCAGGCAGCGTGCGCCTGCTACCTGTGAGCAAGACCAAGAGTGAGGCCAGCATCCGCCTGGCCTATGCTGCCGGCTGTCGCAGGCTGGGCGAGAACAAGCCTCAGGAGGCTTGGCAGAAATGGCAGGCTACATCGGATCTGCCCGACCTGCAGTGGTCCGTCATCGGGCACCTGCAGACGAACAAGGCCAAGCTGGTCGCCCGCTTTGCCAGCGAGTTCCAGGCGCTTGACAGCCTGCGCCTGGCCGAAGCTCTGGAGCGGCGCTTGCAGATCGAGGGACGGGCACTGGCGGTGATGGTGCAGGTCAATACCTCCGGCGAAGCGAACAAGTATGGCCTGCCTCCCGAAGAGGTTGCCGGGTTCCTGCGGCAATTGCGTGCCTTTCCCGCCTTGCGTCCGTGTGGACTGATGACCCTGGCGATGTTGTCGGCCCGTCCCGAGCAGGTGCGGCCTTGCTTCGTACTGCTGCGCCAGTTGCGTGACCGGCTGCGCCAGGAACTGCCTGAGGCAGCGCATCTGGATGAGCTGTCCATGGGCATGTCGGGCGACTACGAGATCGCCATTGAAGAGGGCGCGACGGTGGTTCGTGTGGGGCAAGCCATCTTCGGTGCCCGGGATCTGCCGGACACCCATTATTGGCCCGCATTCAATGCATCAGACGAGACGGAGCTGGCCCGATAATCATGAATGCCTATCGCCTGATGATTTACCAGCATGAACGCCTGCTCGGACATTTCGAGAGCACCGCCCCGTGGGCGCGCGAGGCTGTGGCTGAACTCCATAGGCAACTGGGCCCGATGGAAGGCTTCCGACTGGAACTACTGGAGGGCCATGACGAGAGGCGTCTGGTCGAAAGTACGCCTCACGGCGTGCGTCTCCTTTACAGCGAACTCCTCTTTCGTCCCATTGCGCTGGATGCGGCGTGAGCGAGAGGGTGCTTCAGTTCAGGCTTTGCTGCAGATCCCGCGCGAGATCTTGCGCGGCGTCCGTGTCGAGTGCGGAGAGCGTGACACGTAATCCCGCTACCTTCTCGTCCACACAGAAAATCTCTCCGTGGCGCAGCAGCCAACCTTTCTCTGCCATGGTCTGCGCGATGGCGAGTTCGTCGCCGACCACCGGGAGCCAGAGGTTGAGCCCATCGCCACCTTCCCAGGCGGCCACACCCGCCCCGCGCAACGCAGCTTCCAGGTGACTGCGACGTTGCAGGTAGTCGCTGCGTGCCTGCTGCATCAGTTCGGCCGTGCCTGTGCGGCTGAGCGTGAATTCGATGGCGTCCTGAATAAAGTGACTGACCCAGTGGCTACCCGGACTCAGACGTGCCCGCAACTGGCGCGAGCTTGCTGCGTCGCTGGCTACCGCCGCCACGCGCACGTCCGGTCCCAGCGCCTTGGAAAAGGAGCGTACCAGGGCCCAGCGCTTGGCCTTGCGAGGGATCACGCTATGGTAGGGTTGTCCTGACAGCAGCGCAAAATGGTCGTCGACGATGACGAGCACATGCGGATGCTTCTCCAGCACGCGCATCAGCGCCTTCGCCCGGCGGCTGCTGAGGCTGCATCCAGTAGGGTTGTGCGCGCGCGGGGTCAGAATGACTGCCTGCGCTCCACGAGCGAGCGCATTTTGCAGGCCCCCGGCAGACATCCCTTCCTGGTCCACGGGCACCCCGAGTGATTGCAGGCCAGCATTGCGCAGGAGGTTGATACTGCTCAGGAAGCAGGGATTTTCCACTGCCACCTTGTCGCCGGGGCGCAGATAGGCCGCCAGCAGACGTTCGATAGCGTCGACCGCACCGTGCGTGAGATCAATGTCAAAGCCGGCCGGACAATCGGGCGTGCACCACTGCCTCAGGTAGCGTTCGAGCCCGGGGTTGATGGTGGCCGTGCCGTACAGGCGCGGCTGATAATGACGGCTGTGCCAGGCGGCGCTCAGGTCGGGCAACCAGGCTGGATTGGGATTGCCGTCAGCCAGATCCCGCAGCGGCGTACCCGCTTGCGAGCCCTCTTGTTCGCCGGGGGCGGGTGTGGCGCGAATGATCGTACCCAGACGCCCTTGTGTGGTCGCAATGCCGGCTGTTACAAGGCGGCGATAGACGGTGGCCACGGTGTTACGGTTCACGCCCAGTTGCTCGGCCAGCTCACGCAGCGGCGGCAGGGCCTGGCCAGCGAGAATCTGTTGCGTATGCACCAGGAGGCGAATCGATTCGAAGATGTCTGCTGCGGTTTGGCCTTGGATGTTCATGGGGGCAGGCAGGATGGAGCGAGCTGATAGATGGCTGGTGTGGAGAAAATGCCGGCTGGAACCGAATGCTGTTGAATTATGGCATAGGAAAAACTCCCATCAGACTGGCCATTTAGAACCACCCGATGGGAGCTTTGTGAACAAGTCGCGGCACGTCGCTCTCTGTTTGGATCTGCTAGCAAAGCGGCGTTGCCCCGTCCAGGCCGTCCAGCCATTGACCGATGACCTTGCTTGCCGCCTCCTTGAGTTGTACCCCGACTTCTGCGGCCTGAGTTCTCAAATGGCCTACATCAATTCCAGCTTGCCCCAGCTCGCAGGCATGGCCCACCAGCCACTGTTCAATGCGACGCGTATCGGCCTCCAGGTGAAACTGCAACGCCAGTACTTGCGGGTCTAGTTGAAAGGCCTGATTGGGGCAGGTCGCGGTACTGGCCAGCGCGGTGGCGCCGGGGGGAATATCGAATTGGTCACCGTGCCAGTGCAGTACGGGTACCTGGTCAAGGCCTGCCAGTGCAGAACGGCGCCCCTCTGGGCTGAGCATGAGCGGTCCGAAACCGATTTCCTTGACGCCCATCGGATAGACCTTCGCTCCCAGAGCCCGAGCAATGAGCTGTGCTCCCAGACAGATGCCTAGCGTCGCCTTTTTGCGTTTGAGTCGCCGACTGATGATGTCTAATTCCTGAACCAGGAACGGATGCCGCGCATCGTCATAGGCTCCGATGGGACCGCCCAGCACGATCAACAGATCCGCACGGTCTATGGATGGATCCGCCAGGTTATCGACGGTGGGATCAATGTAGCGCACTTCATAGGCGCGACTTTGCAGCTCAGCTTCGATGATTCCGATGTCTTCAAAATGGATGTGGCGAAGTGCGATAGCTTGTTTCACGTTCTCTAGTCCTCTGAAAGTGGAAAGAATCAAGGCTTGAGGGAAGCATGGACATCTCCCTCCAGTGGGTAGGTACAGCAGGCCAGGGCATAGCCGGATTCCTTTTCATGCTGACTCAGGCAGAAATCCGCTTCCCGTCGTACCTTGCCGCTGTGAAGCCGTATTCGGCAGGCGTCCCCGGCGGGTTCTTTGGTGGAGTAATCGTCTCTATCAGCAGCTTCGCATAAGGGAATTTGCCGGAGGCCTTGTAAGCCGCACAATGATAGCTTTGTCCTAGGACAAATTGAAGGGTCCGAGGGTGTTTGTTGCCCACCCTTTGGTTCTATTGCTAACGGGATGCCTGGCCAGGACCAATTCGGCAGAGTGACGAAAGGCTCGGGCAGAAGATGATGTTGGACGAACTTATCTGCTCTCTTCGCGCAGCCACTGCAAGAACAGCACCACCTCCGGACGCGACTTGTTGCGCGCCGGGCAGACTGCGAAATGCTGCGTGATCTGCAGGTCCATGCCTTCTGCAAACACGGGCTGCAGGCGGCCGCTGGCCAGGTGCCCGGCGCCGAAGGCGTTGCTTTCGAAGACCACGCCCAGACCCTGCACGGCGGCTTCGATGCTCATCATGGCGCGGTCGAAGCGCAGCGCGATGCGTTCGGGACGCAGGTCGGGAGCATAGCGGGCGAACCACTCCGGCCACTGCAGCAGACTGCCACGCGATTGGATCAGCGGCGCCAGCACCAGGTCATCAGGTGTCTCGATGCGGTAGCGCGCCAGGAAATCGGGACTGGCCATCGGTAACACCCGCTCCTCGAGCAGCGGTTCGATTTCCAGGTCGGGCCAGTGCGGCACGCCGCAGCGCAGGTCCAGGTCGACCTGGCCGATCTCGAAATCGGAAAACTCCGGCGAGGCCGACAGGCCCAGCGTAATCTCGGGATAGCGCTGGGCAAAGCGGCCGATGCGCGGCATCAGCCACAGGCTGGCGAAACTGGGACTGGAGTGGATCTGCAGTGAATTCTCCACGCCGTGGCGCAGGTCGTCAGTGGCCGAGTTGATCGCGCCCAGCGCACCGGCAACGCGGTTCAGGTAGGACTGCCCGGCCGGCGTCAGTTCCACACCCTTGGTGGAACGCTCGAACAGGCGCAGGCCCAGCAGCTTTTCCAGACGCGCCACCTGGTGGCTGATGGCCGAGGGTGTCAGGTGCAGCTCGGCTGCGGCGAGGTTGAAACTCTTCCTGCGGGCGATCGCCTCGAAGGCCATCAGGGAGGTCAGGGGTGGAATCATCGCGTCTCGTCTGTCTCAGTTGTTCTGTTGCGTCACAGCATGCGCTGGCGCGGTGTTGCGCCCGATTTTATCGCATCGTCCGGGCAGATGATGGTTCGTCACTTTGCCATGACAAAGCATCACTTGTCGCCTCATGGCGAAAGCGCCAAGATCGGCGCCAGAACAACAAGGAGACCATGCCGGCAGCCATCGCTGTCCGCTTCATGCGCGGCCCGCAGGATCTCCGTTGTTGGCCATTCGAACGCAACTCTCTGGAGATGACACAATGCTGCTCAAGGATAAGGTCGCCATCATCACTGGCGGCGCAGGCATCAACGGCCTGGGCTTTTCAACCGCGCGCCTGATGGCCGCACAGGGTGCCCGCGTGGTGATCCTGGACCTGGCCCAGGCCGAACCCGCTACCGCCGCCGCCCGCCTGGGCCAGGGCCATCTGGGCCTGGTGGCCGACGTGACCGACAAGGCTTCCTGCGAAGCCGCTGCGGCGGCCGTGATCCAGCAGTTCGGCCGCATCGACATCTTGGTCAACAATGCCGGTATCACCCAGCCAGCCAAGTTCCTGGACATCACCGGCGGTGACTACGAGCGCATCCTGGATGTCAGCCTGCGCGGCACGCTCTACATGTCGCAGGCGGCGCTGCCGGCCATGCGGGCGCAACGGAGCGGCTCCATCGTCTGCATCTCCTCGGTATCGGCACAGCGCGGCGGCGGCATCCTGGGCGGTCCGCACTATTCGGCGGCCAAGGCCGGCGTGCTGGGCCTGGCGCGGGCCATGGCGCGTGAATTCGGACCGGAGGGCATCCGCGTCAACTGCGTTACCCCGGGCCTGATCTCCACCGACATCAACAAGAACATCCTCAGCGCCGAGAAGAAGGCCGAGATCGCCGAGACTATCCCCCTGGGCCGCCTCGGTGGCCCCGACGACGTGGGCGGCGTGTGCGTCTTCCTGGCCAGCGACCTGTCGCAGTATTGCACCGGCATCACGCTGGACGTCAACGGCGGCATGCTGATCCACTAGACTTCCCGCGCCGGCCAACGTAGCCGGCGCTGCCTTATCTGCGTCCTACCAGAACATAACAGGAGACAAGAGATGAAAGACGAGAGCACGAACAAAGGAAGCAAGGGGATCAGCCGTCGCCAGGTATTGAAGGTCGGGGCCGCTGCGGCGGCGCTGCCGCTGTTCTCGATCATGACGCGCCCGGCCCATGCGGCCGAATTCACCTACAAGTTCGCGACCGGCCAGGATCCGTCGCACCCGGTCAACAAGCGTGCGCAGGAAGCCATCGACCGCATCCGCAACGCCACCAACGGGCGCATGGAGATCAAGCTGTTCCCGGCCAACCAGTTGGGTTCGGATACCGACCTGATGTCGCAGGTGCGTAACGGCGGTGTGGAGTTCTTCAACCAGGCCAACACCGTGCTCTCGACCCTGGTGCCGACGGCTGGCATCGTCAATACCGGGTTTGCCTTCCACGACTACACGGCCGTCTGGAAGGCCATGGATGGGCAACTGGGCGCCCATGTGCGCGCGCAGATCGAGAAGGTCGGCCTGTTGACCATGTCCAAGCCCTGGGATAACGGCTTCCGCCAGATCACCACCTCCACCAGGGCGATCAAGAACGCGGGCGATATCAAGGGTCTCAAGCTGCGGGTGCCGGCCGCGCCGATGCTGACCTCGCTGTTCTCGGCCCTGGGTGCCAGCCCCACGCCGATCAATTTCAACGAAGTCTATTCGTCGCTGCAGACCAAGCTGGTCGAGGGCCAGGAAAACCCGCTGGCCATCATCAGCACCGCGCGCCTGTACGAGGTGCAGAAGTTCTGCACCATCTCCAACCACGTCTGGGATGCCTACTGGATCCTGGGCAACCGTCGTGCCTTCGAGAAGCTGCCCAAGGATATCCAGGAGATCGTGCGCCGCGAACTGGACCAGGCTGCCAGCGACGAGCGGGCCGACATCGCCTCTTTCTCCGGCTTTGCCCGCAACGACCTGGCCGGCAAGGGCTTGCAGATCGTCGAACCCGACAAGGATTCCTTCAAGGAAGCGCTGGCGCGCGCCAACTTCTACAAGGACATGCGCGCCAAGTTTGGCGAAGACGCATGGAAGCTGCTCGAAGGAAGTGTCGGTGCATTGGGCTGACGCTGCGCACCAGCAAGGGTAGGGGAAGCAGGCAGTTACGGGCTGACGGTGCAGAAAACCTCAGCCCGTTTTTTATGGATCGGCGGGATCAGCGCGGACCGCCCCCGGGGCCGCCACCGCCCCATCCACCACCGCCACCCGGCCCCGGACCGCAGAACCAGGGAGCGCAGACACAGCCACCCAGGGTGGCCAGCAACATCGCCGTGGCGATGATCGTCATCAGTCGTTTCATGAATGCCTCGTGCAGATAGAAAATAACAATTCGCAATGAGGCAGCATTGGACACCGCAGGTCTGCTAAGCGCGGTCAGGCAATTGCAACAAAAGATGTCCTGGTCGACGCCACGCATGTGTTCCCTGCAGGGCCGGGAGTGCGCTCCCGGCCACTTCGCGAGGACGCGGCGAGTTGACTCAGGCCTTGGTATCGATCAGGTTGCCGATGGCTTTCACACCCGAGCTGACGCTATCGGCCACCGAGTGTGCCGCCGAAGAGACGGCATCGGCGGTGGCGTCGTAGGCGCTCTCGATTTCATCGCCGACTTCGCTGGCGACGTTCTTGATCGGCTGCACGATCGTATTGTAGAAGCTGCTGTTGCTGGACGAGACGGATGACACGCTCATGATGGACTCCCGGATGTTGAAGTGGATGGCATGCCCTGCTCGTCTGCGCGAGGATGGCATGCGCTCATCATAAGCAAGGGAGGTGTCAAAGCAAAGGTGGCGCGCCGCCCAGGAGCGGTAAAGTTGTGCAATTGAATGTAAAGCGGCGCGCGGCTTGCCGGTACTCATTGCGCCAGCATCAGCGTGCGCTCCTTGCTTGGTGTCACCGTGGCGGCCATGGACGCAGCGCGCGGGCTGGCCTGGCCGATCTTGAAGACCGAAACGGCCTGGCTCAGTTTCTGCGCCTGGTCGCGCAGGTTCTCGGCGGCGGCGGCGGCCTGTTCCACCAGGGCCGCATTCTGCTGCGTGGTTTCGTCAATGGCGTTGATGGCCTGGTTGAGCTGATCGATGCCGCCACTCTGCTCGTTGCTGGCCACCGTGATCTCGGCCATCGTCACGGCCATGTTTTCCACCGCACCGCCCAGTTCACCCATGGCTTGCGCCGTTTCCTGCACCAGCTGGTTGCCGCTTTCGACCTTGGTGCGGGAGTCATCGATGAGGCTCTTGATATCCTTGGCCGCAGCAGCCGAACGTTGCGCCAGCGTGCGCACCTCCGAGGCCACCACGGCAAAGCCGCGTCCCTGTTCGCCGGCGCGTGCGGCTTCGACCGCGGCGTTCAGGGCCAGGATATTGGTCTGGAAGGAAATGCCATCGATGAGACCGATGATGTCGACGATCTTGTGCGAGGCACCGTCGATTTCCTCCATGGTCTTGCCCATGCGCTGGACGGCATTGCTGCCACGCTGGGCGATGGACGAGGCCGATTGCGCCTGGCGATCGGCATTGGCGGAAGAATCGGCATTCTGACGCACGGTGGCGGCGAATTCCTCGATGCTGGAAGCGGTTTCCTCCAATGCCGAGGCCTGTGATTCGGTGCGTCCGGACAGATCCATGTTGCCGCTGGCGATCTCGCCGGTGGAGATGGTCATGGACTCGACGTTGCGTCGCACGTCACCGATGATGGCGCGCAGGTTGACATTGAGCTGCTGCAGGGCCTGCAGCAGCAGGCCCATGTCGCCGCGCGCGTCGGTGGCGATGTGCAGGTCCAGGTCGCCACCGGCCAGGGCGTGCACGGCCTTGATGGCATTGTGCAGCGGCGTGACGATGCTGGCATGGAGCAGCGCCCAGGCCCCCAGCAGCAACAATGCGCCACAGACGGTCCCCAGCCAGACCGCATAGGGACTGCTACCGGCGCTCTGCACGGCGTTGCCAGCGATGACACCGCCGACGACGAACATCAGGGTCAACAGGCCCATCAGCCAGCCCAGGCGGCGCGCCACCGACAGGTCGCGCAGGCCCTGCAGCCAGCCGGTGAGCCCGGTGGCCGCGACCGCGCCGCGATGGATGCGCAGGCCGCGCGCCTGGCCGGCGACAAAGCGCCGGTAGGCGCTATCGGCTGCCTGCACCTGCTCGCGGGAGGGACGCGTACGCACCGACATGTAGCCGACGGCGCGGCCGTTTTCTCGCACCGGCGTGACATTGGCCTGGACCCAGTAATAGTCGCCGTTCTTGCAGCGGTTCTTCACCATGCCATTCCAGGGCAAGCCAGCCTTGAGCGTGGCCCACATGTCGCCGAAGGCTTCGCGCGGCATCTCGGGGTGGCGCACGATGTTCTGCGGCGCGCCCAGCAGCTCTTCTTCGGTGAAGCCGCTGATCTCGATGAAGTAGGGATTGACGTAAGTGATGTTGCCTTGCAGATCGGTCTTGGAGACGATGGACTTGCCATCCTCCAACAGGCGTTCATTGGTGGTGATTGGTAGATTCTTGCGCATGCTAGCCCCCGTGTCTGTTGGGACCGGTGATGCCGGCCCCGCCCCCCAGTGATCAGGTCATGGCAATGTTTTTCGAGTCGCCACGACCTGTGCGAATGGCAAGTCATCCTGCGGCTTGCCGTGGATGTCTACATCGGTGAAGCAAAGGCGAATCGAGCGTGCTGCGCGCGATGACGCGCGGAAATATCTGGCTGCTTACTGTCGCGGCTGTACCTGGAACAGCACGCCTTGCGGTACCAGTTCCACCGACAGCATTTGGTCGGCCACGACTTCGGTCATGCGTTGTCCGGGATTGTCCAGCGCCACCGTGGTGAGCCGCGTGACCAGCGGCAAGAGCTTGTCCTGGCCGGTGGTGATGAAGCTGCGTGCCGCGCTGACCGCGCAGACCAGGAATTCCTCGCGTGCCCCCGGGGTCTTGTTGGTCAGCATCACGCCGACGTTGCGCAGCTCTCCCTTCTTGTTGAGGGTGCCGATGAGGGTGGTCTGGGCGGGGCCGACCTTGGTGTCGAGCACGTACTCGTATTGGCCGGGATGCAGGCGCTCGGGATCGAGCATGTAAAGACGGGCCATGTGCTCGGGCTCGTCGACATTCATTTCCGTGAGCACCAGGCGCAGCCGCTCGTTGAAGCGGGCTGCGAATTGCTTGGGCGTTACGCCCAGGGTGGTTTGGGCGGCGTCATAGTCGGCCAGCTGCTTGTCTACCGTGCGATCGCAGGCCCCCAGCAGCATCGCAAACGATAGCGCCAGCAGCAGCGGAAGCCTCGTGAGAAGACTCAATGGGGAGCGCAGAAATGTCATCATGGTCGTCATCATGTCACGGATGTTCACCACATTGTGCACTAATCCTCGCATTTCAAACCTGTCCCAGATCAAGCTTGTCTCCAGCCCCTGTGTGGGTTGGTGATAAAGTGGGAACCTGACCACAGACCCAGATCCACTGCTCCTTCGCCATGACTGCTTCTCATCCTGCCTCTGATTGCGCTGCTGATTCAGCTGCCGATTCCACCTCCGATCTCCATGAACTGCGTGACCTGATCCGCACTTTCTCCAGCGAGCGTGACTGGCTGCGTTTCCACACGCCCAAGAACCTGGCCATGGCGCTGTCGGTGGAGGTGGCCGAGCTGGTGGAGCATTTCCAGTGGCTGCCCACCGGCGCCGATGCCGAACTCGATGACGCCGCCCGCGAGGGTATCCGGCACGAGATGGCCGATGTGCTGGTCTACCTGATCCAGCTGGCCGACCATACCGGCGTGGACCTGCGCAGCGCCGTGCTGGAGAAGATGGAGTTGAATCGCCGCAAGTATCCGGTCGAACTGGCGCGCGGCAATTCTCACAAATACACCGCGCTGGCCAGTGCACAGGCGCAGGGCAGCAGTGACGGCAAGAACTGACATTTCAACCAACGCCCATCCTTGTCGCGGGAGCCCGCCTTGAACAACTGGAATGACGGTTACGTCGTCGATATCGCCTACACCTACGGCTACTACCCGGGCATGAATCCGGCGCGCCTGCCGCTGGCCTTTGCCTTCCACGGCCTGCAAGCGCCGACGGTGCAGAGCGCCTGCGAGCTGGGCTTCGGCCAGGGCCTGTCGACCAACTTCCATGCGGCGGCCTCGACGGTGCGCTGGTGGGGCAACGATTTCAATCCGCACCAGGCGGCCTTCGCCCAGGAGCTGGCCGCCGCCAGCGGCAGCGATGCGCAGATGGAGGACTCCAGTTTCTCGCGCTTCTGTCGCCGCGACGACCTGCCCGATTTCGATT
The DNA here is from genome assembly GCF_016429215.1 of Herbaspirillum sp. ASV7. GTDB lineage: Bacteria > Pseudomonadota > Gammaproteobacteria > Burkholderiales > Burkholderiaceae_D > Herbaspirillum. Next base: position 14,284 of record NZ_JAELUH010000062.1, on the reverse strand, counting down.
TCATCGCCCTGCATGGCATCTGGAGCTGGGTGTCGCAGGAGAACCGCGCCATCATCTTCGATTTCATCGACCGCAAGCTCAAGCCGGGGGGCGTGCTCTACGTCAGTTACAACACCCAGCCGGGCTGGTCGGCCTTCATGCCCCTGCGTGACCTGCTGGTGCAGCACACGCAGCAGGCCGGCAACGAGGAACAAGGCTTGCCCACGGCTGCGCGCATCGATGCCGCGCTGGCCTTTGCCACGCGCATGTTCGAGGCCGACCCGGTCTATGCCCAGGCCAATCCGTTCATGCGCGACCGCCTCAAGCTCCTGCAGCAGCAAAGCCACAGCTACCTGGCGCACGAATACTTCAATCGCGACTGGCATGCCGAATCCTTTGCCGACATGCATCGCCAGCTGGCCCAGGCGGGCTTGCAGTTCGCCTGTTCCTCGCACTATGCCGATCACCTGGACATGGCCAACCTGACGCCGGCGCAACGCCAGCTGATGCAGGAGATCGGCGATCCGGTGTTACAGCAGAGCGTGCGCGATTTCATGGTCAACCAGCAATTCCGGCGTGACTATTGGGTACGTGGCGCGCAAGTCATGGACGAACGTCAGCGGGTGCAGGCACTGGCGCTGCAAAGCGTGGTGCTGCTCACCGAGCCCGACAAGGTGCCGTTGACGATCCAGAACGTGGCCTCCGAGATCACCCTCAACCGCCTGATCTACGAGCCCATCCTGCAGGCGCTCTCGGACTACCAGCCCCATACCCTGGTGGACCTGGCCGCCTCGCTGGCGCACCGCAACCTGAACCTGTCGCAGGTGCTCGACTCGGTGCTCATGCTGATCGGCACCGGGCATGCCGCCCCCTTGCCGGCCGAGACCGATGCCGCCGCGCGCGCCCAGGTGGCGCGACGTACCGGCGCGCTCAACGCCTATTTGCTGCAGCGTGCCGCACTGCCGCTGCCGGTGGCCGAGGCCGGCGATATCGGCCATCTGGTCAGTCCCGTCACTGGCGGAGGGGTACGGGTCGATCGCATCGAGCAGCTGTTCCTGCTGGCCCGCCAGGACTGTGGCGACGACATCGATGCCTGGCCAGCCCTGGTCTGGCGCCATATCGCCGCCCAGGGCAAGCGCCTGGTGCGCGAGGGCGTGCGGCTTGAAGGCGAGGCCGAGAACCTGGCCGAGTTGGCGACCCAGGCCCATTTGTTTGCCCGTACCCGCCTGCCCCTGCTGCGCGCCTTGCAAGTGGCCTGAGCCCAGGGCACGGCTCTGGCAGAGCCCGGCGGCGCAACTGTGCATTGCATCACAGGGCTTGAGGCTGTAGGATTTCGCGTGTCCGGTATTGCCGGGCGTCATCGTTGCGCCCGGCGTTTGCTCTGCTGCTCTGCTGCTCTGTTTCTTCCTGCTCTCGTCCGAAATATCTAGCCAAAGGAAAGTCGGTTTCCAGCCTATGTCCCTGTCACAGAAACTTCATGCTCGCCTGACCCTGGCCACCGCAGCGGTCGTGCTCATTACCGCCGTGGTGCTGACGGCGGAGGCTGTCAGCACCACCGCCGGGGCCGCCCCGCAAAGCCTGGTCATCACGGCGGTGGTCCTGGTGCTATTGGCGGCAGCGCTTTCCTGGGGGCTGCTGCGCTCGTTGCTGCGCCCGCTTTCCGAGCTGGAAGCCAGCCTGGTCAGCCTGCAGCAACAGCGCGTACAACTGGTCGAGGAACGTGACGATGCCCGCCAGCACCTGGAGGAAATGGAAAAGACGCTCGCCCGCGTGGGCCTGGAAGACGCCCTGACGGGCCTGGCCAATCGCCGCCAGTTCGAGCGCGGCCTGCTGGAAGAATTCAACCGCGCCGCCCGCACCAACCTGTCGCTGGCGATCATCATGATCGACATCGACCGTTTCGACCAGTACAACGAGCTCTACGGCCGCATGGCCGGCGACAAGGTGCTGCGCCGCGTGGGCAGCGCCATCCGCGATACCAACGTGCGTCCGGAAGACCTGCTCTCGCGTTTCGGCACCCAGGAAATCGCGGTCCTGCTGCCCGGCTCCAAGCTGGAAGGCGCCCTGATCGTGGCCGAGCGCATCCGCAAGTCCATCGAACTGCTCGACATCGCCCACAGCGCCAGCCCGACCGGTCGGGTGACCATCAGCATCGGCATTTCCTCGGTCACGCCGCAGCGCCAGGTCGATGAACCCGATACCGTGCTGCGCGAGTCGGAGCAGGCCCTGGAGCTGGCCCGGGCCGGCGGGCGGGATTGCATCCGTACCGTGGAAGACCTCAGGAAATCCGGGGCGCGGCCCTGAACCTGGCAGCTGCGCCAGCAATGGCGCGGGCAGAAACGACAATGCCGTCCGGTGCGAACCGGACGGCATTTTTCATGGGGGGAAGCGCGGCGCCGCTCAGGGTTGCTCCGGCCCCGGCACCAGGTACTTGGACTTGGCACAATACATCTTGGCATTGGTATCGTTATAGACGACCTTGCTGCCCGCCTGCGATTGCCGCATCGGATAGGCCGAATCATCCTCGGGCGTGAAGCGGATACCCAGCGCATCGCGGATGGCATCGGTGAGCTTGACCGGGGTGGTCTTGAAATAGGCACCGATGAAGTCGGCCTGGCTGCTGCTGTCGTTGACCAGGAAATCGGTGGCCTGCATGCCCCACAACGTGATGTTGGTGGCCTTGAACCAGTAGGCTCCGCCCTCGGTCTTGTAGGGCGGGCCGAAGGCAGCCACGAGGTAGTCGAAGAAATACTTGCTGTTGAGCTGGTTCAGGCACAGCAAGGCGTTGCCGACCTCAATGCCGAAGCCGGGTTGGGGTTGCGGGGGGGCCGCTTGCGCGATCGGTGTGACGCTGGCCGAAACAGCCAGTACTAGCGCCTGCAGGCTCGTGGCCAGGCGACGTGCGATGTTCAAGCGGACTCCCAGGAGATTGCCTTGCAGGCAAGTTGTCGGTGCGGCCAGGTGTTGCGGGCAATGCAGGCCAGAGAGTCGATTGTAGGGGGCTTTTGCTTATTTTTCCAATCAGCATGTTTTTTTGCTGCCGAGGGCTCACCGGTTGCGCCGGATCACGCGGTCGCCGCGCGCCGAAGGACCGTGGTGGGCGCTGTCGTCCTGTGCCAGGTTGCCCAGCCCATCCAGGAAGGAGGCTATGCCGGTGCCCTTGACCAGCACGCAGGGCTTGCCCAGCTTCTTGCAGGTGCTCTTGACCAGGTGGTAGGCGTTATGGCTGATGTTGCCGGAAGCGCAGATGACAATGTCTGCCGCCGCCAGCATCGGCGTGAGGCGGTGCAGGTTGTCTTCGCGCCCACCGTCGTGATGCAGGAAGCGGCCGTCCCGCGTCTCGATCTCGGCGCGGTAGTGATTGCGCGCGCCGGTCAGGCCGCCCACGCACAGCACACAGCGGTCGGCCAGCGAAACGGCGGCGGGAGCAGGGGGCGTGGCAGCGGCACGCGCGGGAGTGGCAGGTCGCATGGGGCAGTGGCGTGAGTGGATGACGAACTGAGCCTAAACCCTTCGCCGGCCGCTGCGAACGAATCAATCCGCAGCTTGATATGCGCTTTTCGCGTGTGGCTTCAGCCGCTGTCGCGGGCCGGCGCCTGCTTGCCGGACTGGCGACGCATGGCGCGCACGAAATCGGACAGGCGGCGACCGTTGCGGTCGGGGTAGTGCCCTTCTTCATTCATCTGCTGTACCCGGTCCAGGCGGAAGGAGCGGAAATCCTCGCGCGTCTCGCACCAGGCGGCCAGCAACCAGGTGCCGCCGAAGAAGGCCAGTGCCAGCGGCCACACCACCCGCGTGGTGACGCGCTGCTGGGCGTCGCAATAATGCAGCAGCAGCTTGTGGCGGCTGCCGATGGCCTGGCGGATGGCTTCCAGTCGTTCGCCCTGTCCGCGGTCATCCCCGAAGGTCGGTGCAAACAGCGGCGTGGCTTCGACGAAATCACGTTTTTCCTTGGGCAGTGCCAGCACCACCTTGGCCAGCGCAGATGCCGCCGAGCCGCCCAGTTGCGGACCGCCCCAGGCCTGCACCATGCGCATGCCGATCACCAGGGCGTCGATTTCATCGGCATTGAACATCAGCGGCGGCAGGTCGAAACCCGGCTTGATGCGATAGCCCACGCCGGCCTCGCCATCGACCGGCACGCCCGACAGCGACAGGTCGCGGATATCGCGGTAGACCGTGCGCTCGGACACCGCCAGCCACTGGGCCAGCTGGCGTGCGGTGGTGAGGCGGCGTCCGCGCAGGTACTGGGTGATCTGGAAGAGGCGGTCGGCTCGACGCATGGCAGCTTGGCAGGAAAAAGATGCGCGCCATTCTGGCATGCATGCGGCGGGGTCGCCACAGACTTTGATGCTGCTGTGCAATGCATGGCCGCCGCCGCTGGGTGGGTAGCGTGTCAGTTCATCGCATGCAGCGCCACGCGATTACCTTCGCTGTCGATGAAATGGGCGATGTAGCCGATATCCTTGGGCAGCTCGGTGCGGTCCATGGCGATCTTGCCACCGGCCGCCTCAACCCGGTCCAGCACCGCCTGGATGGAGGGGCCGGCATCCAGATAGACCAGGGTGCCTTGCGTGGAGGGCTCGATCCAGTCACCCCCGGTGAGGCAGCCGCAGGACCGGCCGTCGTCGCGCATGAAGATGGCCATCGGCATGCCTTCGGAGATGGTCTCCTGACGCAGCGTGGTGGCGAACACGCTTTCATAGAAGCGGGTGGCGCGTTGCAGGTCCTTGGTGGCGATCTCGAACCAGTTGACTTGGGTTTGCATGGTGGTCTTCCTTTTCTCTCGGGTTGATGGAGGGGGCATGCCCTGTGGCATGGACGGCATCATGCGCGAGGGCTACTGACAACGTGGTGTCAGTAGCCCTCGCGCCAGGAGAAAAAGAAGGAGGAGCGGTTCAGCGTCCCGAGGCCAGTGCCGCTGACTGCTGCTGCGGCTGAGCATCGGTATCGGCATGGTCGTTGCGGGCGGCGTAGCGGCGTGCCAGCACCGCGCACAGCATCAGCTGCATCTGGTGGAACAGCATGATGGGCAGCAGTACCACGGCCGCGCCACTGCCGGCAAACAGCACCGAGGCGATGGGGATGCCTGAGGCGAGCGACTTCTTGGAGCCACAGAACACCAGCACGATCTCGTCGCCCAGGGGCATCTTCAGCGCCCTGGCGCCATAGGTGGTGATGAGCAGGACCGCGCCCAGCAGCACCGCATTGACCAGCACCAGCACGGCCAGCTGGGCCGGCGGGAACAGGTGCCAGATGCCCTGTGCGACGGCGGCGCTGAAGGCGGCATAGACCGAGAGCAGGATGCCGCCGCGATCGACCACGTTGACGATCACCTTGTGGCGATTGATCCAGGCGCCGATCCAGGGACGCAGCACATTGCCCAGCACGAAGGGCAGCAGCAGTTGCAGCAGGATGCTGAGCACCTGCGACAGGCCATTGCCCTCATGATGACGGTGCAGCAGCAGCGTCACCAGGAGCGGCGTGATCAGGATGCCCAGCAGGTTGGACGCGGTGGCGCCGCAGATGGCCGCCGGTACGTTACCGCGCGCAATCGAGGTGAAGCCGATCGACGACTGCACGGTGGAGGAGAGCGTACAGACGAACAGCACACCCATCCACAATTGCGGCGTCAGCAGGCCGGGAGCGGCGCTCTTCAGGGCCAGGCCCAGCAGCGGGAACAGGATGAAGGTCGAGGCCAGCGTCAGCAGGTGCAAGCGGGGCTGCTTCAGGCCCGACAGCGCCGCCTCGCGCGAGAGCTTGGCGCCATGCAGGAAGAACAGCAGCGAGATGGCGACGTTGCTGGCGACGTGCATGCATTGTTCGAAAGCCCCGGTGGCCGGGAACAGGGTGGCCAGCAGCACGGTGCCGATGAGCAGCTGGGTGAAGCGGTCGGGTAGGAAGCGGTTCATGATCTGCAGTGGAGAGGATGGAGGATGGCTTTGTCCAGATGATAGGAAAAGCCAAGGCCATCGGGAACCCCTTTGATCGCGTTGACTGTCATCGGAAAATCCGATGATAATGTCCTTCATGCTCAATCCTGTCTGGCTACAGACCTTCACCACCGCCGCCGCCTCGGCCAGTTTCACCGAGGCCGGGCGCCAGCTCGGCCTGACGCAATCGAGCGTGAGCGACCACATTCGCCGGCTTGAAGAGAGCCTGGGGCGGCGCCTGTTCGTGCGCGATACCCACTCGCTGGCCCTGACCGCCGATGGCGAAAGCCTGCTGGTGCATGCGCGTCTGATCCTGCAGGCGCATGCCCGTGCCGAGGCCCAGTTCAGCGCGCCGCGCCTGCGCGGGCGGGTGCGCTTCGGCACCTCTGATGACCTCGCCATGGGACCGCTGCCGGACATGCTGGCCGCCTTTCGCAGCCAGCATCCGGAAGTGGAGCTGGAGATCACCATCGGCCTGACCAGCGAACTCTACGCCTCGCTGGACCAGGGCAAGCTGGATCTGCTGGTGGGCAAGCGGCGCGCCGGCGAGGCGCGCGGGCACAGCATGTTCTCCACCCCGATGCAGTGGCTCACGCGCCCTGACACGCTGGTCGACCTGACTGAGCCGCTGCCCCTGATCCTCTTGCCCGAACCCAGCATCACCCGGGCGGCCACCTTGCAGGCGCTGGGCAAGTCCGGCCATCACTGGCGCATCGTCTGTACCAGCGGCAGCCATGCCGGCTGCATGGCGGCGGCGCGCGGCGGCCTGGGCCTGGCTGCCCTGCCGCAGCATCTGGGTTCACGCGACCTGGTGCCGCCGCTCAATCATGCGGCGTTGCCGCGCCTGCCCGATGTGGAATATGTGGCGTTGACGGCGCGACGCTTGTCACGCCCGGCCGATACGCTGTATCAGATCCTGATGGCCAGCCGCCTCAGTCGCGGCTGAGGGCCTCAACTGCCGTCCACCACCAGCTCCGGCCGCTCCAGCGCGCGGATGCGGCGGTCGACGAAATAGCCGCCGGCCTCCATGTAGCGCAGCAGGTGGCGTCCGCATTGCTGGCAGCGGGCGATGTTGCAGCGATTGTAGGGATACCAGGCCGGCGCGATGGGGGCCTCCGGCGAGCCATAACGGGTGCCATCGGGATGGTATTCGGTAAAGGTCGGTTCGTCGTAGGGATCGACGATGAGCGTGGCGATATCGACCAGCTGGGTTTCCGGCAGCGACAGCGGCAGGCTGATCCAGCCGCTGCTGTCGACGCTACGGCAATTGCAGTCCTGCGTGATGGCGGCGCTTTGGCGGGCCAGTTCGCGCAACTGCGCCAGATCGGGATGGGGGAGGGTATCTTGCATGGGCGCTTCTCGGGATGGGGTGTGGATAAGTCCATCCCGGCTGGCGCAGGATGACTTATCCACAGCGAGGCCGCAGCCTCACTTCTTCGGGTTGTAGCGGATATCGCCTTCGAACAGTTGCGCCGTCCCGCCGCCCAGGTCGGATTGCACCGGCCAGGCCTCGTGACCGATGCGCAACTCCGTGCCCTCGTAGACGGCCTTGGCGACGATGATGCGGGCATCTTCGGCGGCGATCATGCCTTCCTTCATCTGGCTGACTTCTTCCAGCAGCACCTTGACCTCGTAGGCCAGCGCCTTGCGCTTGTCGCTGGTCTCGAAGAGGATTTCCGGCGTGGCCTTTTCGGGATTGAGCTTGTAGTAGCTCTGCTGTTTGATGGTGCGGTCCAGCTCGGCCACCTTGCGCGTGTATTCCTGTTCCTTGATGGCGATCTTCTCTTCCAGATAGGGGTCCAGGCCCACCTGTATGCGGGTATGGGTCATGGTCTGGGCGCCGATGACATTGGCGCGGATGACGTTGGTGGCCTCGATGCGCCCGCCGATGATATGCCCGGTACGCGGGTTGCCCTTGCCCACCGTGATCTCGTCGCCGGCCAGCAACTCGCAGTGGCGCGCATTGCCCAGCACCAGGATCTTCTCGGCTGCCTCGATGTGGGCGCTCTCGGCGAACATGACCTGCACCGATTTCTGCGAGCTGATGCGACTGGCGATGGCCGTGGTGCCGGCCTGTGCGGTCACGCCTTCGCTATGCCCGATCACGCCGCCCTTGACCACCACATTGCCGCCGGCCACGATCTCGGCGGCTTCGACGGTGCCATTGACGACCACGTCCCCGCCCACGTGCATCTTCATGCCAGTGAGCACGTCGCCGGAGACCCGCACCGTGCCTTCGAAGCTGAGGTTGCCGGTGGACAGGTCGACGTTTTCGACGTCGATGACCGGATTGACCTTCACGCCATTCTTGATCAGCGTAGGCTGGCCCGGCACCATGGCGATGAGCAGGTCTGGATCGTCGGGGCTGGGTTCGGCGCCCACGCATTCCTTGGCGAAGCCGATGTCGGCGATGGGACGTGCCGGCACCTTGCCGCCACGGATATCGATGCCATCCTTGCCCGGCACCGGCGGGATGCGACGCATCAGCGGATCGCCCACCGAGACCAGCAGGATGTGCGCCATGTCGGCATAGGAGACCACGGCGTCGTCATCGATGTCGGAGAGTTCTTCTTCCTTTTGCTCCAGCAGGCTCTCGAAACGGGCCGGCTCGGCAGGCGTGGGCATGAGGCCCTGGGCCACCACCAGCTTGTCGCAGAAACCGGCCGACAGTGCCGCGCGCAACTGCTCATGCAGGATGCCGTAGGTGATGCCGGCAGCACGGATCGCATTGACCACCTCCACGCTCTTGGCGCGGCCCGCGTAGGGTGGCACCAGGGTCAGCGAGGCGGTCATGAGGTCATCCGCCACCTCCAGCGAGAACTCGCCATCGCGGCGTTCGGCGATGACCTGGGTCACGCTTTCCTTGTTCTCCTCGGCCTTGCGCACGAAACCATTGAGGACCGAATCCTGGAAGAACAGCTTGGTGAGCCCATGATCGGCCATGGCCTGCTTCAGGTAGGCCAGCGTCAGCGGCGGGAATCCGGCCGTGGGCGTATAGGTTGCGCTCAGTTCGCCGCTGGCCCTGTCGAACGCAAACGACAACGGTTGCGGGGTTGCTTGGTTCATGCTGATCCTCGATGAATTGCTGCACCGGAGACACCGGTCTCATCCCGCGCGCTGCTGCGGGCGGTGATGTTCATGCGCGGGGGAGAGTTGCTGTGCCGGCGTGGTCAACCCGCCACGCCTTGCAGGATTGAAAGTTTGCACACACGGGCGAAATCGCCGACCATAGCCCCCCCTGGCGACATACGGCTGACATTGTGATGTGGCAAGATGATCCAGCAATTTCATCCATTGCACAAGGTTTGCCGTCAAATGCTCTAGATTAGGCTCTTAAAGTTATTTTTATGTTAAGTACCCAAATAGACGATTTCAAGGATGGTGACGCACGACATCGTGCTGGCCGCATCAGTACCCTGGTCAGCATCGTGGTCAACATCGTCCTGGTGCTGTTGCAGATCACCGCAGGCCTGCTGTCGGGTTCGCAGGCGCTCATTGCCGACGGCATCCATTCCCTCACCGACCTGGTCTCGGACTTCGTGGTGCTGCTGGCCGGCCATCACAGCCGCAAGCAGGCCGACGAGGACCACCAGTACGGCCACCAGCGTTACGAGACGGCCGCTTCCCTGGCGCTGGGCGCGCTGCTGCTGGCCGTGGGCATCGGCATGCTGTTCACTGCCGCGCACAAGATCCAGGACTACGGCCATACGCCGCCGGTCCATGTGGCGGCGCTGTGGGTGGCGCTGGTGGCGCTGCTGTCCAAGGAACTGCTGTTCCGCTACATGCTGCGCATCGCCGAGCGGGTACGCTCCAGCCTGCTGGTGGCCAATGCCTGGCATGCGCGTTCGGATGCGGCCTCTTCGCTGGTGGTAGCGCTGGGCATCGTGGGCAACCTGGCCGGCTTCACGCTGCTCGATCCGGTGGCCGCGGCCGTGGTGGGCCTGATGGTTTCGCGCACCGGCTGGGGATTCTTCTGGAGCGCACTGCACGACCTGATGGACCGCGCCGTATCGAGCGAGGAAACCGAGGCCATTCGCGCCACCCTGATGGCCACGCCCGGCGTGCAAGGCTTGCACGACCTGCGCACGCGCCGCATGGGCGACATGACGCTGGTGGACGTCCACCTGGAAATCGATGGTGAGATCACCGTCACCGAAGGTCATGCCATCGCCACCGCAGCCCGTCAACGGGTGCTGGAGGCGCACCATGTGCTGGACGTGATGACCCACGTCGATCCCGTGGGACACCCGCCGCACTAGGGCCCACCAAGACGCTGCGTGTCGACACGGGCCGTGCGTTGAGCTAAAGCTTTGCCGGGTCGGGCCGTTAGAGGCGTTATCGCCTGTTGTTGTCCCGTGCCCATGACCACTCTTGCACCGCTGCTTTCCGTGCCGACCTATGTGACGCCGACGTCGTCGTCGTCTTCTGCATCGTCATCCTCGTCGACGGCGGCTGCCACGGCAGCGCCGGTGGCCAGCACCACGACGTCGCTGGGGCAGGCCGCATCGCCATCGCTTGCCCTGTATTCGGCCTCGGGCCTGCTGGATGCTACCTCCTCGCTGCCACGCGCAGTCTGGGAAGCGGCGCAGACCGACGCCATCTCCACCCGTATGAACGCTGACGTCAGGGCGGGTGATCTGGGATCGCACTGGAAAGGGCTGGGCCGGGCCCTGATGGATCAGGCCACCTTGCTAGGACCGGACAACGCTTCCTATTCACAATCGGTCATGGTGTCGGATCAAGCCCGCCAGGGCAGCAGCGGTGTCCAGGCGATCCTGCGCGACCAGTTGCATCGCTTTGGCAGCGATGGCGTGAGCCTCTCGGTGACTACGGCCTCCGGTGCGCAGGTCGAATTGAGCCTGTCCTCCAACAGCGATGGCGTGGCCGTTGACCTCAAGCTGACGGCCGGCAAGCTCACCGATGAAGAGCGTGCCGCACTGGGCCAACTGGGAGATGCCTTCGAAGCCGCCGTGCAAGGCCTGGCCGGACAGCCACCCACGTTGTCGCTCTCCGGGCTGACGCAGTTCGACAGCAGCCAACTGGCCTCCGTCGATCTCAAGGCCAGCCTCTCCGGTGGCACCAGCGTGCAATTCCATGCCGATGCCAGCCAGCGCAGCGTGGCCGTGAGCAACGCGGGCGGCAGCATGAAGGTCCAGGTCGACGCCGGCACGGATGCCATCACCGGTAGCGCCGAACAGCGTCAGCGTGCCATCGCCAACTACCTGCAGCAGTTCGACAGCGCCGCCGACCGCGGCCATGCGGATGGCGCATTGACGACGCTGTTCAAGGATGCCTTCTCGCAACTCAATGGCAGCGCCGGGTCAGCAGGTACAGCCAGCGCCGGTCCGGCGCCGCGGCTGGCGGCCAGCAGCGATGACCGCAGCATGCTCTCGGGCCTGGCCGATTTCACTGCCTCGATCACCGGGGCGACGTCCACACCCAATCCGCTGCGCCATGATGAGGTCGACGGCTTCGATTACCAGGTCTCGCAGCACACCACCCTCTCCGGCAGCAGCCAGGCTGACCGTGACATCCAGCAGCGCAGCAGTTCCTCCCTCAAGGCCTCCTATCATGAGTCCCTGCAGGCGGATCTGCCGCTGCGCCTGGATACCAGCCGGCAATCGCAGAACTACACTTACCACCAGATCGATGACCAGGCCAGCAGCCAGGTCGATATCGGCTACCGCCTGGGCTACCTGGTGCAGGCACGTGTGAGCCAGTCGGCCAGCCAGGACACCCGGGTGAGCAAGTACGTCATGGGCGACCTGGTCAGCAGCACCCATACGCCACTGCAGGCGCAGATCGTGCGCGACTTCGCGGCCCAGTTGCAGGATGACCGCGACGCCCGTGCCGCCGAGGGCGCTACCCGCCGTCGCCAGGTTTTGGAGCAGGTCGGCACGCTGGGTTTGCTGCAGAGCGATCCGGCGGCAGTACGGGGGCATGGCACGCAACTGGTGGGCCTCTGAGCCTGCAGCGCCAAGACCTGATGGTCTGACGATAGATCGATACGAATCGTATCGTAATGTCGTCGACATGCCACATCCCGCCCTGCAACTTGTCCAGCCAGGCTGCAATCGTTTAAAATCCGGGCTTCTCTTTGGGGAGTAGCCAGCTTCCGGGCCCACCGGAAGAGCCCGTGTCAACATTCTCGGCAACACATTGCCGTGGCGCGGGTAGCCAATCAGGTAGGCGAGACCATAGACGTTTCCTGCGGCCAGGCTGGGCGCGCAGGCGCGTCCATGGACTTCGCCCGGCCAAGGAACCCCGTTCATGAATTTCCCCGCTCTCGTTCTCCTCGCGCTTGCGATGTCCACTGACGCCTTTGCGGCAGCCATCGGCAAGGGCGCCGCCATGCAGAAGCCACGCCTGCTGCAAGCCCTGCGCATCGGCCTGCTGTTTGGCGTAATCGAAGCCATCACGCCGCTCATCGGCTGGTTCGCCGGTTCCGTGGCCAGCAAGTGGGTGGCCCAATGGGATCACTGGATCGCCTTCGTGCTGTTGCTGGTGCTGGGCCTGCGCATGATCCACGAAGGCTGCAGCGAGGAGGAGGAAGAGGCCGAAGCTGGTCCGCAGAAGCAGTCGGTGATCATGCTGGCCCTGACCGCCGTGGCCACCAGCATCGACGCCATGGCCGTGGGCGTGGGCCTGGCCTTCATCGACGTCAACATCCTCGAAGCGGCCCTGCTGATCGGCCTGGCCACCACCACCATGGTCACCATCGGCGTGATGGTCGGGCGCGTGCTGGGCGGCATCATCGGCAAGCGCGCCGAGATCCTGGGCGGCGTGGTGTTGATCGGCGTGGGTGCGGCCATCCTCTACGAACACATGAGCCGCGTGGGCGGCTGAGTTCAGGCGCGCGGCGTGCTGGCACGTGCCGCGCAATAGTCGGCCGCCATCAGGCGGAATGCGGTCACGGCCGGATTGTCCTGGTCGCCGCGCCAGGCCATGCCCATCTCGGCGCGTGGCGCATCGCCGGCCAGCGGGCGGAACTCCACCCGGTCGTAATGGAAGCGCTGCGCCGAGGCCGGCAGGATGCCCACGCCCAGGCCGGCGCGCACCAGCGAGAGGATGGTGGGGCTCTGGTCGATGTACTGGGTGAAGTCGGGCTTGACGTCGGCCGCGCCCAGCATGGCCATGATGCGGTCGTAGAAATACTTGCCGTGGGTGGGCGAGTGCATGATGAAGGCCTGGCCATCGAGCTGTTGCGTGGCGATCTGCGCATGCTGGGCCAGGGCATGTCCGAGCGGCAGGGCCAGCACCAGCGGCTCGTCGTCCACCATCGTCATCTCCAGCGGCTGGCGCGAGGCCAGTGGCCGCAGGAAACCGATATCGATGGTATTGGCGCTGAAGGCTTCCAGTTGCGCCACCGAGATCAGCTCGAAGAGCACCACATCGATCTCCGGCAATTGCCGGCGCGCCTGCATCAGCAATTCGGGAATCAGTTCATAGCCGGCCGCGCCGGTGAAGCCCACCCGCACCCGTCCGGTCTTGCCCTGGCTGGCGCGGCGCACCGTGCTCTCGGCCTGCTCCGACAATTGCAGCAGGCGCGAGGCATCGGCCAGGAACACCCGGCCCTCGGTGGTGAGCCGCACCGTGCGGCCTACACGTTCGAACAATTGCACTCCCAGCTTGTGTTCCAGCAGGTGGATCTGCCGTGACAGCGGCGGCTGGGTCATGTTGAGCAGGGCGGCCGCGCGACGGAAATTGAGTTCGGTCGCAGCAACCACGAAACAGCGGACTTGGGCCAGGTCGAGCATGAGGAGTTCGCAAGTGAGGGGGCGCCTGCATTATAGGCATGTGCGGCCCCCGTGCCGCAGTGGCCGGCCTCAGGTGGTGAGACTGCCGTCCGGACGTTGGCCGGCCAGGCCTTGCGCCAGGCTGGCCAGCACCATCTCGCCCATGGCCGTGCGCGACTCCACGGTGGCGCTGGCGCGGTGCGCCTGCAGGACCACCTGGTCCATCGTCAGCAGCGCCGCCGGCACATGGGGTTCATCGACGAAGACATCCAGGCCGGCGCCGGCGATGACGCCGCGTGTGAGCGCATCGACCAGATCGCTTTCCACCACCAGCTTGCCGCGCGCGATATTGATGAGTACGCCTTCGCTGCCCAGGGCATCGAGCACGGCGGCGTTGACGATGCCCTGCGCGCGGTCGGCGGCGGCGGCCAGCACCAGCACGTCGCTCTCGCGCGCCAGTTGCAGCAGTTCCGGCACGAAGCGGTGCGGCAGGTCGTCCATGGCGCGCAGGTCGGTATAGGCGATCGGGCAGCCGAAAGCGGCAGCGCGCTGGGCGATGGCACGTCCTACCTTGCCCATGCCGACGATGCCCACGCGGCGGCCGCTCAAGCGACGCGACAGCGGAATGGCACCCGG
>NZ_JAELUH010000061.1 GCF_016429215.1 Herbaspirillum sp. ASV7 | reverse complement strand
CCTGATGACTATAGCAAGTTGGTACCACCCCTTCCCATCCCGAACAGGACCGTGAAACGACTTCGCGCCGATGATAGTGCTGCAACCAGTGTGAAAGTAGGTCATCGTCAGGCTTGTTACTCCCAAGAACCCTCGTTACGCAAGTAGCGAGGGTTTTTGCTTTGGGCGGACGGTTTTTATCGCAAATGTCGACGCCGCCAACCCAGGGCATTCCCCACTCCTGCCACTCCCTCTCCTTCCTCTGTTCTACCCGTTGGCATCGTTTAGCGTAACTGCCCATCGCGCAGTACAGTCAGCCACTGACGATAACAATCCAGAGCAGCGCTGACAGCAAGAAAGCCCGCAGTGCAGGTCCGGACCTGTCAGCAAATTCTCGTTCGCAGGATTGGCCTTCCGCTACCGGGAGCGACATGATCAGGTAAAGTGCTTGTTTGCAGGCAAGGCGTGGAGAACCAATCCGTTTTCCGTAAATCATTTACAGATATCTCCCTCGCAAACAGCCAACGTCATTGGCCAACTCTCAGGCAGGAGCAAGGATGTCCTCATTCGCACCAGAGCAAGCTCTCTCACCACCCTCAGGCCCGGCAAGCGTGTCGGGACTGTCTTCGCACGCCAACGGCAAGCCTGTCATCGCCGTGGTGGGCTTGTCCAATCGGCCGGAACGCGCCAGCTACGACGTGGCTGCCTACATGCAGGCGGCAGGCTATCGCATCGTTGCCGTCAATCCAATGTATGCCGGCCAGATCATCCTGGGCGAACATTGCCATGCCAGCCTGCACGAGGCCAATGCTGCGCTGGCGCCGCAAGGCCTGAGGATTTCGATTGTCGATTGCTTTCGCAGATCGTCTGACATCCCTCCGGTGGTGGACGAGGCAATCGCCATCCATGCCGAGTGCATATGGATGCAGCTCGACATCATCAACGAGCCTGCCGCCGCCCGGGCACGCGCGGCCGGGCTGCAAGTCATCATGGACAAGTGCATCAAGATCGAACATCGCCTGGGCAATACCCTCGGCGTGCTGTAGCAGGGTGCAGGATGCACCTGATCAACCTCTTCTATAACGACAAAGCGAGACAGCATGGCAAAGAAGATCGGCCCGCAATTCATCGTCCATCCCAAGTTCCTGCTCAAGGAAACTGACGCCAGCACCAAGCCGCTCTCCAGCGGCGACAAGGAAAAGGACCGCGCCACCATCCAGCGCCTGGCGGCGGAGATCGGCGTGCAGCAGCAGATGCTTTATGCCGGCCACAAGCACAAGGTGCTGGTGGTCTTGCAGGGCATGGATACCAGCGGCAAGGATGGCACCGTCAACGATGTGTTTGCCGCGGTCAATCCGCAGGGCATCCGCATCGCCAACTTCAAGGGGCCCACGGCCATCGAGCTATCGCATGACTACCTCTGGCGGGTACATGCCCAGGTGCCGGTGGCGGGCGAGATCGCGGTGTTCAACCGCAGTCACTACGAGGATGTGCTGATCACCCGCGTGCATGACTGGATCGACGAGAAGGAATGCAAACGCCGCTATCGCCAGATCAACGACTTCGAACGGATGCTGTGGGAAACAGGTACGGTGGTCTTGAAGTTCTTCCTGCACATCTCCAAGGGGGAGCAGAAGGCGCGCCTGCAGTCGCGCATCGATGATCCCAACAAGCATTGGAAATTCGATCCCCAGGACCTGGCCGAGCGCAAGTACTGGGATGCCTACCAGCAGCGCTATCAGGAAGTGCTGCGCGCCACCAGTACCTTGCATGCGCCCTGGTACGTGGTGCCGGCGGACTCCAAGACCCATCGCAACCTGATGGTGGCTAATGTGGTCCTGGAGACACTGCAGAAGTTGAAACTTAAATTCCCGGATCCCAAGCCCGAACTGAAGGACCTCAAGTTCGACTGAGCGGGACCCGGGCGATGGCGAGTCGATGTCTTACTTGAGCCACTTGTCGAATATCTGCTGATACTGCCCCGTGGCCTTGGCCAGGTGCAACCAGGTATCGACATACGCCTTGAAGGCGACATCACCGCGCGGCAGCAGGTAAGCCTTCTCGGCAAACTGCAGCGGCTGGTCCGGTGTGACTGGGCACAGCTCGGGGTGCAGCTTGGATTGCCACAGTGTCTCGCTGGCATCGGTGACCATTACATCGGCACGGCCATCGACGATCTGCTGGAAGATGGTCACGTTGTCCGGGTGCAGCATCAGCGTGGCGTGCTTGTAGCGCGCACGAGCGAAGCGCTCATTGGTACCGCCAGGGTTGACGATGGCGCGGGTGCCCGGCTGGTCGATCATGTCGAAGTTGCGGAACTTGTCCTTGTCGGCACAGCGGATGATGGGGGCCTTGCCATCGACCATGGTCGGCTCCGAAAACGCCGCCGTCCGGGCGCGATCGAGCGTGATGGAGACACCGCCCATGGCAATGTCGCACTGGGCGATGAAGTCGTTCATCAGCGTGCTCCAGGTCGTCTTGATGAACTGGGCTTCCACGCCCAGCGACTTGGCCAGCGCCTGTCCCAGTTCCACATCCATGCCCTCGAAGCTCTGGTCGGGGCGGTAATAGGTAAAGGGCTTGTAGTCGCCGGTCATGCAGATGCGCAGCTTGCCGGCCTTGATGACCTGATCCAGGCGGGATGGGCTGGCGGCGTCATCGGCCAGGGCCGGACGCAGCGACAGTGAAACCAGGGCCAGGCCAGCCAGGATGGCGGCGCTGATCAGTTTTTTCATGGGGTCTCCTCTCCGTTGTGATGTGGGAATGATGATAGTGCAGGTCGCATGCCTGCATCTTGCGGTCTCGTGCCGCCGCTGCGAATGATAGCAAATGCCCATGGCTGCAAAGCGCATTGGAGATACCACGACCTGCGTCAATATACGTCTACGCGGATACTGACAATTAGCCCGGAAGCGCTTGGCGTTGGATGAGATAATGACGGATTGTCGTCAGTTCGCATTGCAGGCCGACCATGTCTTCCATTACTTCCATGTCCACCTTCGCTCCGCTCAAAAACGATACCTTCCTGCGCGCCCTGCTGCGCCAGCCCACCGACTATACGCCGCTGTGGCTGATGCGTCAGGCCGGTCGCTACCTGCCGGAATACCGCGCCACGCGTGCCCGTGCGGGTTCCTTCATGGGCCTGGCGACCAATCCCGATTACGCCACCGAGGTCACCTTGCAGCCGCTGGAGCGATATCCGCTGGACGCCGCGATCCTGTTCTCGGACATCCTCACCGTCCCCGACGCCATGGGCCTTGGACTCTACTTCGCCGATGGCGAGGGGCCGAAGTTCCAGCGCCCGCTGCGCGATGAAGCTGCCGTGAAGGCCCTCCAGGCCCCCGACCTGGCCAAGCTCAACTATGTCTTCGATGCCGTCACCCAGATCCGCCGCGAACTCGATGGCCGGGTGCCGTTGATCGGCTTCTCCGGTAGCCCCTGGACGCTGGCCTGCTACATGGTCGAAGGCGGTGGCTCGGACGATTTCCGCCTGGTCAAGAGCATGCTCTATGGCCGTCCGGACCTGATGCACCACATCCTCAAGACCAATGCCGATGCAGTGGCGGCCTACCTGAATGCCCAGATCGCCGCCGGTGCCCAGGCCGTGATGATCTTCGACACCTGGGGTGGGGCCCTGGCCGATGGCATCTACCAGCAGTTTTCCCTGGCCTACATGGAGCAGGTGGTCAGCCAGCTGCAGCGTGAGCGCGACGGCCAGCGCATCCCGGTAATCGTCTTCACCAAGGGCGGAGGTCTCTGGCTGGAACAGATCGCCGCCATCGGCGCCGATGCCGTCGGCCTGGACTGGACCGTCAACCTCGGCGAGGCCCGCCGCCGCGTGGGTGACAAGGTGGCCCTGCAAGGCAATCTGGATCCCAATGTGCTCTTCGCCGGCGACGAGGCCATCCGCAACGAGGTGCGCAAGCTGCTGGAATCCTTCGGCAAGCCCGGCGCCGGTAGCGGTCACGTGTTCAACCTGGGCCATGGCATCTCCCAGCACACCCCGCCGGATGCGGTGGCGACGCTGGCGCAGGCAGTCCATGAGATCAGCCGTTCGATGCGCGCCTGAATTGGCGCGAATTTGTCTTTATTTGTTCGCTTCTGCACAGTTGGAAGAGATAATGTGACGTCCGTTGCAACTATCACGTGACTTATACACACTCTTCCCCCTTTTCTGTCTGAGAATAAAATTTATTTGCATATGAAGATTTGTGCTGCGGGCATATCTCTAAGTCATTGATTTTCTTCGATTTATTTTGCACAGACAATTGTGGGAAAGAGCCGAAAGCCGCTGCAGGCGCGGCGTGGGGACTTGTCAAGAGCCACTTGTCAACAAAGTTATCCACAGTCACTGTGCATAAAGCCTAAAAGCGTTTACAAAACCGCCGTTTAGCGCGCTTTGTGACGTTTTACTTTAAGTTTGTAGGACAAGTAATGAGCTCGCGCGTCGGTAATGCAGGGTGATTTATTTGTTGGTCGGGACTTGACAAATGCCAGGCCGATGGATCGGGATTTGGACTTATGCACATTCGCAAGCCGACGCTCATGCACAAATCTTCTTAGCAAAAATATTTTCCAGACTTTGGGTTGGTAAGCCAAGTCATTGATTTTATTGGACTAATTTTTTGCCCCGGATTTGGGCAATTCTCTGGAAGCCGCAGCCAGACTAGCGATGGTCATGTCAAGTGGCAGTTGTCCCCAAAGTTATCCACAGTATGTGTGGATAGCTCGAAAATCAACATTGAAACCGTGGCTTAGCCCGATTAATCAGGATTCACATTAAGTTCGTGGAACAACGCATCCTTCAGGTCGCGCTCGATGCACCCCTGCACACCGTATTCGACTACCGCTGGCAAGCGCAGGAAGAGGGCGAGGCGGTGCCGGCTGTCGGTCAGCTGGTGGTGGTCCCCTTTGGCCGTCGCGAGGCCGTGGGCGTGGTGGTCGGGCAGACCGCCCAGACCGACCTGGACCCGCAGAAGATCAAGAACGTGATCGCCGTACGCACGCAGTTGCCGCCGATGTCGCCGCACTGGCTGGCGCTGTGCGGCTTCGCCGCCGACTACTACCAGCGCCCGCTGGGCGAGGTGATGCTGCCGGGCCTGCCCAAGAATCTGCGGGCGTTGACGACGGTGGCGCTGGACCGGGCACTCAAGGCATTGGGCCAGATCAGTACGCCCAAGAAGACGCGTGCCAAGGGCAAGGCCGCCAAGCTGGCCGAAGCCGCCACCTCGCCAGTGGAGAGCGACGCCGTTCCCGCAGCTGTCGCCGATCCCATGCAGTTTGGCGCGGCACCGGACCTCAATGCCGCCCAGCAAGCGGCGGCGGACGCCATTTCCAGTGCCGAGGGCTTTGCGCCGCTGCTGCTGTATGGCGTCACCGGCAGTGGCAAGACCGAGGTCTACCTGCAGGCGGCTGCGGCCATCCTGCGCCGCGCGGCCGAGCGTGGCGAGCGCGCGCAGATCCTGGTGCTGGTGCCTGAAATCAATCTGACGCCGCAGCTGGAAGGCAATATCCGCGCGCGCTTCCCGCATCTCAACGTGGTCTCCTTGCATAGCGCCCTGGCCGAGGGTGAGCGCGCCCGCAACTGGCTGGCCGCCCACCTGGGCCAGGCCCAGATCGTGCTGGGGACGCGGCTGGCCATCCTGTCGTCCTTGCCGTCGCTGCAGCTCATCGTCATCGACGAGGAACACGATCCCTCCTACAAGCAGCAGGAAGGCCTGCGCTATTCGGCCCGTGACCTGGCCGTCTGGCGCGCGCGCCAGCTGGGTATTCCGGTAGTGCTGGGTTCGGCCACGCCGTCGCTGGAAACCTGGCAGCATGCCCAGGCCGGCCGCTACCGCCGCCTCGAACTGCGCCAGCGTGCCGCCCTGCAGGCGGTGCTGCCCAGCGTCAAGGTGATCGACATGGAGCGTGACAAGCCCGTCGATGGCCTGACCTCGACCCTGATCGCGGCCGTGCGCAAGCGCCTGGAGCAGGGCGAGCAATCGCTGCTGTTCCTGAACCGGCGCGGCTATGCGCCGGTGCTGTCCTGCGACGCCTGCGGCTGGATCAGCAACTGCATGCGCTGCGACGCCTTCATGGTGGTGCACCGTCCCGAACGCCGCCTGCGCTGCCATCATTGCAGCCTGGAACTGCATATCCCCCGGGCCTGCCCGACCTGCGGCAATGTCGACCTGCAACCCCTGGGACGCGGCACCCAGCGGGTAGAGGAGGGCTTGCAGGCGATCTTCCCCGAAGCCCGCGTATTGCGCATCGATGCCGACTCGACCCGCCTGAAGGGTTCGGCCCAGAGTGCCTTCGACAGCGTGCACCGGGGCGAGGTGGATATCCTGGTCGGCACCCAGATGGTGGCCAAGGGGCATGACTTCAAAAAGCTGACCCTGGTGGGGGTGCTCAATCCGGATACGGCGCTGTTCTCGCACGACTACCGTGCCAGCGAGCGTCTGTTCGCGCAACTGATGCAGGTGGCCGGACGGGCCGGACGGGCTGGGCTCTCGGCGGACGGCAGCTCGGGCGAGGTGCTGATCCAGACCCGTTATCCGCATCATCCGCTGTATCAGGCGGTGATGCGCCACGACTACGACGGCTTTGCCGGCACCCTGCTGGAGGAGCGCCGCCAGGCCTGCTTCCCGCCCTTCATGTATCAGGCCTTGCTGCGGGCCGAGGCGCGCGAGCTGGAGCTGGCCATGACTTTCCTGAAGGATGCGGCGACGCTGCTGGAAGATCCCGCCATCATCATCAACGAGCCCATCCCCATGACCATGATGCGGGTAGCCAACGTGGAACGCGCCCAGTTGCTGCTGGAGTGTGCCTCGCGGCCAGCCCTGCAGGCCTTCCTCAAGCAATGGCTGGCGCTGTTGCGGCAGGTGAAGACGCGCGCGCGCTGGTCGCTGGAAGTCGATCCGGTCGATATCTGAGCCGCTGGCGCCACCCAGGCGGCGTTTCGTCGCATCGGACTGGGCGGGACGGGGGGGCGGGCCTTATGCTGGCGACTGTTTCCTTCTCTCGTCTCGCCTGTCCATCAGCGGAGTTTCTCATGATCGTCGCCATCCTCTCGCACACCCCCACCTGGGTCTGGCTATTGCTGGCCTTCCTGCTCTATCGCGGCCTGCAGGCCACGCGCACGCGTGAAACTGCCCTGTGGCGTGCCCTGCTGTTGCCGCTGGTGATGTGCGCCTTGTCGGTGACCGGCTTGCTGCAGGGCCTGGCGACCCATGCGCTGGCTTCCGGACTGGGCGCGCTGGCGCTGCTGGTCGCCGCCTGGATGGGCTTTCATGGCCAGGCTGCCCGGCGCATCAGTGTCGACAGGGCAAGTCAACGCCTGGTCGTGCCCGGCAGCTGGCAACCGTTGTTGCTGACCGTCAGCATCTTTGCGGTCAAGTACGGTGCGGCCGTGATGCAGGCCCTGCATCCGGCGCTGGCCAACCAGCCCTGGTTCACGCTGCCGCTGGCGCTGGTCTATGGCGCCTTCGCCGGACTGTTCGCCGGCAGGATGTTGCGAATCATGCATCTTTACTGGCGTGCCTGGAGCGATGCCGGACAGACACCGGCCGCTGCCGGTTGAGGCAAGCCGGTAAGGGCTGCAAGTAAAGGAACAGGAAGTTCGGGCAAGATCGGGCAAAAAGGCGATCCCGGCCATCCCCGGAGGCGCAAAGCAGGTCGGCAAGCCGGTATAATCTCGGCTGCTCAACCAATTTCAAGCGATTCCTCCGCGCGGCGCACGGTGAGCAAGTCCGGCGCCACGGCCGCTTCCGCTTTACCCCTCATTCCCATGCTCGCACAACAGAAACAACGCATCTCCGACCTGTTCTCGTCCGCATTGCAGCCGCTTTTGGCCGGCACCGACCTGACGCCGACCATCACGCTGGAGCGCCCACGCGATGCCACGCACGGCGATATCGCCTGCAACGTGGCCATGCAGCTGGCCAAGCCGCTGAAGAAGAATCCGCGTGAACTGGCGCAAGCCATCGTCGCTGCCGTCATGGCCGACCCGGCCCGCGACGGCCTGGTGGAATCCGTCGAGATCGCCGGCCCCGGCTTCATCAACCTGCGCGTGGCGGCGGCGGCCAAGCAGGCGGTGGTCAAGGTGATCCACGAGCAGGGCGACGAGTTCGGTCGTGGCACTGCCGGCACCGGCAAGAAGGTGCTGGTCGAGTTCGTCTCGGCCAACCCGACCGGTCCGCTGCACGTGGGTCATGGCCGCCAGGGCGCGCTCGGTGATGCGCTGTCGTCGCTGCTGGAAGCGCAGGGCTACGACGTGCTGCGCGAGTTCTACTACAACGATGCCGGCGTGCAGATCGCCACGCTGGCCACCTCCGTGCAGGCCCGTGCGCGCGGCTTCAAGCCGGGTGACGCGCAGTGGCCCGAGTCGGCCTACAACGGCGACTACATTGCCGACATCGCACGCGACTTCCTGGACAAGAAGACCGTCTCGGCCACCGATGGCGAACCCGCCACCGGCAGCGGTGACGTCGAAGACATCGATTCGATCCGCCGCTTTGCCGTAGCCTACCTGCGCCACGAGCAAGACCTGGACCTGCAGGCCTTCGGCGTGAAGTTCGACAACTACTACCTGGAGTCCTCGCTCTACGCCGACGGCAAGGTCGCCGCCGCCGTGGACGCGCTGGTGGCGGCCGGCAAGACCTACGAGCAGGACGGCGCGCTGTGGCTGCGCACCACCGACTATGGCGACGACAAGGATCGCGTCATGAAGAAGACCGACGGCACCTATACCTACTTCGTGCCCGACGTCGCCTACCACATCAACAAGTGGCAACGTGGCTACGGCAAGGTCATCAACATCCAGGGCAGCGACCACCATGGCACCATCGCCCGCGTGCGCGCCGGCCTGCAGGCCGCCGGCGTGGGTATCCCGCAAGGCTATCCCGACTACGTGCTGCACAAGATGGTCACCGTCATGCGCAACGGCGAAGAGGTCAAGATCTCCAAACGCGCCGGTTCCTACGTCACCCTGCGCGACCTGATCGAATGGTCGGCCGGCGAGGCTGTCGAAGGCCAGGAACGTGACCTCACCCGTGGCCGCGATGCGGTGCGCTTCTTCCTCATCTCGCGCAAGGCCGATACCGAATTCGTGTTCGACGTCGACCTGGCGCTGGCGCAGTCCGACGAAAACCCGGTCTACTACGTGCAGTACGCGCATGCCCGTATCTGCACCGTGCTGGGCAAGTGGGGCGGCAACGAGGATGAGCTCAAGTCGGTCACCGATCTCACGCCCCTGACCGCGCCGCGCGAAGCCACGCTGCTGGCCAAGCTGGCCGAGTATCCGGAGATGCTGGCCCATGCCCTGCAGGAGCTGGGCCCGCACCAGGTCGCCTTCTACCTGCGCGATCTGGCAGGCGAACTGCATAGCTACTACAATGCGGAACGCGTGCTGGTGGACGATGTCCCAACCAGGTCCGCACGCCTGGCCCTGTTGTCCGCCACCCGCCAGGTGCTGCGCAACGGCCTGGCGCTGCTGGGTGTATCGGCTCCCGCCAGAATGTAAAACAAGCTCCTAGACAAGAGAAACGTGAAACCGTTGAACGCGAAATATCACAAGCAGGCCGGCGGTACGCTGCTCGGCCTGATCCTGGGTTTGATCGTCGGCCTGGGGATTGCCGTGGGTGTGGCGCTGATGATCACCAAGTCGCCCATCCCCTTCGTCAACAAGGTGGTGCGCCCCGAGCGCACCGATCCGACACCGGCACAGGCGGCCGATCCCAACCGTCCTCTCTACGGCAATCGCGATATCGCCCGTGAGGCCGCGCGCGACCAGCAACAGTCGCAGACACCGGTGCCGCCCAATACCGCCGCCGCCCAGCCGGCCACGCCGCCGGCGGCAGCACCTGCGCCGACGCCGGCCCCGGCCGCACCGGCCAAGCAGGCTGAGAGCAAGCAGGCAGATGCCAAGCCTGCAGCGTCATCTTCGTCCGCCAAGAGCGATGCCGCCGATGACAAGTGGACCTACTTCCTGCAGACCGGCGCCTTCCGCGACCAGGCCGATGCCGACAGCGCCCGCGCCAAGCTGGCCCTGCTGGGCTTCGAAGCCAAGGTGACCGAACGCACCGCCGACAGCGGCGTGCTCTATCGCGTGCGCATCGGTCCCTTCGAGCATGCCGATGCGATGAACCGTACGCGCAGCAAGCTGTCCGATAACGGGGTCGATGCTGCCATCGTGCGCATTCCCAAGTAAAAGAACGTAGCGAGCAAGCCAGCGACGCCGGACAGGGATAGCCGGCGCCGCAGGCGGGGCAGGCCGGCCATCCTGGCGGGCCTTACCGAACATCCATCAGAGAGGGTAATACCATGCGTTTTCATCAAAAGCTGCTGGCAGCCGTCAGCTTTGGCGTGCTGGCCTGGTCGGCCAGCGTCTGTGTCCAGGCTTCCCCGGCCAATCCGCAAGTGGGGAGCGACTACCGTGTGCTGGAGCAGGCCCAGCCGACCGATTCGGGCAACAAGGTCGAGGTCACCGAGTTCTTCTGGTTCGATTGCCCGCACTGCGCGGCCTGGGATCCGTCGCTGACGGCATGGGTCAAGAAGCAGGGCGACAAGATCAACTTCAAGAAGGTGCCGGTGGCCTTCCGCGACAGTTTCGTGCCGCAGCAGAAGCTGTACTACACGCTGGAGGCCATGGGCAAGGCTGAAGAGCTGGGCCCCAAGATCTTCCAGGCCATCCACGTCGAAGGCCAGCGCGTCAACACCGACAAGACCATCCTGGCCTACATCGAGAAGATCGGCCTGGACAAGCAGAAATTCCTGGACCTGTACAATTCCTTCGGTGTGCAGACCAAGGTGCGCCGCGCAGCCCAGCTGCAGGAAGCCTACAAGGTTGATGGCGTGCCGATGATCGCCATCGATGGTCGCTACGTGACCTCGCCTTCGGTGGTCGGCGTGGCACTGGCCAACCAGCCCGAATCGATGCAGCAGGCTGCGGCCCTGCAGGTGATGGATCACCTGGTGGCCAAGGCCGCCGCCGAGAAGGCTAGCGGCGCGGCAGCCAAGAAGAAGTAAGCCAGTCCTACCGCCGACGGTCCGCGCCCGCAAGGGTGCGGACCGTTTTCATTTTCACCGCGCACTGTCGCGCTTTGTATTGCTACCAGGAGCAGGCATGCCAACCCTTCCCACGCTGACCGGACCACTGCGGGTCTTCCTGACCGGTGCTTCCAGCGGTATCGGCATGGCCCTGGCGCGCGCCTATGCGGCGCAGGGGGCCAGCCTGGGCCTGGTGGCCCGGCGCCAGACCGAGCTGGAAGCCCTGCGGGCCAGCCTGCCTCATCCAGAGCGGCATCGCGTCTATGCCCTCGATGTCACCGATCACGCCGCCCTGGCCGCCGCCGCCGAGTCCTTCATGGCCGAGTTCGGCGGTGCCGATGTGGTCATCGCCAATGCCGGGATCTCGCAGGGCACCCTGACCGAATACCAGGAAGACCTGGCCGCCTTCGAGCGCATCCTGGCCGTCAATGTCACAGCGACCTTCGCCACCTTTACACCCTTCGTGGCGCGCATGAAGGCGCTGCCCGAGGCACAGCGGCGGCGCTGCCGGCTGGTGGGTATCGGCAGCGTGGCCGGTATCCGCGGCCTGCCCGGCGCCGAGGCCTATAGCGCCTCCAAGGCTGCCGTGATCAGCTACTGCGAATCGCTGCGGGTGGAACTGCGCGCTTCCGGCATCAAGGTCGTGACCATCGCGCCCGGCTATATCGATACCCCGATGACCCGCGTGAACACCTACCGCATGCCCTTCCTGATGCCGGTGGAACGCTTTGCCGAGCGCGCCCTGCAGAGTATCGCCGAGGGGGTGAGCTATCGTGTCATCCCGTGGCAGATGGGTGTGGTAGCCAAGTTGCTCAGGCTGTTGCCGAACTGGCTGTACGATATGGCCTTCGCCCGCGCTCCGCACAAGACACGCAATTTGTAAATCTGGCGGCCGTGGCCGCGCCTGGAGTTTTTCATGAAGATCATTTTTGCCGGTACGCCGGAATTCGCCGCCGTCGCGCTCGAAGCGCTCTATGCGGCTGGCCACGAGATCACCCTGGTCCTGACCCAGCCGGATCGTCCCGCCGGACGCGGCATGCAGCTGCAGGCCTCGCCGGTGAAGCAATGCGCGCTCAAGCACGGCACGCCGGTGGCGCAGCCGGTCTCGCTGCGCCTGAACGGCAAGTATCCCGAGGTGGCGCAGGAGGCCCATGCGCTGCTGCAATCGACCCCGCATGATGTGATGGTGGTGGCCGCCTACGGCCTGATCCTGCCGCGCAGCGTGCTCGATATCCCGCGCTACGGCTGCATCAACATTCACGGCTCGCTCTTGCCGCGCTGGCGCGGCGCCGCCCCCATCCATCGCGCCATCGAGGCGGGCGACACCGAGACCGGCATCACCATCATGCAGATGGAAGAAGGGCTCGATACCGGCCCGATGATGTTGATCGAAAGCCTGCCCATCAGCGCCGAAGACACCACCGGCAGCCTGCACGACAAGCTGGCCGCATTGGGCGGCCGGATGATCGTGGAAGCGATGGAAAAGCTGGAGCGCGGCGCATTGCCGGCCACGCCGCAACCGGAAGAGGGCGCCAATTACGCCGCCAAGATCGCCAAGGAAGAGGCTGCGCTGGACTTCAGCCAGGGCGCAGAACAGCTGGCCCGCCGCATCCGCGCCTTCAATCCCTTCCCCGGCGCCACCGGGCGCTTCGGCGACACCGTGGTCAAGCTGTGGCAGGCACGTCCGGTGACAGTGGCGCAGCAGGGCGAACCCGGCCAGATCCTGTCGGCCGATGCCCAGGCCGGCATCGTGGTGGCCTGCGGCGAGGGAGCATTGCTGCTGACCGAACTGCAGAAGCCCGGCGGCAAGCGCCTGCCGGCAGCGGAATTCCTGAAGGGCTTCCCGCTGGAAGGTGGCCGCTTCGCCTGAGCCGGTGCGCTCAGGCGTACTGCTTGAGCACGTGCGGCAGATGCCGCCAGAACAGCTCCGCACCCAGATGCACACGGGCTTGCCAGTCATCGGCGGCATCGTCGTCGGCGCCGTCGGTGACGAACTTGAAGGCCCGCCAGGGCAGCCCGAAATGGTGGCACACGCGGGCGATGGCAAACAATTCCATATCCACCAGATCGACACCCTGCGCCACCAGCCAGTCATCAGCGGCCGTCACGAAGCTGTCGCCGGTGCCGCATAGCACGCCCGGATAACCGGACTGCAGTCGCGGCGGCTGTTGCTCCTGGTTCATCAGCGGCGTCACGCCACGTGGCGCCAGCGGCATGGCTGCCATGTCGCGCTGGATCACGGCAGCGACTTCCAGCAGGCCATCATGCAGGGGATCGATCTTGCCGGCCGTGCCGAAATTGATCACCGCGCGCGGGCGTCGCGCCAGGATGGCGTGGGTGGCATGCAGCGCGGCATTGACCTTGCCCACCCCGCAATACACCACTTCCACCCCGGCAGGGGCATCGGCGGCCTTGAGTTCGCTTTCCAGGGCGGTCAGGATCAGGATGGGGGGACGGTCTGTCATCTTTATAAAAAATTAACTCATGGCAACGAAAGCTGGCCGCAAAGGCCGCCCGTACGCGGGGAGGGGGGCGCTTTCGCGTATAATTTGGCTCTATTTTTCGCCTGAAAACCTGCCTGTCCCTGGCTGGTTTTTTTGACCCGCCTGCCGGGGGGCAGGCCCGCATTGTTGCCGTAATCAGAGAAAAACGCCAGATGAAACCAAACGAACTGTGCCAGACCGAATTGCTGCTGCGCGACCTGATGTCGCAGCGCATCCTCATCCTCGATGGCGCCATGGGTACCATGATCCAGCGCTACAAGCTGAGCGAAGAGGATTATCGTGGCCAGCGTTTTGCTGACTTCAGCGTTCCCGGCAAGGAGATGTTCGTCAAGGGCAACAACGAGCTGCTCTCGCTGACCCAGCCGCACATCATCCAGGAAATCCACGAGCAATACCTGGCCGCCGGCGCCGACCTGATCGAGACCAATACCTTCGGCGCCACCAGCGTGGCCCAGGACGATTACCACATGGCGCATCTGGTCTATGAGATGAACCTGGAATCGGCCCGCCTGGCCCGCGCCGCCTGCGACAAGTATTCCACCCCGGACAAGCCGCGCTTCGTCGCCGGCGCCCTCGGCCCCACCCCCAAGACCGCATCGATCTCGCCGGACGTCAACGACCCCGCTGCCCGCAACGTAACTTTCGATCAACTGGTGACTGCGTACCTGGAACAGACGCGCGCGCTGGTCGAAGGCGGCGCCGACGTGCTGCTGGTGGAGACCATCTTCGATACCCTGAACTGCAAGGCCGCGCTGTTCGCCATCGACACCTTCTTCGAGGAAAGCGGCAAGCGCCTGCCCATCATGATTTCGGGCACCGTCACCGACGCCTCCGGCCGCATCCTGTCGGGCCAGACCGTGACCGCCTTCTGGAATTCCATCCGTCATGCGCGCCCGCTGACCGTGGGCCTGAACTGCGCGCTGGGCGCGGCCCTCATGCGCCCCTATGCGGAAGAACTGTCGCGCATCGCCGATACCTACGTCTGCATCTACCCCAACGCCGGCCTGCCCAATCCGATGAGCGACACCGGCTTCGACGAGACGCCCGATGTCACCTCGGCCCTGCTGAAGGAATTCGCCGAGAGCGGTTTCGTCAACGTCGCCGGTGGCTGCTGCGGCACCACGCCGCCGCACATCAAGGCGATCGCCGACACGGTCGCCACCATCGCTCCGCGCAAGGTCCCGGAACCCAGGCACGAGATGCGGCTGTCGGGCCTGGAACCCTTCACCATCAATGATGAGTCGCTGTACGTCAACGTCGGCGAGCGCACCAACGTCACCGGTTCCAAGGCCTTCGCCCGCCTGATCCTCAACGAACAATACGACGAGGCACTGGCCGTGGCCCGCCAGCAGGTCGAGAACGGCGCGCAGATCATCGACATCAACATGGACGAGGCGATGCTGGATTCGGTCGCCGCCATGACGCGCTTCCTGAACCTGATCGCTTCTGAACCGGACATCGCCCGCGTGCCCATCATGATCGACTCCTCCAAGTGGGAAGTCATCGAGGCTGGCCTCAAGTGCGTGCAGGGCAAGTCCATCGTCAACTCCATCTCGATGAAGGAAGGCGAGGAAAAATTCCTGCGCGAAGCCAAGCTGTGCCGTCGCTACGGCGCCGCCGTGATCGTCATGGCCTTCGACGAAGTGGGCCAGGCCGATACCTTCGCGCGCAAGATCGAGATCTGCGAGCGCGCCTATCGCCTGCTGGTGGACAAGCTGGACTTCCCGCCTGAAGACATCATTTTCGACCCCAACATCTTCGCGGTGGCGACGGGCATCGAGGAACACAACAACTACGCGGTCGACTTCATCGAAGCCACCCGCTGGATCCACGAGAACCTGCCCTACGCCAAGATCAGCGGCGGCGTCTCCAACGTCTCCTTCAGCTTCCGCGGCAACGACCCGGCGCGCGAGGCCATCCACACGGTCTTCCTGTACCACGCCATCAAGGCCGGCATGACCATGGGCATCGTCAATGCCGGCATGATCGGCGTCTATGACGACCTGCCGGCCGAACTGCGCGAGCGCGTGGAAGACGTGGTGCTGAACCGCCGCGACGACGCCACCGAGCGCCTGATCGAATACGCCGCCACCCTCAAGGCCGGCGACAAGAAGGAAGAAGCCACCCTGGAATGGCGCAGCGAACCGGTCGCCAAGCGCCTCTCGCATGCACTGGTGCACGGCATCACGCAATGGATCGTGGAAGACACCGAAGAGGCGCGCCAGCAGATCGCCGCCGATGGTGGCCGTCCCATCCACGTGATCGAAGGCCCGCTGATGGACGGCATGAACGTGGTCGGCGACCTGTTCGGCCAGGGCAAGATGTTCCTGCCGCAGGTGGTCAAGTCGGCCCGCGTGATGAAGCAGGCCGTGGCCCACCTGATCCCTTTCATCGAAGAAGAGAAGCGCCAGCTCGAAATCACCACCGGCGAGGTTGCCAAGCCCAAGGGCAAGATCGTGATCGCCACCGTCAAGGGCGACGTCCACGACATCGGCAAGAACATCGTCACCGTGGTCCTCCAGTGCAACAACTTCGAGGTGGTCAACATGGGTGTGATGGTGCCCTGCGCCGAGATCTTGGCCAAGGCCAAGGAAGAGAAGGCCGACATCATCGGCCTGTCCGGCCTGATCACCCCCTCGCTGGAAGAGATGGCCTATGTCGCCAAGGAAATGCAGCGCGATCCGTATTTTGCCGGCATCAAGATGCCGCTCATGATCGGTGGTGCCACCACCTCGCGCGCGCACACGGCAGTCAAGATCGCCCCCAACTACGAAGGCCCGGTGGTCTACGTGCCGGACGCCTCGCGTGCCGTGTCGGTGGCGCAATCGCTGCTGACCGACGAGCAGAAGACCCAGTACGTCAGCGAACTCAACGCCGACTACGAACGCATCCGCGAGCAGCACGCCAGCAAGAAGGCGACGCCCATGCTGTCGCTGGCGGCGGCCCGCGCCAACAAGACCCGGCTCGACTTCGCACCGGTCAAGCCCAAGTTCATCGGCCGTCGTCTGTTCAAGAATGTCGACCTGGGCTTGTTGGCCAATTACATCGACTGGGGCCCGTTCTTCCAGACCTGGGACCTGGCCGGTCCTTACCCCGCCATCCTGACCGATGAGGTCGTCGGTGAAGCCGCCACCAAGGTCTTCGAAGAAGCCCAGGCCATGCTCAAGAAGATCATCGATGGCCGCTGGCTCACCGCCAACGGCGTCATCTCGCTGCTGCCGGCCAATACCGTCAATGACGACGACATCGAGATCTATACCGACGACAGCCGCAGCCAGGTCGCCTTCACCTACTACGGCCTGCGTCAGCAGACCGAGAAGCCGGTGGTCGATGGCGTGGCGCGTCCCAACCAGTGCCTGTCGGACTTCATCGCGCCCAAGGACTCGGGCGTGCAGGACTACATCGGCATGTTCGCCGTCACCGCCGGCCTGGGTATCGAGAAGTACGAGAAGCGCTTCGAGGATGCGCATGACGATTACTCCTCCATCATGCTCAAGGCCCTGGCTGACCGCCTGGCCGAAGCCTTCGCCGAATACCTGCACGAGCGCGTGCGCAAGGACCTGTGGGGCTATGCCGCCGACGAGCACTTGAGCAGCACCGACCTGATCAAGGAAAAATATCTCGGCATCCGCCCCGCGCCCGGCTATCCGGCCTGCCCGGAGCACACGGTCAAGGCTGACGCTTTCCGCACCATGCAGTGCGACGAGATCGGCATGCAGCTGACCGAGTCCTACGCCATGTTCCCGGGGGCGTCGGTGTCGGGCTTCTACTTCGCCCACCCGCAATCGAAGTACTTCGTGGTCGGCAAGATCGGCACCGATCAGGTCGAGGATATGGCCCGGCGTCGCCAGGTCCCCCGCGAGGACCTGGAGCGCTGGCTCGCTCCCAACCTCTAAGCTTCATCCCGCCCGGCTGCGTGCCGGGCGGGTTTGTCACCGTTCTTGCTGTTGTCCTTGTATTCGGCAGCCGTCCTGCTATCATCCACGCCCGCCGTTCCGTAGCCCCGCTTTAGCCATGATCGATTCCGCCGACCACGTCACCCATGCACTGCCCGTGACCGTGGCCATGCGCCTGCATTTCTCGGACGGAAAATCGCGTGCCATCTTCACCGTCGATCTGGTGCAGGACCTGCTGGGCGACTGGGTGCTCACCCAGGCCTGGGATGGCGGCGAGATGCGCAGTGCCACGCGGCGCACCGTGGTGGCTGGCCATGAGGCCGGTCTGCTGATGCTGCAGAAGATCGCCCGCCACAAGGAGCGCCTGGGCTATCAACAGGTCCACCTCTACCACGTCGGCTGAGATCCGCCCGTCCTCTTCCGTCGCCCACATTCCGGTTTTTGCTGCTTCACCTGCAAGCCTGGCGCTTGCATGTTAGTCTGCAAGACTTGCACCAATCGGGTGCAAGGCCTGGCCGGAGATCACATCACAATCCAATTCCGGCCTGCATCACAATAATTTTATAAAAAATTAGCCGGAGATCACCTTGGATACCCCTCCATCCAGTACCTCACCTGCGGCATCCAGCCGTACCAGCCACCCTGACCACGTCGATCGGCACCAGGTCGATTCCTCCTATGCGGTGATGCGCCTGTGCATCACGCTGGTGCTGATGATCGTCGGTGCCAGCGGTATGTATGTGATGGCCGTGGTCCTGCCGGCGGTGCAGGCGCATTTCCAGGTCGATCGCGGCCTGGCCTCCATGCCCTATACCCTCACCATGCTCGGGGTCGGCGTGGGTGGCCTGCTGATGGGCCGCATGGCCGACCGCTCCGGCATCACGCGCCCGCTGCTGCTGGGCGGGGCCTGTCTGGGTGGCGGCTTCATCGCCGCCGCGCTGGCGCCCAATATCTGGTTCTTCATGGCGGCCCACTGTATCCTGATCGGCCTCCTGGGCACGGCCTGTACCTTCTCGCCGCTGGTGGCCGATACCTCGATGTGGTTCCGCAAGCGCCGTGGCATTGCCGTGGCCGTGTGCGCCAGCGGCAATTACCTGGGTGGGGCGATCTGGCCACCCATCGTCCAGCATTTCGTCGATAGCGTAGGCTGGCAGCAGACCTACATCGGCCTGGGCATCATCTGTGCCGTCGTGATGTGTACGCTGGCGCTGCTCATGCGCGCCCGCCCGCCGGTGCAGGAGGGTGGCGTCACCACTGCCCGCGCGGGCGGCGGCGCACGTCCCTTCGGCCTCACGCCGGGCTCGGCGCAATTGCTCTTGTGCGTGGCTGGCGTGGCCTGTTGCGTGGCCATGGCCATGCCTCAGGTGCATATCGTGGCCTATTGTGGCGACCTGGGGTATGGCCCGGCGCGCGGTGCCCAGATGCTCTCGCTGATGCTGGCCTGCGGCGTGGTCAGCCGCTTGGTGTCGGGGGCCATCTGCGACCGTATCGGCGGCTTGCGTACGCTGTTGCTGGGTTCCATGCTGCAGGGCTTGTCGCTGCTGCTGTTCCTGCCCTTCGACAGCCTGGCCTCGCTGTATGTGATCTCGGCCCTGTTCGGCCTGTTCCAGGGCGGCATCGTGCCCTCCTACGCCATCATCGTGCGCGAGTACTTCCCTGCGGCCGAGACCGGCCAGCGCGTGGGTGCGGCCATCATGGCCACCATGTTCGGCATGGCGCTGGGGGGCTGGATGTCAGGCAAGATCTTCGACCTGACCGGCTCCTACCACGCCGCCTTCGCCAACGGCATCGGCTGGAACCTGCTCAACTTCGCCATTGCGGCGCTGCTGCTCATGCGTGCGCGCAGCATGCATCTACGCACCGCCTGAACGCCGGTGCGCGCGCGGAGTTGGCAGCGTAGCGGCTTTCGGCTACGCTGCCAGCTCCGGCTTCTTCTGTCCTTTTTGCTCCCATGCTGATCCTCTTCCTCAAAGCGGTTGTGCTGATCCCGATCACGCTCTTGCCCATCCTTAATCCCCTGGGCATTGCGCCGGTATTTGCCAATCTGCTGGGCAATGTCAGCCGCAGCACCGAGCAGCGCATCGCACGCCAGGTGGCCATCAACTGCTGGTTCATGCTGGTGGCGGCGATCTTCATCGGTTCGCACGTGCTGACCTTCTTCGGTATCTCGCTACCCATCGTGCGGGTCGGCGGTGGCCTGCTGGTGGCGGTCTCGGGCTGGAAACTGCTCAACGACAACAGCCAGGACAGCGCCATTCCCACCCAGGTCGCCCAGACCTATGATGAGGACTTGCCCGACGATGAGATCAAGGCGCGCAGCTTCTATCCCATGAGCTTCCCGCTCACCGTCGGGCCGGGCACGCTGGCGGCGTCCATCACGCTGGGTGCCAATACCCCCACGCGTCTGCTGGACTGGGTCATTTCGGTGGGGAGTGCGGCCCTGGGCGCGGCCCTGACTTCGCTGGTGATCTTCCTGTGCTACAACTACGCGCACAAGCTGGTCAAGCTGATGGGGCGCCTGGGTACCATGGTGGTGTTGCGCCTGTCGGCCTTCATCCTGCTGTGCATCGGCATCCAGATCTTCTGGTCGGGAATGGCGGCCTTGCTGGCCGAGGCGGGGATCAGTGGTGTGGCGCCGTAAGAGCGCATGGTAGGGGGCGGGGCTGCTGGCGGCAGCCTATTTCAGCCAGCCCAGTTCGTCCAGTGCATCCTGCACCAGCTCCAGCCGCAGCAGCGGATTGTCCAGCGCCAGCAGGCTCTGCTTCATCTCCACGGTGATGGGCATCATCTCGGCCCAGCGGTTGGCGACCCAGCCACAATCGTCCAGGCGGAACGGCGCGGCAATCGGCACTTCGCTATCCGGCAGGCCCTGACGCAGCACCGATTGCAGCAGGTCGTCGAGCGCCCGCGCGGTATTGCGTAATTCTTCCGGGATGATCACGGCGCGATCGCTTTCCATCATCTCCACCTCGGCCGTCCACAGGCCATGCTTTTGCTGTTCGGCCTGCAGGATACGGAAGCGCTCGCCACCGCTGCAGGCGATGCGCATGAGGCCCGGCGATGGTGTGGACCATTCCCTGATGCGCGCCAGCGTCCCCACGCCGACGAAGCGCTCGCTCTGGCCGGGCCGACGCACCTCCGAGCCTTCGGTCAGGGCGACCACGCCGAAGCCGCTGCCTTCGGCGATGCACTTGCCGATCATGTCCAGATAGCGCACCTCGAAGATCTGCAGCGGCAGCCGCCCTTCGGGAAAGAGCGTGCTGGCCAGCGGAAACAGCGGGATGGTCTGCGCCGAGATCGGCGGACGGGGAGTGGCGGGTGCGGCCGGCATGGTCACTCCGGCCGCGGCAGGAAGAGCGCTTTCATGTGCGCAGCGAATAGCGGTTCTCGGCCACGCATTCATAGCGCTGCACGATGTAGCCGTTGTCGTCCACGCTCTCCAGGTAGACGTCGAACTGCCACAGCCGCGCCATATGGCGCAGGACTTCGTTGGTGCTGTCGCCCAGCGAGCGGCCATCACTGCGGAAGTGGCGCAGCGTCAGGCTGCGGTTGCCGCGCGTATTGACCGACCAGACCTGGATGTTGGGCTCGCGGTGATTGATGTCGTACTGCCGTGACAGTGCCTGGCGCACATACTGGAAGCCACGCTCGTTGTGGATGGCCGAGACTTCCATCTCGCTGCGGGTATCGTCGTCGAGCACGGCAAACATGCGCATGTCGCGCATGAGCTTGGGGGACAGATACTGAGCGATGAAGCTCTCGTCCTTGTAGTTGCGCATCACGTGGTGCAGGGTATCGAGCCAGTTGCTGCCGGCGATCTCGGGGAACCACTCGCGGTCCTCGTCACTGGGATGCTCGCAGATGCGGCGGATGTCGCTCATCATCGAGAAGCCCAGCGCGTAGGGGTTGATGCCGTTGTAATAGGGTTTGGTGATGGGCGGCTGGAACACCACATTGCTGTGCGAATGCAGGAATTCCATCATGAAGCCATCGGTCAGGCGACCCTGGTCGTAGAGCGTGTTGAGCAGGGTGTAGTGCCAGAAGGTGGCCCAGCCCTCGTTCATCACCTGGGTCTGGCGTTGCGGATAGAAGTACTGGCCGACCTTGCGCACGATGCGGATCACCTCGCGCTCCCAGGGCTCCAGCAGCGGCGCATTCTTCTCGGCGAAGTAGAGCAGGTTCTCTTGCGGCTCGCTGGGGAAGCGTTCTTCCACGGCGGTGGCGGCGGTTTCCTTTTTGGCCGGCAGGGTGCGCCAGAGTTCGTTGACCTGCGACTGCATGTAGGCTTCGCGTTCGCGCTGGCGCGCCTTTTCCTGGGCCAGCGACAGGCGCTGCGGCCGCTTGTAGCGGTCCACGCCATAGCTCATCAGGGCGTGGCAGGAGTCGAGCAGTTCTTCCACACGCTCGAAGCCATGGCGTTCCTCGCACTCCGAGATGTAGTTGCGCGCATACACCAGGTAATCGATGATGGCGCTGGCATCGGTCCACAGCTGGAACAGGTAGTTACCCTTGAAGAAGGAATTGTGACCATAGGCCGCATGGGCGATGACCAGGGCCTGCATGGTCATCGTGTTCTCTTCCATCAGGTAGGCGATGCAGGGATCGGAGTTGATCACGATCTCATAGGCCAGGCCCATCTGTCCGCGCTTGTAGTCACGCTCGGTGAGCATGAAATGCTTGCCGTAGGACCAGTGCCGGTAATTGACCGGCATGCCGTGCGAGGCATAGGCATCCATCATCTGCTCGGCCGAAATGATCTCCAGCTGGATGGGATAGATGTCCAGCCCATAGTCCTTGGCCACCCGGGCGATTTCCTCGTTGTAGCGCTCGATGAGCTCGAAGCTCCAGTCCGAGGGGCAAGGCAGGGGATCATGCTTGAAGCGGCTGTTCATGCGTGCACCTGCTTTTCAAAGAGTTCGCGGAACACCGGATAGATCTCGGCCGCCGACTGCACCTTCTTCATGGCGAAGTGCGGATGCGACTCGATCAGTTGCATGTACTCGGTCCACAGGTTCTGCTCCGGCTCGGCCACCTGGATGTAGGCGAAATAGCGCGTCAGCGGAAGGATGGCGGACTCCAGCAGTTCGCGGCACTTGGGCGAGTCGTCGTTCCAGTTGTCGCCGTCGGAGGCCTGGGCGCCGTAGATGTTCCATTCGCTGGGCGAATAACGCTTGGTGATGATGTCATGCATCAGTTCCAGGGCACTGGAGACCACGGTGCCGCCGCTTTCCTGCGAATGGAAGAAGGTGTTTTCATCCACCTCGTCGGCCCGGGTGTGGTGGCGGATGAAGACCACCTCGATATGCTCGTAGTTACGGGTCAGGAAGAGATAGAGCAGGATGAAGAAGCGCTTGGACAAGTCCTTGCGCTGCTCATCCATCGAGCCCGACACGTCCATCACGCAGAACATCACGGCGCGGCTGGACGGCTGCGGCTGGCGTACACGATTGACGTAGCGCAGGTCGAAGGGATCGATGAAGGGGATGCGCAGGATGCGCGCGCGCAGCTGGCGGACTTCTTCTTCCAGCAGCTTGATGTCGGACTGGTGCTCGTCCGGCTTGCGCTTCATCTCGGCCAGGGTTTCCTCGGCGATGTCGAGCTGGCGTTGCAGCGGCCCGCCCATGGCGATGCGTCGGCCCAGCGAAGAGCGCAGCGAGCGCACCACGTCGATGTTGTTGGGCGAGCCATCGACCGAATAGCCGGCGCGCTGGTTCTTCCAGTTGGGGACCTGCAGCAGGTTGGTTTCCACCAGGCGCGGCAGTTCCAGGTCTTCGAAGAAGTAGTTCATGAATTCTTCGCGGGTCAGCTCGAAGGTGAAATCGTCCTGGCCTTCGCCCTCGTTGCTGGCGCTGCTGCCCCCGCCGCCGCCCCCGCCACCCTGGCGCGGAATGCGGTCACCCTGCAGGTAGTCCTGGTTGCCCGGGTGCACCGCCTCGCGCCGCCCGCCCCGTCCGTGATGGAAGAAGGGTTCGGAGACATCCTTGCGCGGGATGCTGATGCTCTTGGATTTTTCGAGATCGGTAATACTGCGGTCGCGCACGGCGTCCGCCACCGAACGTTGTATATGCCCCTTGAAGCGCCGCAGGAAGCGCTCCCGGTTGGCGATGCTCTTGTTCTTGCCAGCCAGCCTGCGGTCGATGATCTGATGCAGCACTCGTCTCTCCTGCTAGTGGTCGGCGGTCCGCCTCGCGGCGGACGACGCCGAGGAGTCGCATGGCGCACCGCAGCCGTCTCCGGGCCGGTGCGCGCATGCGGCGCTTACGAGGACTTGCGCACGCGCAGGTACCATTCGCACAGCAGGCGCACCTGCTTGGGCGTGTATCCCTTGCTGACCATGCGATTGACGAAGTCTTCGTGTTTCTGCATTTCCTCGGTGGAGCCCTTGGCATTGAAGGAGATCACCGGCAACAGGTCTTCGGTGTTGGAGAACATCTTCTTCTCGATCACCACGCGCAGCTTTTCGTAGCTGGTCCACAGCGGGTTCTTGCCACCGTTGTTGACCCGCGCGCGCAGCACGAAGTTGACGATCTCGTTGCGGAAGTCCTTGGGATTGCTGATGCCGGCCGGCTTCTCGATCTTTTCCAGTTCCGCATTCAGGGCAGCGCGGTCGAAGCTCTCGCCGGTGTCGTGATCGCGGTATTCCTGGTCCTGGATCCAGAAGTCGGCATAGGTCACGTAACGGTCGAAGACGTTCTGGCCATATTCGGAATACGACTCCAGGTAGGCGGTCTGGATCTCCTTGCCGATGAATTCCGCATAGCGCGAGGCCAGCGTGTCCTTGACGAAGGACAGGTACTTCTGCTCGGCCTCCTGCGGGAACTGCTCGCGTTCGATCTGCTGTTCCAGCACATACATCAGATGCACCGGATTGGCCGCCACCTCGGTGGTGTCGAAGTTGAACACACGCGAGAGGATCTTGAAGGCAAAGCGCGTCGAGATACCGTTCATGCCCTCGTCCACGCCGGCATAGTCGCGATACTCCTGATAGGACTTGGCCTTGGGGTCGGTGTCTTTCAGGTTTTCGCCATCGTAGACCTGCATCTTGGAGAAGAGGCTGGAGTTTTCCGGCTCCTTCAGGCGCGTCAGGATGGAGAACTGCGCCATCATCTTCAGCGTACCCGGCGCGCACGTGGCCTGGGCCAGCGAAGAGCTGCGGATCAGCTTTTCATAGATCTTGATCTCTTCCGACACGCGCAGGCAATACGGCACCTTGACGATGAAGATACGGTCCAGCAGTGCCTCGTTGTTCTTGTTGTTGCGGAAGGCCTTCCATTCCGATTCATTGGAGTGGGCCAGGATGACACCATCGAAGGGGATCGCACCGAAACCTTCGGTGCCCTTGAAGTTGCCTTCCTGGGTGGCCGTCAGCAGCGGGTGCAGCACCTTGATGGGCGCCTTGAACATTTCCACGAACTCCAGCAGGCCCTGGTTGGACAGGCACAGGCCGCCCGAATAGCTGTAGGCATCGGCATCGTCCTGCGAATACTGTTCCAGCTTGCGGATATCGACCTTGCCCACCAGGGTCGAGATGTCCTGGTTGTTCTCGTCGCCCGGCTCGGTCTTGGAAATGCCGATCTGGCGCAGGATGGACGGATAGCGCTTGACCACGCGGAACTGGCGGATGTCGCCGTTGTACTCGTGCAGGCGCTTGACGGCCCAGGGGCTGAGGATGGGTTTGAGATAGCGGCGCGGGATGCCGTACTGTTCTTCCAGGATGGCGCCGTCTTCGTCGTAGTCGAACAGGCCTAGCGGCGATTCGTTGACCGGCGAACCCTTGATGGAATAGAAGGGCACCTGCTCCATCAACTGCTTCAGACGCTCGGCAATGGAAGACTTGCCGCCGCCGACCGGACCCAGCAGGTAGAGGATCTGCTTCTTTTCTTCCAGGCCCTGGGCGGCGTGGCGGAAGTAGGCCACGACCTGCTCGATCACTTCTTCCGCGCCGTAGAATTCCTTGAAGGCGGGATAGACCTTGATGACCTTGTTGGCAAAGATGCGCGAGAGGCGGGGATCTTCGCGGGTATCCACCTTTTCGGGTTCGCCGATGGCCATCAGCATCCGTTCGGCAGCAGATGCATAGACCGCCGGGTCGCTCTTGCAAAGATTCAGATACTCTTCAAGCGATAACTCTTCTTCTCTGGTCTTGTCGAACCGGCTTGCAAAGCTGCTGTAGATATCCATACCACCTCCGTCGCTCTCGAAAAAAGTACGAAACAGATTTATATGTCTGGACCTGCCATCTGCGGTTATCGAAGAACGCGTCGGTGACTCTGGTGAGCGTCATTGCCGGTGTGTTCTTTGAAAGCCGTAGCATCAACAGCGTGCTGCGAAGATCAATTCATCTCTTGTTTTTATTCTAGTCCTTTTTTGCTTTCACCTAGTGATCCCACCTATGAACCTTGGTTCAGTGACGACGAGACTTTTTCACGCAAGGCGTGCGATACATCCCGTCCGATGCGAAGCAAGCTTGACTCATGCTCTTTCAATGTGCGGCATGCCACGGTGGTTGACCTCACAGTGCGCTATTTTCGCGCAGCGCGCTATCGTGAAAACCCTGATAGCCACACGCCGCGAACTGGCGCAGTATCCCGCCGTGGGTAGCATGTTGCAGCATGTCGCGACAGCTGCGCTGCCCCGCCTCTTCTTCACTGCCAGCGCGGCTATCGCGTTGCGTCATCGGTCTTCTTTCCCTGTAGCTGGAATCGTGCCAGGTCGCCTGCAGGGCGGCAGCGGCGGTGGGTCATGCACGGCGCCCGGATTCCCAGACCAGGCCCTGACGCTTGCAAGGTGTTGCGCATCCGCGTCATTCTGCGCGCGCCGGGGGCTCCCGTTTGAAACGCTTTAGATGATTTACGGGTTTGCTCATGCGCTGGTCGCATGCTGCGGCGCCGTTCCGGCTTGGCCGGGCGAGGGGTGGGGTGTTGGTGGAGGACCCTGGATCGCTCATGTCTCGCAGGCAACTTTCCAGCCCCGGCAATGGAGAGAATTACCAATTTGCCACATTCTGTCGGAAAACCTGGCCCGGGCGCGTGCGGATCGGCCAAAAAGCGCATAAGTCATTGACAGCTAAGTAGAAAATGCAGTCTAATTCAGGGTTCACCATCTGAAGAATTGCGCGCGGTGCCGTCGCAGTGCTGTTTCAGTTGTCGACCGGGTCCATGCCAGAGCAAAGCGAGGCAGTGGGCTTGGGAGGCGGCAGAGGCCAACAAATGGTGTCAGCGATGCAGGGGCTGCCGGCTTACACAGGCGGCAGGGCATCGGTGATGCGGAACAGGCACACCGAAAGCGGTTCCAGAATTCCGATTTATTTTTGCTGTTTGCTCCAAGGCAGCCCAACTTAGCGAGTCCAACATGAAACGTACTTACCAACCTTCCGTCGTGCGTCGCAAGCGTACCCATGGTTTCCGTGCCCGTATGGCAACCCGTGGCGGCCGTGCCGTGATCAACGCCCGTCGCGCCAAGGGCCGCAAGCGTCTGGCTGCAGTTTAAGCCACGACACTGCGCTGCCGTTTCGTGTGACGGACGTCCGTTCACCGCTTCCAGCACGTCTAGCAGGCGACTTCCCACGCGATCGGCGAATCGTTAAAACGGATGAGTTTTCATCCGTTTTTCGTTTGCGCCCCGTGTTTCGTACCGAGCATTTCGTGTTGTACGCATGCCGCAACAGCCTGCCGCAAGCCCGCCTGGGCGTGGTGGCGGCCAAGCGGCTGGCGCCGCGTGCGGTCACCCGCAACACGATCAAGCGCGCCACGCGCGAGCTGTTTCGCCAGGCCGAGCTGCCAGCGGTGGACTGCATCGTGCGCCTGTCGCGCCCGCTCAACAGCAAGCGCGACCCGGCGCGCACCGCTACCCTCAAGGCCGTGGTGCGGGCCGAATTGACGCAACTGTTTGCCTTTTTGCCGAACGCGCCAGCGTTTGCCAGGAAATAGGAACGATGAAAACGCCTTTGCTCCTGCTGTTACGTGCCTACAAGCTGGGAGTGAGTCCTTTCCTGGGGCAGAATTGCCGTTTCTATCCCAGCTGTTCCGACTATGCCGCCGAGGCGGTGCGTGTGCACGGCGCCCTCAAGGGTAGCTGGCTGGCCGGCAAACGCCTGTGCAAATGCCATCCCTGGCATCCCGGCGGACTGGACCTGGTGCCCGGCTCGGCCGAGGCCCACGCTGCCGCTGCCGATGCAGCTGCCCAGGCCGAACTGGCGCGCGCGTCTTCCCCCGTGTTGCCGAATGCTTCCTCGCAGCCTGGTGCTGCGCGGGTTTCCCTCCCTGTGGCCGCTGACGGTTGCAGCCACTCCTGAACTCATCAATACGCATATCGCATATGGATATCAAACGTACCGTCCTTTGGGTTGTATTCTCCTTCTCCCTGCTGCTGCTCTGGGATAGCTGGATGCGCCATAACGGACATCAGTCGATGTTCTTCCCGTCGGCCAATCCGACTCAGGAGCAAGCCGCGGCCAATCCGGCCGCGCCGACCGCCAGCCCGACCGGTTCGCCTGTGCCGCAAGCCGGCACGTCGGCACCGGCAGCCCTGCCCGGTAGCGACGGCAGCGCTGTCGCTGCCAAGGGCGAGACCATCGTCATCACCACCGACCTGGTCAAGGCCAGCATCGACACCGTCGGTGGCGAGCTCAAGCGCCTGGAACTGCTCAAGCAGCCCGACGTGGTCGATCCGACCAAGAATGTGGTCCTGTTCGATTCCGAAGCCGGCCACACCTACCTGGCCGAATCGGGCTTGATCGGTGGCCCCTTCCCCAATCACAAGACCATCTTCACGGCCCAGCCCGGCGCGCGTTCGCTGGACAATGGCAATGAAGTGCAACTGGTATTGCAGGCCGAACAAGGCGGCGTGAAGCTGACCAAGACCTATACCTTCAAGCGCGACAGCTACCTGATCGACGTCAAGCACACCGTCACCAACACCACCGGCGCGGCCATCAATCCCTCGTTGTACCTGCAACTGGTACGCGACGACAACAAGCCGGGTGGCGAATCCCACTTCTACAGCACCTTCACCGGCCCCGCCGTCTACAGCGACAGCGAGCACTTCGAGAAGCTGGACTTCGAGAAGATCGCCAATGGCAAGCAGCAGCACGTGACCAAGGCTGACAACGGCTGGATCGCGATGGTGCAGCATTACTTCGTGTCGGCCTACATCCCGCCGCA
The DNA here is from genome assembly GCF_016429215.1 of Herbaspirillum sp. ASV7. Lineage (GTDB taxonomy): Bacteria > Pseudomonadota > Gammaproteobacteria > Burkholderiales > Burkholderiaceae_D > Herbaspirillum. The sequence continues at coordinate 5,266 of NZ_JAELUH010000061.1, read as the reverse complement.
GAAGGCCCAGCGCGACATCTTCAGCAAGAAGGTGGGCGACAAGCTCTTCGCGGTCGGTTCCATCCTGCCGCTGGGCACCATCGCCCCCAACGCCAGCGTGACCATGGATGCCCAGCTGTACTCCGGTCCCACCGTCTCCAAGACCCTGCAAGCCATCGCCCCGGGCCTGGACCTGGTGCGTGACTACGGCCACCTGACCGTGATCGCCGAGCCGATCTTCTGGCTGATGACCCACATCCACAACCTGGTGGGTAACTGGGGCTGGACCATCATCCTGCTGACCGTGCTGATCAAGCTGATCTTCTTCCCGCTGTCGGCGGCCAGCTATCGCAGCATGGCCAAGATGAAGGCGGTCTCGCCCAAGATGCAAGCCATCCGCGAGCGTCACAAGAGCGATCCACAAGCCATGAACCGCGAAATGATGGCGCTCTACAAGACCGAGAAGATCAACCCGCTGGGCGGCTGCCTGCCCATCGCGATCCAGATCCCGGTGTTCATCTCGCTGTACTCGGTGCTGCTGGCCTCGGTGGAAATGCGTGGCGCGCCCTGGCTGGGCTGGGTGCATGACCTGACCGCCCCGGACCGCCTGTTCGGCACCATTCCTTACTTCAATATGCCCATCGGCCTGCTGCCCATCATCATGGCTGCATCGATGTTCCTGCAGACCAAGCTGAACCCGACCCCGCCGGACCCGGTCCAGGCCAAGGTGATGATGTTCATGCCGCTGGTGTTCTCGTTCATGTTCTTCTTCTTCCCGTCCGGCCTGGTGCTGTACTGGGTGACCAACAACATCCTGTCGATCGCGCAGCAATGGGTGATCACCCGCAATATCGAGAGCGGCAAGACCAAGTAAGCCGGTTCTTGCAGGCCATCAAAGGAAAAACCCGTGGATTCCACGGGTTTTTTTTCGGTCGCCGCCAGCCGGCAGGTTTAACATTGTCATGAAGCCGCCCTGGAAGGGATGCGGCGACGATAGACCACATAACAACAATCACCTCAGATGACTTTCGATTCTTCTCCCATCGCCGCGATCGCGACCGCACCCGGACGCGGCGGCATCGGCGTGGTCCGCATTTCCGGCCGTAACCTGGCACCGGTGATCCGGGCCCTGTGCGGCCGCGACAGCCTGGCACCGCGCCATGCCACCTATCTGCCTTTCCTCAACGCCGACGGCGGCGCCATCGACCAGGGCCTGGCCATCCACTTCCCGGCACCGCATTCCTATACCGGCGAAGACGTGCTGGAGCTGCAGGGCCACGGCGGCCCCGTCGTGATGCAGATGCTGCTGGCGCGGTGCGTCCAGGCCGGCGCCGAGATCGGCCTGCGCCTGGCCGAGCCGGGTGAATTCACCCAGCGCGCCTTCCTCAACGACAAGATCGACCTGGCCCAGGCCGAGGCCGTGGCCGACCTGATCGAGGCCACCACCGAGGCGGCCGCCAAGTCGGCCTCGGAGTCACTCTCGGGCGCCTTCTCCAAGGTGATCCACGAACTGGTGGACCAGGTCACGCGCCTGCGCATGCTGGTGGAAGCCACGCTGGACTTCCCGGAGGAAGAGATCGACTTCCTCAAGCAGTCCGACGCACGTGGTCAACTGGCGACCATCCGCTCCACGCTGGAAGATGTCTTCAAGCATGCCGCCCAGGGCGCGCTGCTGCGGGATGGCTTGAATGCCGTGCTGGCCGGCAAGCCTAATGTGGGCAAGTCGTCGCTGCTGAACGTGCTGGCCGGGTCCGACGTAGCCATCGTCACCCCCATCGCCGGCACCACCCGCGACAAGGTGACCCAGACCATCCAGATCGAAGGCATGCCGCTCAATATCATCGATACCGCCGGTATTCGTGAAGCCGATGAGGACGGTGGCCCGGACGAGGTGGAGCGCATCGGCATCGAGCGCACCTGGGCCGAGGTGGCCAAGGCTGACGTCATCCTGCACATGCTGGACGCCGATCGCGGCCCGACGCTGGAGGATGAAAAGATCACCGCGCGCTTCCCGGATGGTGTACCCATCATCCGCATCTGGAACAAGATCGACCGTTCCGGCCACAAGCCGGCGGTGGATCCGATGCCCGATGCTACCCATGTCTACCTGTCGGCGGCAGAGGGCGAGGGCGTGGACCTGCTGCGTGCGGAGCTGCTGCGCATCGCCGGCTGGCAGCAGACCGTGGAGTCGCGCTACCTGGCGCGCGAGCGCCATCTGCTGGCCCTGAAGGCGGCCGATGAGCATCTGGCCCATGCGGCGGCCCATGCCGACCTGGACAACGAGGCCGGCGAGCACGCGCTGGACCTCTTCGCCGAAGAGCTGCGGCTGGCCCAGGAACGCCTTTCCAGCATCACCGGCAAGTTCACGCCGGATGACTTGCTGGGGGTGATCTTCTCGCGCTTCTGTATCGGCAAGTAAGTCGTCGTTGCTACCTGGCTCAAGTGCGCTTGCCCGTGCGCAAGGCCATCAGGGCGATCAGGCCTGCGGTCAACAGCCGCATCGCGGTGGGCTCTGGCACGTCGCTGCTGACGGTGATGCTGGCCAGGCGTGGCCAGAAGCCGTCTGCCCATTGACCGTTCGGGCCGATGCCGCCAGCGGTAGCTCTGAACAGGATTTCATGCACGCCGGCCACGCTGTTGATGTAGGTCGAGAAGGCGTTCGAGTTTGCCAGGGTGATGCTGTCGGCGAGGAGGGTGTTGCCGCGGCTGTCCAGGAAGCTGAAGTGGAGCGTGAAGCTGCGGGCCCTATAGGCGCGACCGGAGTGGAAGTCGTCCGATGGTCGACCGCCCAGCGTCATGGACTTGAAGGTGAACAGGCCTGCGTTGTAACTGATGGATTGCGACGAGCGCTCGTCATTCATCACCGGCATGTAGTGCCCGTCATAGCCAGGCACCTCCCAATCGCCATTGAAAGTCCAGCCGTTCAGACTGATGCCGTCGAGCTGTTGCTGGTGGATGCCTGCGAAGCTGGTGGTCGTCGCATGCGCTGGCGACATAGTCGCCAGCACGAGGATGACGGCTTCCAGGCGGAGGATCTTGTGCAAGCGTATGGCGTCAGTGGGAGCTTTGTTGCAGTGACCAGAAATAAGCGTGAGCAGTGTCATGACAGATTGTCCAGTGGGATTGCCAGCCGCGTGATGAGGGGGGGCAATATCGCCGGCCGTTGCGATATTGCCTCTCGGCCTTAGGCCTGCTTGTTCCGAAGCAGTCCCAGGGCTGCCAGTCCGATGCCGAGCAAGGTCAGGCTGACTGGTTCGGGGACATCGTTGCCGCTCAGGGCGGAGACGGAGATGTCATCCAGATGGAAGTAGGATGAATCATGTTGGGCGGCGAATTGCAGCACGTCATTGCCGCTGGCGACGAAATCGAAGCTGTAGAGGCTGTAGGCTTGCTCGGCGAGGTTGGTGGCCTTGAAAACTGAATGGCCGCCAACGCCGACGTTGAAGTTATTGGGCCCGGTTGAGCTGGAATTGCTCATCCAATAGCTCAACTTGTAGTGAAGGCCTGCGATGGTATTGATGGTCTGGGACAGCAGGGTGGGGCTGCCGACGGCACCGATGAACAGGGCGTAGATTCCGCTGTGGGCGCCCGTGTCAGCGCCGAAGTCGGCGGTATTTCCTGCTACCGTCCAGCCGTTCAGGTTGCCTGTCTCGAAGCCTCCGTTGTAGACCAGGTTGGCGGACGTCGGGGTCGCTTGAGCGGTGGCGGAAATGGCAAACGCGGCACACGCCGCAGAAACGGCAAGACAGGCCAGGCCCAGTTTCTTGAATTGCATAAAAACTCCTTGAAGAGGGGGGGGGGGATTGCAAAAAAGCAAATTTGATATAGCAATCCATGTGCCATTGGCGTTAACTTGCGGCTTTGTCGTCGATTTGTCAGGAAGCTTTCATAACTGACGTCAAATTGCGCTATCTATGTGTAAGGTGGGGCGACGGTAAATGCTGGCCACGGCGGAGGTCATGGCAGGGGCGCGGCGTGCTGACGCCAGGATGGAAGCGGGTTCCGGACGGGAAGAGGAGGTGCTGTGAGCTTGCGAAGGCTGGCAATAAAACCGACTGGGCGAAGAATTCGCCATCCTGACAAACACCTGCGACAAGCCGGCACAATTGCAACGGATGTTACAGCGTGTAAAAAGCTTGGAGATGGAGGAGCGGCGTGGATATTCTGAAGTTCCTCCCCCTCCAATTCATCACCCCTGAGAATTGGATTTAACCCGCCGCCGCAAGGTGCGCGGGTTTTTTTATGGCATCCAGCAGGAAAAATGTTGCGCAGCTAATATGCCTGCTGCCTGATTTCTCCCTTCATCCTATTCATCGACAGGAAAACAAGATGTCCGCCAATCCACGTCAAGCCGACTACCCCATCGATCCGCAATTCACCCAGCGCTGGTCGCCACGTGCCTTCACCAGCGTCGAGATCTCCGAAGAGACCGCGCTGACCTTCCTGGAAGCCGCCCGCTGGGCGCCGTCCGCCTTCAACGCGCAGCCCTGGCGTTTTGTCTATGCACGTCGCGGCACGCCTGCGTGGGACAGCCTGCTGGGCCTGTTGAATGAATTCAACCGTGCCTGGGCCGAAAAGGCCTCGCTGCTGATCGTGGTGTTGTCGCGCACCGTGATGGTCCCGCCGGGCGCCACCGAAGCCGTGCCTGCGCCGACCCACTCCTTTGACACCGGCTCGGCCTGGGGCTACCTGGCCCTGCAAGCCACGCTGTCCGGCTGGCACGCGCACGGCATGGCCGGTTTCGACAAGGAGAAGGCCCGCACCGAGCTCAACGTGCCGGCCGAGTTTGCGGTAGAGGCCATGGTGGTCGTGGGCAAGCTGGGCGACAAGTCCATCCTGCCGGAAGGCCTGCAAGCCCGCGAGACACCCAGCCCGCGTGAGCCGCTGTCCAAGCTGGCGTTTGAAGGCAAATTCAAGGCTTGAAGCGGCCCCGTAAAATATTTCGCAATTTTTTAAAAAAGCCCTAGCTTTTTGAAAAAGCCTCTCCTATAATAGCGATCTTTCAGCAAGCAAAGACAGCTGAGACGGTTTTAGGAGTGGTAGTTCAGTTGGTTAGAATACCGGCCTGTCACGCCGGGGGTCGCGGGTTCGAGCCCCGTCCGCTCCGCCAGATAAAACGCCTCGTTCGTAAGAACGGGGCGTTTTTGTTTTTGCGCAGCTAAAACGGGCGGAGTGGAGGGAGCCGCCTGCGCGGCTCCCGGCGGGGCGAGAAGGGAATCGCTTGCAAGCGATTCCGCGGCCTGCGCTTGTGTAGGAGAGCCCCTGCCGCTGCGCCAGATAAAACGCC
>NZ_JAELUH010000060.1 GCF_016429215.1 Herbaspirillum sp. ASV7 | reverse complement strand
CGCATCATTGGTGACTGGATTGGCTTCTATAACCACCGCCGGCCGCATCAGGCGCTGGGCATGAAGACACCGGCTGAGGCGTTTGCCTTAGCTGCTTGAGGTGAGCAGGTTTCGCTGGGTCATTACAGCAATTCCATATGGCTCAAGAATTCGATCAGCCAAAAGCCGATTCCGTTTTGATGGCCCTTCGAAAGATCGAGGGCGCGGCTCTTCGGGTGGGTATAGTTGAAGAGACTACGGTAGCAGTAGGGGTGAAAAAAATTCGCCAAGCTATAACTCTTGAAAATTTTGAAAAAGCGGTTTTCGTCACCCAAATCTACTCAGATCAGATAATTACTGATATCCAACTGGCCGTCGAAGATTTCGCTGGTGCATTCGAGGCAGCTTACAGCAGAAAATATCCTAATCGTTTTCCGTACTATTCCAGACGTTAGGACTCGTTTTTAGCTGAGATATCCCAAAATAGCAAAACGCAATGGATGCCCCCATCGCAGTCACCTCTGTGAAAGTCAGCATGGGAGAGCTATCTAGCTAGGGTCAAAGGAAGCAGGTAGAAATCCACGGCACGAACGTAATAGCCACTAGCCCCGCCAGCAACACCCCCAGATACAGCCAGATCCTGCGCAGTGCTACTTCCGGCGCCACCTGGCCGATGATGCAGGCCGCGTAGTAGCACAGCCCGAAGGGCGGGGCGAACACGCCCAGTCCCATCGCCAGGATCACCACCATCGCATAGTGGATCTCATGGATGCCCAGCTGATGCGCCACCGGGAACAGCAGCGGCGCAAACAGCACGATGGCGGGAATGCCCTCCAGCACGCTGCCCAGCACGATGAAGGCGGCAATCGAGACCAGCAGGAAGCCGGTGGCGCCGCCCGGCACGTGCGTCATCATCTGCGCCAGGTCATGCGAGAAGCCCGACTGCGTCAAGGCCCAGCCCATCGCGCTGGCCGCACCGACGATGAACAGGATCGCCCCCGACAAGGCCGCCGTCTGGACCAGGATGGGCATGGCCATGCTCCATTTCAGGCTGCCACGATAGATCAGCAGGCCGACCACCAGCGAATAGCCGATGCCGATGGTCGAGACTTCGGTTGCCGTGGCAACGCCCTCGACCACCGCAGTACGGATCACGAAGGGCAGCAGCAGCGCCGGGAAGGCGATAGCCAGCGTACGCAGTACCTGGCGTGCCGGGGCACGCGGCTTGTCTTCATGATCGCGTCCGGCGCGCCACCAGGCTACGACCGCCAGCACCAGCGCCAGCACGATGGCCGGCAGGATGCCCGCCGTGAATAGCGCAGCAATCGAGATACCGGTAACCGAGGCAATGGCGATCAACACCAGCGAGGGCGGAATGGTCTCGCTCATCGCCCCGGAGGCCGCCAGCAGGGAGATCAGCTCGCTGTCCTGCACCCCGCGCTTGCGCATCTCGGGAAACAGCACCGGCGCCACCGCCGCCATGTCGGCGGTCTTGGAACCGGAGATGCCCGACACCAGTAACATCGCGCCCAGCAGCACATAGGACATGCCACCCCGCACATGGCCCACCAGCGAGGCCAGGAATTCCACCATCACCCGCGCCAGCCCGGTGGCATGCACCAGCTGTCCCAGCAGGACGAACATCGGCACGGCCAGCAGGATCAGGCTGCTCATGCCTTCATCCATGCGTCCCACCACGATCACCAATGGTGTCGAGGTGGTACACAGCAGGTAGGCGCTGGTGGCCATGGCGAAGGCAAAGGCAATCGGCGCCCCGGCCATCACCGCTAGTCCCAGCATGCCCAGGAAGAATACCGGCAGGGCGCGCTGCCCCATGGCCGTCAGCATGGGCGTACCCAGATAACAGGCGCCGGCGATCAACACCAGCAACAGCGCGACGGTGAACAGATCGCGCTTGCCATGCTGCAGCAGGCGCAGCGCGCAGCTGGCCAGGGCCACGGCAAAGCCCACCGGCAGCGCCAGCGCCCGCACCATGCCGCTCCAGCCCAGGGCCGGCGTTTCCACGAAGCCCTGGTCTTCCACGTAGTCGATACTGGGGTGCAGCAGCAGCGCCAGCATCACCAGCGTCACGCCCACGGCCAGGGTTTCGGCCCACACCTGCATGCGCGGCGAGAGCTTGGAGACAAAGAAGCTCAGGCGCATATGGCAGTTCTTCTGTACCGCCAGCGCCGAGCCCAGCATGGCCAGCCAGAGGAAGAGAATGGACGCCAGTTCGTCACTCCAGATCAGCGAACTGTGCAGCACCGAGCGGGCGACGATGCCGGCCATCAGGATCACTACCTCGGCCACCAGTACCACCGCCGCCAGCGATTCCACGCCTTTCTGCAGCCAATGCTGGCAACTGTCGATCACGCTGCGCGGCGCATCCTGGCGGCCCAGCGCAGCCCCGGAGGGCAGGCTGTGCACGGCGCTCATGCCATCTTCCCGACGACGGCTTCCAGTGCTGCCCAGGGCGCGGCACCGAACTTGTCCTTCCATTCCTTGTAGAAACCGGCCTCTGTGAGCGCCTTGCGGAAGGCGTCGCGATTGGCGGTATCGAAGGTGATGCCTTTCTTGATCAACTGGTCTTTCAGGGAGGCATTCAGTTGCTCGACGTCGCCACGCTGCTCCATGCTGGCGCGGTCGAATTCACGCCGCACGATGTCCTTGAGATCGTCCGGCAGCGCCTGGAAGGCACGCCGGTTGCCCAGCAGCCAGAACGGATCCCAGATGTGGTTGGTCTGGCTGATGTATTTCTGCACTTCATAGAGCTTGCCGGCATCGATGGCCACCAGGCCGTTTTCCTGGCCGTCGACCAGCTTGGTCTGCAAGGCGGTATAGAGCTCGTTGAAATTGATCGAAGTCGGATTGGCGCCCAGCGACTTGAACAGCGAGGTGAACATCGGTGATACCGGCACCCGGATACGATAGCCGGCCAGGTCGGCGGGGCTCTTGATCGGTTTGGAGGAAGAGGAAATCTGCCGGAAGCTGTTATCGGCCGCCTTGGAGACCGAGATCATGCCGGTCTTTTCGATCTGGGCGCGGATCAGCTTGCCCAGTTCGCCATCCACGCTGGACCAGACCTGCTGGTAGTCGGAGTAGGTGAAGCCGACATTGGTGATGGCCGCCAGCGGGACCACGGTGGAAATGACCGAGCCGGCCAGGTTCAGGAACTCCACGCCACCGGTGCGCACCTGGGTCAGCAGGTCGGTATCCGACCCCAGCTGGCTGGCCGGGAAGAAGCGGATGTCCAGACGTCCCGAACTGGCTTCGCGGATGCGGTCGGTGGCCTGTTTCAGACGTGCATTGATGGGTTGGTCCAGCGACTGGCCGGTGGCCAGCTTGTAGTTGAATTCGGCAGCGCGTGCCGGCTTGCTCCAGATGCTCACCAGTGGCAGGGCGGCGGCGGCAGCCAGGACGGAACGGCGCGACATGCCGCGCGGGGAAATCTTGCTCATGCTGGGTCTCCTGTTTTCTTGTGTCGGAGGAGCGTCGCCGCCGGTCCGGCTGGTCCGGTCGGTCTGGCAGCGCATCCAGGTAAGACAGCTCTGCGGCTGTGCTCGCATCGGTGGCGATGCCATTCCGACTGCATCGATCCGGGTGCGTGACTGAATTTAAAAGCTTTATTGGTGAAGTACAATTAATTTATTTTTCATCAATCTGTAGAAAATTTAAACGGTGAGTCTATGTACCTCCCCCTGCGCGCCATCAGTGTGTTCCACGCGGCTGCTCGCTCCGGCAGCATCTCGGCGGCGGCCGAGGAGCTCAATGTCACGCCCTCGGCGGTGAGCCAGCAGATCCAGTCGCTGGAGACGCACCTGGGGACCTCGCTGATGGTCAAGGTCGGGCGCGGGGTGGCCCTGACCGAGGCCGGGGAGCGCTACTTTTCCATGATTGCCGAGGAGATCGACCGTATTTCCGAAGCCACCCAGAGCATTCGCGGCCTGCGTCCGGTGACCCTGCTGACCGTGCGCGCCACGCCCACGCTGTCGAGCAAATGGCTGCTGCCACGCCTGAAGGGCTTTCTGGATGCCAATCCTGACCTCGAAGTACGTCTCAACGGGACCAATGAAGTCACCGATTTCACCCGAGAGACAGTGGACGTCGAAATCCGCCATGGCCGGGGCCAGTGGCCGGGTCTCTACACGGAAGGGTTGGCCGAGGAACTGTTCTTTCCGGTCTGCTGCCCGGACTACGCCGCCGCCGGCAGCCTGAGCGCCGAGGAGCTGGTCCATCACCGCCTGATCCAGTCGGTAAAGTCCCAGGTGCAGTGGCCGACCTGGTTTTCGCTGAACCGCATCACGCCACCCAACCAGATGCGCCGCGTGCTGTTCGACCGCAGCCACATGGCCATCGATGCGGCGGCCGACGGCATCGGCCTGGCGCTGGAAAGCTCGCTGATGATGTGGCGCGAACTGCAGGAAGGACGCCTGGTCTGTCCGGTCGCCGATCCGCCCCGGGTGGCCCAGACCACGCAGTGGGTGGTCTGTCCGGTGGATAGCCTGCGCAAGAAGAAGGTCAGCCTGTTCCTGGAGTGGCTGCGCGAGGAAGTCCGGCAATGGCAGGCGGAGCAATTCGTCCCGGCTGGCCTGAGGGACTTGCGATAGATTAGAAAAACTACACTTTCTTCTCGTAAATGTTAATTGTTTTAACAAAACCGGCTGATTACACTTTTTCGCACGGGTTGGGTATGCAGTCGCTACTGCAACTCCCCGGCAAAAAAGCGGACATGGTCAGGCATTGCGCCTGCCGGATCTGACCTCCAGTCGCAGCGACGGCACCGTAGATGGCCGTCGTCCATTACGAGAAGGAAGAGACATGAATCTGTACAGCTTGCTGCGCGAGCGCGCGGCGGCCGGCCGCCCGGTGCGCGTCGGCCTGATCGGCGCCGGTAAGTTCGGCTCCATGGTGTTGGCCCAGGCGCAGCATATCGAAGGCATGCACATCGTCGGCGTGGCCGACCTCAACGTGAGCAAGGCGCATGCGTCGCTGGAACGCGTGGGCTGGGCCAAGGAGCGCTATGCCGCCAGGAGCCTGGGGGATGCGGTCAAGAACGGCACCACCTGCGTGCTGGAAAATGCCGCCGCGCTGGCCGATTGCGAAGAGATCGAATGCATCATCGAAGCCACCGGTCATCCCATCGCCGGGGTGCGCCATGCCCTCGATGCCATCGAGGGCGGCAAGCATGTGGTGATGGTCAACGTCGAAGCGGACTGCATGTGTGGTCCCCTGCTGGCCGCGCGCGCCAAGGCCAAGGGACTGGTCTACAGCATGGCCTATGGCGACCAGCCGGCCATCATCTGCGAACTGGTGGACTGGGTGCGCTCCTGCGGTTTCGAGCTGGTCTCGGCGGGCAAGGGCATGAATTTCGAGCCGCGCTATCGCTATTCGACCCCCGACACGGTGTGGGGCTATTTCGGCTGGACCGATGAAGAAGTGGCCAAGGGCGATTTCAATCCCAAGATGTACAACTCCTTCACCGACGGCACCAAGGCTGCCATCGAAATGGCGGCGGTGGCCAACGGCACCGGCCTGGATTGCCCGGATGACGGCCTGGCCTTCCCGCCCACCGGTCTGCACGACCTGGCCGGCGTGTTCAAGCCGGCCGCCGAAGGCGGACGCCTGGCTCGTGCCGGACTGGTCGATATCGCCGCCAGCCAGGAGCCGGATGGCCGCGAAGTCTTCAACAACATCCGCTATGGCGTCTTCGTCACCTTCAAGGCGCCGACCGAATACGCCCGCGCCTGCTTCAAGCAATACGGTCTGCTGGTGGACAAGTCCGGCTGGTATGGCTCGATGTGGCGGCCATTCCACATGATCGGCCTGGAGACCAGCATCAGTGTGCTGTCGGCCGTGCTGCGCGGCGAATCCACCGGCTGCTCCAAGGAGTTCCGTGGCGATGCCGTGGCGACCGCCAAGCGTGATCTGAAGCCCGGCGAGTTCCTTGACGGCGAAGGCGGGTATGCGGTCTGGGCCAACGCCATCCCGGCCAGCAAGAGCCTGGCCATCGGTGCCTTGCCCATCGGCCTGGCCCACAACGTCAAGCTCAAGCGCGCCGTGGCCAAGGACAGCATCGTGCGCTTCGAGGATGTGGAACTGGTCAACGACCTGGATGTGGTGGCCCTGCGCCGCGACATGGAACACCAGGCTCGCGGCAACCTGCGTTGACGGGAACCAGCATGACGACTGCCAGCGCATTCGTCGTGATCGCCGAGTTCGAGGTCAAGCCGGCCTGCATGGCGGCTTTCCTCGCACTGGCCGAGGACGACGCCCATCATTCCATTCATGACGAACCCGGTTGCCAGCGCTTCGATGTGGTTGCGTTGCCGGGCTCGGACCATGTGCTGTTCTATGAACTCTATGACGACCGGCAGGCTTTCGACCGGCATCTGGACACGCCCCACCTGAAGCGCTTCCAGGCGGGTTTCCCGGCCCTGGTGGTGCGCGAGCTGCCGGTGCGACTGGGTTACCTGCAACGACCGGTGGCGGGAGCACGCGCATGAGCAGGTCCTCCAGTGCAGCCCGAAGCGCGTCGCCGCTCATGCAGCGCATCGGTTTCGTCGGCACCGGCATCATGGGCTTGCCGATGGCCGGCCACCTGGCGCGTGCCGGCCTGCAGGTGCGCGCCTGGAACCGTACCCCCTCCAAGGCGGCCCCGCTGGCCGCGCTGGATGTGGAACTGGTCGCCCAGGCGCAGGAGGTGGCGGCCGGGAGCGACGCTGTGATCTGCATGCTCAGTTCCGGTCCGGCCTGCGACGAGATCCTGCTGGGAGGTTCCGGTGTGATCTCAGCCATGCGCCCGGGCAGCTTGCTGGTGGTGATGAGTTCGATCCCGGTGGCGACCGCGCAGGAGCAGGCGCGCATCGCGCGCGAACAGGGTGTTCACTACATCGATGCCCCTGTCTCCGGCGGCGAGAAGGGCGCTCGCGAAGCCGCGCTGGCCATCATGGCCGGTGGCGATAGCGTGGCCTGGGAGCTGGCGGTGCCGCTCTTGCGCCACATGGGGCGGCCGACCCATGTCGGGCCAGCTGGTTGCGGGCAACTGGCCAAGCTGGTCAATCAGATGATGGTGGCCGCCAATATCGCCAGCGTAGCCGAAGCCATGTTGATGGCCGAGCGCGGCGGCGCCGATCCGGCCCGGGTGAGGGAGGCATTGCTGGGCGGCTTTGCCGATTCCACGGCCTTGCGCCAGCATGCCCTGCGCATGATCCAGGCTGACTTCAAGCCGGGCGGGCCGGCCAAGTACCAGCTCAAGGACACCCACACGGCCGTGGCCATGGCCAAGACCCTGGGTTTGTCGCTGCCGATGCTGGAGATGGCCGACAGATTGTTCGACGACATGGTCGCCAGTGGTGACGGCGAGTTGGATCATAGCGCCATCATTGCTCATCTTCGACGTATCAATGCCGTGGCGATGTAGGCCGCAGCCTGACTGGGTGCCGCGCCCCGGTCAGGCCTCTTCCGGCGCCTATGGTTCCAGATCGGCGTTGCGCGAGGCCCGTTGACGGATCTTCTCCATCGCGCTGACCAAGACCTCCCGCTCCGCCTTGTTCAAGGCTGCCAGCAGATACGCCTCGCGCTCCTCCACCATCGGCACGATCTTCTTGTAGAGCCGGCGCAACTGCGCCGTCGGCTTGATGATACGTGCGCGGGCATCCTCGGCGCTGGGCTCGCGCAGGATCAGGCCGGCATCTTCCAGCTTGGCCAGCGCCCGGCTGACCTGCATCTTGTCCAGGGAGGTATGCGGTACCAGGTCGGTGGCCTTCATCGGGCCTTCCTCGGCCAGTGCCGCCAGGATGCGCCATTCATCGCGGCTCAACCCGAAGCGGTCGGCGTAGACGCTCGCCACCGAGCGGCTGACCGCCTCGGCCAGCTGTGCCAGCTGGTAGGGGAAGAATTCTTGAAGTTTCATTCCCGCATGGTAACAGACGTTACCAAGCCACAGTGCCCGGTTCAGGTTTGATCCAGATCAAGACGGTGCTACGCGGCCATTCGACGAGGCCGGGCTTGCATTGACCGTTGCCTCGCCTTCTCCATATAGTAACAAACGTTACTAATTGAACGAGATCAACGAGGAGACCCGTATGAAGATCGAACGCATCCATCACGTCGCCTACCGCTGCAAGGACGCCAAGCAGACCGTCGAGTGGTACCAGAAGTACCTGAACATGGATTTCATCCTGGCCATCGCCGAAGACCAGGTGCCATCCACCAAGGCCCCCGATCCCTACATGCACGTGTTCCTCGATGCGGGGCAGGGCAATGTACTGGCCTTCTTCGAGATCCCCAACTCGCCGCCCATGGGGCGCGACACCAATACCCCGGACTGGGTACAGCACATCGCCTTCAAGGTCGACAGCGAACAGACCCTGCAGGAGGTCAAGCAGCGCATGCAGGCCGATGGCCTCGAGGTGACCGGGATCACTGACCACACCATCTTCAAGTCCATCTATTTCTTCGACCCCAGCGGCCATCGCGTGGAGCTGGCCGCCGATTGCGCCAGCGACCGCCAGATGCAGCGGCTGGATCAGGTCAAGTGGGAGATGCTGGAGGAGTGGTCGCGTACCCGCCGCGCGCCCAGGCACGCGGCCTGGATGCATGAGCAGGAATTCGCAGCGCCCGGACAGGGCCACTGATTGCGCCACCCATACCACCAGCACGATCATAAAAAGACCAACCTGCCCCGCGGGCAACAAGGAGACAAGATGCAGAGTACCTATACCTATCCCCAATTCGATTACCGGCAATCCGAGGCGCAACGTCAGGGGCGCGTCGAGCGCCATCCGGTGGTGGTCATCGGCGCCGGCCCCATCGGCCTGACAGCCGCCCTGGAGTGCGCCGCGCGCGGCTTGCCCGTGGTGGTGCTGGATGACAACAATACCGTGAGCATCGGCTCGCGCGCGGTCTGCTATGCCAAGCGGCCGCTGGAGATCTGGGATCGCCTGGGCGTGGCCGCTCGCATGGTGGACAAGGGCGTGAGCTGGAAGGTAGGCAAGGTGTTCTTCGAGGATCGCCAGGTCTACAGCTTCGACCTGTTGCCCGAGCCGGCGCACAAGATGCCGGCCATGATCAATCTGCAGCAATACTATCTGGAGCAATACCTGGTCGAGGCTTGCGACAGGCAGCCTGTCATCGACCTGCGCTGGAAGCACAAGCTGCTTAGCCTCCACCAGGACGAGACCCACGCCGTGCTGACGGTGGAAACCCCCGATGGCGTCTTCCGCATGGAGGCCGATTGGGTCATCGCCTGCGATGGCGCCAACAGCGATACGCGCAAGATGCTGGGGGCGGAGTTCACCGGGCAGTTCTTCCAGGATCGCTTCCTCATCGCCGACGTGATCATGAAGGCCGACTTCCCCACCGAGCGCTGGTTCTGGTTCGATCCGCCTTTCCATCGTGGCCAGAGCGTGCTGCTGCACAAGCAGTGCGACAACGTCTGGCGCATCGACTTCCAGCTGGGCTGGGATGCCGATCCCGACGAGGAAAAGAAGCCCGAGAAGGTGATCCCGCGCATCCAGGCCATGCTCGGGCCGGACGTGGAGTTCGAGCTGGAATGGGTCTCGGTCTACCAGTTCGCCTGCCGCCGCATCGACAACCTGCGCTATCAGCGCGTGCTCTTTGCCGGCGACGCGGCCCATCAGGTCTCGCCCTTCGGTGCGCGCGGCGCCAATACCGGGGTGCAGGATATCGACAACCTGATCTGGAAGCTCAAGCTGGTCATCGACGGCCGTGCGCCGCTCAGCTTCATCGACAGCTATCACGAGGAGCGCGCCTTTGCGGCCGACGACAACCTGCGTCAGTCGACCCGCTCGACCGACTTCATCACGCCCAAGAGCCGCGCCAGCAAGGTCTTGCGCGATGCCGTGCTGGTCCTGGCCGAGAGCGAGCCTTTTGCACGCACCCTGGTCAATAGCGGACGTCTGTCCACCCCCACGCCTTACCTGGATTCTTCGCTCAATACACCGGATGCCGGTGACTTCGCCGGCTCGATGAAACCCGGCACCAATTGCGCCGATGCGCCCATCACCTGCAAGGGGCAGGAGGGCTGGCTGCTCAACCAGCTCGGCGACGGCTTTACGGTACTGGTCTTTGGCGAGGCATCCGGGGCGGCGGTCGTGGTGCCGGGCGTCGAGGTGTCGGTCAAGACCATCGGCGCGCCCGGTTCGGACGCCGATCTCATCGATCGCGAGGGCCTGGCGGCGGCGCGTTATGGCGCCCGCGCCGGCACCACCTACCTGATCCGGCCCGACCAGCATGTGGCGGCACGCTGGAAGCGCTTCGATGCCGGGCAGATCCAGGCCGCCCTAGCGCGCTGTCTCTGCCATTGAGGTCAAGGGCAGCGCCGCTGGCGTCATGGTTCGGGGCGCAGCCGCGTCCCGGGTGGCATCGGGACGCCGCTGGCGTTTGAGGTGGTACATGCCCGCATCGGCCTTGGCCAGCAGCTCGGTCATGCAGAGGCCATCTTCGGGAAAGCGGGCATGGCCCACGCAGGCAGTCACCTGTAACCAGGCGCTGCCGATCTGGAAGGGTTGCGCCAGGGCGTGCGTGATCTTCTCGCGCAGGGCGCTGATATCGTTGGCTGCCACGATCTCGGTGAGCACCACGAACTCGTCACCACCGATGCGGGCCACCGTATCGGATTGCCGCAGGTTACCCAGCAGGCGCCGGCCGATCTGGACCAGCAGCAGGTCGCCGGCGGCGTGGCCGTGGCTGTCATTGACCAGCTTGAAGTCATCCAGGTCGATGAACAGCAGGGCGAAGCAGCACTGCTCACGATGGGCCTTGGCGATGGATTGGTCGATGCGGTCCTCCAGCAGGAAGCGATTGGGCAGACCGGTCAGCCCATCATGAAGCGCCTGGCGACGCAGCGCCTCGATGCCGGCCCTGGCTTGCGCCAGCTGCCGGTCCAGTTCCCGGCAGCGCAACCTGGAGCGGACCAGCAAGGCCAGCAGCAGTGCCAGGGCCGCGCAACCCAGCAGCAGGCTGCTCGCCATGGTCATCTGGTTGTTATCCATCCCAAACATAAAAGACCGTGCCTTCCTTCGTTCCTACGCAGATGAAGCCTCTTCCGTAGATGTTCCTGATTTCGAATCTTGCCTGAGTGAGTCGGTTCAGCTTCTTCCTGATGCGATAGATGATGGTATCGATGCGATGCGGGTCGAACAGCTCGGCCGTGATGTTCAGGGCATGCAGCAGGTGTTCGGCACTGACCGGGAAATACGGACTGAGGAACAAGGTCGTCAGCACCGCGCATTCCTTGTCGCTCAGGGCGATACGCTCATTGCTGGGGCTGACGAGCGTGCCGTTGCGGCGATACAGCGCCCAGGCCTCGATGGTGTTGGCCGCCGGTGCATGCAGGATGTGCAGCCGGCGCAGGAAGGAACACACCGTGGCCAGGACCACCGAATCCTTGATCGGCTTGTGCAGAAAATAGTCGGCTCCATCGTGCAAGACCATCTCATGCGCCACGCTGCCGGCATTCTCGGCAATCACCACGATGCCCAGCATGGGGAATTTCTGACGCAGATCCGCAATCAGTGGCCGGAAATTCCCGATCTGCCGGTCTTCCTCTAGGATGAGGACGGTCGGCTTTTTTTTTGAATCTCAGCTCCCAGTTGCGCCATCGTCGGAATGGACCTGACCGGCAGGCCGCTTGCATGAAGCGCCTTGTAGACACTGTCTGATCCCCCGAACGGATGCTCTACGATTAATACTCCCACGTCGACTCACATCCCCAAAATGAAACACCAACAGCCACGCCATGGACGGCTCGATATGATTGTTGGTTACGTTATACCTGCTTTTTACGTAAGCAGGATTCACAGAAAATCTCACTTAAGTTTCAATATTGGTAATTATTTTGATAGCTATCACACCATGGCATCAGCGATGGCCGGGGCAGCGTCCGGGCGGCAGCAACCAGGCCGGCGTGGCGAGGGGAGGAGAGGAAAAGAAGGGGGGAGGATTGGCCCCGCAAGCAGGGCAGCCCGCTGCAAGCGGGCTTGGGCAGCCGGTCCAGGGGACGGTGATGGTCCTCTTGCGCGCGGCCGGCGCGGACGCGATCAGTAGATATCCAGCCCGAAGTACTGGGCCACGTCGCCTTCTGTCCAGTCCTTGATGACGTCGCGCTCCAGCAAGACGCGATATTCCGAACGCACCAGGCCGGTCGCCTGCTGGATCACTCGGCTCTCCAGCGTGTAGACGGTCTGGTGGATGCGCGTCGTCATGGAGGCCTGCTTGATGACAGCACCGACCTCGGGCTCTTGCTGGTTGTCGTTGGAAGGGATATCCATGGTGTCGGCTTGTGGGGGGTTATTGCATGTTGGCACGCCGGGCCAGGATCTTCTCGATCTTTTCCTTGAGCGTGGCGGCATTGAAGGGTTTGACGATATAGCCATCCGCGCCTTCCTGGGCGGCCATGACGATATTTTCTTTCTTGGCCTCGGCCGTGATCATCAACACCGGCAGATGCGACAGGGCGGGATTTGCCCGGATCTTCTTGAGCAGGGTCAGCCCATCCATGACAGGCATGTTCCAGTCGGTCAAGACGAAGGTGATGCCGGAGGCGCCCGATTCCAGGATTTTCAGTGCAGTGGAGCCATCGTCGGCTTCCACCATCTTGGTGTACTCCAGCTCCTTGAGCAAGCCGCTGACGATGCGGCGCATCGTCGAGAAATCGTCCACTACCAGGAAATGCTGTTCTGTCGCTGCCATGTTTTACCTTGCGTTAATGCTCTGTCCCCCCTGGGACAGTTATTGATGGGGCAATGCCATGCACTTTAATCGGGCAAGATGACCCGTTCTTGACACGTGCCGACTGAAAAGATTCATAAAAAAACAACGCGACCGGAAAGTCACAGGTCGCGCGCCAGGTTCCGCCATCGGGGGAGGAACCGATTCAGGCCTTCCCCTGACGGCCCGACATGGCCTCAATTATGCAGCATTCGGGCAATCGGCGCAGATGACCGAGATGTCCGGCCAGATGAAAAGAATGATGTGGATGAGTTCAGCTATGCGGGAGGTCGGAAGTGGCTGGCAACCCGTTGCCGATGATAGGCAGGGAATTGGCCGGGAGGGCGAGGTCCGCCGGGGCGGCGGCCGGTATGACGGGGATGGCCGCAGCCGGGAGGCTGCGGCCGCATTGGCCTAGCTCTCGCCCCTGGCGGCGATGTCGATGGCGCGCACGATGGCCACGGCCTTTTCGATCACTTCGGCCTGGCTGGTGACTTTCATGCTCTTCTTGAGGTGATGGATCTCCTCGCGGGTCTTCTTGCTGACCGGCACATTGATGAAGCCATCGGGTTCGGTGATGAAACGAGGCGGAACGACGACGACGGGTTCTGCAACTTGCTTGGCGCGCCTTGGCATGGGTATCTCCCTAATGATTGGTCTGAATGGTCAAATGGATTCTCGGGGAATGCGGCAATATAACTTTTATCTGTAAAAGTTTAGAGTTTATTTTCCGATTTTACGTATTTTCCCGTTGATCTCTTACTTCATGGGAAAGAGTTTTCTTATTTTGGCGTGATCGCAACGTCGGATTTCCTGACACTTCAGGCGTCGCCGTATCGTTACCACCCCCATGCGGCGGGCCTAAGTCGCCGGTCAAAACGGGAATGCTTCCCAATAATCTAATTTTCCTGCCAGTCCGCCGGGCGGCCTGGACCCGCTGCATCCCTCGACAGAGAGGTCTAAGGCTTGATGGCGGTCGGCAGGAAAACTAAATCCATGAGCGCTTGTCCCCGGGGCCTGACAATCGCTCACACCCATATCCTGAGCGCGAGCGTGCTGCGGCCACGTCCTTCTCCTGCTCCATTGCGGTGAGCCGTGCTGGCATGCTCCTTGCAGTTGCCGTCCGGTCGCAACCGGCGTGCTTCGTGGCAGTTTCCTTGTTGTTCTGGCCTGCCCGACGACAAGGAGAATTAGTTAGTTTCACCACGGATTGCCCATTCCAACATTACCAGACGACGAGGAACAAACATGAAGTTGGTCAAGACAGCAGTGGCGGCATCCCTGGGCCTGTTGGCCGTGTGCGCAAGCCAGGCCATGGCCGATACGCTGGCCGATATCCAGAAAGCTGGCGTGGTCAGGATCGGCGTGCCGCAGGATTTCGCGCCTTATGGCTCGGTCAATTCCGATCTGCAACTGCAGGGTCTCGACATCGACGTCGCCAAGCTGGTAGGCAAGGGCCTGGGGGTCAAGGCCGAGCTGGTGCCGGTGCCCATTTCCAGCCGCATGGCCTTCCTGCAGACGCACAAGATCGACCTGATCATCTCCACCCTGGGCAAGAACGCCGAGCGCGAGAAGGTGATGGATTTCTCGCAAGGTTATGCGCCCTACAACAACAGCGTCTTCGGCGTGGCCGCCATCAAGGTCGCGGGTCCGGCCGACCTGGCCAACCAGACCGTGGGCGTGGCGCGCAGCACCTTTGAGGATCTGATGCTCACCGACAGCGTACCCAAGAGCACCACCATCAAGCGCTACGAGGATAACAACGGTCTGATCTCGGCCTATGTCTCGGGCCAGGTGCAGATCGTCGGCACCGGCGACTTCGTGGCCTATGCGCTGGCCGAGAAGACGCCCAGCAACAAGCCGCTGCTGAAGTACATCATCAACGTCTCGACCTGCTACGTCGGCATGAACAAGGGCGAGCCCGCCCTGATGGCCAAGGTCAATGATGCCCTGACTGCGTCCAAGAAGAGCGGCGAACTCAATGGCATCGTCAAGAAATGGCTCAACGTGCCGCTGCCGGAGAAGATCGCCACGACCTACCAGTAAGCCAGGCCTGGCCCGCCAGTCCCTGCAGGCAGTAAGCCAAGGGGCCACATCGCCGCCGGCGATGTGGCCCTTTTTTCTTTTCCTTCCGATACGGGTGTCGCGGGTACGTTTCTTGCTGGAAATGACGGTGAGCGGCTGCCTCGGGGGTGGTCGCCGTGCATGCATCGTCACGGGGGAATTCATCATGAAGGTCGTAGGGAACCTGCGCATCGGCAGCCGTCTGGCTGCCGGTTTCGCCTTGGTATTGGCATTGTCGGTGCTGGTCATGGGTATTGGCGTCTGGCGCCTGCACGTGGTCGCGGAGGTGACGCAGGACATGGTCAGCCAGTCGGTGCGCAAGGAGCGCCTGATCTCGGCCTGGTATGGCAACCTGCGCGCGGCTATCCTGCGCACGGTGGCGATGTCGCGCAGCACCGACCTGACCCTGAATAACTATTTCCTCAACGAGGAACTGGCCTCGGTCAAGGAGAGCGCGGACCTGCAGAAGGAACTGGCGCCCATGCTGGATACGCCCGCCGAGCAATCCCTCTATGGCGAGATCGCCGAACTGCAAAAGGGCTACAAGGCGGTCTACCTGAAGATGATGGACCTGAAGTCCACTGGTGAGCAGGATGCGGCCAGCAATGTGCTGATCCAGGAATTCATGCCGCTATCCAAGAAATACCAGGCGGTCATGCGCAAGTTGCTGCTGGCCGAGCAGGAAGAGATCGATCACGCCTCGGAGCACATCGTCAGCCTGGCGGCGCAAAGCCGCCTGCTCCTGCTGGGACTGGAAGCGGCTGCATTGGCCTTCGGCGTGCTGTGCGCCTGGCTGCTCACGCGCAGCATCGTGGCGCCGCTCAGGCAGGCGGTGGCCCTGTCGCAGCGTGTTGCGGCGGGGGATCTCACGGCCCATATCACGGTCACGTCGCGTGACGAGGTCGGCCAGTTGCTGGCCTCGCTGCAAGACATGAATACCCGCCTGCGCGACATCGTTGCACGGGTGCGCCAGGGCACCGATGCCATCGGCACGGCCTCCGGTGAAATCGCCGAGGGCAACCAGGATCTTTCGGCGCGTACCGAGCAGCAGGCCGGTGCTCTGGAGGAAACCGCCTCGGCCATGGAAGAGCTGATCTCCACCGTGCGTACCAATACCGATCACGCCCATGAGGCCAGCCGCCTGGCGGCATCGGCCTCCGGCATTGCCGGCGAGGGCGGGGCGGTGGTGGGACAGGTGGTGCAGACCATGGCGGACATCAATGCGTCCTCGCGCAAGATCGTCGACATCATCAGCGTCATCGACGGCATCGCTTTCCAGACCAATATTCTGGCCTTGAATGCCGCCGTGGAGGCGGCCCGCGCAGGGGAGCAGGGCCGTGGCTTCGCAGTGGTGGCCTCCGAGGTGCGCTCGCTGGCCCAGCGTTCGGCCGCCGCCGCCCGTGAAATCAAGACCCTCATCGATGATTCCGTGGCCAAGGTCGATGCCGGCAGCACCCTGGTGGAGCAGGCCGGCAGCACCATGACGCGGGTGGTGCAGAGCGTGCAGCAGGTCAGTGCCATCGTCAACGAGATCAGCGTGGCCAGTGCCGAGCAGAGTGAGGGCATCCAGCAGGTCAACGATGCCATCGCCCAGCTCGACGATGTGACCCAGCAGAATGCCGCCCTGGTCGAGCAGGCCGCAGCGGCGGCGGCCTCCATGCGCAGCCAGGCCGGCCGGCTCACCGAGCTGGTCAGTGTCTTCGCCGTGGAAAGTACGTCGGCTGCGGCCACGCCGCCGGCCGAGACCCCGTCAGCGCCGGCGTTGCCGCTGCTTGCGGGCCAGCGCGTGGCGGCCTCCTGAGCAGGAGGAACCCGGCAATCGGAACAGAACACGCCCTATGGCGCCTGGCAGACACTGTCAGGATGAGGGCTTTCCAGGGTTCGTCGGTCAGGCCGCTGACATGGTCTTGGCGAGTGCCAGGACCGCGTTGTTTAATCGGGCATGATCAAACAACGAAGGGAGAGTCATGAATCTGGACCAAGCCATCCAACAAGATGCCGAATGCAGGCTCAAGCTGCGTAGTGCCATTCTCAAGCATGAGTCCCTCGACGCCGAATCCATCGGTCGCGCTGACCGCTGCGTGCTGGGGCGGTGGTTGCATGGGGAAGGGCGGGCGAGGTATGTCAGCTGGCCCGAATACACCATCGTCTTCGAATGCCACAAGGCCTTCCATGCCGAGGCCGGCCGCATCGCGCGCCTGATCAATGCCGGGCAATACGTGCAGGCCGAGAAGGCCATGGCCAATGGCACTGCCTTTGCGCAGGCCTGTGCCGCCGTGGCAGCATCGATCACGCACTTGAAGAAACTGGTGACCTGAACGGCACCGTCACCGGCACGGCAGAGTGGCCGCCATGCCGGTGGGTTGCCGTCCTGGCACGACGCTTACTGGAAGCTGGTCGCCATCTTCTGCGGCAGCGGCACGTTGAGCCACTTCTGCACGATGCCATTGAGCTCGCCATTCTTCTTGGCTGCCGTGATCACCTCGTTGACCTTGGCCAGCAGGGCCGGTTCACCCTTGTTCAAGCCCACGCTGCAGCTTGATTCATTGATGATGTACTTCAGCACCGGCTTGTTGTCCGGCGCTTTCTCGGCCAGCGCATAGGCCACGAAATCTCCGGTGCCGACCAGCTGCACCTGACCCGAGACGTAGGCCGAGATCATGGCGTTGTTGTCCTCGTAGCGCTTGATGGTGGCGCTCTTGGGCGCGGTGTCGGTCAGCTGCAGGTCCTGGAAGGTCCCACGCGCCACGCCCACGGTCTTGCCGGCCAGGTCGGTCGGACCGGCCACCTTGATGGCAGCTACGCCGAAGACGCTGTTGTTGTAGGGCGCATAGGCCTGGGAGAAGTCGATGACCTTCTCACGCTCGGCATTCTTGCCCAGGGTGGAGATGACCAGGTCGGCCTTGTGCGTCTGCAGGTAGGCGATGCGGTTGGCGCTGGCCACCGGCACCAGTTGCACCTTCACCCCCATCTTCTGGGCGATCAGCTTGGCTACGTCGATGTCCAGGCCCTGCAATTGCAGGTCGGCGTTGACCGAGCCGAAAGGCGCGAAGTCCTGCGGTACGGCGATCTTGAGTACGCCGCTCTTTTGGATATCGGCCAGTGCATCGGCACGGGCGGTGGTGGCGGCCAGGGACAGCAGGCCCAGCAGGCCCAGGTAAGTGGCTAGCGCCGGTTTTGCAAACTTCATCAACAACCCCTTGGAAAAAGATGCGACAGGAGCTTTCTGTTCAGCAATGAGCGTGCCAGCAAAGAAAGGCAGCTGACAGCGGGCTGACGGCGGCATGGGCGTTCATACCGGATGATGACGGGGCAGCAGGGGGCGAAGTTGGGGCGTGGGTTCACCAAGTTCGGGCTTGTCTCATGGGATGGAAGACAATGGGGAATTTCGCATACTGGCCGGGGCCGCTGCGGCCGTTGCTGCCGTCCTGGCAGGCCGCTTGCGCGGCGCTGCCAGGAGGAGGGGACGACGGGAGGGTGATGCTTAGAAGGCCGGGACGATGGCGCCCTGGTACTTCTCTTCGATGAACTTCTTGACCTCCGGCGAGTTCAGGGCAGCGGCCAGCTTCTTGATGGCGGCGCTGTCCTTGTTATCCTCGCGCGCCACCAGCAGGTTGGCGTAGGGCGAATTGGCATCCTCGATGAACAGCGAATCCTTGACCGGGTTCAGCTTGGCTTCCAGCGCGTAGTTGGTGTTGATCAGGGCGACGTCGACCTGGTTCAGCACGCGCGGCAGGGTGGCCGCTTCCAGGGCGCGGAACTTCAGCTTCTTCGGGTTCTCGACAATGTCCTTCTGGGTCGAGGAAATGTTGGAGCTGTCCTTGAGCTTGATGAGGCCGTTGCGGGCCAGCAGCAGCAGGGCGCGACCGGAGTTGGACGGATCGTTGGGGATGGCGATGGTGGCGCCGTCAGGAATGTCGGCTACTTTCTTGTACTTCTGCGAATAGGCGGCGAAGGGCTCCACGTGGACCTTGGCGACCGGCACTTCGATATCGTTCTTGTGGCTCTTCTTGAACTGCTCCAGGTAGGGCAGGTGCAGGAAGAAGTTGCCATCGACCTGCTTTTCGTTGGTCTGCGCGGCCGGCTGCACGTAGTCGGTGAAGACCTTGACCTGCAGGTCGATGCCTTCCTTGGCCAGGACCGGCTTGATGTGTTCCAGGATCTCGGCGTGCGGCACCGGGGTGGCGGCGATCACCAGCTTGTCGGCGGCATGCGCGCCCACGGAGAAGGCCAGCGCAGCGCCGGCGAAGAGGTGAGGGATCAGTTTGCGGATCATGGTTTTTCTCCAGTCTTTTAATAAAAGTTGACGTGGTACGTCGGTTCTCTCAGGTATCGGCGCAGGCCAGGTCAGCCTGCGCCAAGGGATTTACTTGCGGGTAAAACGCAGCACCAGGCGGTCGCCAAAGAATTGCAGCAACTGCACCAGCACCACCAGGATGGCCACGGTGACCACCATCACTTCGGTCTGGAAGCGCTGGTAGCCGTAGCGGATGGCCAGGTCGCCCAGGCCGCCGCCACCGATCACGCCCGACATGGCGGCATACGACATCAAGGTAATGGCGGTGATGGTGACCGCCGCCAGCAGGCCAGGCAGCGCCTCCGGCAACAGCGCCCCGAAGATGATCTGGCGACGCTTCGCACCCATGGCGGTACAGGCTTCGATGATGCCGCGGTCGATCTCGCGCAGCACGCTCTCCGTCAGGCGCGCAAAGAAGGGCGCCGTGCCGATCACCAGCGGCGGAATGGAGCCGGTCACCCCCAGCGAGGTCCCCACCAGCCACAGCGTGAAGGGGATCAGCACGATCAGCAGGATCAGGAAGGGCACCGAGCGCAGCACGTTGACCAGCAGCGACAGCACCAGGTAGATGCCACGCTGCTCCAGCAACTGGCGGCGATTGGTCAGGAACAGCAGGATGCCCAGCGGCAGACCCAGCAATATCGTGAAGAACAGCGAGCCGCCGGTCATGGCCAGGGTTTCCACGGTGGCGTCCCAGACTTCGCGCCAGTCGATCTGCGACAGGTCGATCAGGTTGTTCAGGGCGCTCATGCCAGCACCTCGTGATCGATACCGGACTCGCGCAGGCGCGCCAGCACCTGGCTGACTGCGGCTTCGCCACCGGAGAACTCCACCAGCAATTGCCCGTAGGGCGTGTCCTTGATGCGCGAGACCGTGCCGCGCACGATGGTCGCTTGCGCCGAGGTGGCCGCCGTCAGTTGCGACAGGATGGGTTGCGCGGCGATCTCGCCGGCATAGGTCAGGCGCAGCAGCTTGCCGTCGGGGCGACGTTGGTAGAAGTTGTCGCCAGCCTCATAGGCATGGCTCTCGGCCAGCAACGCGCGGGTCACCGCATGCTGCGCACGCAGGAAGATATCCACCACGCGACCCTGTTCGGCCACCGAACCGGCGTCCAGCACGGCCACGCGGTCGCAGATGGTACGGATGACTTCCATCTCGTGGGTGATCAGGACGATGGTCAGGCCCAGCTTGCGGTTGATTTCCAGCAGCAGGCGCAGGATGGATTGGGTGGTTTCCGGGTCCAGCGAGGAGGTGGCTTCGTCGCACAACAGCAGGCGCGGCGTATTGGCCAGGGCGCGGGCGATGCCCACGCGCTGCTTCTGTCCGCCCGACAGTTGCGATGGATACTGGTCGCGATGAGCTTCCAGGCCTACCAGCTGCAGCAGTTCATCCACCCGTGCGGCGCGTTCCTCGCGGCTGTAGCGGCCGGTGATCTTGAGCGGCCAGTCGATGTTCTGGGCCACTGTCTTGGCGTTCAGGAGGTTGAAATGCTGGAACACCATGCCGATGCGCTGGCGCAGGCCCAGCAGGGCGTCGTGGCCAAGCACGGTGATGTCTTCGCCGTCGATGAGCACGCGCCCGCTGTCGGGACGTTCCAGCACGTTCAGCGTGCGGATCAGGGTGCTCTTGCCGGCGCCGGAGCGGCCGATGATGCCGAAGATTTCTCCCTGGGCGATATCCAGGTTGATGTCGTGCAGGGCGATGATGTCGCGCTGGCCGGCATGGTAGGTCTTGTGGAGTTGCTCGATGCGAATCACGTTGATCAGTTTTAAAAGGACTGACCAAGTCTAACTTTTAGTTATTAGGCGAGGAACGTACTAATAGTTTTTAGCTTATGAGAAAAATGAATGAGGCCCGCCCAGCCGGCGGGACTCATCACTGCCCGGAAGTCTGCAGCTCAAGCCGTGCCATCGATGGCGTCATGCGCCAATACCTGGCGCACGGTCGCCACGACATAGTCGATTTCGGCCTCAGTGGTGCCGCGCCCCAGCGAGAAGCGCACCGCATTGCGCGCCACTTCGGGCGAGCGGCCGATGGCCAGCAGCACGAAGGAGGGTGCGGCCGCCGCCGAGTTGCAGGCCGATCCGGCCGAGACTGCAATGCCCAGCAGCTGGCTGGCCAGCGTGCCGTAACGGGTCGGCGGGAAGCTCACGTTGAGGTTGTGCGGCACGCGTTCTTCGGCGCTGCCATTGAGTTGCACGCCCGGCAGCTCGGCCAGGCCCTGCCACAGGCGATCGCGCAGGGCGCGGATGCGCTGGCCTTCTTCCGCCAGCAATTGCCCGGCCAGGGCAAAGGCCTCGCCCATGCCCACGATCTGGTGGGTGGCCAGGGTGCCCGAGCGCATGCCGTTCTCATGGCCGCCGCCGTCGATCTGGGCCTCCAGCGTCAGGGCCGGGTTGTGGCGTACATACAGCGCGCCTATGCCCTTGGGGCCATAGACCTTGTGCGCCGAGAAGGACATCAGGTCCACCTTCAGGCGGGTCAGGTCGATGACGATCTTGCCCGCCGCCTGCACCGCATCGACGTGGAAGACGATGCCGCGTTCGGCGCACAGCTCGCCCAGTGCGGCGATGGGCTGGATCACGCCGATCTCGTTGTTGACGTACATCACCGAGGCCAGCAGCGTGTCCGGGCGCAGCGCCGCGCGGAACTGCTCCAGCGTGATCAGGCCATCGGTGCCCGGTTGCAGGTAGGTGACGTCGAAGCCGGATTTCTCCAGCGTGTTCATGGTGTCCAGCACCGCCTTGTGCTCGGTGGCGACCGTGATCAGGTGCTTGCCGCGCCCCTGGGCGCGCAGCGCATGGGCCGTACCCTTGATGGCGAGGTTGTTGGATTCGGTGGCGCCGGAAGTCCAGACGATCTCGCCGGGCTGCGCCCCGACCAGTCCTGCCACCTGGGTGCGCGCATGCTCCACGGCGCGCCGCGCCTCCCAGCCGAAGGGGTGGGAGCTGCTGGCGGCATTGCCGAACTTGTCGGTCAGGAAGTCGCACATCACGCGCGCGACCTGCGGATCGACCGGCGTGGTGGCGCCATAGTCGAGATAGATGGGGAAGCGCAGGTCGGCTGGCGGGCGACAGGGAGCAGGGGCGTTCATGACGGTATTTCCGGAAAGTCCAGGGGTGTCCAGATAAGCGGTGCAGTGGGGGCGACTCGGTTGAGCATATATCTACATTACGCCGGTCGCCTTATATGGAAAACGACTTTGGACGTATTTGTATATATGTTTTTCACTGTTTCTTGCAGGTAATGCGGCTTGGCCAGGCGTGGCGGCGATTCCCGCTCGATCTCCATGCCCTGCATTAGCTTATACAAAATTATTATACTGAAATAGAATACAGACAAACCTATAATTCGAAAAACATATGCAAGCATTTTGATCAAGGAAAGCAGATTCGATGGACCTCAACCAGCTCGAAGCTTTTGCGGCGGTCATGACCCTGGGTAGCGTGACCGGTGCCGGTCGCAGCCTGGGCCGCTCGCAGCCGGCCGTGAGCAAGGCCATCGGCGACCTGGAGGGAGAGCTGGGCTATGCCCTGTTCGACCGCAATGGCCCGCGCGTGACGCCCACGGCCAAGGCTTTCCTGCTGTATGAGGAAGTGGAGCGTTCCCTGGTGGGCTTGCGCACCATCCGTGAGCGCGCCCTGGAGATTGCCCGCGAAGAAGTCCATCCAGTGCACCTGGTGGCCACGCCCGCACTGGCCTCGACCATCGCTCCGGCGGCGCTGCGCTTGCTGTCCTTGCAACAGGACCATGCTTTCCCCGAACACATCCACCTGCGCAGCGCCTCGGCCGAGCAGGTGGTGCATGCCATCCTGCACCGTACCGTCAGCCTGGGGCTGACCTCCTTGCCGGTGGCCCATCGCGGGCTGGATCTGCACTGGATCGGCGAAGCGCCCTGCGTGGCGGTGGTGCGCGCCGACCATCCGCTGGCCACGCGCGACAAGCTGACCCGCGCCGCCCTGCGCGGACAGCGCGTCATCACCATGTCCAACCGCTACCGCCTGCGCCAGCGCGTGGAAACGGCGCTGGGCGAAGACAGCCTGCTGGATGTGGCCATCGATACCAATACCTCCTTCAACGCCATCATGGCCGCCCGCGCCGGGCTGGGCGTGGCGCTGGTGGAGCCGGCTACGGCCTATGGCATGCCTATCGAGGGGATGGTGGTCAAGCCGCTGGCAGTGGATATCCCTTTTTACTTCGGCGTGGTCACGCCTTATGGCAAGCCGGTCGAGGGCGTGACGCAACGCCTCATCGACGCGGTGGAAACGGCCGCGCGCAATACCTTGCGGGGCTTCGTCAAGCGTGACGCCAGCCTGCACGATGAATTGTTGTAAATGATTTTGTAGTGTGTAACACCGCAGTAAGTAACAAAGGGGCTGGGGCAGATGTTGTGTGCTGCCACTCACCGTTCGACCTGAGTAGCGGCATCGCCGCGTATCGAAGGCGCCACGCAGGTACGCCTTCGATACGGCCCTGAAAGGGCCTACTCAGGTCGAGCGGTAGGTGGCTGATGTCGGCACAGCCTCCAAACAGCGGCGTCAACCGGGAAGGGCGCCGCATCACAAGAACCCGACACGAGACGATCGACGGCAAACTACCGTGCCGGCGACGTCTTTTCATGCTTTTGACGAGGCGATATGGACAACACCCAAGCGACAACATCGAGCGCCCCCAGCCCGGCCGGACTGGCCGCCCTGGAGGCGCGTCTGCGCCAGGACCTGGAATGGCTGGCCCTGCCCGGCAAGTCGTGGACGCCGACCCTGCAGCGCGATGGTCAGGCCGTGATCGACGTGGCCATCATCGGCGGCGGCCAGGCCGGCATGGCGGCCTCGGTGGCGCTGTCGCACCTGGGCATCCCCAATGTCATCTATGACCAGTCGCCGCGTGACTTCGAAGGCCCCTGGGCTACCACGGCGCGCATGGAAACCCTGCGTTCGCCCAAGACCCTGACCGGCCCGGCCCTGGGCTTTCCGGCGCTGACCTTCCGCGCCTGGTTCGAGGCCCAGTTCGGCCTGGCGGCGTGGGACGCACTGGACAAGATCCCGCGCCTGCAGTGGATGGATTACCTGCGCTGGTTCCGCCGCGTGATGAAGCTGGATATCCGCAACGAGCACCGCGTGCTGGCCGTGCAGCCGCGTGCCGATGGCATCGTCGCATTGCAGCTGCAGTCGCCCGCCGGCGAGTCCACCGTGCTGGCGCGCCGTGTGGTGGTGGCCACCGGCCGCGATGGTCTGGGCGGCGCCTACCTGCCGCCGCTGGTGCAGCAATTGCCGCGCGACCGCTGGGCGCATTCGTCCGACCTGTTGGACTACGCCAGCCTGAAGGGCAAGCGCGTGGGTGTCATCGGTGGCGGCGCCTCGGCCATGGACAGCGCGGCCACCGCCCTGGAAGAGGGCGCGGCGCGAGTCGATCTGCTGATCCGCCGCAAGGACCTGCCGCGCATCAACAAGGGCAAGGGCTCGGGCAGCCCCGGCCTGGTCAATGGCCACCTGCATCTGCCGGATGCCTGGAAGTGGCGCATCCGCCATTACGTCAATGCCCAGCAGGTGCCGCCGCCCTCGGGCAGCACGCGCCGCGTTTCGCGCTTTGCCAATGCCCGTTTCCTGCTGGGGACGGCCATCGAGGCGGTCGAGGTCAGGCAGGATGGCACGCTGCTGCTGCAGACCAATCGCGGGCCGCTGGAGCTGGATTTCCTGTTCTTCTCCACCGGTTTCAAGATCGACTGGAGCCTGCGCGCCGAATTCAGGGACATCGCCCCGCACATCCTCAACTGGAGCGACCGCTATACCCCGCCGGCCGGTGAAGAAGACCAGGAACTGGCCGACTCTCCCTACCTGGGGCCGGTGTTCGAGTTCCAGCAAAAGACCCCGGGCAGCCTGCCGGGACTGGAGCGCATCCACTGCTTCTGCTACCCGGCCGCCGCCAGCCATGGCACGGTGTCGGGCGATATCCCGGCCATCAGCGACGGTGCCTATCGCCTGGCGCAGGGCATCGCCGCGCTGATGTACAGCGAAGATGTCGAGTACCACTACCGCAATATCCAGTCCTACGAAGAGCCGGAACTGGAAGGCGACGAGTGGACCGAATCCCCCTGGGAGCTGCCGGCATGACCGTCGCCATTGCAAAGAGCGTCCTGCAGGCGCTCATGGTGGTGCTGCTGATGACGGTGATCGTCTTCTTCGGCCTGCACATGATCGGCAATCCGGTCGATATCCTGATCGGCCAGGATGTCGACCAGGTCGACCGCCTGCGCATCATCCAGGAGCTGGGGCTGGACCAGCCGGTCTGGTTCCAGTACCTGTCCTTCCTGAACGGAGCCTTGCATGGCAATCTGGGT
The DNA here is from genome assembly GCF_016429215.1 of Herbaspirillum sp. ASV7. GTDB lineage: Bacteria > Pseudomonadota > Gammaproteobacteria > Burkholderiales > Burkholderiaceae_D > Herbaspirillum. The sequence continues at coordinate 8,600 of NZ_JAELUH010000060.1, read as the reverse complement.
AACAGCTTCGTCTACAACACCCCGGCCATCCTGCTGATCTTCCAGCGCTTGCCGGCCACCCTGGAACTGGCCTTCGCGGCCCTGTTCCTGGCCTTGCTGGTGGGCGTGCCGCTGGGCCTGCTGGCGGGGATGAAGCCCGATCATCCGCTCTCGCGGGTGGTCATGACCACCAGCATCCTGGGCTTTTCGCTGCCCACCTTCTGGATCGGCCTGATGTTCATCATGGCCTTCTCGGTCACGCTGGGCTGGCTGCCTTCGGGCGGGCGCGGCCAGACTGCCGAACTGTTCGGGGTGCAGTGGTCGTGGCTGACGGCGGACGGCTGGCGCCACATGATCCTGCCGGCCATCAACCTGTCGCTGTTCAAGATCTCGCTGGTGATCCGCCTGACCCGCGCCAACGTGCGCGAGGTGCTGCCGATGGACTTCGTCAAGTTCGCCCGTGCCAAGGGCTTGTCGCCGGCCCGCGTAGTGCTGATGTACGTGTTGCGCAATACCCTGATTCCGCTGGTGACCGTGGTCGGCCTGGAGTTCGGCTCCACCATCGCCTTTGCCGTGGTGACCGAGAGCATCTTCGCCTGGCCCGGCGCCGGCAAGCTGATCCTTGATAGCATCAATGCCCTGGACCGGCCCGTGATCGTGGCCTACCTGATGGTGATCGTCTGCATGTTCGTCACCATCAACCTGGTGGTCGACGTGCTCTACAAGATACTGGACCCGCGTGTGCGGGTGGAGGCCAAGGCATGAGCGTGCCGCCAACCGAAATGACCCCGATGACCCAGGAGCAGGTGCGTGCCCGCGTGGCCGAGCTGTCGGCCTTCCAGGCGCCGCGCCGCGAGTCGCCCTGGCGCCGCGTGCTGCGCCACTTCGTGGCTTCGCGCTCGGCCGTGCTGGGGCTGGTGATCGTGCTGCTGCTGATCGTGGGCGCCATTGCCGCGCCCTGGATCACGCCGCAGAACCCCTATGACCTGATGCAGCTGGACGTGCTCGATGCCCGCCTGCATCCCGGTACCATCAACGGCCTGGGGACCTATACCTACTGGCTGGGCACCGACGGCCAGGGCCGCGACCTGGTCTCGGCCATCCTCTATGGCTTGCGCATCAGCGTGGGTATCGGTGTGGGCTCGGCCCTGATCGCCGGCGTGATCGGCACGCTCGTCGGCCTGCTGGCCGCCTACGCCGGGGGCAAGGTGGACACGGTGCTGATGCGTTTTGCCGATCTGGTGCTGTCCTTCCCGTCGATTCTGGTGGCGATGCTGATCCTGGCCTACGTCGGCAAGGGCATCTTCAACGTCATGGCTACGCTGGTGGTGCTGGAGTGGGCCTACTATGCCCGCACCGCGCGCGGCCAAGCGCTGGTGGAGCGACGCAAGGAATACGTCGAAGCCGCACGCGGACTGAACCTGTCGTCCTGGCGCATCATGGTGCGCCACATCCTGCCCAACTGCCTGCCGCCGCTCATCGTCATCGGCACCCTGCAGGTGGCCCGTGCCATCACGCTGGAGGCCACGCTGTCCTTCCTCGGCCTGGGCGTACCCATCACCGAGCCCTCGCTGGGCCTGCTCATCTCCAACGGTTACCAATACATGCTCTCTGGCGAATACTGGATCAGCTTCTATCCCGGCATCACGCTGTTGGTCGTGATCGTCGCCATCAACCTGGTGGGTGACCGCCTGCGCGACATCCTCAATCCAAGGTGGCAGAAATGAGCGCGCTCACGCTGGAAGTGCGCAACCTGCGCACCCACTTCTTCACGCCCGATGGTGTGCTGCCAGCCGTCGATGACGTCTCGCTGTCGGTCGGTCGTGGTCGCATCCTGGGGCTGGTGGGCGAATCGGGTTCGGGCAAGAGCGTCACCGGTTTTTCCATCCTCGGCATGGTCGATGCGCCGGGCCGCATCGTCGGTGGCGAAATCCTGTTCCAGGGACGCGACCTGGTGCGCATGGACAAGACCTCCCTGCGCGAGCTGCAGGGCAACCGTATCGCCATGATCTTCCAGGATCCGATGATGACCCTGAACCCGGTGCTCAAGGTCGAGGCGCAGATGGTCGATGCCGTGCTCGCGCACAGCAAGGTGAGCCGCCAGCAGGCCCGTGAACTGGCACGCGACACCCTGGGCATGATGGGCATCGCCAGCCCCGAGGAACGGCTGCAGGCCTATCCGCACCAGCTCTCGGGCGGCATGCGCCAGCGCGTGGCCATTGCCATCGCCATGCTGCACAAGCCCGACCTGATCATCGCCGATGAGCCGACTACCGCGCTGGATGTGACCATCCAGGCGCAGATCCTGTCGGAGGTGCAGAAACTGGCGTGCCAGCATGGCACGGCGTTGATCTGGATCACCCACGACCTGTCGGTGGTGGCGGGCCTGGCCGACGAAGTGGCGGTGATGTATGCCGGGCGCATCGTCGAGCAGGGCAGTGTGGATGCGGTGCTCGATGCGCCGCTGCACCCCTATACCCAGGGCCTGATCGGCAGCCTGCCCAGCAACAACCGGCGCGGTGCGCGCTTGCGCCAGATTCCCGGCATGACGCCCAATCTGCTGCACCTGCCGCCCACCTGCGCCTTCGCGGCGCGCTGCGAGCGCGTCAGCCAGCACTGCCTGGAAGCCCCCGGAATCAGCGAACCGCTGCCGGGCCACCGGGTACGTTGCTATCACCCCACCACTAGCCCACAGGGCAATGCGCAACATGGATAAGGCCGTCATTCCCCTGATCGAAACCCGCGCCGTCAGCCGTCGCTTCGGCGAGCGCCGCCAGGGCTGGCTGGAGCGCCAGTTGCAGGCACGCGGCTGGAGCCGTCCACCGGCCGTCACGCACGCCCTCGACCAGGTCGATCTGAAAGTCTTGCCCGGCGAAGTGGTCGGGCTGGTCGGCGAGTCCGGTTGCGGCAAGTCCACGCTGGGGCGCGTAGCCTGTGGCTTGCTCGATCCTTCGGACGGACAGGTACTGATCAACGGCCGCGAGCGTTCCACGCTCACCAGCAAGGAAGAGGCCGAAGCGCGCCTGCAGGTGCAGATGATCTTCCAGAACCCTTATGCCAGCCTGAACCCGCGCCTGCGCATCGACCAGATCGTGGGCGAGGCCGCGCAAGTCAACGGCAAGGTCGAGGGCGACCTGGATGATTATGTGTGCCGCCAGCTGCTGCGTGCCGGCCTCGATCCGGCCCTGCGCGACCGTTACCCGCACCAGTTCTCCGGCGGCCAGCGCCAGCGCATCGGCATCGCCCGCGCCCTGGCGGTGCAGCCGCAGATGCTGGTGTGCGACGAGGCCGTGGCGGCGCTGGACGTGTCGATCCAGGCGCAGATCCTGAACCTGTTCATGGACCTGCGCGAAGAACTGGGCCTGACCTATCTCTTCATCAGCCACGACCTGGGCGTGGTGGAGCATGTCTCCGACCGCGTGGTCATCATGTACCTCGGCCGCGTGGTCGAGAGTGCGCCGGTGGCCGAGCTGTTCGGCCAGCCCAACCATCCCTACACGCAAGCCCTGCTGGCCGAGGTGCCGCGCATGGCGGCGCGCAAGAAGGAGTTCACCGCCATCAAGGGCGAGATTCCCAGCCCGCTCAATCCACCCACGGGCTGCCATTTCAATCCGCGCTGCCCGCATGCGATGGCGCGCTGCCGTGAAGAACAACCGCTGCTGCGCGAGATCGCGCCGGGGCATATGAGTGCCTGCCATCTCAATGATGGCCGCTGAGAAGGATTGTTGAAATGTTCCATCTCCCGTTCGGACTGAGTAGGCCCCCCGGGGCCGTATCGAAGACGCTGATGCAGCTGCAGCCAGGCCTTCAATATGCAGATGTTGCAGCTGCGCTGCTACTCAGTCCGAACGGGAGCAAGGGGGCCGTCCAGAAAGCCCCGAACTGATGTACCCGTAGTGCCTCCACCATGACCACACAGAGGAACCCGACCATGAAGAAAACCCTCCTGACCCGCCTGCTGGCCGTTGCCCTGACCGGCGTGGCCCTGGCCGCTGCCGCCGATGCGGCGCACGCGCAGAACCTCAACATCGCCTTTGCCGACCCGCTGTCCTCGCTGGATCCACAGTTGAACAACCACGCCGGCGACCGCTCGGTGGACCTGCATTTCTGGGACTTGCTGGTCCAGAACGACTACAACAAGCTGGTCCCCGGCCTGGCCGTGAGCTGGAAGAACATCGACCCCAAGACCTGGGAATTCAAACTGCGCCCCAACGTCAAGTGGCAGGACGGCAAGCCCTTCACCGCTGACGATGTGATCTTCTCCTACCAGCGCGCACGCGCGGTGCCGGGCAGCGTGGCGACCTTCGCCGGCTACCTGCGCACGGTGGAATCGGTCACCGCCAAGGACCCGCTGACCCTGGTCATCAAGACCAACATCCCCAACCCGGACCTGCCGCTGAACCTGGCCTCGGTACACATCGTCAGCAAGCACGTGGGCGAGAAGTCCACCACCGAGAACTACAACAGCGGCGCAGCCATGGTGGGGACCGGTCCCTACAAGTTCGTCTCCTACACCCCGGGCGACCGCGTGGTCATGCAGCGCAACGACGACTACTGGAACGGCAAGGCCCTGTGGGAAAAGGTCAACTACCGCTACATCAACAACGGCGCGGCCCGCACTGCGGCGCTGCTGTCCGGTGATGTGGACGTGATCGACAAGGTCTCGGTGTCCGACCTGGCCAAGCTGAAGCAGTCGCCCAACGTCAAGGTCTACCCCTACAACGGCCTGCGCGTGCTGCTGATCCAGCCGAGCTTCCACGAAGGCCCGAGCCCCTTCATCACCGACAACAACGGCAAGCAACTGGACAAGAACCCGCTGCTGGACGTGCGCGTGCGCCGCGCCATGTCGCTGGCCATCAACCGCAAGGCCGTGATCGACCGCATCCTTCAGGGCGCGGCCACCGAGGCCAACCAGTGGATGCCGTCTGACACCTTTGGCTACAACCCCGAGATCAAGAACATCCCCTTCGACGCCACCCAGGCCAAGAAGCTGCTGGCCGAGGCCGGTTTCCCGGACGGTTTCAAGCTGACCATCCACGTGCCCAACGACCGTTATCCGCAAGCGCCGGAAACCATGCAGGCGGTGGCCCAGTTCTGGACCCGCATCGGCATCAAGACCCAGGTCGAGGTGTTGCCATGGGCGTCGTATTCCTCGCGTGCCAACAAGAACGAGTTCGCGGTCTCGGTCCTGGCCTGGGGTAACGGTACTGGTGAAGCCAGCTATGCGCTGGTCAACGTGCTGGGTTCGGTCGATCCCAAGAAGGGCATCGGCGCCTCCAACTGGAACCACTACAGCAGCCCGGCCGTGGACAAGGCCCTGGCCGATTCCACTGCGGAATTCGATCCCGCCAAGCGTGAAGCCATCCTGCGCGGTGCCGCCAAGACCGTGTCGGAAGAAGTGGGCGTGATCCCGCTGTACCACTACCAGAACATCTGGGCCGCCAAGAAGGGCCTGAAGGTCACCCCCATCAGCAGCGACCGCACCACCGCCATGATGGTGACCCAGGACAAGAAGTAAGCCCATGCCCAACTTCTCCATCGAGGTCAGCCCGGCCGACGACCTGATCGACGTGCCTCGCCGCATCATCGTGCGTGGCGCGCATCCGGGCGAGCCGGTGCGGATTTCATCGGCGACCCTGCGCAACGGCGCCCAATGGCAGAGCAGCGCCTGCTACATCGCCGATGCGTATGGCAACGTGGATGTGAGCATGAACCCGGCCATCGATGGCGACTACTACGGCATCGATCCGATGGGCCTGCTGTGGTCGCAGCAACCGGTGCAGGCCGGGCGCCGCGACAACTTCCATTCCGATGTGATGGCGCCGCTGGTGACGACGCTGACCGTGTCGTCGCTGGACCAGCCTGGCCTGGCCCGCTGCACCCCGGCCAGCACGGAGCTGGTGCAGCGCCTGGCGGCCGAGGGTGTGATCCGGCGCGAGGTACGCGAAGAGGGGCTGGTCGGCACCTTGTTCCTGCCGGCCACGCCCGGGCCGCATCCGGCGGTGATGATCGTCAACGGTTCCGGTGGCGGCATCAACGAGCCGCGCGCGGCGCTGTATGCCTCGCGCGGCTATGCTGCCTTTGCCTTGGCTTACTTCAAGGCGCCGGGGCTGTCCAACTACATCTCCAACACGCCGCTGGAATATTTCGAACGTGGCCTGGACTGGCTGCGTGCCGAGCTACAGCCGCTGCACGACTTCGTGGCCATCAGTGGCCAGTCGCGGGGTGGCGAGCTGGTGTTGTTGCTGGGTGCGACCTTCCCGCAGAAGGTATCGGCCGTGCTGGCCTATGTGCCCAGCGCGCTGGTGCACAGCGGCCAGAACGCGGCCGATCCGGCCGTGGGCCGCGAAGGCCCGACCTGGCTGCTGCGCGGCGAACCGCTGCCGCACCAGTGGCAGGGCAACCGCACGGCCAGCTGGGCGCCCTTCGACGAAGGCCCGGCACCGCATCGCCATGAGCTGGCGATGCTGACCGCTTTGCAGGACGAGGAGGCGGTGGCCCGCGCCCGCATCCCGGTGGAGAAGATCGCCGGCCCGGTGCTGCTGCTGTCGGCCACCGACGATGGCTCCTGGCCTTCCAGCCTCTACTGCGGCATGGTGCGCGACAAGCTGGCCGAGGTGGCGCATCCCTGGCCGGTGGTCTGGCGCAATTACGCCAATGCCGGCCATTCCATCCTGTTCCCGTTCGTACCGACCACGCAGACCACCTATGCCCACCCGGTATCCGGCCGCATCAGTACTGGTGGCGGCGAGCCGGCCGCGAACGCCCGCGCCGATCTCGACTCCTGGCAGCAGGCGCAGCACTTCCTGCGCGACGCGCTGACCAGACATTCATCCAACAAGGAGACTTCATGAGTACCCCCGTCTACGACATCAGCAAGGATGTCATCGACCAACTGTCCGGCCTCGACGCCGGCAGCCCGTTGCACAGCCTGCGCCACCAGCGCGAGAAGGTGGCGGTGGCTTCGCAGGGCAGCTACGACACGCTGTTCGATCCCGCGCTGGCAGGCATCGGCCTGGATGAGCGCCTGCTGGTGGCGCTGTACGCCTGCCGCCTGGCCGGTGCCACCGACCTGGCTGCGCATTATCGTGCGCGCGCGCAGGCTGTGCCGGCCGATGCGGCTGATCTGGCTGCGGCCGACAGCGGCCAGCCGGAAGACTTGCCCGAGGGGCGCCTGCGCGCCATGCTGGTCTTTACCCGCGCGCTGACCGAGCGTCCGGTGGAGGGCGACAAGGCTGCCATCGAGAAGCTGCCGGCGGCTGGCATCAGCACCCCTGCGGTGGTGGCGTTGTCGCAGCTGATCGCTTTCGTGTCCTATCAATTGCGCGTGGTCGCGGGCCTGAAGGCCATGCGGGCTGCGGCGGCTCAGTAAGGAGAATCGACATGAGCGACATCATCAAGGCCAACGGCTTTACCAATGAAACCCTGGAGTGGGATGCCTGGCTGGATGTGATCCAGCTGGAGCAGGCCAGCGAAGACCAGATCAAGGTGCTGGAAGAGAGCCATCCCAAGGCCAAGACCTCGGACTATTACCTCTTCCTGGCGCACCAGCCGGATATCCTGCGCCAGCGCTCGGCGGCTTTCAACGCCATCATGTATGCGCCGGGGGGCTTGTCGCGTGCGGAGCGTGAGCTGGGTTCGCTGGTGGTTTCGCGTATCAATGGTTGCGTCTATTGCGCGTCGGTGCATGCGCAGCGGTTCGAGCAGCTGGCCAAGCGCAATGACACGGTGAAGCAGGTGTTCGATTCGCCTTATGGCGCGGGGGTGGATGCGCGTGAGCAGGCAATTGCCAAGTTTTCTGCGGAGCTGACCGAGACGCCCGGTGATATCGGCGCGGCGCAGATCAAGGCGCTCTATGACGTGGGCTTGTCCGAGCTGGAGGTGCTGGACTTGATCCATTCCGTGGCCATCTTTGCCTGGGCTAATCGTCTCATGTTGAACCTGGGTGAGCCGGTGTTTGCTGATGGCTCCAAGGCTGAGGCTTGAGGTTCATCTTTTTTTAAGGAGACTGTGATGCTGATTCCCGATCATCTCGTCTATGCCCAGACCCATGAGTGGGTGCGGGTGGAGGAGGACGGTTCGCTGACCATCGGTATTACCGATTTCGGGCAGGAGCAGTTGGGGCCGTTGGTCTATGTGGAGATGCCGGCTGTTGGGCGTTCTTTGGTGCAGGGGGAGGAGTCGGGGATTGTTGAGTCCAACAAGACGGCTTCGGATTTGCATGCGCCGGTTGATGGGGTTGTGCTGGCTGTCAATGATGCGCTTGTCGAGACGCCTGATGCTGTCAATGATGCGCCTTATGAGCAATGGATTTTTAAGGTTCAGCCGGCTGTGGCGTTTTCTCCCGAGGGTTTTTTGGATGCTCAGGGGTATCTGAAACTGATTTCCTGATTTGTTAGTTTTTTTGGGTTTTTGGTTTTTTGGCTTGGGTAGTCTGCACGGAATGCTTGTGTACGCTCTAGCTTAATACTTATCTTTCTCCGGTCGGAAGGGAGCGCCGGGGGCGGCCCGGCAGCCGCTCACTTTTCTTGTCTCGCCAAGAAAAGTAAGCAAAAGAAGGCGACCGCTGCTGCCTCCGCCCTCCTTCGGAGGGTGCCCGCGTCGGTGCGTACCAAGACGGA
>NZ_JAELUH010000431.1 GCF_016429215.1 Herbaspirillum sp. ASV7 | reverse complement strand
CCCCCCCCCCCCCCCCCCCCCCCCCCCCCCCCCCCCCCCCCCCCCCCCCCCCCCCCCCCCCCCCCCCCCCCCCCCCCCCCCCCCCCCCCCCCCCCCCCCCCCCCTTTCAAGCAGAAGACGGCATACGCGATACATAACGGAGTCTCGTGGGCTCGGAGATGTGTATAAGAGACAGCGTGGGCTCGGAGATGTGTATAAGAGACAGGTGGAACGCAGTCCCGGTGCGCCCCG
>NZ_JAELUH010000430.1 GCF_016429215.1 Herbaspirillum sp. ASV7 | reverse complement strand
GCAGCTGCAATCCACACCCAGTGCGGCAGCGACGGCCAAGCGCCTGGGCGATGGATTCTACGAACAGCAACTGGTGGTGCAGCAGATCCAGCAAGCCACCGGCCAGCGCTACCTGGCCGGTTACAGCAGCAATGAAGCGCAGTACATGGCGCTGATGAATGCGGGCGTGCAGGTCAGCCAGGCCTTCCACCTGACGGTGGGCGTGGCACTGAGCGAGGCGCAGATGGCGCAGCTGACTTC
>NZ_JAELUH010000005.1 GCF_016429215.1 Herbaspirillum sp. ASV7 | reverse complement strand
GGTTAAAATTGTGCCTTTGCGATTTTATCAAACGGATCACCCTCGATGGCAGTCGTACACAAAACCGTCCTGATCAACTATAGCGCGGAGCAGATGTTCAACCTGGTCGATCGGGTCGAGGATTATCCTGAATTCCTGCCCTGGTGCGGTGGCGTCGAGGTCGCCGAGCGCAGTGAACAGAGCCTCACGTCCAAGATCAAGATCAGCTATCACGGCCTGAAGCAATCCTTCAGTACCCAGAACAGCAATGTGCGTCCCACCAGCATGACCATGCGCCTGGTGGAAGGGCCGTTCAAGCATTTCGAGGGCCGCTGGCACTTCAAGGCCCTGCGCGAGGATGCCTGCAAGATCGAGTTCGACATGGAATACGAATTTTCCAGCCGCATCCTCGAGAGCGTCATCGGCCCGGTCTTCAGCATGATCGCCAACAGCTTCGTCGACTCCTTCTGCAAGCGCGCCGAGCAGATATATGGCTGAAGTGTCCCATTTGCAAGTGCAGATCTGCTATGCCGCGCCCGGCCTGCAGATCCTGAAGGACCTGGAGGTGCCGCCCGGCTGCACCATCCAGCAAGCCGTCATCGCCAGCGGGCTGGCGCGCGAGCAGCCGGCCATCGACTTGTCGGTATGCAAGGTCGGCATCTTCGGCAAGGTCAAGCCGCTGGAGACAGTGTTGCGCGAGCACGACCGCATCGAGATCTACCGCCCGCTGATTGCCGACCCCAAGCAGTCGCGCCGTCGGCGTGCGATCCACAAGGAACAGTCGGCAGCCTGAGGCGGCGGTGTCTTGCCGGAGTTTCAATGAATCCAGCGTCTTTGCCACGCCTGGAGGGATAAACACAACTAGTGCGAGACGCAAGCCAAGCTTTTCTGTATAATTCGCTTTTGCGCCTATAGGAAACACTATGCGTCTTCTCCAAAAAGCACTCACATTCGATGACGTGCTGCTCGTCCCGGCCTTCTCGGACATTCTCCCCAAAGATACTTCCCTGACCACGCGCCTGACGCGCAACATCTCGCTGAACATCCCTCTGGTGTCGGCTGCGATGGATACCGTCACCGAGGCACGCCTGGCCATTGCCATGGCGCAAGAGGGCGGCATCGGCATCATCCACAAGAACCTGACGCCCAAGGAACAGGCGCGCGAGGTTTCCAAGGTCAAGCGTTTCGAGTCCGGCGTGGTCCGTGATCCGATCACCATCCCCCCCACCATGAAGATCCGCGACGTGATCGCGCTGTCCAAGCAGCACGGCATTTCCGGCTTCCCGGTGGTCGAAGGCAAGGCACTGGTGGGCATCATCACCAACCGCGACCTGCGCTTCGAAGAAGAACTGGACGCCGAAGTGCGCGCCAAGATGACGCCGCGCGACAAGCTGGTCTACGTCAAGGAAAACGGCTCCGGCGCCGATCCTGAAGAAGCCAAGCGCCTGATGAACAAGCACCGCCTGGAGCGTGTGATGGTCGTCAACGACGCCTTCGAGCTGCGTGGCCTGATCACCGTCAAGGACATCGAGAAGTCGACCGAACACCCCTTCGCCTGCAAGGATGAACACGGCAAGCTGCGCGTGGGCGCCGCCGTCGGCGTGGGCCCGGACAATGACGAACGCATCGAACTGCTGGTCGCCGCCGGCGTGGACGTGATCGTGGTCGACACCGCCCACGGCCACTCGGCTGGCGTGCTGAACCGCGTCAAGTGGGTCAAGACCCGCTACCCGCACGTGGAAGTCATCGGCGGCAACATCGCCACCGCCGCCGCTGCCAAGGCGCTGGTCGAGCATGGCGCAGACGCCGTCAAGGTCGGCATCGGCCCTGGCTCCATCTGCACCACCCGTATCGTTGCCGGCGTGGGCGTGCCGCAGATCTCCGCCATCGCCAATGTCGCCGACGCCCTGAAGGGTACCGGCGTGCCGGTGATCGCCGACGGTGGTATCCGCTTCTCCGGCGACGTTGCCAAGGCGCTGGCCGCCGGCGCCTCTTCGGTGATGATGGGCAGCATGTTCGCCGGTACCGAAGAAGCCCCCGGCGAAGTGATCCTGTACCAGGGTCGCAGCTACAAGTCCTACCGTGGCATGGGTTCCCTGGGCGCGATGGCTGATGGTTCGGCCGACCGCTACTTCCAGGACGGCGACAACACCGCCGACAAGTTCGTACCCGAAGGCATCGAAGGCCGCGTCGCCTACAAGGGCTCGGTGGTCGCCATCCTGTACCAACTGGTGGGTGGCGTGCGCTCCTCCATGGGTTACTGCGGTTGCGCCTCCATCGACGACTTCCGCGAACGCGCTGAATTTGTCGAGATCACCTCCGCCGGCATGCGTGAATCGCATGTCCACGATGTGCAGATCACCAAGGAAGCCCCGAACTACCGCGCCGAGTAATCATCGATGCGGCCACAGCCCGACAGTCCACCGGCGTCACGCCAGGCTGTCGGGCTGTTGATCTTTTCAGAAGACCATTTTTCAACGTAGCCAGACCCATTGCCCATGTCCACGCATTCGCATTCGAAAATCCTGATCCTCGACTTCGGTTCCCAGGTGACCCAGCTCATCGCTCGCCGCGTGCGCGAAGCCGGTGTGTTTTCCGAGGTGTTCCCGCATGACGTGACCGACGAGTTCGTGCGCAACTACGGCGCGGCCGGCGTCATCCTCTCCGGCGGCCCCAACAGCGTCACCGAAGGCGACACCCCGCGCGCGCCGCAAGCGGTGTTCGAACTGGGCGTGCCGGTGCTGGGTATCTGCTACGGCATGCAGACCATGGCTGAGCAACTGGGCGGCAAGGTCGAAAACGGTCACCTGCGTGAGTTCGGCTACGCCGAAGTGCGCGCCCACGGCCATACCAAGCTGCTGGAGGGCATCAGCGACTTCACCAACGCCCAGGGCCACGGCATGCTGAAGGTCTGGATGAGCCACGGCGACAAGGTCAACGACATGCCGGCCGGCTTCAAGCTCATGGCCTCCACCGGCAACTGCCCCATCGCCGGCATGGCCGACGAGGAGCGCCGCTTCTATGGCGTGCAGTTCCACCCCGAAGTCACCCACACGGTGCAGGGCAAGGCCATGCTGGGCCGCTTCGTGCATGAGATCTGCGGTTGCCAGTCGGACTGGAACATGCCGGACTACATCGCTGAAGCCGTCGAATCGATCCGCCAGCAGGTGGGCAGCGACGAAGTCATCCTGGGCCTCTCCGGTGGCGTGGACAGCAGCGTGGCTGCCGCCCTGATCCACCGCGCCATCGGCGACCAGCTGACCTGTGTCTTCGTCGATCACGGGCTGCTGCGCCTCGACGAAGGCAAGATGGTCATGGAGATGTTCGGCAAGAACCTGGGTGTGAAGGTGATCCACGTGGACGCCACCGCGCAGTTCATGGGCCACCTGGCTGGCGTCACCGATCCCGAAGCCAAGCGCAAGATCATCGGCCGCGAGTTCGTCGAAGTGTTCCAGGCTGAATCGGCCAAGCTGACCAGCGCCAAGTGGCTGGCTCAGGGCACCATCTACCCGGACGTGATCGAGAGCGCCGGCAAGGGCAAGAAGACCGCCCACACCATCAAGAGCCACCACAACGTCGGCGGCCTGCCGGAAACCCTGAACCTGAAGCTGCTGGAGCCGCTGCGTGAACTGTTCAAGGACGAAGTCCGCGAACTGGGCGTGGCCCTGGGCCTGCCGCCGGAGATGGTCTACCGCCACCCGTTCCCCGGCCCGGGTCTGGGCGTGCGTATCCTGGGTGAAGTCAAGAAGGAATACGCCGACCTGCTGCGTCGCGCCGATGCGATCTTCATCGAGGAACTGCGCAATACCAAGGACGAAGACGGTCAGAGCTGGTACGACAAGACCAGCCAGGCGTTTGCCGTGTTCCTGCCGGTGAAGTCGGTGGGCGTGATGGGCGATGGCCGTACCTATGAGTACGTGGTGGCCCTGCGCGCGGTGCAGACGCAGGACTTCATGACGGCACACTGGGCGCACCTGCCACACGAGCTGCTGGGTCGCGTGTCCAATCGCATCATCAATGAAGTGCGTGGCTTGAACCGGGTTGTCTATGACATTTCGGGTAAGCCGCCTGCTACCATCGAGTGGGAATGAGCATAATTCTTAATCTTTTGATTTTATTGGGTTAAGCGCATGCCATTGATGATCGTGACTGCATCATCAATGGCATTTTTCATGGCATGGCGAAGTGAATAGGCGTGTCGCGAGCAGATGCCATGACAGGAAGATAGGGGGGGCATGGTGTCAAAAAGCTATCGGACAACCGGGGCGATGTGATTCAATTACGTTGAACGAAGTAAGTCGTGGTATCTGTCGAAATATCATAAAAAGTTACGTAGCGAAAAGATGTCCCCTCCAATACATTGTGGCCGGACTCTTCAGTAACTTCGGTAATATCTCTGTGATTCGGAACCTGCGTACATTTGCCATTGCTCCCATTTTCAAGTGTAATCAGAAATTTTTTGCAGTTGGCGTGAATTGGGTTAGCCAAGCATTTATCGATAAGTTCAGTTGGCTTCATGAGAAATCTTTCCTTTGGAATTATTTTGGATCGCGGAAACGTCGATGAGTTGATTTCTTTCAATTCTAAACATCGTTGTTATTCCTGCGTCTTTGGCTGAAGAGTCTACTAGATAGTGTTTTAACGCTTCGTTCATGCGGGTCTGCCAACCCTTGCCGGTGGACTTAAATGCGTCCAGCAAATCGGCGTCCAGTCGAATGGCAGTGAACACTTTGGTTTCTTCCGCTTTCGGGCGGCCGCGCGGACGCTTGGCAATCAGAGTCTCGTATGTTTCTGGTGGCAGCACTTCGCTAGCAGGCTTCGCTTGGGCGAACCACTCCGAATCCAATTCGCGGCTTTCCGAGTCAGCGGCAATGCCCGCATTAATGGCAGCATCTTCTTCAGGGGTGGGGCTGATGTGCCCGACTTTAAGTTTCGGCATATCGTCTTTCCTCGCGACGGTTGGCCTTGCGCAGACTGATGACGCGAACAACATCACCGCGAAGGCAATAGATCATCACGTGCAAGCGGTCGCCAATGTAGCCAGTCGCCTCGTAACGCTGTTCGGCGTATTGCCTGCGCGTGTCCTCACGAATTACTGCAGCTTCCCATTCAAAGCACTCTGCATCGGCAAGAGACAAACCATGTTTGTCGAGGTTGCTTTCGTCTTTGGCTGGATCGAATTCGCAGTTCATGAAAATTATTGTATGAACAATAAATAAATGTGTCAAATATTTTTTGTATAAACATTATATGATCGGATGGTCTGGTCCGTGTCGCTAAATTCGAGAGCCACCTAGAAAACCGTGCATGGTATTTTTCATGGCATGAGCAGCAAGCTCGTCTCCAATCTATTGTTTATCAAAGGTATTATCTGATCGATGATAATCGAGTGGGATTGATGTCGGGTCCGGCCATGCCCGGCGCCATGAAATCATGGAATCACCTGGAAGCCCGCGTCATTGCGGGCTTTTTTGTATTTTTCGATTTGCCCGTCTGCCTTCTGCCCGCGAACCCGACCATGTCCGCCCAACACATCCGCTTCCGCTGCGACCCCGCCCTGGCCGACCTGCTGCCGCGTCCCCGACTGGCCCGCGAAGTCATCCCCGACTGGATCCGCGCCATGCCTGCCAAGGCCTTCTCCGAGCTGCATGACCGCGATATCCGCACCGTCAAGCAATGCCCCCCGTTCATCGATGCGATGGCCCATGGCTTCATGATCCTGTTGCCCTGCGATGTGCAGGTGGAGCAGGGCGTGTTCCGCTGGGACTGGGATGCCCCCGCGCCCAGCGTGGAGGGGCATCCGCGCGCGCCGCTGAGCTTTCATCCACCGGCCCAGGTGACGGGCACCCCCTTCCTGGCCGGCGATGCGCTGGTGCTGAAGTTCAACAGCTTCTGGACCATCGAGCTGGAACCCGGCTGGTCGCTGTTTGCCACCCATCCCGTCAATCGCCATGACCTGCCGTTCCGCCTGCTCTCGGGAATGGTCGATGCGGACCACTTCAACGACGCCGGCATCAACTTCCCGGCTGTCTGGACCGATGCCGGTTTCAGCGGTGTGCTGCCCAAGGGGACGCCGGTGGCGCAATGCTTCGTGGTGCCGCGCGAGCGTCCGGAGCTGCATTTCGATACGCTCGACGGGGAAGCCGCCAGCCGCTACAGCGACACCGTGGCGCAGGTGCTGGCTAGTCCCCACGTCTATCGCAAGAATTACCGGCAGCGCAAGTAAGCGGACCGGCTGGCTGCCGGCCGCTCAGCCACGCAGCGTCTGTTCCAGTTGCCGGGTATCCAACCAGATCTGGCCGGTGCTGCCCGCGCTCAGAGCGTGGGCAATGCGGCCATACCATTGCGGTTGCAGGCGCAGTGCCGTGCGATAGGCCTGCAGCGCGTCGTCCAGGCGGCGTGCTTCCTGCAGCGCCACACCGAGATTGAGGGCGGCGTCCGCATAGTCGGGGCGCAGGTGCAAGGCTTGCGCGAAGGCCTCGGCGGCGCCATGCGCGTCGTGCAGGTCCTGGCGCGCCAATCCCAGGTTGAACCAGGCCTCGGCGACGTCGGGGCGCAGTGCCACGGCTTTCTCGAAGGCCGCTCGTGCCGCTGACAACTCGCCCTGCTCGCGCAAGGCCGTGCCCAGGTTGAGCACGGCTTCCATGGCCTCCGGTGCCAGCGCGACGGCCTGTCTCAGAGCCTGGATGGCTTCCTGGTGACGTCCCAATGCCGAGAGGCTGTTGCCGCGATGGAAATGCGCCTGGCTCATATCGGGCTGATGGCGTGCCGCGCTGTCGAAGTAGGCCAGTGCCGTGGCGGCGTCGCCTTCGGCAGCGGCGACTTTGCCGGCGATGAGGAGCGAGGGCACATGGTCCGGTCGCGGAGCCAGGCTATGCAGGATGTGCTGGCGCGCCTGTGCCAGCTGTTCGCGCTGCAGGGCCAGCATGGCCAGTAACTGATGGGCGGCAGGATGGTGGGGCAGCAGCGCCAGCAGGTGCTGGCAAGCCTGCTCGGCCTCGGCCAGCCGGCCGGCATTGTAGCTGTGCAGCGCGACCGCCAGGATCTGCTCCGGCACGGGAGGGGCATTGGTCATGTGTTGTCGGAGATCGGGTTTCGGGCAGGGCTTAGACGCTAATCTCTCCGGGCAGATGTGGATGTCCGGCAGTGACGCTTTCTGATTGCTTCGCCGATGTTAGTCACCGGCCCGGGTATTCGTCAAACTGATCGGCCACCCTGTCAAAGGCGCTCATCCCCCTGCACTACAGCTACCGCTGCGCTCGACGATGACATAGTGCTTGCGCACCGGCTCCACGACCTCGAACACCCCCTTGAAGCCGGCCGGGATGACCAGGGCATCGCCCGGGCCGGCCTCGGCCGCGTGGCCTTGTTCATCGATGACGCGGCAGCGGCCTTCCAGTACGTAGAAATATTCATCCTTGTTGGGGGCGAAGGCGATGCGCCAGCTGCCTTTTTCGCAGGCCCACACGCCGGCATTGACCTCGCCGCTGGCGCTGGTGAAATGATTCCAGGTGGTGCGCAGGGGATTGCCGTCCAGGCGACGGTCTTCTCGCGGATGGTCGTACTCGGGGGCAGGGGAGGTGTGGCGGAATTCGGTGATGGCGGTCATGGCAAGGGCGCGATCGCAGGAAGTCGGAAAATGGCCCGCAGTGTATCAGCTGCGGGCCATCTCGTTCTGTCCGGTCTGTGGCGATGTGGCTGTCCCTAGGCCGTGACAGCCTGCGGCACTTCCTTGCGCAGAGCGCCACGCAGCAACCACAGGGCGGCCGCCACGAAAGCGGCGGCCACGAAGCCGACTTCGCGTACCGATCCGGTGGCGACTGTCAACGCACCCATCGCGGCACCCAGGGAAAAGCCCAGGTACATGAACGAGGCATTGAGCGAGAGCACAATCGAGGCCAGCTTGAGGCCGGCGATGTTCATCAGCCTGGCCTGCTGGGCCGGGTAGAAGGCCCAGGCCGATACACCCCAGACGATCATGGCCAGGTAGACCGGGGCGAGCGCGTGTGCCGGTGCCAGCGTATAGGCCACCGCCGACAGTGCCAGGAAAGACGCCATCATGAACCATAAGGCTGGTGTCGAGACGCGGGCAAAGCCGAGCCGGTCGGACAGGCGACCGCCGGTCATGACGCCTACAGCGGCCGAGACGCCCCACAACAGCAGGCCATAGCCCACATGCGCACCATGGATGCCGGCGACCTCGTTGAGGTAGATGGCGAAGTAGGTGTACATGGTGTAGGCGCCGGTGGCCCAGAGCAGGGTGGTCAGCAAGCCCTGCAAGACCCGTGCATCGCGGGCGGCATGAAGGCGTTCGCGCAGGCTGGCCACCGGCAGGTGGGCACCGATGCCCGGTGGCAGGCCGCGCAGCAGGCCCAGGGTCGCCAGTGCGGCCAGCAGGGCCACGCCGGCGAAGGTCATGCGCCAGTCCAGCCGGTCGGCGATGAGTACGCCCAGGGGCGCACCCAGTGCCACCGCCACGGTCAGTCCGCCGCTGACGATGGCCAGCGCGCCGCCACGCCGCTCGGGGGCGACCAGGGCACCGGCCAGCGCCATGGCGTTGGGGACGTAGAGGCCGGCTGCCATGGCCAGCAGGATGCGCGCCAGCAGCAGGGCGGTATAGCCCGGCGCCTGCCAGGCCAGCAGGTTGGCCAGGGCAAACAGGCTCATGCTGCCAATCAGCAGGCGACGGCGGTTGATGGCTCCGGTCAGGGCCGTCAGGATGGGCGAGCTGATGGCGTAGGCGGCGGTGAAGGCCACCACCAACTGGCCGGCCACAGCGGCGCTGACGCCCAGGTCATGTGCCACCGTGGGCAACATGCCGGCAATCATGAAGCCTTCGGTACCGATGGCAAAGGTGCCCAGGGCCATCCAGTAAAGTGGCGCATTGCTGGTAGCGGCTGGGGGAGCGCTGCTGGAGATGCTGTTCATGGTGGAGTCCTTGTGGAGTGATTGGTTTAATATGACCGGTCGTCTTAATAAGGGTTAAAAAAATGCCGCACCACTTGGGTGACGGCGTGTAATGCGGCTGGCACAAGGCCGGCATCATGCCAGCAGCGACATGATGCCGAAGTACCGGCGCGGCCTCCGCTGTCCAGCAGAGGCCAATTGCGTTCAGGTCAGAATCTTGTTGAAGGCCAGATCCATGAATTGCTCGAAAGGTACGCTGCTGCGTTCCACGCGTACCCGCAGGATGGTCCCCTCCCAGGCATTGAGCAGGAACGAGGCCAGCACCTGCGCGCTGGTCTTGTCAGGGATCGTCCCTTCGCGCTGACCGGCCGCGACCGCATATTCCAGCTTGGCGGTCCAGTTCTTGTAGACCTCGCCCAGCTGGCCACGGATGACCGGACTCTGCTCGGCCAGTTCGGCGCTCATGTTGCCGACCATGCAGCCGTGCTGGTAACCCCGTTCGGCCATGCGGCCATTGACGATGGTGAAGTAGCGCTTGAGTCGCTCCAGCGCCGGCACCGAGTCATCCAGCAGCATGTCGCGCCACTTGCCCAGCTCGCCATAGTGGCCGACGATCTCGGCGGCAAGCGCTTCCTTGCTCTCGAAATGGTTGTAGAACGAGCCCTTGGGTACGCCGGCCTCGGCGGTGATGTCCTGGACACTGCAGGCATTGAAGGCGCGTTCGGACAGCAGCTTCAGGGCTGCATCGAAGATCTGGTCGCGGGTGTTGGGTTTGCTCATGGGAGGAATAATATGACCAGTCGTCTTAGAATTCAAGTGAAAGAAGCATACGTTGGGTTTTTGTGGCGTGGCGATCACGTGAGGGCTGCCTCCCGTTATAATTGCGGCACCGAAGTATGGCAAAAAACCTCTAAATATCAGCTATTTAGCTTTTTTTGATGGAAAAGGTCGATCAGCTTCGACCTCCATGATCCCGCGCCCGATGCGGCCTTGATCCTGCCATCGCGCCAGCATTGACAGTTTTTTGCGGCCAGCCCGCCCCAGACACGTGACCTACAGCATCAAAGAAATCTTTTATACCTTGCAGGGCGAGGGCGCTCATGCCGGCCGCCCGGCGGTGTTCTGCCGCTTTACCGGCTGCAATCTCTGGACCGGGCGCGAGGAAGATCGCAGCCGCGCCATCTGCCAGTTCTGCGATACCGACTTCGTCGGCACTGACGGCGAGAACGGCGGCAAGTTCAAGTCTGCCGACGAATTGGCCGCCAAGGTGGCCAGTCTCTGGCCGTCCACCTATGCGCCCAGCAAGTACGTGGTCTTCACCGGTGGCGAGCCCTTGCTGCAGCTGGATGCCGCGCTGATCGACGCCATGCACGCGCAGGGCTTCGAGATCGCCATCGAGACCAATGGCACCATTCCCGTCCCGGACGGGGTGGACTGGATCTGCGTGAGCCCGAAGATGGGTTCCGAGCTGAAGGTGCTACGCGGCAGCGAGCTCAAGGTGGTAGTGCCGCAGCCAGGCCAGCCACTGGCGGAGTACGAAAAGCTGGATTTCCAGCACTTCCTGCTGCAGCCCATGGATGGGCCGCTGGCTGCGGCCAACACCCGCCTGGCCATCGAGATGGTCAAGAACAATCCGAAGTGGAAGCTGAGCATCCAGACCCACAAGCTGCTCAATATTCCCTGAATTTCCTGCAGGCCCCCGTTTTTCCTGCATGCGGCGGCGCGCCGCATGCGTACAATTGCCTGTCATCGCCCGCCACGCCACTCCAGGTCCGGCGGGCCATCCTCGAAGATATCTTTCATGCTGACCATCACCCGCAAACTCGAATTCGACGCCGGCCACCGTATCCCGGACCACAAGAGCCAGTGTCGCAACCTGCACGGCCACCGCTATACGCTGGAAATCACCCTGACCGGTGCGGTCATCGATATCGAGGGCAATTCCGACAACGGCATGATCATGGATTTCTCCGATATCAAGTCGCTGGCCAAGGAGCATCTGGTCGATGTCTGGGACCACGCCTTCCTGGTCTATGAAAAGGACACTCCGGTGCGCGATTTCCTGGCCAGCCTGCCGGGCCACAAGACGGTGGTCATCGGCAGCATCCCGACGGTCGAGAACCTGGCGCGCGAGGCCTTCCACATCCTCAAGGCCGCCTACAAGGATCGTTACGGCACCGGCTTGCACCTGCAGAAGCTGGTCCTGCACGAAACGCCCAATTGCTGGGCCGAAATCAGCGCCGATTGATGGTGACCGCCATGGACACGCTGCCGGCTAGCCCGCCACCCGTTACCGAAGCCGACCTGCAGCACATGCGCGCCGCGCTGGACCAGGCCAACAATGCCTGGGCGCTGGGCGAGGTGCCGGTGGGGGCGGTGGTGGTCAAGGATGGCGTGGTCATTGCCACCGGCTTCAACCAGCCCATTGGCAAGCACGATCCGACCGCGCACGCCGAGATCATGGCGCTGCGCCGCGCCGCCGAAAAGCTGGGCAACTACCGCCTGCCGGGCTGCGAGCTGTACGTGACGCTGGAACCCTGCGTCATGTGCTCAGGGGCCATGATGCACGCCCGCCTGGCGCGGGTGGTGTATGGCGCGGCCGATCTCAAGACCGGGGCCTGCGGTTCGGTGGTGAACTTGTTCGAGCAGGAGCAACTCAATCATCACACCGAACTGCTGGGCGGCGTGATGGCCGAGGAGTGCGGACAGTTATTGAAGGAATTCTTCGCCATGCGGCGCGAGCAAGTCAGGCAACAACGCCTGCAGCAAACCGCCGCAGCAGACGAGAGCCAACCCCAAGGTGGAACAGCATGACAGCAGCAGGGCGTGAACTTCTGGAAGGACTGGTGCCAGCCGGCACCGGCGTGGCCATCGTGGCGCCTTGCGGCCATGCCGGCCTGGACCCGGCGGGCGTGCAGCGCGGCGTGGCGCTGCTGGAGTCACTGGGCTGCCGGGTGCGTAATTTCTACGATCACCAGCAGCGCTATCAGCGTTTCGGCGCCACCGATGCCCAGCGCGCCGCACAGTTGATGGAAGCGGCCAGCGATCCCGACATCGACGTGATCCTGGGCTTGCGCGGCTCCTACGGCATGAGCCGCATCCTGCCGGCGCTGGATATCGCTGCACTGGCCAATAGCGGCAAGTTGCTGGTGGGCTATAGCGATTTCACCGCCTTGCAGTGCCTGTTGCTGGACGAGTCGGGCTACGCCGGCTTCCAGGGGCCGATGCTGGCCGGCGATTTCGGTGCCGAGCAGCCGAACTGGCAGGCACTGGCCACCTTCTGGCGCACGCTGAGCTCGCCGCAGGTAGTGGTGCGCAACTACAGCGGTGCAGCCGCTGCCGATCCTGCCCCCAACGGCGACCGCCTGACCGATCCACACAGTCCGGTGGTGCGCTGCGCGGGCAAGCTGTGGGGCGGCAACCTGGCGATGATGGCGCACATGGCGGGGCATCCGCGCATGCCACGCATCGACGGCGGCATCCTGTTCCTGGAGGATGTCAACGAGCATCCCTTCCGTGTCGAGCGCATGATCCTGCAACTGGAGCAGGCCGGTGTGCTGGCGCGCCAGAATGCCATCGTGCTGGGCGATTTCTCCGGCTACCGGCTGGCCGAGATCGACAACGGCTATGACTTCGCCGAAATGCTGGCCTTCCTGCGCGCGCGCATCGCCACGCCCATCGTCACCGGCTTGCCGTTCGGCCATGTGCGCGACCTGGTGACCTTGCCGCTGGGCGCGCATGCCGAACTGGATGCCCACGGCGCCGAGGGCTTCACGCTGACGCTATCGGATTATCCGACGCTGCGCCGGGCCTGAGCCCGGCCAGCCTGCCTCACTGCTGCTTGATCTCGACCTTGACGGCGTTGGGCTCGACGGTGATCTTGCCGGGTTCGAAGCGCTGGCCGTTCATCTGCAACTGCTCGGGCTTGAAGGTATAGAGCGCGTAGTTGCGCAGCAACTGGTCGGCGGCGGTATTGCCCAGCGCGGTCAGTTGCTGGGCGTATTGCGGCGGCAGGTCGCGGCTGTCGACCTTGTCCACCCTGGGCGCGTCCAGGCGCAGCGAGCGCGTGCCGGCGTCGTAGCGAAAGCCGCTGCTCAGGCTCAGCACCGCATTGAAGGGGCGCGGCAGCAGCATGGGATTGAAGATCTGGGCGTCGACCACGGTGTTCATGCGGTTCTGGGCCGGATCCATGCCCAGGCGCGGATTGCTCAGCGTGACATCGAAAATGTCCATGTAGCGCAGCTTGCGCGGAAACTGCGGCGCAATGGCGCTTTCCAGTTGTTGCCTGGAAACACTGTATTCGCCGGTCCAGACGTTGTAGCCGGTAGCGGCGGTCTGTGCCTCGTTGGGCGGCTCGCTTTGGGCCAGGCCCAGGGCCGGCGCCAGCAGGGCGGTCAGCAGGACGGTGAGGGCAGGGATGATGGCTCGTTTCATGCTTGCGTTTCTGTTGGTGGCAAAGCGGCTTGGAGCCGCACAAGGACAATAAAAATCCCGGGGATTGTAATTCAGGCAAGCCCCAGGGAAGCTCATCTACATGGCCATTTGACAAGTTTTACCTGCCCGTGGCGGCGGCAACTCAAGCCGCAGCGGGCTCGCAGTGGTAAAATCCGCCGTTTCGCGTGCCGCGGGTTTGGGTCCGGTTGGCCCGGGTTGGTCCGGGTTGGTCCCGGTAGGCCCTGAGGGGGCACGCAGGTTTTATTTTAGAAAAGGTTTTCGCAGTGCTATCCACCGCAAACATCACCATGCAGTTCGGCGCCAAGCCGTTGTTCGAGAACATTTCGGTCAAGTTCGGCGATGGCAATCGCTATGGCCTGATCGGCGCCAATGGCTGCGGCAAGTCCACCTTCATGAAGATCCTGGGTGGCGATCTGGAGCCGTCGAGCGGCAACGTCAGCCTGGACGTCAATGAACGCCTGGGCAAGTTGCGTCAGGACCAGTTCGCCTATGAAGAAATGCGCGTGCTGGACGTGGTCATGATGGGCCACGTCGAGATGTGGGATGCCATGTCCGAGCGCGACGCCATCTATGCCAACCCGGACGCCACCGACGACGACTACATGAAGGCCGCCGACCTCGAAGCCCGCTTTGCCGAATTCGATGGCTACACCGCCGAAGCGCGTGCCGGCGAACTGCTGCTGGGCGTGGGTGTGCCCATCGAACAGCACAACGGTCCCATGAGCAATGTCGCTCCCGGCTGGAAACTGCGCGTGCTGCTGGCCCAGGCGCTGTTCTCCAACCCCGACATCCTGCTGCTGGACGAACCGACCAACAACCTGGACATCAACACCATCCGCTGGCTGGAAGACGTGCTCAACGAGCGCAATTCCACCATGATCATCATTTCCCACGATCGCCACTTCCTGAACCAGGTCTGCACCCACATGGCCGACATGGACTATGGCACCCTGAAGATCTATCCGGGCAACTACGACGAGTACATGCTGGCATCCTCCCAGGCACGCGCCCAGCAACTGGCCGTCAATGCCAAGGCCAAGGAAAAGGTCGCCGAACTGCAGGACTTCGTGCGTCGCTTCTCGGCCAACAAGTCCAAGGCCCGCCAGGCGACCTCGCGCGCCAAGCAGATCGACAAGATCAAGGTCGAGGACATCAAGCCGTCCTCCCGCGTGAACCCCTTCGTGCGTTTCGAAGGCGAGAAGAAGCTGCACCGCCTGGCCGTGGAAACCCAGGGCATCACCAAGACCTATGACCGCGACATCTTCAAGAACTTCAGCATCATGGTCGAAGCCGGCGAGAAGATCGCCATCATCGGCGCCAACGGTGCCGGTAAGACCACGCTGTTGCGCAGCATCGGCGGCGACGTCACCGGCCTGCATCCCGATTCCGGGCAGGTGAAGTGGGCCGAGAACGCCAACGTGGGCTACATGCCGCAGGATCCGACCGAGGAATTCGCCGCTGGCGAAACCCTCACCGACTGGATGGGCAAGTGGACCCAGGAAGGCGACGACGACCAGGCCGTGCGCGGCATCCTGGGTCGTCTGCTGTTCTCGGGCGACGACGTCAAGAAGTCCGTGAAGGTGCTCTCCGGTGGCGAAAAGGGCCGCATGATGTACGGCAAGCTGATGCTGGGCCGCCATAACGTGCTGCTCATGGACGAACCGACCAACCACATGGACATGGAGTCCATCGAGTCGCTCAACATCGCCCTGGAAAAGTACGCCGGCACCCTGATCTTCGTGTCGCACGACCGTGAGTTCGTATCCTCTTTGGCCACGCGCATCCTCGAAGTGAAGGATGGCCAGGTGATCGACTTCCGCGGCAACTACGAAGACTACCTGGCCAGCCAGGGCATCGAATAACCCCTAATCGCAAAGCATTGTTGACCGCCATGCAAGCAACCGCAACCAAGGTCGTCGAGTTCGAGCGACCGCAAATGGAGACCGGCGGCAGTTGTACCGCCAATGCCTGGGCCCGGGTCCCGGCCACGCCCAGCCCCGAGGAGCGCGCCAGCCTGAAGGCGCGCATCCGCGAACTGCTCAAGCAAAAGCAGGCCGTGCTGGTGGCGCACTACTATGTCGATGGAGACCTGCAGGACCTGGCCGAGGAAACCGGCGGTTGTGTCTCCGATTCGCTGGAGATGGCGCGTTTCGGCCGTGACCACCCCGCTCAGACCCTGATCGTGGCCGGCGTGCGCTTCATGGGCGAGACCGCCAAGATCCTGAGCCCGGAAAAGCGCATCCTGATGCCCGACCTGGAGGCGACCTGCTCGCTGGACCTGGGTTGCCCGGCCGACGAATTCGCCGCCTTCTGCGACCAGCATCCGGACCGCACCGTAGTGGTCTATGCCAACACCAGCGCTGCCGTGAAGGCGCGCGCCGACTGGATGGTGACCTCCGGCATCGGCCTGGAGATCGTCCAGCACCTGCATGCCCAGGGCAAGAAGATCCTGTGGGCGCCCGACAAGCACCTGGGCAGCTACATCCAGAAACAGACCGGCGCCGACATGCTGCTGTGGCAGGGTTCCTGCCTGGTGCATGACGAATTCAAGGGCGTGGAACTGGAACTGATGCGCGCCGAACACCCCGATGCGCTGGTGCTGGTGCACCCGGAGTCGCCCGAGGCCGTGGTGGCCCAGGCCGACGTGATCGGTTCGACCTCGCAACTGATCGCCGCCGTGCAAGCGTCTGACGCCCCGGCCTTCATCGTCGCCACCGACAACGGCATCCTGCACAAGATGCGCGCCGCCGCTCCCGGCAAGCGTTTCATCGACGCCCCAACGGCCGGCAACAGCGCCACCTGCAAGAGTTGCGCGCATTGCCCGTGGATGGCCATGAACGGCTTGCAGAACCTGCTGCATGTGCTGGAGACCGGCGCCAACGAGATCCACGTCGATCCCGCCGTGGGCAAGCAGGCCGTGGTCTGCATCGACCGCATGCTGGATTTCGCCGCCCAGCGCAAAGCCAATGTGCGCCCCTCGGCGCGCCTGGAAGATGAACAGCAATTGTTTGCAGGGATCGGCCCAGCATGAGTCTTCACGCCATCAAACCCCAGTCCAGCATTGCCGGCAGCAGCCTGCGCAATCCTTTCGCGCCCTTCGACGTGGCGCTGCATGCGGCCTTCGATGCCAACGTCAACCTGGCCATCGCCGAAGATGTCGGTGACTGCGACTACACTGGCCTGCTGGTGCCGGAGAACGAATTCGTCAAGGCCCGCGTGATCGTGCGCGAAGCCGCCGTGCTGTGCGGTGCGCCCTGGTTCGAGGCCGTCATGACCCGACTCGACCCGCGCCTGCAGGTCGGCTGGTGCTATGCCGAGGGCGACCTGATGGCCGCCGACAGCGAAGTCTGCACCATCGAAGGCCCGGCACGTGCCTTGCTGACCGCCGAGCGCGGTGCCCTGAATTTCCTGCAGCTGCTCTCCGGTGTGGCCACGGCCACGCGGCGTTATGTGGAGGTCGTCGCGGGTACCCGCGCAGCCATCCTCGATACCCGCAAGACCCTGCCTGGCCTGCGCCTGGCGCAGAAGTACGCGGTGCGCGTGGGCGGCGGCGTCAACCAGCGCCTGGCGCTGTATGACGGCATCCTCATCAAGGAAAACCACATCGCTGCAGCCGGCGGCATCACCGCGGCCGTGGCGGCCGCCCTGAAACTCAATGCCGGCGTGAGCATCCAGGTCGAGGTGGAAGACCTCGCCGAACTCGACGAGGCGCTGCAAGCCGGTGCGCAGTCGATCCTGCTGGACAACTTCTCGCTGGAGATGATGCGCGAGGCGGTACGTGTAACTGCCGACCGCGCCGTGCTGGAAGCCTCCGGCGGCATCAACATGCAGACCGTGCGGGCGATTGCCGAGACCGGTGTGGACCGTATCTCCATCGGCAGCCTGACCAAGGATATCCAGGCCACCGACTTCTCGTTGCGCGTGGTGGGATAGATCGGCAAGACCGTTGCCGAGGCCCTGACCAGAAAGGCTCGCCGTGTTGCACGGCGGGCCTTTCTTGTTTCGGCTGTTAGAATCATCGTCACGATCTTCCTGCCGCCCCACGAAAGTCTTGACTGTGCAAGCCAATGAACTGGCAGCGCCGCTGGCGTGGGCTCTTGCCTACTTCCTGCTGGGGCTGCTGTCCCATGAACTGGATGGCGCCCTCTATGGCGGCGGCCGGGTCTGGCTGCCCGCCGGCATCACCGTGGCCGCGCTGTGGCTGCTGCCCAGGGCGCGCTGGTTTGCCTTGCTGGTATTGCTCATTGCCGCCCAGGTGGCGCTGGGGGCCATCGCCCATCGCGAGCTGTGGCGGGTATTGCTGCTGGCCTTCAATGAAACCCTGGTCGCCGCCATCGCCGTGGGCAGGTTGCGCGACCGTTCGCACGCCATGTCCGGTCCGGCATTCGTGCGCGACCTGCTGTCGGTAGCGGTGGTCGCCAGCCTTGCCAGTGGCCTGCTGGCGGCCGCCTGGCTGCAGGCGACGCAGCGTGTGCCGCTGGTGCCGGTCTGGCGGATGTGGGCCTCGTCGGAACTGGTCGGCATCCTGGTCATGGTGCCTGCCTTGGTGTTCTGTACCAGGGCGGCTCGCGCCCATCCCGAGGGGATCGCGCGCACCGAGTTCGCAGTCGGTCTGCTCAGCCTGCTGGGCATGCTGGCCTCGGTCTACGTCGCGTTCAATGGCGAGCTCGATCGCAAGGTACTGGATGTCAACTTCGGCACGACCTACGTGCCGCTGCTGTGCCTGGCGCTGGTGACGGTGGCCTGGGGCGCCCGTAGCGGCGCCTGGTCGGTGTTGCTGCTGTGTGTGATCGCCATGGTCTATGACGCGCGAGGGCGGGGGCCCTTCGTCCAGCTGGTGCAGTTGCATGCCAGCAATGCCTTGCTGGAACTGCAGGTCTACCTGGGGATGGCAGCCTTGATGGCATTGCTGATCGGGGCCTTCAAGACGCGCCGCGAACGCATCCACGAAGAGTTCGCCGCCTGGAACAGCCAGGTCGCACTGTCCCTGGCAGCCAGTCGCCAGGTGGCCTATACCTTCGATGTACAGTCCTCCCGCTTTGACTGGCAAGGTGACGTCATGGCCGTGCTGGGCGTGCCCGCGCACGGCGTGCAGGCGCTGGAACAGGTGCTGGCGCTGGTATCGCCGCTGGACCAGGCGCGCTTGCGCCAGCGCTGGCTGCAGGAGGACGACGCGCCACGCCTGACCCAGATGCTGGTGCGCCTGCAGGATGGCAGCACCGTCCTGGATCGCAGCCGGTTCCTGCCCCGGGGGCGTGACGGCCGCCGTCGCGTGGCCGGCGTCTGGCAGATGGAACCGGCCGACTGAGCCCTCAGAACACCCGGCCCAGTTGCAGGTACAGGTTCCACACCCCTTGCTGACCCAGGGCGACCCCGAAGTAGAGCGGCCCCACCGGGCTGCTGCCGCCCAGGAACAGGCTCAGGCTCTTCTTGTAGGGGCCATCACCGAAGGCGTCCCGGTTCTGCCACACATTGCCAGCTTCGGCACTGATGCCCAGTACCGGCTTGCGCAGGCCGGGCAGGGCGTCATCGGCCAGGTCGCGCAGCCAGCTCAGGCGCCCGTACAGCAGATAGTTGCCGAAGAACTGATCGGGCGCGTAGGCTGAGAGATGCTGGAATCCTCCCAGTGTAAATCCCAGGCCGGCGCTATTGGCCGACAGGCTGCTGGCGCCTTCCAGGGCCACGTTGAGGGTGTTGCTGTCGCGGCTGAAAGCCCACAGGGTCTTGGCCTGCAAGTCGGAGAAGCGCCGCTCCTCGCCACCAAAGCCGCGATTGGCCTCGGCCGAGAGGTAATAGCCCTTGCGCGGGAAGAGCACATCATCGAGCTGGTCGATGGTCAGGCGCAGGCGCGCCACCGGCTGGCTGCTCTGGTAGGACTGGAACTGGGCGCCACTGTCTGGCGGCAGGTTATAGGAGGGCGAGTACTTCACGTGCTGGTAGCTCATCCCCATGCGCAATTCACCCAGGCGAGACAGTGGCACGCCCAGGTCCAGCCCGGCGATGGCCGAATCGATGCGGTACTCGTTGACCGGAGAGGCCTTCACGTCGCTGCCATCGAGATAGACATCGACGTAGCGCCGCCTGATCTGCACATAGGGTGCGAGATAGCTGCCACTGCCGCCCCAGATGGGTTGGCGCAGTTCGCTCTCCAGGCTGGCGCCCTTGGCGCCCAGCAGCAGGTCGTTGCGCCATTCCAGGCCACTGTCGTTGATCCAGGGGTAGCGGTGGCCGATCTGCAGGTTGAAGCCGCCATGGCCATTGAAACTGTTGGACAGCCCCAGGCCGAACAGCAGATATTGCGGGCCCCAGGATTTTTCCTCGGCTTCGATCACCAGGACGTTGCTGCCATCCTCACGTCGCACCAGCTCCTGGGTGACGGCATTGAAGTCGCCGTGGCTGGCCAGCTGGGCCAGTTGCTGGTTGATCTGCTGGGCGTCGTAGAGGTCGCCCTCCCTGACGGCCAGCCGGCCACGTACATAGCTGGCCGGAATATGGCTGCCGCTGCGGATCTCGATGGCGTCGATGCGGGTAGCGCCGGCCAGTGCCGGGCCGGCGTGCTGACGTGCGGCCAGGTAGGCCTGCCACTCTTGCGGCGCCAGCGACAGCTGCAACAGGCGCGCCTGCTGGGCCTGGGCGGCTTCCCAGCCGGCATTGATGCCATCCTTGCCACGGGCGAAATCGGTGAAGGACATGCCCTCCATGTGCGGTTCGATGAGCACGTCGCCACGACCTAGCAAGGCCTTCTGGGCCTTGACGTTCTGCTGGATCAGGATCCCCACCATCTGCTGCGCCACCGCCGTGGGCGATTGCAGCTGCGCGGCGTCCTGCAGCGGCGTGGCAATGTTGACTGCAATCACCACGTCGGCCCCCATGTCGCGTGCGGTCTGGACAGGCAGGTTGCTCACCAGGCCACCGTCGACCAGGGTACGCGAGCCGATGGCAAACGGCGCGAACAGCCCCGGTACGGCCATGCTGGCGCGCATGGCGCGGGGCAGGGAACCGCGTTCCAGCACCACTTCGCTGCCCTGGCTCAAGTCGGTGGCGACGGCACGGAAGGGGATGGGCAGGCTTGCAAAGTCGATATCGGCCGGCAATTGCGCGGTCCAGTTCTGCAGCAGCGTGAGCAGCTTGTTGCCCTGGACCAGGCCGGAGGCCAGCTTGAGCTTGCCGCCGTCGAGGCCAGCGGCGAGCGAGATCGGGTACTGGAATTCGTCTTCGCGCTGCGACTGCGGCAGCCGTGAGCGCTCGTCGCGGTCGAAGGCGATGTCGGAGAGATTGGTTGCGGCCAGGCGCCGCTCCAGCTCGTCTGCGCCGATCCCGCTGGCATAGAGTCCGCCGATGAGCGCCCCCATGCTGGTGCCGGCGATGCAATCGATGGGGATGTGCAGTTGCTCCAGGTATTGCAGCACACCCAGGTGGGCATAGCCACGCGCGCCACCGCCGGAGAGTACCAGGCAGATGCGAGGACGCTTGGCGGGGGTGGTCTGCAGAGAACTATCCTCACCGGCGTGGGCCGGCTTGGGCAGCGCTGCCAGCAACGGCAGCATCGGCAGCAGCGGCAGCAGCGGCAGCACAAGCAGGAGGCCCCTCAGCCGCCGCCGCATAAGACGCATCAGCGCGCGCACAGACGCACCCACGGCGTCACTGACGGC
The DNA here is from genome assembly GCF_016429215.1 of Herbaspirillum sp. ASV7. Classification (GTDB taxonomy): domain Bacteria; phylum Pseudomonadota; class Gammaproteobacteria; order Burkholderiales; family Burkholderiaceae_D; genus Herbaspirillum. Next base: position 144,195 of record NZ_JAELUH010000005.1, on the reverse strand, counting down.
CGGGAAGGATGGTCGGCGTGGCGCGTGGCAGCGTGCGTGGATAGTCCTGGCTGAAATGCAGGCCGCGGCTTTCCTTGCGTGTCAGGGCGCTGGCCACGATCAGCTGGGCTACATCGACCAGGTTGCGCAGCTCCAGCAGGTCGCGCGAGATGCGGAAGTTGGCGTAGTACTCGTCGATCTCTTCCTTGAGCAGGCCGATGCGGTGCTGGGCGCGTTCCAGCCGTTTGTCGGTGCGCACGATGCTGACGTAATTCCACATGAAGCGGCGCAGCTCGTCCCAGTTGTGGGCGATCACCACTTCTTCGTCGGCGTCGGTGACGCGGCTCTCATCCCACTGCGGCACCTCGGCCAGGCGCCAGGTGCCGCCGGCCAGTTCGCGTTCGATATCCTCGGCGGCAGAGCGGCCCAGCACCAGGCATTCCAGCAGCGAGTTGCTGGCCAGGCGGTTGGCGCCGTGCAGGCCGGTGTAGGCGGTCTCGCCCACCGCATACAGGCCCGGCAGGTCGGTGCGCCCGGCCATGTCGGTGACCACGCCACCACAGGTGTAATGCGCCGCCGGCACCACCGGGATGGGCTGGCGGGTGATGTCGATGCCGAACTCCAGACAGCGCGCCTGGATGGTCGGGAAGTGCTCGGCGATGAAGGCCGGGCTCTGGTGGCTGATATCCAGGTCGACGTGATCCAGGCCGCGCTTCTTCATCTCGAAGTCGATGGCGCGCGCCACGATGTCGCGCGGCGCCAGCTCGGCCCGGTCGTCATGCTCGGGCATGAAGCGCTGGCCGGCGGCGTTGCCCGCCGAGGCGGGCAGCTTGAGCAGGGCGCCTTCTCCGCGCAAGGCTTCGCTGATCAGGAAGGACTTGGCATAAGGGTGGTACAGGCAGGTCGGATGAAACTGGATGAATTCCATGTTGGCCACGCGGCAACCGGCGCGCCAGGCCATGGCGATGCCGTCGCCGGTGGCCGAATCGGGGTTGGAGGTGTACAGGTAGACCTTGCCGGCGCCACCGGTGGCCAGCACCGTGCGCGCTGCTGCAATGGCCAGCACACGGCCATTGCTGGTGTCTTGCACGTGCACACCCAGGCAGCGTGGCTCGGCCTTGGGATCCTGCTTGCGGGCGTGGATCAGGTCGATGGCACAGTGATGTTCCAGCAGGGTGATGTTGGGATGGGCCCGCACGCGCTGCTCCAGCGTGACCTGCACCGCGTGGCCGGTGGCGTCGGCGGCGTGGATGATGCGGCGCTGGCTGTGGCCGCCTTCGCGGGTGAGGTGATAGCCCAGCTCGGCGCTGTCGTCGCGGGTGAAGGGCACGCCCTGGGCGATGAGCCATTCGATGGCCTGGCGGCCATGTTCGACGATGTAACGGGTCGATGCCTCATCGCACAGGCCGGCACCGGCTACCAGGGTATCGTCGATGTGCTGGGCATGGCTGTCGCCCGAATCCAGCACTGCGGCGATGCCACCCTGGGCCCAGTTGCTGGCCCCGTCCAGCAGCTCGCCCTTGGAGACGACCACGACCTGATACTTTTCGGCAAGATGGAGGGCTACGGAAAGACCGGCCAGACCGCTGCCGATGATGGCGACATCGCACTTCATGATCGTGAGCAAAGCTGCTGTAGTGGAGGGAGGCGTCGATTATAACCAGTCGGGGCCGCAAACTCTTTATATCGTTTCACAGCCGCTATCGAGGCCAGGCCGCAAAGCAGGACGGGCCCCGATTTGCATCGGGGCCCGTCCGGAATGGCCTATGGCGCGATAGCGCTTATTCCGGGATCACCGGCTTGACCTTGGCAGCGGCCTGCTTGGCGCGGATGCGTGCGGTTTCGACGCTGTCGGCGCTGGCCAGGGCCACGCCCATGCGGCGGCGGGCAAAGGATTCCGGCTTGCCGAACAGGCGGATGTCGGCGCCGGGGATGCGCAGTGCCTCGGCCACGCCGTCGAAGGCGATGCCACGGGCTTCATGCTGGCCATAGATGACAGCCGACGCACCCGGGGTACGCAGGGCGGTATTGACCGGCAGGCCCAGGATGGCCTTGGCATGCAGTTCGAATTCGCTCTGCACCTGGCTGACCATGGTGACCATGCCGGTGTCATGCGGACGGGGGCTGACTTCGGAGAACCAGACCATGTCGCCCTTGACGAACAGCTCCACGCCGAACAGGCCCAGGCCGCCCAGGTTTTCGGTGACCTTGCGGGCGATGTCGCGGGCCTTGTCCAGGGCAGCGGCGGGCATCGGGTGCGGTTGCCAGGATTCGACGTAATCGCCCTTGACCTGTACGTGACCGATGGGGTCGCAGAAGCTGGTGATGGTCTCGCCGTTTTCGTTGAGCGAGCGCACCGTCAGCAGGGTGATCTCATAGTCGAAGTCGATGAAGCCTTCCACGATCACGCGGCCGGCATCGACGCGGCCACCGGCAGCAGCGTAGTTCCAGGCGGCCTCGATTTCGCCGGGGCCGTCGATCTTGGACTGGCCCTTGCCCGAGGACGACATCACCGGCTTGATCACGCAGGGATAGCCGATCTGGTCGATGGCAGCCTTCAATTCATCCAGGCTGTCGGCAAAGCGGTAGGGCGAGGTCGCCAGGGCCAGGGTTTCGCCGGCCAGGCGGCGGATGCCTTCGCGGTTCATGGTCAGCCAGGCGGCACGGGCGGTCGGGATGACGTTGACGCGGCCGGCTTCTTCCAGCTTGACCAGGGTTTCGGTGGCAATGGCCTCGATCTCGGGCACGATCAGGTCCGGCTTTTCCTGCTCGATCAGCGCGGTCAGGGCGGCGCCATCGGTCATGTTGATGACGTGGGCGCGATGCGCGACCTGATGGCCGGGGGCGTTTTCATAACGGTCAACGGCGATCACTTCCACGCCCAGGCGTTGCAGGGCAATGATGACTTCCTTGCCCAGTTCGCCGGAGCCCAGCAGCATGACCTTGGTGGCGGAAGGAGAAAGCGGCGTGCCGAGTCGAGTAGGTTTTTTCATATTTGGGGAGAGTATCAGCAGGGGGCTGATGCAGTGCGAGAATGAATCACGGGCGGACGATACCAAATCTTGCGGGCTTTGGACAGTCGCAATGTACGCAGTTTTGGGAGAAGTATTAGGCGAAAAATTTCCTATTTTGCCTGGTGGCAATGCGTGCTTTTGCCCGCCAATACAGTATTCGAAGAAGCTCGGTTTTCTATATCTTTTTTGTGCTTATCTCCCTTTAAATCCGCTCATCCTGTTTAATCGCGGACATCTACCTCCCGTAAGCCGATTTGGCTTTGCACATTTAACACTGGATAGGAGTCAGGCAAATGTCTAAGATGCATGCATTGATATCACCGTGGGGGAATGCTGTCATGGCTACGTTAACTGTCCGAAATCTTCCTGATGAGGTTCATCGTGCCTTGCGGGTGCGCGCTGCCCAGCATGGCCGCAGCACCGAGGCAGAAATCCGGGACATCCTCACCACAGCGGTAAAGCCTGCCAATCGTCTTCGGCTTGGCGATGTCCTGGCCGAAATGAGTCGGGAAATTGGCTTGACCAACGAAGATGTCGAAGCCGTTGAGCGGATGCGTGACAGAACGCCCGCTGAGCCGATGAGGTTCGAATGATCGTTCTGGATACCAATGTCATCTCCGAGGCGATGAAGCCAGACTCACATCCCAATGTGCGCGCCTGGTTCAATGAACAGGCCTTGGAGACGCTCTTCCTGACGACCATCACGGTGGCCGAAATGCAGTTCGGAATTTCCAGCCTGTCCGACGGCAGGCGCCGCGATATGTTTGCGCAGCGCTTTGAGACTGTATCGAGGATGTTCAAGAACCGGATTCTGCCCTTTGACATCGATGCAGCCCGTTCCCATGCCGAGCTGGCGGTGAAGGCCAAGCGTTCCGGGCGCGGCTTTCCTGCCCCTGATGGCTATATCGCTGCCATCGCGGTTTCCTGCGGGTTTTCGATTGCTTCGCGCGACACGGCACCCTTCCTTGCCGCTGATCTTGGTGTCATCAATCCCTGGGAAATCTGACGTCCTCATCGCTTCAGGGCGTCAGCTCCATCCCCAGCATCACCCCCGACAACGCCTTTCCGTGCGCATCCAGCGCCAGTGAGCGCGTCACGCCGCCGCCCAGTGCGCGCTGCATCACGAAATTGAGCGCTCCCAGCTGCGGCAAGGCGTAGCGCACCACTTCTCCCTGCACGACCCCCGCAAAATGCGCCCGCACCCGCTCGGCGGTCAGTTCGCGTTCCAGCAGGGCGTAGTCTTCGATGCGGTAGGCAATCACCGAGATATTGGAAATGTCGCCCTTGTCCCCGGCGCGTGAATGGGCGATGTCTCTGAGCTGCATGTCAGACCTCCTCGATATGAACGGATGTATGCACCAGGTCGCGCGGCAGCAGCAGCGATAGCACGGCAATGACCTCGCGGGCGGCCTTGGTCGCGCCCCCGCCGCCAGCCGGGCCATTGGTGTAGAGGGTTTCGACCTCGTTGCCGATGCGTACCGCTTCCTTCATGCTGGCCGTGCGCCCGGCCACGCGCAGGCGTACTTCCTGCGGCTCGGGCGTATTGGCTGCCGCCGCCATCGGCGCGCTGCTGATGGCGTTCACGCCGATCAGGTCCAGGCGCAGCTCGTCGGTCGGCACGCCGGTCAGCGCCAGGCGCTCGCGCACGATGTCGGCGGCCAGCTGGGCGCGGGCCTGCGCTCCCGGCCCGGCATAGGAAATCTGGCCCTCGCCGATGAAGCTGTCGCGGTAGCCCAGCGTGGTCTTCAGGGTTTCCGGGCGCGCGCGGCCACGGCCACCGGTGACGGCGACGCGGTCAGGTCCGATCTCGGTGATGCGCACCTGCGAGAAATCGGCGATCACGTCCGGCGTGTAGTAGGCGGCGGGATCATGGATTTCATAGAGCAGTTGTTCCTTGCAGGTCTGCGCCGTCACCTGGCCACCGGAGCCGGCGACCTTGGTGATGACGGCACTGCCGTCGGCGCTGATCTCGCCAATGGGGAAGCCCAGTCGCGCCAGCCCGGCCACATCCTTCTTGTCAGGATCGGCAAAGTAACCGCCGGTGATCTGGCCCGCGCATTCCAGCAGATGGCCGACCAGGGTACCCTGGCCCAGCTTGTCCCAGTCATCTGCCGCCCAGCCGAATTCGTGCACCAGTGGCGCCAGCACCAGCGCCGGATCGGCCACCCGGCCGGTCACGATCACGTCGGCGCCGGCTTGCAGCGCTTCCAGGATGGGCGCCACGCCCAGGTAGGCATTGGCCGAGATGAGGCGGTCTCCCAGGGACGTCACCGGCTGGCCATTGTCCTCGATGCGGAAGTCGCCGGCCTGCACCGCCTCCAGCACGTCGTCGCCGATGACGGCGGCGACCTTCAGCTGCGTCAGACCCAGTTCGCGGGCGATCTCGCGGATGCGTCGGGCTGCGGCCTGCGGATTGGCCGCCCCCATGTTGGTGATGATGCGCACGCCCTGGTCGGCGCAGGTCTTGAGCACGGCATGCATGCGCTCGGCCAGTAGCGGGTCGTAGCCCTTGCTCGGGTCGGCCAGCCGTGCCTGCTGGCCGATGGCGATGGTGCGCTCGGCCAGGCATTCGAAGATCAGGTAGTCCAGCTGTCCCTGCTCGGCCAGCTCGGCCGCTGGTTCGATACGGTCGCCCGAGTAGCCGGCACCGGCGCCGATGCGCACGACGCGTTGCGGATTATGGGTCATGCAATTCTCCAAAAACGTTTCTTTCCCGGGGCCGGTTGCTGCATCAGAACAGCGGGAACAGGCCCAGCACCACGCAGGCGATGGTCATCACCACCGAGGCGCCGAACAGGAAGGGAATGGTGTACTTCTGGTGGTCCGCCAGTTCGATGCCGGCCAGGCCGCAGACCAGGAAGGTGGCCGGGGTCAGCGGGCTGACCGGGAAGCCGGTGGTCATCTGGCCCAGCAGCGCCGCTTGCGCCACCTGGATGGTCGGCACGCCCAGCATGTGGCTGACTTCGGCGATCACCGGCAGCACGCCGAAGTAGAAGGAATCCGGGTCGAACAGCAGCGACAGCGGCATCGACAGCAGACCCAGAACCACCGGAATATGACCGGCCATCTCGGGCGGTACGAAGCCTACCGCCGTCTTGGCCATGGCGGTCAACATGCCAGACTTGGTCATGATGCCGGTGAACACGCCTGCGGCGAAGAGGATGCTGGCCATCAGCAGCGCCGCCTTGGCGTGGGCGTCGATGCGCTCGCGCTGCATGGTCACGTCGCGGTAGTTGATCATCAGGGCCAGCACCACGCCGATCATGAACATCACCACCGGATCGACCTTGCCGCTGATCATCACGCCCAGCACGAAGACGGTGAGCACGATGTTGATCCAGAAGTTCTGCGGCCGGCGGATCTTCAGTTGCGCCTCGCTCAGCTCGTGCTGCTGCACGAAGTCCACCGTGGAACCCTTGCCCAGGCCCAGGCGGCGTTCTTCCTTCAGGCCCAGCAGGTAGGAAGCGATAAAGACAAAGGCCAGCCCCACCAGCTGCACCGGCACCAGCGGCGTGAAGATGTCCGACACCGGGATATGCAGCGCCGCCGAGGCACGGATCATCGGCCCGGTCCAGGGCAGGAAGTTTACCCCGGCCGCCAGCGAGGCCACGCAGGCCAGGATGCGCTTGTCGATGCCCAGCCGGTTGTACAGCGGCAGCATGGCCGGGATGGTGATCAGGAAGGTCACCGCGCCCGAGCCGTCCAGGTGGATCAGCAGTGCCAGCAGGGCGGTACCCGGCACGATGCGGGTAGGCCGGCTGCCCACCGTCTTGAGGATGCGGCTGATGATGGGGTCCAGCATGCCGGCGTCAGTCACGATGCCGAAGAACAGGATCGCAAACACGAACATGCCCGCCACCGGCGCAATGGCGGTCACGCCCTGGACGATGAACTTGGAGGTCTGCAGGCCGAAGCCACCGACCAGCGCAGCGATGATGGGAATGGCGATCAGCGCCACCAGCGGCGACATCTTCTTGGTGAGGATGGCGGTGAACAAGGATACGATCGTGACAAAGCCTAGCAGGGCTAACATGCGTGTCTCCGGTATTTGGTTTGATGTTCTTGTGTTGTCATCACTTCCAACGCGCCGGATCATTGTTGTGTACTGGGGCTGCGGAAGGTGAGCAGGGCGAGTGTAGGTGGCGGTCGATTTTGTTGTAAAGTCGCTTTTTTCGATTGATTGACCGGTTTTTCAGGATAATGACCGGCCCACCTTCGCCATGCAAACCAATATCTCCACGCGCTTGCTGCAGGCCTTCCTGGCTCTGGTCGACTGCCGCCATTTCGGCCACGCGGCCGAGCGCTGCCACGTTTCGCAATCCGCCTTCAGCGCGATGATCCAGAAGCTGGAAGCTGCCGCCGGGGCGCGCCTGTTCGAGCGCGATACCCGCAATGTGACCCTCACGCCGGAAGGTGAACTGTTCGTGCAGGTGGCGCGCCAGCTGGTCCATGACATCGAGGCTGCCTTTGCCGACATGAGTGATTACGTGGCGCGCCGCAAGGGCCGGGTGGCCATCGCCGCCTTGCCGTCGCTGGCGGCGGGCTGGCTGCCGCCGGTGCTGGCGGAGTACCGGCGTCGCTATCCGGGGGTGATGCTGGAACTCTTCGACGCCATCTCGGACCACTGCCTGGACCTGCTGCGCCAGGGCAAGGCCGATATCGCACTGACCGCGCCGGGACCGAACCTGCTGGAGTTCGATACCCGCCCGCTGTGCAGTGACCCCTTCTACCTGGTTTGCCGGCGCGACCACAGGCTGGCCGGCAAGCGCCGCATCAAGGTGGCGCAACTGGCCGGCTGCGAGATGATCCACCTGGCCCGCTCCACCAGCGTGCGCCAGCATCTGGACGCAGCCCTGCGCCCGGGCGCGGTGATCCATACCGGGCTGGAAGTGGAACACCTGGCCACCGTGGCCGCCCTCATCGAAAGCGGCCTGGGCGTGAGCGTGGTGCCGGAGCTGACCTTGTTCCAGTTCCGCCTGCCGGAGCTGGTGGCCATCCCGCTGGACGCCCCCGACCTGGTGCGCCCCTTGCTGATCGTCACGCCCAAGGGGCGCAGCCTGTCGATTGCGGCGCAGGGCTTGATGGAACTGGTGGAAGAGAAGGCAAGTCGGGCAAGCCGGGCGAGTGGGGCGAGTGGGGCGAGTGGGGTGAGCGCGTCCAGCGCGGCAGACATGTCAAAGCCGGTGCCCAAAAGAAACGCCCCGCGACAGGGCGCGGGGCGTTAGAGCGGGTATTTCCTGCGCTCAGTCGTGGATGTTGTTGTGCACGGTTTCCTTGACGAACAGCAGGCCGACGACCACGGTGACCAGCGCGATCACGATCGGGTACCACAGGCCGTAGTAGATGTCGCCCTTGAAGGCCACCAGTGCGAAGGAGGTGGTCGGCAGCAGGCCGCCAAACCAGCCGTTACCGATGTGGTAGGGCATGGACATGGAGGTGTAGCGGATACGGGTCGGGAACATCTCCACCAGGCAGGCGGCGATCGGGCCGTAGACCATGGTCACGTAGATCACCAGGATGAACAGCAGCAGCAGGACCATGGGCTTGTTCATCTGGTCCGGATCGGCCTTGCTCGGATAGCCGGCAGCCTTGATGTCGTCAGCCAGGGCCTTGGACAATTCCTTGTCCTTGGCTGCAGCGTCTTCCTTGGACAGGCTGGCCGCATCGTAGGAGGTGATGATCCGGTCACCGATCTTGACGGTAGCTACCGAGCCCGGGGCACCCACGGCGTTCTCGTAATTCACCGAGGCGGCCGACAGCTTGGCCTTGACGATGTCGCAGGACGAGGTGAACTTCTTGGTGCCGGTCGGGTTGAACTGGAACTGGCAGCTGGCCGGGTCGGCGGTGACGATCACCGGCGCCTTTTGCAGAGCCGCTTCCAGGGCCGGGTTGGCGAAGTGGGTCAGGCCGCTGAAGATCGGGAAGTAGGTCACGGCAGCGATCAGGCAGCCACCCAGGATGATGGGCTTGCGGCCGATCTTGTCCGACAGCGAACCGAAGAACAGGAAGAAGGGCGTTGCCAGCAGCAGCGCCAGGGCCACCAGGATGTTGGCGGTGGGGCCATCGACCTTGAGCGTCTGGGTCAGGAAGAACAGCGCATAGAACTGGCCGGTGTACCACACCACGGCCTGGCCGGCGGTCAGGCCCACCAGCGCCAGGATGACCAGCTTGAGGTTCTTCCATTGACCGAAGGCTTCAGTCAACGGTGCCTTGGAGGTCTTCCCCTCGGACTTCATCTTCAGGAAGGCCGGCGACTCGTTCATGGACATGCGGATCCACACCGAGATGGCCAGCAGCAGGATGGAGACCAGGAAGGGAATGCGCCAGCCCCATTCGGCAAAGGCCGCTTCGCCCACCGAGGTGCGTACGCCCAGGATCACCAGCAGCGACAGGAACAGGCCCATCGTGGCGGTGGTCTGGATCCACGCGGTGAAGGAGCCGCGACGGCCTTCCGGTGCGTGCTCGGCCACGTAGGTGGCGGCACCGCCGTATTCACCACCCAGCGCCAGGCCCTGCAGGATGCGCAGGAGGATCAGGATGATCGGGGCGGTGATGCCGATGGAGTTGTAGTTGGGCAGCACGCCGACGATGAAGGTCGAGGCACCCATGATCAGGATGGTCACCAGGAAGGTGTACTTGCGCCCCACCAGGTCACCCAGGCGACCGAACACCAGTGCGCCGAACGGACGCACGATGAAGCCCGCAGCGAAGGCCAGCAAGGCGAAGATGAAGGCGGTGTTGGGATCGGTGCCGGCAAAGAACTGCTTGGCGATGATGGCCGCGAGCGAGCCGTACAGGTAGAAGTCGTACCATTCGAAAACGGTGCCTAGGGAAGAAGCAAAGATGACTTTGCGCTCCTCCGGGGTGATGCCGCGCGCAGTCGTGCTGACTGATGCTGTGGTCATGCTGGTCTCCTTGGTTTTAATTGATATTGCTACTGCAATCGATGCAATCGGCTAACGCTAACGGAATGCGACTGATGCAACAGATGGTCGAATGGGGCGTTATGCAAGAACGCACCGGAGAGCAGATGACGATGAAGATCCCCTCCCGGTCATACACAAATTGCGATATTGGTTCGCATTGCTTGCGTAAGGACCCACTTGTCCATGCGGCGAGTGTGCGACGCCAAGCTTACGCAAGACTTTCTCGAAACTTACACAAGCTTACAGAGAAAACCGGCCCAATCCGGTTGCGGCGCAACACGGAAAAGCCCGGCTGGCAAGGATGTAGCGCGAGAGGGGGATATTGCGATGCAGCGACCGGGTGGCCGCTGCCTCAGAGGGGGCAGGCGGGTAAGGATTTTCCTGACACGAAAGCAGGTGTGCCACCGCCGGTGGCGACACCTGTTCGTCAGCGAGGGATCAGGCCAGGGCGGCAACCGGTGCCGGAGTCGCCGTCGGCGTGGGCAGGGCCTCGCCAGCCAGCAGCGCGCGCATCACACGCTCGCCCAGGCCCAGGCCGACGCTCATGCCGATGCCGGTATGCATCAGCACCACCGAGGTACGCTCGTCGATGGCCAGCGCCGAGAACGGCCCGGGCCCCTTGCTGCCATACACACCCTGCCAGCGTTCGATGACCTTCACGCGCGTGGCCAGCGTGTGCTCCACCAGGCCCAGCATGAGCTCGTCGATCTCCTCGCTGTTGAAGGGCGGCGCATCGCTGCCGTAGTGGTGCGAGTCACCGACGATGAGTTCCTGGTAGGGCGTGGGGCTGACCAGCAGGTGGATGCCATGCTTGTTGAGCAGCGGGGCATGGGCCTCGATCTCGTCATGCACCGCGCGCGCGGTGGGCAGGTCGGAGAAGGCGCCATAGTGGGTGCAGGACAGGCCGGTGAGCACCGCATGGGTCAGCGGCAGGGCGTCTTCGGTCTTCAGGCGCAGCATCTGCAGGCGGCATTGCTTCAGGTTCATAGTCTGCAGGCGGTCGGCAAACAGTGTCACATAGTCGTGGCCCGAGCAGACCACCACACGCTCGGCGCGGAACTCGCCGGCCGAGGTCGACAGGCGGCCATCGGCGGTGCCATGCACTTGCGTATGGAAGCGGAAATGCACGCCCTGCGAATGCAGGTAGGCCACCAGGGCCGGCATGGCTTCACGCGAATACAGTTGCAGGTCTTCGGTGCCATGCAGGGCGGCGCGGTGGTGGCGGAAGCGGCCGTTGTAGAGGGCGTCGAGCTTGTCGCCTTCGAGCAGGCTGACGCGGTAGTCGTACTGGCGCGCGCGCACCGTCATGAATTCCTGCAGGACCGCGTGTTCGGCCTGGCTGCGGGCAAACAGCAGGGTGCCGGCTTCGCGGGCGCTGAAGTGGGCGCGCGCGGCCAGGTGCAGCCAGATGGCGCGGCTTTCGCGCGCCAGGTCCAGCATGATGCCCGGCGGCTGGCCGGTCACCAGGCCCATGCCGAAGTTGCGCACGGAAGCGCCCAGAGGCGTGCCGGTGCGTTCGAAGACGGCCACGCGCAGGCCGCGCTTGACGGCGGCATAGGCGTGCGCCAGGCCCAGGATGCCCGAGCCGACCACGGCCAGGTCGAAGTGTTGCGGATCGTGTTCTGAGGGGGATTGCGTCATGGGGAATGCTCCATCGGATACGTTTGCGAGATGTCGTGCTGCCTGTTCTGGGCGGGCGCTCTGGCGGCGTCCTGCATTGCTGCGCATCCTCTCTGCCTGCCGCCGCGGCGATTGCGGCGGCAGGGGTCGTGCTGGGTGTAGTCAGACAGGTCCGGCTTATTGCTTCTTCTCGGACTTGCTTTCGTAGCGCTTGCTCCACTCGGTCAGGATGCGGTCACGCTGGGTGCTGGCCCAGGTGAAGTCGTTCTTGATCAGGCGCTTCTCGTAGTCGGCCGGCAGCAGTTCATCCGGCTTGGCGATGCCGGGGATGGCGACCACGGCGAAGTTCTTTTCATACAGGGCCATGGCTTCCTTGCTGGCGGAGAAATCGGCCAGCTTCTTGGCCGCTTCCAGGTTCTTGCTGCCCTTGACGATGGCAGTGGCTTCGATGTCCCAGCCCAGGCCTTCGGATGGCAGGATCACATCGATGGGGGCGCCTTCCTTCTTGGTCTTCACGGCGCGGTACTCAAAGGCGATGCCGATGGGGAATTCACCGGTGGCCGCCTGCTTGCAGGGCTTGGAGCCGGAGTGGGTGTACTGGCCAATGTTCTTGTGCAGGGCATCCATGTAGGCCCAGCCCTTGTCTTCGCCCATCATCTGCAGCCAGGCCGAGACGTCCAGGTAGCCGGTGCCGGAAGAGGCCGGATTGGGCATCACGATCTTGCCGGCATAGACCGGCTTGGTCAGGTCAGCCCAGGAAGTCGGCTTGGGCAGGCCCTGCTTTTGCGCTTCCACGGTGTTGAAGCAGATGGCCGAGGCCCACACGTCCATGCCGACCCAGGCTGGCGGGTTGGCGGCGCTGCGATACTTGCCGTCGATGGCCGAGAGGCCTTGCGGGGCGTAGGGGGTGAGCATGCCTTCCTTGTCCAGCAGGGCCAGGCTGGTGGCGGCCAGACCCCAGATCACGTCGGCTTGCGGATTGGCCTTTTCAGCCAGCAGCTTGGCGGTGACGATGCCGGTGGAGTCGCGCACCCACTTGATCTCGATATCCGGGTTGGCCTTCTGGAAGGCAGCCTGGTAGGCCTTGATCTGGTCCGCTTCGAGGGCGGTGTAGACCGTCAGCGTGGTGGCGGCATGGGCGGCCGTTGCACAGAAAAGCGTGCCGGCGCCGATCAACGATGCGAGCAGGTTGAACAACTTGGTTTTTTTCATGATGGCCTTCGTGGGTTCAATGGCAGGGTTGAAAAAGCGTGCAAAAAGGTTGCGGTAGTAGGTGGTGCAAGGTGTAGCAAGCGGCGGCGGCCCTGGCCTCAGTGGCCTCAGTGGCCGCGAGGGCGACGCCAGGCCTGGGCCCGCGCCAGCCAGCGGCTGCCGCCAGCGTGCATGAGCAGCGAGGCCGCCGCCGAGGTCAGCAGGATCAGCGTGGACATGGCCGCGGCCGGGCCGACATCGCCGGCGTCGTCCATGTTGAGCACGGCCACCGAGGCCAGTACCGTATCGGGCCGGTACAGGAAGATCACCGCCGACACCGTGGTCATCGAGGAGACGAACAGGTAGCGGAAGATCTCCAGCAATTGCGGCAGGCACAGCGGCACACTCACGCGCAGGAAGGTTTTCAGCAGCGGTACCTTCAGCGATAGCGAGGCGGCCTCGAATTCGGGATCGAGCTGCTTGAGGGCGGTGACAGCGGTGAGGTGGGCGGTGGTGTAGAAATGCACCACCGAGCAGATCACCAGCAGCGTCATGGTCCCGTAGAGGAAGTTGAAGGGATTGGCCGGATGGTTGAAGAACAGCAGGCTGCCCAGGCCCAGCACCAGGCCGGGTACTGCCATCGGCAAGAAGCTGAGCATGCGCAGCAGGGGCGTCAACCAGGCCTGGCCACGGGTCTTTTCCATCAGCCAGGCACCGCTGAAGATGACGATGGTGCCAGCCACGCTGGTGCCGCAGGCCAGTTTCAGGCTGTTGAAATAGGCCAGCCAGCCGCCGCCGTCCATGTTGTCGAAGTCGTAGTGCTGCAGGGTCAGTTGCAGGTTGTAGGGCCATAGCTTGACCAGCGAGGCGCCCATGGCCACCACGATCATCATCAGGATGGCGGCCGCTACCAGCAGCACCGCCAGCAGGTTCACGCTGTCGCGCCGCCAGTCCGGGCGCGGCACGTAGGCCTCGGAACGGCTGCTCATGTTGGCGCGCTGGCGACGTTGCAGCCAGTTGTCCAGCGCGAAGGTGAGCAGCGCCGGTATCAGCAGGAGCAGGCCGATCAGGGCGCCACGGCCGAACTGCTGCTGGCCGACCACGGCCTTGTAGGCTTCCACGGCCAGCACGTTGTAGGCGCCACCGGTGATCTTGGGCACGCCGAAATCGGTGATGGTCAGTGTGAAGACCAGGCACAGCGCGCCGAAGACGCCATAGCGCGTGGCCGGCAAGGTCACCGTCATGAAGGTGCGCCAGCGCGAGGCCCCCATGGCGCTGGCGGCGTCGTAGAGACGGCCGTCGGCTTGCGACAGGGCCGACAACAGGATCATTAGCGCATGCGGGAAGGTGTAGAACACTTCACCCAGCAGGATGCCCCAGAAGCCATAGATGCTGCCATCCATCCATTCCTTGAACAGGCCCTGGTTGCCGAACAGATAGATCAGCGCGATGCCAGGCAACAGCGACGGCGCCAGCAGCGGCAACAGGCCGATGCCGCGCCAGAGGCCCTTGAAGGGAATGCAGCTGCGTTGCAGCGCATAGGCGAACAGGTAGGCCAGCGGCACCGTGACCAGCGCCGTGATGGCCGAGACCCAGAGGCTGCGGCCCAGCATGGGCAGGAAATTGATATTGGAAAACAGCGTCACGAAGGGCTGCTTGCCGGCCCAGTTGCCGTCCGGCGTGAGCACTGCCTGGCCCAGGATGAACAGCAGCGGACCTGCCAGACCCACCAGCAGCAGGGCCAGCAGCAGCCACTTGAGCGCGCCGAGCAGCCATTGGCTGCGGTCGGTCTGACCGGCTGTTGGCGCCGGGCTGGTACGCCGGACGTCGTCGCTGGACATGGCCGACACCGGGGCCGGGGAAGGGAGCGAGGATTGCATCGTCATGTCAGCCCGGGATCACGCGAACACTTGCAGGGCCTGGCGCGGCAGCGCCACCCACAGGCCATCGTTGGCGGGCAGGGCGGCGATGCGTGCATGGGCCTCGTCACTGACATCGGCCAGCAGGGTCTGGCCCGGCAGCGCGTCGGCGGCCAGTGCCAGGCGATAGCGGTTGCCCAGGTAGATGCGATCGACCACGCGCGCCTGGAAACGGTTGGCGGCCAGCTCGGCGGGGAACAGTTCGACCGCCTCGGGGCGGCAGAACAGGCGGCCGCTGGCCAGTTCGGCCTCTTCTGGCTGGATCTCCAGGTGCAGCGCACCGACGGCCACTTGCGAGCCGGATACACGGGTGAACGGCAGCCAGTTCGAATGGCCGATGAAATCGGCCACGAAGGGCGTGGACGGGCGACGGTAGATCTCGGCCGGCGTGCCGAACTGCTCGATGCGGCCATGCTGCATGACGGCGATGCGGTCAGCCATCACCATGGCTTCTTCCTGGTCGTGGGTGACCATCAGGGTAGTGATGCGGAACTGCTTTTGCAGGCGGCGGATTTCCAGTTGCAGGTGTTCGCGCACCTGGGCGTCCAGCGCCGAGAGCGGCTCGTCCAGCAGCAGCAGCGAGGGCGACGGCGCCAGCGCGCGGGCCAGCGCCACGCGTTGCTGCTGGCCGCCGGAGAGCTGGCCGGGATACTTGGCCTCGCTACCCGACAGGCCCACCATGGCCAGCATCTCGGCCACACGCTGGCGGCGCTCCTGGCGGCCCAGGCGGGTCAGGCCGTAGGCCACGTTATCGGCCACCGACAGATTGGGGAAGAGGGCGTAGGACTGGAACAGGATGCCGTAGTCGCGCGACTGCGGCGGCAACTGCGAGATGTCGCGGCCGCCGGCATGCAGGCGGCCGGCATCCTGGCGCTCCAGGCCGGCGATGGTGCGCAGCAGCGTGGTCTTGCCGCAGCCCGAGGGCCCCAGCAGGCAGACCATCTCGCCCCGGCGCACATCCAGCGATACGCGGTCCAGGGCGGTGAAGGCGCCAAAGCGCTTTTCGACGTCGCGCACCGACAGGAAGCTGGCCTCGGCGTCATCCGGCAAAGAGCCCGGCACGCTGGCGGCGGAAAGAGGGGTGTGCATCATCGTGGAGGTGTCTTTGCTCAGGGTCGCGGGTTGGCTCCGAACGCAGCGCCCGGGCGTATGGAGCCGGCGTGGCAGGGAGTTAAGGCAAGCGGATGGTACGGGGCAAATATGACTGCTGGATGACACCCCCCGCTGTGATAGCGGGCCGATATCCGTGCCATAGATTGAAGTTATGGATGAGCCTTTTTCGCTCTTGCGCGCAGGGAATCCCAAGCCGCCGGGATGGTCCAAACCTTCATTGACGCGATGTCGAGGCTGACGCAAACTTCGTCAGCCTGGAGGAGAACAGCATGCACAAGAACGATCAGCGACCCCGACACCGGCCCGGCGCCCGGCTGGCGGCCTGCGGCTTGGGGGTGGCGGCAATGTTGGCGGCCTGCTCAGCGCCGGAAAGCACCCAGCAGGAAAGGGATGCCCTGGCGCGCTCCCTGATCGAGCAGAAAAAGACCACCAGCGACGGCACCTCCACCGCCACCACCAGCGATGGCTACAAGGTCGACCTGGCCAAGCGCATTTCCCAGGTCAATTTCACCCAGGTCTATGTGGAGCGGCCGCAGGCCTTGTTGCGCTCGGTCATCGTGATCAAGTACATCGTCGATGGCGAAGGCAGGCTGGTGGCCAGTGAAATCCTGCGCAGCAATCGCGACAGGGCGGCCGAAGCCAGTGCCATGGGCAGCCTGAAGAGCGCGGCGCCTTTTCCCAAGCCACCGCCGGCCTTGCTGAAGAACGGCCGTATCGAATTGTCCGAAAGTTGGCTGTTCAATAACGATGGCCGCTTCCAGCTGCGCAGCGTGGCGCTGGCCCAGATGGGCGAGTAAGGCTCCCCGCCGGGGTGCCGCAGGGCATTGGCATGTGTATAATGTCGCGCGTGCACGACGGTGTGCGTTGTGCGTCCCAGGCCCGCCGGGCCTGCGCCGGAGCAAGGCGAACGCGAGTTCGCCTTTTTTATTACCGGACGCGGCACGCAGCGGCATGGCAGCGCATGCGCACCTTCTTTGACCGGATCGTTTATTGATTGGCTATTCATGTTTGAATTCATTCGTACCCACCAGCGCCTGATGCAGTTCCTGCTGTTGCTGTTCATCTTCCCGTCGTTTGCCTTCTTCGGTCTGGAAGGCTACAGCCGCCTGACCGACGAGAGCGGCGTGGCCAAGGTGGCCGGCCAGACCATTTCCAAGGAAGAATGGGATGCCGCACATCGCCAGCAACTGGACCGCATGCGCCAGGTGTATGGCAATCAGTTCGATGCCAAGATCTTCGATAGCCCGCAGGCCCGTCGCGCCATCCTGGACAACCTGATCGCCCAGCGCGCCCTGGGTGCCGAAGTGTTGGCCAGCAAGCTGGTGGTGTCGGACCAGGCATTGAAGCAGAGCATCCAGCAGATCCCCGGCCTGACCAAGGCCGATGGCAGCTTCGACGATGCCCAGTATCGTGTGCTGCTGGCGGCCCAGGGCTTGAACCCCAAGACCTATGAAGCCGGCCTGCGCCGCGAGATGGCCGTGCAGCAGCTCAATGCCGCGATCCAGACCACCGCCTTCGCGCCGCGTGCGGTGGCCGCCAACCTGTCGGACCTGAACGATCAGGAACGCACGGTGCAGATGCTCAACTTCAAGCCCGACACCTACGCCGCCCAGGTCAAGGTGACCGACGACATGCTCAAGGCCTATTACGACAAGAACGGCCCGCGTTTCGAGACCCCTGAACAGGCCGATATCGAATACGTGGTGCTGGATGCCGCCGCCGTGGCCGCCCAGTCGGCGGTTACCGACGACGACATCAAGTCCTACTACGAGCAGAACAAGAAGCAGTACGCCACCGAAGAACAGCGTCGCGCCAGCCACATCCTGATCACCGTCAAGAAGGATGCCCCGGCCGCCGACAAGGCCGCTGCCAAGGCCAAGGCTGAAGGCCTGGTGGCGCAGCTGCGCAAGAATCCGGGCGACTTCGCCAAGCTGGCCAAAGCCAATTCGCAGGACCCTGGTTCGGCCGAAAATGGCGGTGACCTGGGCTACTTCGGCAAGGGTGCCATGGTCAAGCCCTTCGAGGATGCCGCCTTCAGCCTGAAGCAAGGCGAGATCAGCGACCCGGTGGAGTCCGACTTCGGCTACCACATCATCGAAGTGACCGGCATCAAGGCCGCCGCCGTCAAGCCGCTGGAAGCCGTCAAGGACGAGATCGGTGGCGAGATCAAGAAGCAGATCGCTGCCAAGAAGTTCTCCGAGATGGCCGACCAGTTCGGCAACCTGGTCTATGAAAACGGCGACAGCCTCAAGGCCGTCTCCGACAAGCTCAAGCTGAAGATCCAGACCGCTGCCGGCGTCACCCGCACCCCCAATGCCGCTGCGGGCACGGCGGTGTACAACAACCCCAAGTTCCTGGCAGCGCTCTTTACCGACGACGTGATCAAGGCCAAGCACAATACCGAAGCCGTGCAGGCCGCGCCCAATACCCTGATTGCCGGCCGCATCACCGCCTACAAGCCGGTCGCCAAGCGTCCGTTCGAGGAGGTCAAGGCCGACGTGCAGAAGGCCGTGCTGGCCCAGGAAGAGCAGGCACTGGCGGTCAAGGCCGGCCAGGAGCGCCTGGCGCAACTGCAGGCCAAGGATGACGGCAGCGGCTTCAGCGAACCCAAGGTGGTCTCGCGCGTGAAGGCCGAGGGCTGGACCGAGGAAGCCTTCAATGCCGTCATGAAGGCCGATACCGCCAAGCTGCCCGTCTATGTCGGCGCCGAGACGCGCGGCATGGGCTACCAGGTCTACCGCATCAGCAAGGTGGAGCAGCCCAAGGTTGTCGATGCCGCCCGCCGCAAGGCCGAGCAGGAGCAGATCGCCAATGCGCTGTCGCAACAGGAAGCCCTGGCTTACCTGGACTACCTGCGCGAAAAGGCCAAGACCAAGCTGTTGAAGGGCGCCGCCACCGTGAGCGCCGATGACGCCGCCAAGTGATCCCTGACGGGGCATGCGCGCACCGGGATCGTGAATCGGCGCGCAGCTCCTCCCTGTTCCGGGGAATTGTCGGCATGTCTGCCACAATTTACTAAAATATTTACGAAGGCCGCTTTTCCAGCGGCCTTTTTTGTTTCATCATGGCTACTGGCGCAGCCTGCAAGCGGGGTGCGAGGGAAAATCGGGTTCGGGGGATGGGCCTTTTTCCGTTGCTGTCGCTGTGTGGTTCAGCAGCTTTTCACTGGGCGAGAAAATGCACATATTGTGCTGCCAAGGTGAAAATCATGTCATCCGCATGCAATCTTGCGCCGTTTCCTGATTAAACGGCTGCCGTATAGCTATCGCTGCCTCCAGTCGAATTCGAAAGGCATCGCATGGCGTGTTTCCCACAAGGAATGCGTCCGGTGCAATGATTTGCCCTGAATACCGACCACGTTTTTATGCCAGCTCCAGTCCTGATCATCCAAACCGGCGATGCCAATCCCACCCTCAAGAACAGCTATGGCGGCTACGCGCAGCAGATAGGTTGCGCCGCCGGGCTGTGTCATACCGAACTCGAAGTCGTGACGGTCTATGAAGGAGAGCGCCCGTCCTGCCCGCGCACCTATCGGGCGGTCTTCATCACTGGCTCGCCGGCCATGGTGACCGACAAGGAAGACTGGAGCGAGCGCACCGCCGAATGGATACGCGATGCCGCCGAACTGGAGACGCCGATGTTCGGCATCTGCTACGGCCACCAGTTGCTGACCCACGCCTTCGGCGGCGAGGTCGGCTACAACCCGGCCGGCAGGGCCGCCGGCACCATGCACGTGGAAACCCTGGACTGCTGCCGCCAGGATGAATTGCTGGGCGTGCTGCCGGAAGTCTTTCCGGCCCACATGCTGCACATGCAGTCGGTCTTGCGTCCGCCCAAGGATGCCATCGTGATGGCGCGCTCGCCGATGGATCCGCACCATGTCATCAAGCACAAGCACAACGTCTATTCGACCCAGTTCCACCCGGAGTTCTCGCCCGAGTTCGTGCGCGCCCACCTGCATTACTACGCCGATATCTACCGTGGCTGCGGCATCGATGCGCAAGCCCTGTCGGAGAGGGTGAGCGCCACGCCGCAATCGACCGGCCTGCTGCGGCGCTTCCTGGATCTGTACGCACGTCACTGACGCGCACCACCTGCGAACGTGACCACAGCCCCTGTTGCCGTCGACGGCACAGGGGCTGTCGTTTTACTGGCGCATCATTTCAGCCCCAGGAGCGGCTTGAGTTGCGGCCAGACGTTCTCCAGCAGCCTGGGCTGGGCCTGTTCGTTGGGATGGATGCGGTCGGCCTGGAACAGCGAGAGATCGGCGGCGATGCCCTCCATGAAGAAGGGCACCAGGGCCACCTTGTTCTGGCGCGCCAGGGTCTGGTACATCTCGGCGAAGCGGCGCGTGTAGTCCGGGCCGTAGTTGGGCGGGATCTGCATGCCCACCAGCAGCACGCGCGCCTTGTATTGCTGGGCCAGATTGATCATGGCTTGCAGGTTGTCCTGGCTGGACTTGAGCGGCAGCCCGCGCAGGGCGTCATTGCTGCCCAGTTCGATCACCAGGACCTGGGGCTTGTGCTGTTCCATCAGGGCCGGCAAGCGGTTCTTGCCACCGATGGTGGTATCGCCGCTGATGCTGGCGTTGACCACGGTGGTATCGAGCTTGTCCTGCTGCAGTCGCTGTTGCAGCAGGCTGGCCCAGCCACGGCCCCGTTCCAGGCCGTACTCGGCCGACAGGCTGTCACCGAGCACGAGCAGGTTTTTTGGGGCAGAATAAGCGCTCGTCGCCGCCAGTATCAGGGCGATGCCCGCCAGTAGCCGCAACAGCCCGGCCATGATGCCGTTGCGCGCCGCGCCTGTCCCGGATCTTCTTGCCCGAATGCCTTGCATGCCTGCTTCCGCTACCGTTGTCCCTGCCATTGAAGTCCTTCAGTTATCCAAACGTGTGGCCGATGTGTCGGCCGATTCCGGTCAGTTGACCATTCTCGACGGCATCGATTTTACCGTGGCCGCCGGCACCACGCTGGCCATTGTCGGCGCCTCCGGCTCGGGCAAGTCGACCCTGCTGGGCCTGCTGGCAGGACTGGATACCCCTAGCGAAGGGTCGGTGCGCCTGGATGGCGAGGACATCTACGCCCTCGATGAAGATGGTCGCGCTAGCCTGCGCAAGCGCAAGCTGGGCTTCGTGTTCCAGTCCTTCCAGTTGCTCGGCCATCTCAATGCGCTGGAAAACGTAATGCTGCCGCTGGAGTTGCGTGGCGACAGCCAGGCGCGCGCCAAGGCCGAGAAGATGCTCGGACGGGTGGGCCTGGGCAGTCGCCTGAAGCACTATCCCAAGTACCTCTCCGGTGGCGAGCAGCAACGCGTGGCGCTGGCGCGCGCCTTCGTCACCGAGCCGCCGCTGCTGTTTGCCGACGAACCCACCGGCAGCCTCGATGCCGCCACCGGCGAGGCGGTGATCCAGCTGATGTTCGAGCTGAACCAGGAGCGTGGTTCCACCCTGGTGCTGGTGACCCACGACAGTTCGATTGCCGCGCGCTGTGCGCGCACCATCACCATCGCGGCAGGCCGTCTGGCCTGAACCCGATCAGACCGATTCCATCGGATCGGCCGGTGGCAGCGGGTGGGCGCGCTTGTGCTCGATGTAGGCGATGCCGATACCGCTGGCGCAGATGATGGCAATGCCCAGTACCGTGAGACTGTCCGGGAATTGTCCGAACACCAGCCAGCCCATGGCCGAGGCCGAGATGATCTGGGCATAGAAGAAGGGCGTCAGCACCGAGGCCTCGGCATGCTTGTAGGCCGTGATCTGCAGGAAATGGCCGACCGTACTGGTGATGCCGGTGGAGACCAGGATCGCCAGTTCGATCGCCGTCGGGGTATGACTGCTCCAGAAGAACGGCACCATCAACGTGGACAGTACGCTACCCACCAGCGCGCCGTAGAACAGCGTCACCATCGGATTGTCGGCCTGACTGGCCTTGCGGTTGAGGATGGAGAGCAGGGCCTGGGTCAGGGCTGATATCAGCCCCAGCGCCACACCATAGGGCGGGATGTCGCCACTGGGGCGGATCACGATGAGCATGCCGGAGAACCCAATCAGCACCGCAATCCAGCGCGAGCCATAGCTGCGCTCGCCCAGCAGCCACGGCGAGATCGCCAGCACGATCAGCGGGGCGCAGAAATTCATCGCCGTGCCTTCGGCCAGCGGCACGATCTTGAGCAGCGAGAAGAAGATCAGCGTCGAAGCCAGCAAGAGCGTGCCTCGTCCCAGCTGCAGGCCAAGCCGGTTGGACCGCAGGAGGCTGCGTCCATGGCGACGCCGGTAGAGCGGAGCCAGCGTAGCCGCCATGAAGAGCAGGTTGATGGTGTAGCGCATCCACGCAATCATCACCACGTGGTAACCACCCTGCGCCAGCAGCTTGCCGGAGGTGTCCAGCAGGGAGAGTGTCCACAATCCCGAGATCAGGAACAGGATGCCCAGTTTATGGGTGCGTGCGATGTGCGGATGCGGCAGGACGGCGCTGGACATGGTCTCGGATGATCTGGTTGAAGACGGCGCGGATGGCCGGGATGAATTCGCTGGCGGTCAGCCCTACCGGCCCCAGACCCTCGGCCACCAGCCCATCGGCGGCGGCGCCGTGGATCCAGGTGGCGGCCAGGGCGGCGGCGCGGGTGGGCCAGCCCTGGGCCAGCAAGGCGCCGCACAGGCCCGAGAGCACGTCGCCGGTACCGGCCGTGGAGAGCGCCGGATTGCCGCTGGGATTGATGGCAATTTCTCCATCGGGGAAGGCGATCACCGTCCCCGCGCCCTTGAGTATGGTGATGGCATTGAACTGCCGCGCCAGGATGCGCGCGGCCTGTGGCCGGTCATGCTGGACCTGCTGGGTGGTGGTATCGAGCAGGCGCGCCGCCTCCAGCGGATGCGGCGTGATGATGCTGGCCGAGGGCGCGCCGGGCAGGCTGCGACGGTGCAGCTTGTGCTGCAGGATAGGCTCGGCCGAGATCAGGTTCAGCGCATCGGCATCGAGGACGATGTCGGCTTCGCTCTCCAGTGCCCGTGCCAGGATGTCATGGGCATGGCGCGAGGTACCCATGCCCGGGCCCACCACCAGTGCCGCGCTGGCGCCGAATTCGACCCGATCAGCCACGCGGAACATGAGTTCGGGATGCTTGTCGTCATAGGCCGGGCCTTCATCGACGAAGGCCACGAAGACCCGCCCGGCCCCGCCGAAGGCGGCGGTACGGGCCGCCAGCACCGGTGCGCCGGCCATGCCGCGGGCGCCGCCGACCACGATGACGTCGCCATAGCTGCCCTTGTGGGAGTTGTTGGCGCGCGGCTTGAGCTCGGTGGCGAAATAGTGCGGACCATTGAGGAAGGCGCCCGTGGGGAGATATTCGCTGGCACCGGCGTCGAGCGTATCGACGGTGATCTGGCCACTGTGGTCGCTGCCATCGCAGGTGTGCAGGCCGGGCTTGTCACCGATGAAGGTGAGCGTGTGGGTGGCCAGCACCGCACTGCCTTCGACACCGCCGACGATGGCGCCGGTATCGGCGTTCAGGCCGCTGGGGACATCGACGGACAGGACCGGGCAGCGCAAGCCGTTGATGTAGGCGATGATGGCCTGCAGCTTGGGCCCGGGCGGTCGTGCCAGGCCGATGCCGAAGAGTCCATCGATCACCAGGGCCCAGGACTGCTGGCGCAGGCCAGCCTCTGTCAGGTCGTCGATGAACGGGATCTCGGCCTCGCGGGCGCGGGCCAGGGCGCGACGCGCATCCTCGGGCTGGCGGCCTTCGTCGGCATGCAGTTGCACGGCCACGTCGATGCCGGCTTCTTCCAGCAGGCAGGCGGCCTCCAGGGCGTCGCCGCCATTGTTGCCGGGGCCGGCCAGGATCAGCACCAGGGGCGAGGCGGCGGTGGCCGAGCACAGCAGTTGCTGCGCCAGCTCGGCAATGGCGGCGCCGGCACGCGACATCAGGGTATAGGGTGGCAAGGCCGACAAGGCCTCTTGTTCGATCCGGCGGATCTCGGCAACGGAGTGGAGCGCGCTCATGGTCGTGATCGCTGGTGCGTTAGGGCTCTCGTGGATGAAAGGCGGATGAGGCAGGGCGCGGCGTAAGTAACGCTGGTGATTTTAAGTGAATTACCGCTCACGCGCAGGAGCAAAACCGATGAAAAAAATCGTGCATGACAGATGCCATGCACGATTTTCGGGGAGGCTGAGGGAGGCAAGCCTCAGGCCAGCACCTGGCCCGGGAGGAATCCGTCGACCGGGATTTCGGGCTGATCACCCGCCACCAGGTCGCTCAGCAGACGTGCCGAGCCGACGCTGGCGGCCCAGCCGGTAGCGCCATGGCCGACGTTGACGAAGATGTTGCCATGGCGGGTCGGCCCGAACAGTGGCAGGCCGTGCGGCAAGAGGGCCATGGTATTGCTCCAGAAATGGGCCTGGTTGTAGTTGGCCGCATTCGGATAGTAGTCGCCGGCGATCTTGAGCAGGTTGCGCAAGGCCTTGGGCGGGATGGTCTGGGAGGGCGGCACGAAGCCCAGCAGGCCGGTGATGCGGATGCGACCACCCAGGCGGGTCATGGCGACCTTGTAGCTGTCGTCGAACAGGGCCATGCGGGGCGCGTCGTCGGGATTCTTCACCGGGACCAGCGCCGAATAGCTCTGCAGGGCGCGCAGCGGCAGGTCGGTCGCCAACGGTTGCAGCAGCGGCGCACAGGACATGCCGGCGGCCACCACCACCGCATCCACGGTCAGCTGCGAAGCCAGTTGCGGCGATTGCACCTCCAGCGCCACACGTCCGCCGAATTCGGCACGGATGGCCGTGATGGTCGAGTCGAAATGGAAGCTCACCCCCAGTTGTTGCGCCGCATTGCGCATCTGCTTGGCAAAGAGCACGCAATTGCCAGCCATGTCATCGGGATAGTAGAGCGCGCCCGCCAGCGTGGTCTCGGAGGAGAAGGCCGGCTCCAGCGTGCGCATGGCTGCCGTGTCCAGCCCCTGGTGCTTGTACTCGCATTGCTGCGCGGCTTCCTGCATCTGGACCATGCGGGCGGCCTCGGCCGGCTCGCGGAACAGGTGGAACACGCCAGTGCTGTTCTCGTGTTCCATGTTGTAATGGGCTTGCAACTGCAGGGTCTGCGACTGGCCATAGGCCGACAGGCGCGACAGATTCAGCTTGTTTTCGGCGAAATGCTGCTGCTGGGCCTGGCGCGTCTGGCGCATCCAGCGGCGACGGCCCAGGTCCGTGCCCGAAGCTACCAGCACGCGCGGCTCCTCCTTGAAGCGGCAGGCGAAGGTGGCCATTCCCCCCGGCAGGGTCAGCGGCATGGCCGCTCCCGGTGCCAGCAGGCCGGAGTCGCCGAAGGTGGCTTCTTCGGCCACGTGGGCGCGGCGCTCGATCACCGCCACTTCATAGCCCTTGGCGGCCAGGAAATAGGCGCTGCAAATCCCTGAAAGTCCCCCGCCTATCACGGCGATCTGTCGATGTGTGCTCTTCACTCTGTTCGTCTTGGAAGCGGCTGTGCCGCTGTGGTCATGGTCATCGGCTGGCCAGCTCTGGTGGTCGATATCCTCATGGCGCGGGAGAGGGGCCGGCTTTGCGATGCGGCCGAATGATACATCGAAAATTCCCTTGTCGTTCAGATATTGCCGCAGTGCCACATGGTGCAGGACAGGACCGGGGCCTGCACCAGTTGCTCATCAGGGCACAACGCTTGGACCGGCGCAGCCGATGACAGCGGCGTGGGACCAAGTGCTCGCTTTGGCTGGGCCTGGAGCGGCGTCCACTGTATAATGCGGGCTTTGCCAGTCGTCGCGCGCACGATCCATCAGTCCGCCGTACCCATGCCTGCAGGGATTGTCAGCCCTGCAATGCAGCATGCCGGTGCAGCCGGTGTCGGTGGACCGATCCCTGCCGCGATGCTGTGACGGTTTCCCGATTCAAGCTAACTGCCTCGACCTCGCCATGCTGATCCTGCCGGGCTCCAATGCCCTTTCCGCTTTCCGTACCCAACGCCTCCTGAGCCAATTGCAAGCAGTCGATGCCGCCATCGTCGGCGTCTCCGGCCGCTACCTGCACTTCGTCGATGCCGCCCAGGCCCCGACGCAAGAGGACGAGGCTCGCCTGAACGGCCTGTTGACCTACGGCGACCCCTTCAACGGCAGCGACGAGGGCGATGCCTTCGTGGTGATCCCGCGCTTTGGCACCATCTCGCCCTGGGCCAGCAAGGCCACCGACATCGTGCACAACTGCGGCATGGGCCATATCCATCGCGTGGAACGCGGCATCATCTTCCACGTACAGGTCAAGAGCGGCCTGCTGGGCGGCACCAAGAAGCTCAGCGAAGCCAGCCTGCCGGCCGTGGCCGCGCTGCTGCACGACCGCATGACCGAAGTGGTGCTGCGCGACCCGCAGCAGGCCGCCGGCCTGTTCTCCGAGCTGCAGGCCAAGCCGCTGGAGAGCGTGGACGTGATCGGTGGCGGCCGTGCCGCCCTGGAAGGCGCCAATGCCGAGCTGGGCCTGGCCCTGTCGGACGACGAGATCGATTACCTGGTGGCGGCCTTCACCAAGGCCCAGCGCAATCCGACCGATGTCGAACTGATGATGTTCGCCCAGGCCAATAGCGAACACTGCCGTCACAAGATCTTCAACGCCGACTGGACCATCGACGGCCAGGCGCAGGACAAGTCCCTGTTCGCCATGATCCGCAACACCCACCAACTGGCGCCCAAGGGCACCGTGGTGGCGTATTCGGACAATTCTTCCGTCATCGAGGGCGCCAGCATCTCGCGCTTCTACCAGCGCGGCGCCACCAAGGGCAACGTCTACGAAGCCTCGGAAGAGCTGACCCACATCCTGATGAAGGTGGAAACCCACAACCACCCGACCGCGATCTCGCCGTTCCCCGGTGCCTCCACCGGCGCCGGCGGTGAAATCCGCGACGAAGGCGCGACCGGCCGTGGTGCCAAGCCCAAGGCCGGCCTGACCGGTTTCACCGTTTCCAACCTGATGGTGACCCACGCCGTGCAGCCCTGGGAAAACGCCCGTGACGTGGCCCAGCCGGCCGCCGAGCGCGACGCCCACGCCCAGGGCGGCATCTACGGCAAGCCCGAGCGTATCGCCTCGCCGCTGCAGATCATGATCGACGGCCCGCTGGGTGGCGCGGCCTTCAACAACGAATTTGGCCGTCCCAACCTGGGCGGTTACTTCCGTACCTACGAACAGAACGTGGGCGGCCAGGTGATGGGTTACCACAAGCCCATCATGATCGCCGGCGGCATGGGCAACATCTCGGCCAAGCACACCAAGAAGAACGACCTGCCGGTGGGCAGCCTCTTGATCCAGCTGGGTGGCCCCGGCATGCGCATCGGCATGGGCGGCGGCGCTGCTTCCTCGATGGCTACCGGCGTGAACACCGCTGACCTGGACTTCGACTCGGTCCAGCGCGGCAACCCCGAAATGGAACGTCGCGCCCAGGAAGTCATCAACGCCTGCTGGGCGCTGGGTGACGACAACCCCATCCAGTCCATCCACGACGTGGGTGCGGGCGGCCTGTCCAATGCCTTCCCGGAAATCACCAACGACGCCAAGCGCGGCGCCCTGTTCGACCTGCGCAAGGTGCCCCTGGAAGAGAGCGGCCTGGCCCCGCGCGAGATCTGGAGCAACGAGTCCCAGGAACGCTACGTGCTGGCCATCCTGCCGGAACACCTGGACCTCTTCAAATACCTGTGCGAGCGCGAGCGCGCGCCCTTCGCCGTGGTCGGTACCGCCACCGAAGAGCGCCAGCTGAAGGTGATCGACCCCGAACACAACAACAGCCCCGTGGACATGCCCATGGATGTGCTGCTGGGCAAGCCGCCCAAGATGCACCGCGATGTGCAGCACGTCGAGAAGCAACTGCCGCCGGTGGACCTGACCGGCATGGACCTGGTGGAGGTGGCCCAGCGCGTGCTGCGCCTGCCGGCCGTGGCCGACAAGTCCTTCCTGATCACCATCGGTGACCGTAGCGTGGGCGCCATGACCGTGCGCGACCAGATGGTCGGCCCCTGGCAGGTGCCGGTGGCTGACGTGGCTGTCACCGCCATGGGCCTGGAAGGCTATCGCGGTGAAGCCATGGCCATGGGCGAGCGCACCCCGCTGGCGGTGATCGACGCCCCGGCCTCGGGCCGCATGGCCGTCGGCGAAGCCATCACCAACATCGCTGCAGCCCCGATCGCCGAGATCGGCGACATCAAGCTGTCGGCCAACTGGATGGCGGCCTGCGGCCAGCCCGGCCAGGATGCGGCCCTGTTCGACACCGTCAAGGCCGTCGGTATGGAGCTGTGCCCGGCGTTGGGCGTGTCCATCCCCGTGGGCAAGGACTCGTTGTCCATGCGCAGCACCTGGAGCGACGAAGAGGGCGCCAAGTCGGTGACCTCGCCGGTGTCGCTGATCGTCTCCTCGTTTGCCCCGGTGACCGACGTACGCCGCGTGCTCACGCCGCAGCTGCGCAAGGACAAGGGCGATACCGCCCTGATCCTGATCGACCTGGGTCGCGGCAAGAACCGCATGGGCGCCTCGGCCCTGACGCAAGTCATGCAGCAGATCGGCAACGAGACCCCGGACGTGGATAGCGCCGAGGACCTGAAGGCCTTCTTCAACGCCATCCAGCAACTGAACTCCGAAGAGCGCCTGCTGGCCTACCACGACCGTTCCGATGGCGGCCTGTACGGCACCCTGGTGGAAATGGCCTTTGCCGGCCACACCGGCATCTCGGTCAACCTCGACATCCTGACCATGGAAGGCGAGCATGCCGCCGACTGGGGCGATTCCAAGAACTGGACCACGCAAGTGGCCGAGCGCCGCAATGAACTGACCCTGCGCGCGCTGTTCAGCGAAGAACTGGGTGCCGTGATCCAGGTCCCGGCGGAGCAGAAGTCGGACGTCATGAACGTGCTGCGCAGCTACAACCTGGGCGCCTGCAGCCACATCATCGGCAAGCTCAACGACCGCGACGTGGTCGAGTTCATGCGCGACGCCAAGAATATCTACAGCCAGCCGCGTGCCGAGCTGCACCGCACCTGGAGCGAAACCAGCTGGCGCATCGCCCGCCTGCGCGACAACCCGGCCTGTGCCGATGCCGAGTACGAGCGCCTGCTGGACGCCGCCGACCCCGGCATGACGCCCAAGCTGACGTTCGACCCGCAGGAAGACATCGCCGCGCCCTACCTGTCGCTGGGGGCTGCTGCCCGTCCCAAGGTCGCCATCCTGCGCGAGCAGGGCGTGAACTCGCACATCGAGACCGCCTACGCCATGCACAAGGCCGGCTTCACCGCCGTGGACGTGCACATGAGCGACCTGATCGCCAACCGCGCCAAGCTGGACGACTTCAAGGGCTTCATCGCCGTCGGCGGTTTCTCCTATGGCGACGTGCTGGGTGCCGGTGAAGGCTGGGCCAAGACCATCCTGTTCAATGCCCAGCTGGCCGAGCAGTTCTCGCGCTTCTTCCAGCGCCAGGACACCTTCTCGCTGGGGATCTGCAACGGCTGCCAGATGATGAGCAACCTGAAGTCCATGATCCCGGGTGCCGAGGCCTGGCCCAAGTTCACCCGCAACAAGTCCGAGCAGTTCGAGGCGCGTTTCGTGATGGTGGAAGTGGCCGATTCGCCGTCCATCTTCATGCAGGGTATGGCCGGCACCCAGGCGCCGATCGCCACCGCCCACGGTGAAGGTTTTGCCGACTTCTCGCAGACCGGCGACATCGACAAGGCCATCATCGCCATGCGCTACGTCGACCATCGCGGCGCGGCCACCGAAGCCTATCCGTTCAACCCGAACGGTTCGCCCCAGGGCATCACCTCGGTGACCACCCCGGACGGCCGCTTCACGGTCCTGATGCCGCACGCCGAACGCGTGTTCCGCACCGTGACCCAATCCTGGCACCCGGATACCTGGGGCGAGGATTCGCCGTGGATGCGCATGTTCCGCAATGCCCGCAAGTGGGTGGGCTGATCGCCAGCTCCGGCATCTGAGCAGGCCCGGGCGACCGGGCAGGCATAAAAAAAACGCAGTTCCGAAAGGAACTGCGTTTTTTGTTTTCTGCGGACTGTTGGTAGGCAAGGCCGCTACCTTGTGGGTAGCGGCCTGCCAGCAGCCGGATCAGAAGATGTGGCGGATACCAGCGCCCACGGTGGTCATGCTGGTCTTGCCGGAGGGCGAGTTGGTCAGCTCGTACACGGCCGCGTCCTTGGCCTTGTTGTAGTCCACGGTGGTATACAGCTGGGTGCGCTTGGACAGCGCATATTCAGCCCAGCCGACCAGCGCATAGCGCTTGCCGTCGCCGACATTGCCCAGGCCACTGTAGGAGACGTTCTTGCTCTTGTCGTAGTAGAACGCACCGGTCAGAGTCAGGGCGCTGGTGGCCTTGTAGCTGGAGCCGAAGAAGAAGCCGTTATCCTTGCGCTCGTTGCCGGTGGTTGCCGCCACGGTGCTGGCAGTGGTCCATTGCGAGGAAGAGCCCACATCGCCATCAGCAGCCATGTAGGCGCCGGTGGTACCGGTGCTGTCCTTGATGTTGAACCAGCCGCCGAAGATCTTGGCCGGGCCGAAGTCATAGGAAGCCGACAGGTTCCAGACGGTGTCCTTGTAGCTGGAGTTGGTGGCGCTCACGGTCTGCTGGAAGCCACCGCCGACGGAGAAGGCGCCAGCGGTATAGCGCAGGGCGCTGCTGAACTGGCTGCCGGTACGCACGGAGCCGGCGGTTTCGCCGAAGGCCCAGCTGGCGGCGGCCGAGACGGGGCCGAAGTCGCCGTCATAGCGCACCATGTTGGGCGTGCGGATCAGGGTGCCGGCGGCGGGCAGCCAGGAGTTGCTGGCATAGTTGCCCACGGTCAGCGGGTCGAAGTGGTCGGCCAGCAGGTCGAACAGCGGGGTGTTCTGGCGACCCACGCGGACCTTGCCGAAGCCGCCTTGCAGACCGACCCAGGATTGGCGGCCGAACAGCGAGCCGCCCTGGAGCATGGCGCCGTTATCGCTGCTGAAACCGTTTTCCAGCTGGAACATGGCCTTCAGACCACCGCCCAGGTCTTCCGTGCCCTTGAAACCGATACGGCTGTTGGCAATGGCGCCATTGTCGATGCGGATATTGCTGTCGCCCTTGGCGTTGGCATTGTTGAGGTAGTGGATGCTGGTGTCCACGATACCGTAGATGGTCACGTTGGACTGGGCAAACGCCGCGCCGCCGGTGCTCAAGCCGGCTGCCAGCAGCAGCATGGAACTCTTCTTCATAGGTGTCTCTCCTGAAACCACGATGTTGTGTTTGTCATGGCGCCGCGGAGCGACCTTGTGTGCCTCCCCCCGAAACGCCCTTGTCGCCGCCGCTCCTTGTGTATGGTGGTGCTGGTGGAGCGGACAGCTTGTCCCCATTTGGAACAGCCACGAAGAATATCAGAACGAGTGTTCGCAAAATGCACAATTTTGCAGGTGGAAATTATTTTTATATGAATAATTTATAGTGTTTATGAATTTATAAAAAATAAATCAAATAAATTTTTTATAAAAATAAATGGCCGCTATGGCGCAGGATGAGGCTTTCCCGTTGCCCGGGAGAGCTGCGAAAGCAGCGTTTTTTCACCGTGCAAGCGCGGACCTTGCGTGTTCTTTGCGCTGGCGCACCGGGCGGCGGTGAAAATCGTAGTCAAAAAGCAACATGCCCGGCAAGGAAACCTTGGCCGGGCATGTCGCGCACTGCAGGAGGAAGGACGCCGGGTCCTTCCTACGGAAGGTCAGGATGCTTATTGCACCTTGGCCTTGCTGCGCAGTTGTTCCTGGTAAGCCTGCAGCTTCTTCTGTTGCAGGGCTTCGGCGATCTGCGGCTTGACTTCGTCCAGGGTCGGGACCTTGGCCGGACGCACGTCTTCCAGCTTGATCACGTGCCAGCCGAACTGGGTCTGCACCGGGGTCGGGGTGACGTCACCCTTCTTCAGGGCCACCATGGCGTCGGAGAAAGGCTTCACGAACGAGGCCGGAGTAGCCCAGTCCAGGTCACCGCCATTGGCTGCCGAACCGGTGTCCTTGGATTGCTTGGCCAGGTCTTCGAACTTGGTGCCAGCCTTCAACTTGGCGATGATGGCTTCGGCGTCTTCCTTCTTGTCCACCAGGATGTGGCGGGCGTGGTATTCCTTGTCGCCGGCCTGGGCCTTGAACTTGTCGTATTCGGCCTTGATGTCGGCGTCGGAGACCGGGTTCTTCTTCAGGTAGTCGGCGATCAGGGCGCGGATGACGATGGACTGGCGGGCCAGTTCCAGCTGGTTCTTCACGTCGGTGCTGTTGGAGAGGCCTTGCTTGTCGGCTTCCTGCATCAGGATTTCACGGTTGATCAGCTCTTCCTTGACGGCGCCGCGCAGTTGCGGGCTGTCAGGCTGGCCTTGTGCAGTCATCTGCTTGATCATCAGATCGGCGCGGGAGGACGGAATCGCCTTGCCGTTCACGACAGCCAGGTTTTGTGCGAAAGCCGGGATGGAAGCGATTGCGAACAGCAGCACCAGCAGACGAGCGGGTTTGAATGTCATTGTTAAATCCTAGAAAAGAAAGGAATGAATCAAAACGGAGATAAGACAGGAAGGGGGCTAGTACGTATGGCGTCGGTCTTTGTTCTTGGTCTCAGTTCGTTGCCTCTGACGGGGAAAGTGCCACGATGGCCAGCGCGTGGATCTCCTGCTGCATCAGGTCGGACAGGCAATCATACACCAGCCGGTGGCGGTTCAACCGATTTTTGCCTTCAAACAAGTCGGAAACCAGGCGGATCCTGTAATGCCCTCCGCCCGAGGCCGCGCCGGCATGACCGGCATGCAATGCGGACTCGTCCTCGACCAGACAGATACTGGGCGAGAAAGTTGCAAGCAGGCGTGCACGGATGCGTTCGACCCGGGTATCGGCGGCGCTCATTCGGCATCCTTCATGTACTTCGACAGGAACAGGCTCTGGCCGATGATGAAGGCGAACATCAGGCCCATGCTGCCGAACATCTTGAAGTTGACCCAGGTATCGAGCGGGTAGTTGAAGGCGACATAGAGGTTGAGCACGCCCATGACGGCGAAGAAGGCGGTCCAGGCCAGGTTCAGGCGCGGCCAGATGGGCTCGGGCAGGCTGACCTGCTTTTCCATCATGACGCGGATGAGGTTCTTCTTCATGAACAGCTGCGACACCAGCAGCGCCAGGCCGAAGCACCAGTACAGGATGGTCGGCTTCCACTTGATGAAGGTATCGTCACGGAAATAGATGGTGGCGCCGCCGAAGACCACGATGATGGCCAGGGACACCCACAACATCGCATCCACCTTGCGCCGGCGCAACAGCAGCCAGGCGATCTGCCCCAGCGAGGCGACGATGGCCACGGCGGTCGACAGCAGGATCGGTGCCTGGCTGGCCGTGACGGCACCGGCCGACATGGCGCCGCCCAGGTATTGCATTACCAGGTCCTGTGCGGCTGAGGGATGGCCCTCGGCCCATTTGAAGACGCCGAAAAACAGGATGACGGGGAACAGGTCGAACAAAAACTTCATCGGGAGGGTTTCTTCATGAATCGGGTTGATCGGCAATCATCCTGCTGGCAGCACATCAGGCCGGGTCGAAACGCAGCGAGGCCGAATTGATGCAGTAGCGCAATCCGGTCGGCGGCGGGCCGTCGGGGAAGACGTGGCCCAGGTGGGCGTCGCAGACATTGCAGATGATCTCGGTGCGAATCATGCCATAACTGCGGTCCACTTTCTCGCGCACGTTGGCCGCATCGATGGGTTCGAAGTAGCTCGGCCAGCCGCAGCCGGAGTCGAACTTGGCATCCGAGGTGAACAGCGGTGTGTCGCAGCACACGCAGGTATAGGTGCCGGCTTCGTGGTGATCCCAGTAGCGACCGGTGAAGGCGCGCTCGGTGGCGGCTTCGCGGGTGACCTGGTATTCCAGCGGATCGAGCTGGTCGCGCCATTGGGCTTCGGTCTTTTCTACTCGTTTGGTCATGCTTGGCTCCTTGGTGATGGCGGGCAATGACGGCCGTTCAGGAAGAACAGCTCACTTCCAGATGGCTGGCCCAGTCGGGGGGCAGGTCGGCATAGCGGTCGAATTCGGGCTGTTCGTCGAAGGGGCGGCGCAGGATGGCCTGCAGGCGCTGCACCTCGGAGAAATCCTTCTGTTGCGCCTTCTCGATGGCGACCTGGGCGAGGTAATTGCGTAGCACGTATTTTGGGTTGACCGCATGCATTGCAAGCCGGCGGGCGTGGTCATCGCTGTCTTCGGCGCGCAGGCGGGCGCGGTATTGCGTGGCCCAGGCGTCAAAGGCAGGGCGGTCGAGGATGAGGTCGCGCAGTGGCTCGTCCTGGCCGGTATTGCCGATCTGCAAGTCGCCCAGGCGGCGGAAGAACAGCGTGAAATCGACATGATTGGCCTGCAGGATGGCAAACAGGGCCTCAAGCAACTGGCTGTCCTCGGCCTGCTGGGTGCGCAGGCCCAGCTTGGCGCGGAACAGGGCGTCGTGTTGGGCCTGGAAGATCGCCTCATAGTCGGCCAGGGCCGCCTCGGTTTCTTCTACCGTGCCGATCAGGGGCAGCATGGCCTGGCCCAGCGCGAAGCAGTTCCACTGGCCGATGCGCGGCTGCATCTGGTAAGAATAGCGGCCCTGGCTGTCGGTATGGTTACAGATGTGGCGGGCATCGAAGGCTTCCATGAAGCCGAAGGGGCCGTAATCCAGCGTCAGCCCGAGGATGGACATGTTGTCCGTATTCATCACGCCATGCATGAAGCCCACGGCCTGCCATTGCGCCATCAGGGTGGCGGTGCGGCGGGTGACTTCCCGGAGCAGGGCCTGGTAGGGATTGTGCTGCCCCAGCAGCTCGGGATAGAACTGCGCCAGCACGGTGTCGCCCAGCAGCTTGAGGTCATCGAAGCGCTGGTTGTAGTACCAGTGCTCGAAGGAGCCGAAACGGATGAAGCTGGGCGCCATGCGGGTGACCACGGCCGCCGTTTCGGGCGTCTCGCGCAGGACGCGCTGGTCCGATCCGATCACGGTGAGTGCACGCGTGGTGGGGATGCCCAGCGCGGCCATGGCTTCCGAGCAGAGGAATTCGCGGATCGACGAGCGCAGCACGGCGCGGCCGTCACCCATGCGGGAGTAGGGCGTCATGCCGGCGCCCTTCAATTGCAGCTCGATGCGACCGCTGCCATCGGAGGCCGGCAGGTCGCCCAGGGTGATGGCCCGGCCATCGCCCAGCTGGCCGGCCCAGACGCCGAACTGGTGGCCCGAATAGACCGCCGACAGCGGCTGGGAACCGTCCGCGATGCGGTTGCCGGCGAAGATGTCGAGGAAGTCCTGGACATCGTCGGCCGGGCGCGCCAGGCCGACACTGGCGCCAGCGTCGTCGCTGAAGCCCACCAGGTAGGGAGCGGGCAGGGGCGTGGGTTGCAGCCGGGTATAGAAGGCCGGCGGCAGGTCGGCAAAACGGTTGCCCAGGGGCGCAAGGGGGTAGGGAGTGGTCATCTAAAGCCTGTCTAGCCCGGGACCGGGCTCAATCCGCTATTTTGACAGAGAAGCGCGAATCCCATAGGATCGCTCCACTTTTCGGCTCGGCCGCATGGCCGGGTCTATCCAGATACTTGGACCCTTCGATCTTCTGCACCCTGGCAAGGCTGGCAACTTGGAATTCGCACTGATCACCTTCCTCAACGGCCTGGGCTACGGCTTGCTGCTGTTCATGCTGTCCTCCGGCCTGACGCTGGTCTACAGCATGATGGGCGTGCCCAACTTCGCCCATGCCAGCTTCTACATGCTGGGTGCCTATGTGGCCTATGCCCTGGTCGGCGTGCTGGGGTTCTGGCCGGCGCTGCTGATCGCACCGCTGCTGGTGGGCGTGGCCGGCGCACTGGTGGAGCACTACGGCTTGCGCATCGTGCATCGCTACGGTCATGTGCCGGAGCTGCTGTTCACCTTCGGCCTGTCCTACCTGGTGGTGGAGCTGGTGCAACTGGTGTGGGGGCGCTCGCCGGTGCCATACCGTATCCCGCCGTCGCTGGAAGGGACGCTCTTTACCCTCTATTCGACCGCCTTCCCGGTCTATCGCGGCTTCATGCTGCTGGTGGCGGTACTGATGCTGCTGGCCCTGTGGCTGCTGCTGCGGCATACGCGCATCGGCCTGGTCATCCAGGCTGCCCTGAGCCATCCGCACATGGCCGAGGCGCTGGGCCACAACGTGCCGCGCGTGTTCATGCTGGTGTTTGGTGGCGGTTGCGCGCTGGCGGCGCTGGCCGGGGTCATCGGTGGCAATGCCTTCGTGACCGAGCCGGGCATGGCGGCGGCGGTGGGCAGCATCATCTTCGTGGTGGTGGTGGTCGGCGGCCTGGGGTCGCTGGCCGGGGCCTTCATCACCTCGCTCTTGATCGGTCTGATGCAGACCTTTGCGGTGGCGCTGGATGTCTCGCTGGCCAGCCTGGGCGTGCAGGTGCCAGCGGCCAGCCCCTGGGCGCCGCTGGTACGGCTGACGCTGGCCCAGGTGGCCCCCCTGCTGCCTTACCTGCTGCTGGTGCTGACCCTGATCGTGCGGCCCAAGGGGCTGATGGGCAAGCGGGAGGGATGAGGCGATGAAACGTATCTTCCTGCCCTGGCTGGGCTTTGCGCTGGTGCTGCTGGCCGCACCCCTGGTGTTCCCGCAGAGCGCGGCATTGTCGCTGCTGTCGCAGATGGGGACCATGGTATTGCTGTGCCTGTCCTATAACATGCTGCTGGGCGAGGGCGGCATGCTCTCCTTTGGTCACGCGGTCTATTCCGGTCTGGGGGCCTTCGGCGCCATCCACCTGATGAACCGCATGGCCGAAGGCGCGCTGGCCTTCCCGGTGACACTGGTGCCGCTGGCCGGTGGCCTGACCGGCGCGCTGTGCGGCGTGCTGCTGGGCTACCTGACCACGCGCCGCGCCGGCACCACCTTTTCGATGATCACGCTGGGCCTGGTGGAACTGGTCTCGGCTGGCGTGCTCTTGTTCCCCGACCTGTTTGGTGGCGAGGGCGGCATTTCCGGCAACCGGGTCATCGGCGAGCCGGTGCTGGGCATCAGCTACGGGCCGCAGATCCAGGTCTATTACCTGATCGCCGGCTGGCTGCTGGTCTGTGCCGCGGCGATCTACGCATTGCGGCAGACGCCGCTGGGACGCATCCTCAACGCCGTGCGCGACAATCCCGAGCGCGCCGCCTTCATCGGCTACGACCCGCAGCGGGTACGCTACCTGGCGCTGATCCTGTCGGCCTTCTTTGCGGGCGTGGCCGGTGGCCTGTCGGCCATCAACTTCGAGATCGTCAGTGCCGAATACGTGGGCGCGCTGCGCTCCGGGACCATCCTGTTGTTTACCTTCATCGGCGGCACCGCCTATTTCTACGGCCCCATCATCGGCGGCGTGGTCGGGGTGCTGTTCTCGTCCTGGCTGTCGGCCTATACCCAGGCCTGGCAGTTCTACCTGGGGGCTTTCTTCATCCTGATCGTGATGACCACACCAGGCGGGCTGGCCAGCCTGGTCGACCGGGGGCTGCGCCTGCTGCGCAGCGGCCGCCTCGACTGGCGCATGATTGCTTGGCTGGCCGCCTGGCTGCTGGCGACCTTGCTGGCCCTGACCGGTATCGTGCTGGCGACCGAGATGGCTTACCAGGCCAGCCTGGCTGACATCGGCGCGGCGCCATTGCTGCTGTGGGGGCGGGTGATCGATGTGCATGCAGCGTTGCCATGGCTGGCCGCGTTGTTGCTGGTGATGATCGGCGTGGCGGGCTTGCTGGCGTTGCAGCGCCGGGGGGAGCGCCGATGACCGGTCAGCTTGCCCTTGAACTGCAAGGCCTGCACAAGGCCTTCGACCGCAGCGAGATCATCCGTGGCGTCGACCTGCAATTGCGGGCTGGTGAGCGCTGCGCCCTGATCGGCCCCAATGGCGCCGGCAAATCCAGCCTGTTCAACCTGGTGTCGGGGCGTCATCGCAGTGACGCCGGGCGGGTGCTGCTGCATGGCCGGGACATCACGCGTCTGTCGCCGCAGCAGATCAGCCGGCTCGGGCTGGCGCGCAGCTTCCAGATCACCAGCGTGTTCCCGCGCCTGTCGGCCTTCGAGAACGTGCGTTGCGCGCTGCTGTGGGCCTTGGGTTACCGCTATGCCTTCTGGCGCCGCATCGGTGGCTTGCACGACACCCGCGATCGCGCCCTGGCGGTACTGGCCAAGGTCGGCCTGTCGGCCCGTGCCCAGGTGGCCGCCGGCGCGTTGAGCTATGCCGAACAGCGTGCCCTGGAGCTGGCCGTCACCATCGCCGCCGATGCCTCGGTGATCCTGCTGGACGAGCCCACGGCCGGCATGAGCCGGGCCGAAAGCGCGGCGATGGTGGCGCTGATCCGCGAGGTCACGGTCGGCAAGACCCTGTTGATGGTGGAACATGACATGCAGGTCGTATTCGACTTGGCAGACCGCATCGCCGTCATGGACAATGGCCGCGTGATCGCCTGCGACAGCGCGGCCAGCATCCGTGCCAATGTCCAGGTGCAGGCCTTATACCTGAACCGGAGTCGCCATGAATAAGCCGCCCAGCTTGCTCAGCGTGCGTGGCCTGCATGCCTGGTACGGGCATAGTCATGTCCTGCAGGGGATCGACCTGCAGGTCGAGGCGGGTGAGGTCGTCAGCATCCTGGGCCGCAACGGCAGCGGCCGCTCCACGCTGCTTAAGGCCTTGACCGGGCAAGTGAGCTGCCGTGGCGAGATCCTCTTCGCCGGCGCCTCCATCACGGGTCGACCGACCCACGACATCGCCCGGCGCGGCATGGCCTATGTACCGGAAAGCCGTGATGTCTTTCCCTCCCTGACGGTGGAACAGAACCTGCTGCTGGGCCGCAAGAGTGGCCGCCCGCCTGAGGATGGCTGGCGCTACGACGATGTCTATGCGCTGTTCCCCTCCCTGGAAAAGCGCCGCAAGGTGGCCGCCGGATCGCTCTCCGGTGGTGAGCAGCAGATGCTGGCGCTAGGCCGCGCCGTGATGGGCAATCCCCGCCTGATGCTCATCGACGAACCCACCGAGGGCCTGTCGCCACAGATGGTGGAGCAGGTCGCGCATTACCTGGACTTGCTGCGCCAGCGCCGGGTGGCGGTGTTGCTCATCGAGCAGAAGCAGACGCTGGCCCTGGAACTGTCGCAGCGGGTCTATGTGATGGGGCGCGGCGAGATGGTCTTCCATGGCACGCCGCAGGCCTTGCTGGCCGACCAGGCCGTGCAGCGTGAGTGGCTGGCGCTCTGAGCCGGCATTGTCCCGCGTTTCTAGTCGGCCAGCGATGGCCGCCATGACGGCGGCGGGGGCACAATCTCCCGCTCCACCTCCTGAGCGGGTCCATCATGCTGAGCTGGCTTTTCCTGATTGCCTTGTTCCTTCTTGCCACGTTGGCGGCCGACCGTGCCTGGCTGCGCCATGTCGCCCGCGAGGACTTGCCCCTGCATGATCCCGAGGGCTATCTGGAGATGACGGCCAGGATGACCGAGCTGTGCCATGGCGATCGCGCGCGCGTCGATGCGTTGGTGGCGCAACAGCGCCAGCGCCTGCCGCAGGCCAGCCACGCCGAGCTGGTTCGGCTGGCCATGCAGGACTTGCTGGCGCCCCAGGCGACGGCACCACAATGACAAAACGGCGGCTCAACCGAGCCGCCGTTGTCGTATTGCCGCGCGGTCGCGATCAGCGGTTCACCAGCTTGGCCGGCAAGCTCAGGGTCAGCAAGCCGCCCAGGACCAGCGAGGCCGCCAGCACATACATGCCGGCGTTGGTGCTCTGGGTGGTGTCCTTGAGCCAGCCCACCAGGAAGGGACTGACGAAGCCGGCCAGGTTGCCCAGCGAGTTGATCAGAGCGATGCCGGCAGCGGCGGCCGTACCCGACAGGAAGGCTGTCGGCAGGCTCCAGAACAGCGGCAGCGTGGTCAGGATGCCGACGCTGGCCAGTGTCAGCGAGGCCATGGCCAGGGTCGTGTTGTGGCCATAGAGGGTCGACAGCAGCAGGCCGATGCAACCGATGAAAGCCGGGATGGCTACGTGCCAGCGACGTTCGCGACGGGCATCCGCACTGCGGCCGATGAGTACCATGGCCACCGCCGAGAAGGCGTAGGGGATGGCGGTGAGCAGGCCCACGTTCAGGGGATCGGTCACGCCGGTCGCCTTGATGATGGTGGGCAGCCAGAAGCCCACGCCATACAGGCCCATGACGAAGCAGAAGTAGATCGCCGCGCCCAGCCAGACACGACCGTTGACGAACATCTCGCCCAGGGACAGGTGTTGCTTCTGGCCGTTTTCATGGCTGATGTTGGCTTCCAGCAGCTGCTTTTCGTCTTCGGTGAGCCACCCGGCGGCGCGGATGCTGTCCTTCATGTAGGCAATCACGACCACACCCAGGATCAGCGAGGGAATGGCTTCGAGGATGAACATCCACTGCCAGCCGGTATGGCCCCACACGCCTGGCATGACGTGCATGATCCAGCCCGACAGGGGGCCGCCGATCACGCCCGAGAGGGCGATGCCGGTCATGAACAGGGCCGTGATCTTGCCGCGACGGGCCGCCGGGTACCAGTAGGTGAGGTACAGGATCACGCCGGGGAAGAAGCCCGCTTCGGCCAGGCCCAGCAGGAAGCGCATGATGTAGAACATCTGCGGCGAGCTCACGTAGGCCATGGCGCCGGAGATGATGCCCCAGGTGATCATGATGCGGGCGATCCACATGCGCGCGCCCACCTTGTGCAGGATCATGTTGCTGGGCACTTCGAAGACGAAGTAGCCGATGAAGAAGATGCCGGCGCCCAGGCCGTAGACGGTTTCGCTGAACTTCAGGTCCTGCAGCATCTGCAGCTTGGCAAAGCCGACGTTGACGCGGTCCAGGTAGGACACCACGTAGCACAGGAACAGCAGCGGTAGCAGTCGCCAGGTGACTTTGGCGTAGGTGGCATCTTCAAAGGACGCACGGGTGGCGCCGGCGGTGGCGCCTGCTTGGTAGGTCATATCTCGCTCCAGTAGTTTTTTGACGTTTTGTTGTTTTACGTCGCCGAACCCTTCTCTGTGGCCGGCTGACGGTGCCAAGCATTGTAGTGCCGGTGAGGACATTGTCAAAGAAATATCCTCACCATCAGCATGAAGAAATTACATGCGAAATTACATGCGATCTGTCACCCCTTACACGCAACGGCCGCCGTCTACCTCGATGCACACGCCGGTGACGAACTGGGCCTCGTCCGAACCCAGATAGAGGCAGGCGTTGGCGATATCCTCGGGCGTGGAGAAACGGCCCATGGGGATGGTGGCGACGAACTTCTTGCGGTTTTCCGGGGTGTCGGGCACGCCCATGAATTCGGCCAACAGGCCCGTGGCCGAGATCACCGGGTTGACGCAGTTCACACGGATCTTGTCGGGACCCAGTTCGGCCGCCATCGACTTGCTGGTGGTGATGACCGCACCCTTGCTGCCGTTGTACCAGGTCAGGCCCGGACGCGGGCGAATGCCGGCGGTGGAGGCGATGTTGACGAAGGCGCCGCCGCCGACCTGGCGGAAGTAGGGCACGAAGGTCTTGGCCGAGAGGAAGATGCTCTTCACATTGACGGCATAGACACGGTCGAACTCTTCCTCTTCCACCTCCAGCATGGGGCGGTTGCGGTGGGTGGTGCCGGCATTGTTGACGACGATGTCGAGCTTGCCGAACTGCGCCAGGGCAGTGGCCAGCAGCTGGTCCATGTCAGCGCGCTTGGACACGTCGGCCTTGGCAAAGACGGCCTTGCCGCCGGCTTGCTTGATCTCCTCGACCACACGCAGGCCACCGGCCTCGCCGATATCGGCCACCACCACGGCCGCCCCTTCGCGGGCATAGGCCTTGGCGATGCCTTCACCGAAACCCGAACCGCCACCGGTGACGATGGCTACCTTGTCTTTCAAACGCATTTCTATCTCCTTGAAAAATCCTGTTGAGGTCAATCAGATGACCGGGCGACTTAGCCGTGGCGGATGGCGATGGTCTTCAGCACTGTGAAGCCATAGAGCGCCTCGAAGCCCTTCTCTCGACCATGACCGCTGGCCTTGACGCCGCCGAAGGGCAGTTCGACCCCGCCGCCGGCGCCGTAGTTGTTGATGAACACCTGGCCACTGCGAATGGCCCGTGCCAGGCGCATCTGGCGGCCGCCATCGCGGGTCCAGACGCTGGCCACCAGACCGTAGTCGGTGCCGTTGGCCAGGGCGATGGCCTCGGCTTCGTCGTCGAATGGCATGGCTGCCAGCACCGGGCCAAAAACTTCTTCTTGCGCCAGCCGGTGACGCGGGGGCACGTCGCGTAGCAGCGCCGGGGCCTGGTAGAAGCCGTTGGCCGGGGCGCCTGCGGCGACCTGACCCTGTGCCACCAGCGGGATGCCGTCGCGACGGGCGTCCGACAGGAAACCGGCTACGCGCTCCTGCTGGGTCTTGCGGATCAGCGGGCCGCAGTCCAGATCCATCTGCGACGATCCCACCCGGAGCTGGCTGAACAGGCCCGAGAGGCGTTCCAGCACCTCTTCATAGGCGCCGCGCTGCACCAGCAGGCGGCTGCCGGCCGAACAGGTCTGGCCGGCGTTCTGCACGATGGCATTGACCACCACCGGCAGCATGGCCTCCATGTCGGCATCCTCGAACACCACCTGCGGCGACTTGCCCCCCAGTTCCAGCGTGACCGGGGTGTGATGCTCGGCCGCGCCGCGCACTACCAGCTTGCCGACATTGGGCGAACCGGTGAAGGAGACATGATCCACATCGGGATGCTTGACCAGCAGGTCGCCGGCTTCATGGCCGTAGCCGGTGACGATGTTGAGCGCGCCCGCCGGGAAGCCGAC
Source organism: Herbaspirillum sp. ASV7 (assembly GCF_016429215.1). Lineage (GTDB taxonomy): Bacteria > Pseudomonadota > Gammaproteobacteria > Burkholderiales > Burkholderiaceae_D > Herbaspirillum. The sequence goes on along the minus strand of NZ_JAELUH010000005.1, from coordinate 101,618 downwards.
CTCGGCCGCCAGTTCAGCCACCCGCAAGATGGACAGGCAGGCATCCTCGGCCGGCTTGACCACACAGGTATTGCCGGCAGCCAGGGCGCCGCCGACACAGCGGCCGAAGATCTGCATCGGGTAGTTCCAGGGCACGATATGACCGGTCACCCCATGTGGTTCGCGCAGGGTCAGCACCGTGTAGCCGGCCTGGTAGGGGATGGTCTCGCCATGCAGCTTGTCGGCCGCTCCGGCATAGAACTCGAAGTAGCGCACGATGGCCGCCGCATCGGCGCGGGCCTGCTTCATGGGTTTGCCGCAGTCGCGGCCTTCGAGCTGGGCCAGTTCTTCCTGGTGGTCTTGCAGTTTGTAGGCCAGCTTCATCATCAGGCGGCTGCGTTCGGCTGCCGAGAGCTTGCCCCAGGCGCCGTCATAGGCGCGGCGTGCGGCGCTGACGGCCAGTTCGATGTCGGCCGCGTTGCCACGGGCAATGGCCTCGAAGGGCTGGCCATCGGAGGGATCGATGACGGGGATGCTCTCACCCGTTGCCGGCGCGACCCAGCGGTTGTCGATGAAGTGCTGTTTCATGTCGATGGCGTCCTTTCGGTAATGACCGGAATGCGAAGAAGGCAGGACAGGGGACGACAGCAGGCGAGGGCCGGCAAGGCGGGCCTCGGAATGACGTGTCTCCTGATGTTGTTCTTGTCTTGTCTGGATGTTGGATACCCAATTTAAGGCGGGGCGGGTAAGCTGTCAATTTATTTTACTACTTTGTTGGATGCCTACTGCCAGGTACTGGCCGTGCGGCCGGCAAATCCGCTACCATGCGCTACCGTCCGCACGCATACACACTCGCGGCGCAGTGACAACGTATTACAACGGAGACCCGATGTCCCAAGCCAGCAAGCCGGCCCGTCCCGGCGCTTCCTCGGAAATCCTTGGCCTGGCCGCCGCCGGCCTGGGCCCGGTGCGGCCGGAGCGCTTTGCCGAGCGGGTCTACGAGACCCTGTTCCATGCCATTGTCGAAGGCCGCATCGCGGTCGGCAGCAAGCTGCCCTCGGAGAATGACCTGGCCACGCTGTTCGAGGTGTCGCGCCCGGTGGTGCGGCAGGCGCTGGACCGCCTGCGCGAGGACCAGCTGGTGGAGTCGCTGCGCGGTTCCGGTACCTATGTACGTGAAAAGGCCGGACTGGCGACCACGCAACTGCAAGCCGATGGCGAGCCCGAGACCCGCATCGGCCACATCATGAACGGCCTGGAGCTGCGCCTGGTGATCGAGCCCGAATGCGCCTACCTGGCCGCCCTGCGCCGCAACAAGCAAGACCTGGACAAGATGGAACGCCTGCTGGCCGGCTTCGAACAAGCCAATGCCGTGGGGGGGATCGCCCACCATTTCGACTTCGGTTTCCACGAGGCCATTGCCATGGCCACGGCCAACATGCGTTTCGTGCAGGTGATGAAGACGCTGGAATACGATGTCAGCCACGCCGTGAACATGTTGCGCCACCTGATGCACATCCCACCCTGGAAGCGTTCCCAAGACGCCATGGACGAGCACCGCCAGATATTCGAACTGATCCGCCTGCAGGATGCCGAGGGTGCGCGCCGCGCCATGCGTGGCCATATCGAGAATGCGCGCACGCGCATGTTCAATAGCCGGCCTGGCCTGTAAACTTAAATGACAACTGCAGGTGGATGCGGTCGATCGCATCACCGCAAGCCGAACACTGGAATACCCCTATGGAATTACGCCAACTACGCTACTTCGTGGCCATCGTAGATCATGGCTCGCTTTCGCGCGCGGCACGCGTGCTGCACATCGCCCAGCCGGCGTTGACCCAGCAGATCCGCCAGCTCGAAGACGAGATGGCGGCGCAATTGCTGCACCGCTCGGCCCAGGGCGTCATTGCCACCGATGCCGGCAAGGTCTTCTATGAACACGCGCTGGCCATCCTGAAGCAGGTGCAGGATGCCAAGCAGGCCGTGGCGCAATCGACCGACAAGCCGTCAGGCACGGTGGCGCTGGGCATTCCGCAGAGTGTCTCCAATGCGCTGGCCTTGCCGTTGCTCAATGCGGTGCGCTCCATCTATCCCGAAATCACGCTGCAGCTGACCGAGGAGCTGACCGGCAATCTCATCAGCCAGCTCAAATCGGGCCGCATCAACCTGGCGGTGCTGTTCGACGATGGCCAGTTGTCGTCCTTTGCGGCCACGCCGATGATCGAGGAAGAGATGATGTACATCACCCGCGCCAACTCCCGCTATGGCGTGGCCGGTCGCCATGGTGTGCCCTTGTCCAAGGCCATCGAGGCACCGCTGATCCTGCCGGGCCTGGCGCATGGGGTGCGCCCGCGTATCGAGAACCTGGTGCGCGCCCAGGGCATGACGCTGGACAATGTCATCGAGATCAACTCGGTGGCCATCCTCAAGTCGGCCATCCTGGCCGATATCGGCGCCACCATCCTGCCGGTGGCGCCGCTGCTGGCCGATATCGAGCGCGGCGAGATGGTGGCCCATCCCATCGCTGGGGAGCACATCTCGCGCACCCTGGCCCTGTGCGCCTCGCGCAATATCCCCCTGACCACTGCCGCAGCGGCGGTCGAAAAGCTGGTGCTCGATGTCACCGACGAACTCTGCCGCTCCGGGAAGTGGGGGCATACCCGGGTGCTGGAGCGCGAGGCCGGCATACGGTCATGAAGCCCGCTCCGGCTTTCGTGAGTTTTTGCTGAAAAATCACCGCTTAGTCCCAAGGGGGATGGGGTACACTAGCTCCCCGCCGCATTGTGTTGCCTGGCGTCATCAGTCAGGCCGTGCGGGCGCCGTGGGGGCGCCTGCAGCAAGGACAAAGGCGGGCTATCTCCTGCAATCTTCACTGCCCGAGGGGCAAGCAAACCCGGATGGATCCTCTGACTGCCAGCGTGGCGCTGGTCATCGTACAGTTCTGTACCGGCCTGATCATGGCCGGGCTGTTTCTCAATACGCCCAGCGAGCGCTGTACGCGTATCTGGGCGCTTTCCGGTGCGCTCTCGGGACTGGGCGTGTGCGTGACGGTGGTCAGTTATGGCGGCAGCGTCGGCCTGATGCGCCATCTGGGTCTGCTGACCGGTAATACGGCCTTGTTCGCGGCCTGCATTCTGGCCTGGAGCGGCTTGCGCAGTTTTTACCAGCGCCGGGCGGGGTGGTGGCCGGCACTGATGATCGTCGCCTTCGGGCTGGCCTTCGAGATCCTGCTGCTGCTGGATCTTCCCTTCGCGCAGCGCAGCCTGCTGGTCATCCTGGGTCTGCAACTGTCCTTCCTGCTGTTGCTGATGGAATTCCTGCTGGGTTTGACCGGGCCGACTGCGCGACGCTATGCCCGTTGGGGATTCGGGCGGATCACCGGCTTGCTGGCGGTGTCGCTGCTCATCGGCGCTTACCTTGGCCGCATGCTGCTGTCGCAGTCGCGTCCGGCCTTGTTCGAGCCGCCGGCCATGAGCAGCCTGGGCGTGACGCTGATCTACCTGGTTCCGCTGGGTGGCACCTTGTTGCTGGTGGTGTCGTTGATGATGGTGTATTTCGAGCGCCTGCTGGCCGACAAGCAGCGCCTGGCCACCGAGGATGAGCTCACCGGCACCCTGAACCGGCGCGAGCTGGTGCGCAGCGGCGAGCTGGCCCTGCAGCAGGCGCTCAGCGGTGGCAAGGTGCTGACGCTGGCCTTCATCGATGTCGATCACTTCAAGCAGATCAACGATCGCCACGGCCACCTGATGGGCGACCGCGTGCTGGCCGGCATAGGCAGGCTGCTGCGCGAGAACTGCCAGGAGGGCGATCTGCTGGGCCGCTACGGTGGCGAGGAGTTTTGCGCCGTCTTCCCGGGTCGCGGTGACGTCGAGGCCCGCCTGGTCGGACAGCAGCTGCTGGAGTCGGTGCGCGCGCGCAGCTTCGAACATGGTGACCAGGTCACCATCAGCATCGGTCTGGCCGTCTTGAAGCCGGGCCAGGTACGCAGCTGGGATGCGCTGGTGCATGCCGCCGACTTGGCCCTGTACCGCGCCAAGAGCGAGGGGCGCAATGCCTTCCGCCTGGCGCAGGCGGTCTGATCAAAAGAAATCCCGGCTGCGCGGCTGCAACTCGCCCAGCAGGTGGGTCCAGTCTTCCAGCCGTCCCGCCACCAGGTGGCGCACCTCGCCATGGCATTGCCAGCTCCCATACACTCCCAACAGGCGCGCATTGAGCACCTCGCTGCGCTGGCGTTCCAGCACCGCAGGCCAGATGATGACATTGGCCGAACCGGTCTCGTCTTCCAGTGTCATGAAGATCACCCCCTTGGCCGTGGCCGGACGCTGGCGCACCGTGACGATGCCGCAGCAGCAGGCAAATTGACGGTTCTGCAGCGCGTTGAGATCAGCCACGCTCATGAAGCGTTCCCGCGTCAGACGCTGGCGCAACAGGGCCAGCGGATGGCGGCGCAGGGTCAGGTTCATGGCACGATAGTCGTCGATGATCTGGTCACCTTCGCCGGGGGCGGCCAGATCGACCGCATCATCGGCACGCGGGGCGTTGCGCAGCAGGTCGCGATCCGGCACCGCTCCCACCGCATGCCATAGCGCCTGGCGCCGGTGGCCAGCCAGTTCGCGCAGGGCGTCGCCGGCGGCCAGGGCTTGCAGGGCAGGCCGGTCCAGGCTGGCGCGCCGGGCCAGGTCGGCCACGTCGACAAAAGCCTGTTGCTGACGGGCCTGCTCGATACGTTGCGCGGCCTCCATCGGCATGCCGCGCAACAGGCTCATGCCCAGCCGCACCGCCGGCCGCGCCTGGCCCAGTTCCAGGGTCGACTCCCAGCGGCTGCGCACCACATTGGCCGGCAGCACCTGCACGCCATGGCGGCGCGCATCCTGGATCAGTTGCGAGGGGGAATAGAAGCCCATGGGCTGGCTGTTCAGCAGGCCGCACAGGAAGGCTTCCGGTTCGTGGCACTTGAGCCAGCTGCTGAAATAGGTCAGGAGGGCGAAGCTGGCGGCATGACTTTCGGGGAAGCCATATTCGCCGAAACCCTGGATCTGCTTGAAGATGCTCTCGGCGAATTCGCGCGAATAGCCGTTATCGATCATGCCCAGCACCAGCCGTTCATGGTGCGGCCCCATGCCGCCCTTGCGTTTCCAGGCCGCCATGGAGCGACGCAGGTCGTCGGCCTCGCTGGGGGAGTAGCCGGCCGCTTCGATGGCCACATCCATGACCTGCTCCTGGAAGATGGGGATGCCCAGGGTGCGCTCCAGCACCTTCCTGATCTTGCCGCTCTTGCTGGTGTTGTCGGGATAGTCGAAGCTGCCGCCGTTGCGCACCAGTTCGCGCCGCTGCAGATAGGGGTGGACCATGCCGCCCTGGATGGGGCCGGGCCGCACGATGGCCACCTGCACCACCAGATCGTAATGGGTGCGTGGCTGCATGCGCGGCAGCATGCTCATCTGTGCCCGGCTCTCGATCTGGAACACGCCGATGGTATCGGCCTTGCAGATCATGTCGTAGGTGGCCGGGTCTTCGCGGGGGATATCGTGCATCTGCATTGGCGCGGCCAGCCCGCGCCGCAGGCTGACCAGTTCCAGCGTGCGGCGCAGGGCGGTCAGCATGCCCAGCGCCAGCACGTCCACCTTGAGCAGCTTGAGGGATTCGAGGTCGTCCTTGTCCCATTCGATGACGGAGCGGTCTTGCATGGCGGCGTTCTGGATCGGTACCAGTCGCGACAATTGTCCGCGCGCGATCACGAAGCCGCCGGTATGTTGCGACAGGTGGCGCGGAAAGCGCAGCAGCTTGCCGGTGATGTCGGCCCACAGGCCGATCTGCGGCAGCGCCGGGTCCAGGCCCGCCTCGGCAAAGCGCTCCAGCAGTTCCTCGCGGCTGTCGAACCAGTGCTGCGACTTGGCGACCGTATCGACGATGGCCGCATCCACGCCCAGCGCCCGACCGACTTCGCGCAGCGCGCCACGCGGCCGGTAGCTGTGTACGGCAGCGGCCAGGGCGGCACGGCGGCGGCCGTACTTGCGGTAGATGTGCTGGATCACTTCCTCGCGCCGCTGGTGCTCGAAGTCGACGTCGATATCGGGCGGCTCATTGCGTTTTTCGCTGATGAAACGGGCAAACAGCAGCCGGGTGGAGGTCGGGTCCACCTCGGTCACGCCCAGGCAGTAGCAGACCGCCGAATTGGCCGCCGAGCCACGCCCCTGGCACAGGATGCCGCGGGAACGGGCAAACCTGACCAGGTCGTGGACGGTGAGGAAATAAGCTTCATATTCCTTCTGGGCGATCAGCGAGAGTTCCATCTCGATCTGCTCCCGAACACTGCCCGGCACGCCCCCGGGGTAGCGTCGCGCCGCGCCGGCCAGGGTTTCCTGGCGCAGGTATTGGGCCGGGCTCATGCCCAGGGGGACCAATTCATCCGGGTACTCGTAGCGCAGTTCATCCAGGCGGAAGTGGCAGTCGGCCGCCACCACCAGGGTCTGCGCCAGCGCGGAGCCGGCATGGTTCATGGCCAGTCGCATCCTTGAACGCAGATGCTGCTCGGCATTCGGGGCCAGTGCATGACCACATTCCTGTACCGGCTGGCCCAGCCGGATGGCGGTGACCACATCCTGCAGGTACTTGCGCGAACGCCGGTGCATGCGCACATCGCCCACCGCCACCAGCGGCAGGCCGTGGCGCTGGGCCAGGCGCTCCAGCACCTCGCTGTGCAGGTCATCCAGTGGCCGGTACAGGCGGGTCTGGCCGACCCAGGCCCGCCCCGGGGCGAGCCGCGACAGCCAGCGCAACTGGGCGTCCAGCGTGTCTTCATCGGCCGGGTAGTCCGGCACCAGGATCAGCTGGCAATCGGGCAGGGCGCGCAGATGGGACAGGGATGGCGGCGGAGTCTCCAGGTCTTGCGGCGAGAGCAGGTAATCGCCCTTGTCGGCGCGGGTACGCGCCAGCGTGATCAGTTCGGACAGGTTGCCATAGCCCTCGCGGTTGCGGGCCAGCGCCACCAGTGTCTGCGAGGCCAGCGGATGGGAGGGATCCTCCTTGAGGGCGGTGAAACGGAAACAGCTGCCGATGATGAGTTTGAAATCCAGCTTCTGGTTCTTGTTGAACAGCTCCACATAGGCCGCATGCGCCCGCACCACGCCGGCCAGGGTGCATTCGTCGGTGATGGCCAGGGCCCGGTAACCCAGGGCGATGGCACGCTCCACCAGCTCCTGGGCGTGCGAGGCGCCCTGCAGGAAGCTGAAGTTGGTGCGGCAATACAGTTCGGCATAATCGGGCAAGCCCTTGCCGGGCGGGGCAGTTTGCATGCTCAGCTCCTAGCCGAACAGCCCGTGCAGGAACCATTGCGGTTCCTCGTCGGGACGTTCGCCACCGCGCCACTGGCGGAAGATCCAGTAATACGCATGTTGGGCGTCGCGCGCGGTGAAGTAGTCGCGCGTGAGCGGCCGGCCTTCCCACCAGCCGGCCTCGATGCGTTCCGGCGGCGAGGTGAATTCCAGCGGGGTACGGTAGACCGGGCGATGCCGCTGCAGACGCAAGGGCAGCGGTTCTTCCAGCAACCACAAGGGGCGTGGCGGCAAGTGGTTGGGGTTGGTCGTCATCGGCGCCGGCAGCTGGTTCGTGGGCTGCATGACGCTGCACCAGCGATTGGCGATCTCGGGCCGATGATCGGCGCGGGGCGCGGCTTGTTGTACCTTGTCGGCGCCCAGGCGCGCCACCAGCAGTTCCAACAGGCGCTGGTGGTCTTCGGCGCTGCCGCCCGGCTCGGGAAAGAGCAGCTCGCTGACCGCTTGCTGGGCTTGGAGCTCGTCGGCGGCCAGGCCCAGGGCGATGGCCGGAGCCGCCAGGGTGGAGCGGGCCAGTTTTTCCCTGACCAGGGTATGCAGGTGGTCTTCCTGCCAGGCCGGAACCGACAGGGTCAGGCCCAGCTCGGTGGGCGGGACGGCCTGGCGGCCGCGTTCGTGCTCCAGCCACAGGCGCAGCTTCTTGATGGCCAGTTGCCGCGCCGCCAGCCATCCGGCCAGTTGGGCCAGCAGGCGCTGGGCATAGGTGGCGAGGATGTCGGTCTGGTCGATGCGGTCCGGCAGCTCGATGCGGGCGCTGAACGCCGGCGGGGCCACCACCCAGTCATGGACCTCGGGGGCCTCGCCATAGGCGCGCTCCAGCATGTCCAGCAAGTCCTTGCCACAACGACGTTGCAAGCCGGCGCGGGGCAGGCGGCGCAACTGGCCGAGCTGGCGGCATCCCAGGCCATGCAGCCATTCCAGATGGGGAACGGCGGCACTGAGCAAGACCACCGGCAGGCGATCCAGGCGTCGCCACAGGGAGGGCAGGCGCAGCGTGCGCACATAGCCGAAGCGCGCCAGCATCCAGGCGCCAGTGGCGGTCACCGCACACGCCAGCGTGGCGGAGAGGCCCAGCCGGGCAATGGTGATACGGATCTTGCGGCACAGCGCCCGGATGCCGCCGAACAGGCGCAGGCTGGCGCTGACATCGAGCAGGACGCAGGCCTCCTCGGCCAGTGCTACCTGGGGGGTGTATTGCAGCAGGGCCAGGGCGACCTGTTGCAGCATGGCCGTCTCCTGCAAGGGCGCGCGCTCGTGCAGGTGGGCAGCGGCAGCCAGCAGTTGCACGCCGCCGCGCCGCATCCCCTCGTGCACGCCCAGCGTGCGTGCAGTGGCCGACAGGGCGCAGACACGTTCGCGTTCGAAGACCACCGAGGCAGCCTCATCCAGCCAGTTCGGACGAAAGACTTCTAGCGGTAGCAAGGGCAGGTGTACGGCGATCCACAGGGGCATGGCGTTGCAAATTCGGTGAAGGAGACAGGGGCAGGAACAGCGGCTGCTCGCGCAGCGGTCCGCGCCGTTTGAGAAAACCGATGTCCAGTCCATCGCGCGCCGCGTGCAGGGTCAGCCGCAAGGGCGCGGGCGAAGCCTCGCGCGCGCAGGCCAGCGGACGGAACATGAAAAACAGGGTATGGCCGCTTTGGGCGGCGATATGCAGCCGTCGCAGCAGCTCGTGATCGCCCTTGCGCTGGCGGGATTGCCACATCAGCAGGGCCTGGCAACTGTCGGCACGCAAGACCTGCTCGGCGGCCCAGGCGGCATCAGCGGCGTGATCGGCCTGCAGGTGTAACAGGCGCGCAGCGGCCACGCCCATATGTGCCCAGCCCGGCGCATTGACCTGGTAGGGCGCTTGCAGCAAGGCGATGCGTTCGGCCCGGGTCAGCCGTTGCGGCGACCTGGCCGGCGCCGGCCCGGGCTCTTGCGCCAGCAGCGGACGCAGCAGACGCAGTTCGCCGATGCCATCCTGTGGCAGCAGCAGCTCGATGAGCACGCCTGGTGGCCAACCCCGTTCGGGCAACTCCGCGTCCAGCGCCTCGAAACCGCTGGAGACGCCACGCGCACCGCCCCGCGCCAGCTGGGAGGCCAGCCAGAGCGAAGGATGGATCGTTTCCGGCGTGCGGACCGGGGAAGAGGGCGTCAACATGGGTAGCTTGCGTCAGGGGACTGCCACGCAGGCAGGGAAAATTCGATAACTGTATAAATATACAGTATTTGATTTTGATGTGTGACAAAACCCGCTGGTCAGAGAGATTCAATTGTCTTTGCACTAACAAAATATGCTCATAGGCAAGCTCATCTTCGCGGATTCCTGCAACGCCTACAGCTAATGCTGACATGGGCTGTAGAGCTCTTCCGATAGTAGGTGGGAGCCAGGCTTCCTACACTGCAGGCGTGGACATCTGCCGAGGCCATCCGGCCGGGCAGGTGCTCTGCTTACCTTCGACTATCCAAGACTAGGAGTCACAGATGGCAAATGAACAAAATCCCGGAAACAGTCATCGCGGCTTTGCCGCCATGGATCGTGAGAAACAGCGCCAGATCGCCAGCATGGGTGGCAAGGCCGCGCACGCCAAGGGGGCCGCTCATGAATTCACTTCCGCCGAGGCACGGGAAGCCGGACGCAAGGGGGGATTGAACAGCCATGGTCGCAAGAACGCGGCCAATCAGGCTGCCAATGCTGCTGCCGCGTCGACCCAGGCCGCTACGCCGGCAGCACAGCCGCAGATGCATCAGGGCAGCCAGCAGGATCATCAGGCTGGGCAGGCCCAGCCGGCACAGCAGCCGCAGCAAACGGACGAGCGCGCCCGTCAGCCGGTCTGATCTTCACGCCGCCTCAGGTAGTGGCTGCCAGCGCCGGGGTAGCGCATGGCAGCAGGACAACAAGAAAACGAAAGGCGCATATTGCGCCTTTTTTCTTGCCTTTCGGATTGTCTCAATGCCGGACCAGATCATCCATCATCGGCACCAGCGCCAGCAGGAACAGGCCAGCGGCCAGGGGCATGGTGGCCAGGAAGCCGATACCCTTGAAACCCAGCGCCCCGACCACCCCGCCCAGGAAGAACATCCCCAGCAAGGACGACAGCAGCAGGAACTTGCGCCAGGATCCCGGTACCGGATCCTCGCCCGGGGCTTCGTGCGGCTGGCGCGGCGCCAGTGTCCAATAGCACATCTTGCCGATCTCGATGCCGATGTCGGTGACCAGCCCGGTGACATGGGTGGTGCGGATCTCGGAGCGGGAGATCTTGCTGATCATGGCATTCTGCAAGCCCATCACATAGCACAGCAGCGCCACCGTCACCGGGACGAACAGCATGCGGTGCTGCTCCAGGTTGCTGCCCAGGATGCCAAAACACAGCAACAGCATGGCTTCCAGCATCAGGGGCATGGCGTATTCGCTTTGCAGGCCGCGGCGCCGGGCCCAGTTGATCATCACCGCCGAACAGGCCGCGCCTGTCACGAAGGACAGCAGGGCGCTGGCGCCGGCCACCAGCAGCAGGGTTTCTCCCAGCACCAGGTTGTCGGCCAGGGAAGAGACGATGCCCGACATGTGCGACGTATATTGGCCCACGGCCAGGAAGCCGCCGGCGTTGACGGCCCCGGCGATGAAGGCCAGCGAGCGGCCCAGATGGCGGTTGGAGAGATCGGTGCGTGCCGGACTGGTGAGGCGACGCAGGTAATTGATGGGCATGACGGATCCGGGCGGGTTGTGCCTGAATTGCCGGGACGCGCCGGGAGGGTTGGTCTCGACCTTCAGCATGGCATGAGCCGACAAGCATACTTCTTCTCGCCATCCTCTGGGTGGGGACAGGCCAAAGCCTGATCTGCATCAGTACAACCGGGCTTGTCCGGCATGCAAGGGAAAAGGGCAAAAAAAGGGCCGCCTGGGGGAGGCGGCCTGAGGGGGAGGGATATAAGACGCCGAAGATCGGGGGAATCTTCGATGAATTTCTGCTTATGAAAACGACCCGTGGGGATAAACCGATGGGGGATGGACATCTTTCATGACACGACGGAGGGGGACGTTCGTGCCGGAAGCGGGGTCCTCGGTTTCGAGTGCGTTGGATGCATAGTAGCGATGCATTGCAAAAATGAAGATCGGACAGTGCCCGATTAGCGCGTCAGAAAAATCCTACACGGCGGGCCGGTCGACGCTCATCTCTCTTCGATTCTGACACTGGTCGTTGGCGCTGTCTGATGCAAGCGCCTGGCCATCCTGGCTACAGTGACATCATGCAAGCGCTTGCGCGTGCCGGTGAGGCTGGTGAGCCAGAGCGAACCCGTCTTCCGAAGCCGCACAGGCGTTCATGCCCATTTCTTCATTACAGCAAGGAGAATCGCCATGATATTGACTTCCCATCCTCTGCGTGGCCGTGTCTTGACCGGTGCCGGCGCCTTGTGCCTGGTCGGTCTGACGTTGGCCTGCAATGCCCATGCCGACTCGGTGACGCGCCAGGACAAGAGCTTCATGACCAAGGCGGCGGAGGCTGGCAATGCCGAGGTCGCCGCCAGCAAGATCGCTTTGGAAAAGAGCAGCAATCCCGATGTCAAGGAATTTGCCCAGAAGATGATTGATGAGCACACCCAGGTCGGCGACCAGCTCAAGCAACTGGCCTCGGGCAAGGATGTCAGCCTGCCGTCCGAGCCCAGCCTGGTCCAGCGCACGGAGATCGCCGTGCTGGAAAAGCTCAAGGGGAGCACCTTCGACAAGCGCTATGCCAGCATGATCGGGGTATCGGCCCATGAGGATGCGGTCAAGCTGTTCCAGAAGAATTCGACGTCGGCCAAGGATCCGGATGTGAAGAACTTCGCCACCCAGACCTTGCCGGGGCTGCAGCAGCATCTGCAGATGGGACGCGACCTGAAGCAGAAGCTGGATACCGCCAAGAAATAAGGCGGCACGGAAACCGCCACCGCAACGCAAGTGAACCGGAAATGCAAAGGAAGTGATAATGCGCTTCCGTTGCGGCGGCTATCGTCTATGCTGAATTGAGTCTGACTCACAGCCTGTCATGTCCCATCCCCGCCTGAGCGCCGAGGAGACTTGCCATGAAGCACTTCGCCAAATCCGTTGAACAGCAGCAATCCGGTCTGTTCATGCCGCGCGTGACCAAGTTGGACAAGCACAAGTTCGTGGCTTATCTCGACACCCGCATCGATCATCTCTGGAGCATGGACCTGCAGGGGCAGCCTGTACGCATCTGCAAGAAGCGCAAGAGCGCCGAAAAGGCCGCACTGGCGCTGTTGGCCGAAGCCATGCGCCAGCGTCAGGCGCAACCGTCCGCCTAGGGCGCGGGTCCCGTCCTGGCCCCCTGGTCTGGCCGGTCTGCTTCAACCATCGCTTTGCGGTGATTCGCCGCGTGCCACCGCGAAAGCTTCGTTTTCATGGGCTGGCGGTGCGGCGGGGGCGCTGGCGGGATGGCCCGCTTGCGGCTGGCCGGGAGCTTCGCCAGCAGCCTCGCTGATCGTTTCGTCGCCGGCAGCGGCGGGATGCAGGCGTTGCTCGCGACGCTGCTGTTGATCCAGCAGCTTCATGAAGGCGTGATTGAAGGCGGGGATGTCGGCTGGCTTGCGTGAAGAGACGAAGTTTTCATCCGATACCACTTCCTGGTCTACCCATTGGCTGCCGGCATTACGGAAATCGTCTTGCAGGCTGGGCCAGCTGGTGACGGTGCGTCCTCGGGCTATGCCTGCGGAAATCAGTAGCCAGCCGCCATGGCAGATGGAGGCGATGGGTTTTTCCGCATCGTTGGCGGCACGCACGAAATTACGCGCCTCGGGCAGCAGGCGCAAGGCGTCGCCATTGACCACGCCTCCCGGCAAAAGGATGGCCGAATACTCTTCGGCGCGCGCCGTATCCAGGGTGCCATCCACTGCGACCAGCTCACCCTTGTCCACGTGCTGAAAGCCTTGCACGCTGTCGCGCTTGTCGGACAGGATATGGACGGTGGCTCCTGCGGCTTCCAGGGCCTTTTTCGGTTCCAGCAATTCGGCTTGTTCGAAGCCGTCGGTGACCAGCACGGCGACCTTGAGTTGATGGTAGCGATTGCTCATCATGATCTCCCTTGCAAGATGAAGCGGCCGGCTGGCATCCTGCCGGGCCGCCCTGGTTGAGGTGGGGGGAAGCGGAAGTAACGGACTTACGGACTTACGGACTAACGGATCTAACGCCAAGGCTGAGGCAGGCTCACTCCCGGGTTTTCTGCTTGATCTTGTTGCTGTTCTGGTGGTCGTTGCTGGCCTTGTCCATATCGGGTGCTTTCTCGATACGGGTGATATTGGAGGTGGCCACCGGATCGCTGCTGGGGAAGCTCATCTCATTGGCTTCGTCCAGCGCGACCTCCGAGGGCGTGTCGTACTGGGTGGGACGATGCTGATGTGGTGCGGGTTTGCTGGTGCTCATGGCAAGCTCCTTTGAGTTGAACGTTGATCACGGCGGGTAGGTAATGAGCGTATCGGACAGGCTGGCCCGGCGATATCAGGGGAGTGCGCAACTGCGCGTAAGAATGCGCGAGGGGCGCGCCTGATGGCCGATGGTCACCCCTCATGCCCCGCGCATGGCGATCAGACTTTCTCGCACCTTGGCCAGGCCGAAGCGCCAGATCTGCTCCATCTTGATGTGTGGCATGACCGGTAGCTCGTCCGGATCGATGAACACATCCAGCACCGCCGGGCCGGGCGCGGCCAGCAGTTCCTGCAAGCCCTGGTCGAGTTCATCGGGGGTACGCACCGTGTAGCCATGCCCGCCACAGGCACGCGCAAAGGCCGCAAAGTCGGGGTTGGGGAATTCCGAACCGGAGAACGCGGGCATGCCGGCTTCCTCCATCTCCAGATGCACCAGGCCCCATTCGCGATTGTTGAATACCACTACCTTCACCGGCAGCCTGTGCTCCACGCTGGTCATGAATTCGCCTAGCAGCATGGTGAAGCCGCCATCCCCCACGGCCACCACGACCTGGCGCTCGCGCTCCAGCGCCTGGATGCCATTGGCCTGGCCCAGCGAGGTACCGACGGCGGCATTGTTGAACGACGCCAGGATGCGCTGCCCGCCGCGCTGGCGGATCCAGTTGCCACACCATAGCGTGACCACGCCGGTATCAACCACGAAGGCCGCTGCCGGATCGGCCAGGTCGCTCAGGCGCCGCGCCAGGGTTTGCGGCTTGATCTTCTTGTGGTGGCGCTTGACCTGGGCAGCATCGTCGAGCTTGGCGTTCCAGCGCTCGCGATCGGCGTTGGCCTGCTGCAGGAAGCCGCTATCGGTCTTGCCCTCCACCTGCTGCAGCAATTGCCGCACGGCCGGCGCGACCGAGCCGGTGATGCCCAGCGTGACCGGCGCGCGCCGCCCCAGCACGAAGCCGCGCTCGTCGATCTGGATCACCTGACTCCGGGTGGGCAGGAATTCGGAATAGGGATAGTCCGAGCCCAGCATCAGCACCAGCTCGGCCGCATGCAAGGCATCGGTGCCAGGCGCACCACCGATGAGGCCCACGCCACCGATCCAGTGGGGATGGTCGTAGGCCACCATGTCCTTGGCCCGGAAGGTGTGCATCACGGGGGCTTGCAGCTTGCTGGCCAGCGCCAGCACCTCGTCGATGGCACCCCGGCAGCCCTGGCCGGCGAAGATGGCGATGCTACCCGCTGCATTGATCAGGTCGGCGGCGGCCTGGATGGTCTCGGCCGCAGGGGATAGTTCGGGGCGCGCGCGCAAGGTCTGCAGGCTGGGCACGTCGCCGGAGGCACGGGCACCGATGATGTCGGCCGGCAGGTTCAGGTGCGCCACGCCGCGCTGGGCATAGGCCTGGGCGATGGCCTGGTGGATCACGGCCGGGGCTTGCTCGGCACTGGTGACGATCTGGCTGTAGCAGGCCACGTCACGAAAGAGCAGCTCCGGTGCATTCTCCTGCAGGTAGTCGGTGCCACGCCGGGCCGCTGGTACGCCGCCGGAGATCGCCAGCACGGGCGCGTGGTCCTTGCGGGCTTCGTAGAGCCCGGCCACCAGGTGGTTGGCGCCCGGGCCGGTGGTGCCGCAGCACACCGCCAGACGGCCGGTCAGCTTGGCCTGGCCGGCAGCGGCCAGGGCCGCACCTTCTTCGTGGCGCACGCCTATCCATTCGATGCGCTTGTCGCGGCGGATGGCATCGGTGAGGGGATTGAGGGCATCGCCCACGACGCCGAAGATCTGGCGCACGCCCAATTGGCAGAGTGTATCGATGAGGATTTCGGCGACGGTGGCAGACATGAGAAGGCTCCAGGGGGCAGGGAAAGGCAATCCAGCCTACGACTGCCGTTGGCACGCCTGTATCGGCGCAAACGCTAAATCCCTGTAGGAAAAACGCTCGGGCAGCGCAGTCGGACCCGCCCAAGCTCGGCGGGATTGCCGCGCGGGCGGGCGGTGGGCAATGTCCTACACGATCTTCATCATCCTGCCGACTGTGCCGGCCAGGGGGGCTCTCCATAATGCCCACCATTCCCGGCTCTCCGTTACCCGGAACGCCACCCCTCATCGACTGAGCACGTCCCTACGTGACATGAAGAACAAGAAGGATTTGGCCCGCGCCATGAATACCATCAGCCACCGCACCTTGCATACTTCGCCTACTTCGCCTGCTTCATTGACCCAGCTGTTCACCCGTCCCCTGATGCATGCCGCGATGCCCGCGCTGATGCCGCATGCGCCCTCGGCCCAGCCGCGCAAGTTGCCGGCAGCGCTGGTGGAGCGCTTGCTGGTGCAGGAAGGCGAGCGTAGTCAGCTTGGCCGGCCCCGCACCAGCTTCAATGCACCGCCGCCAGCGGCGTTTCGGGCTGCGACCATGACCTATCCCGCGCATATCGAGCGTGCGGGCATCGCGGCCTTGCCCGAGGGCTGCGGCGTCTACCTCCTGCGTGGGGCAGACGACCGGCCGCTTTACGTGGGCCGCAGCCTGAACTTGCGTAGCCGCGTATTGGCCCATCTGCACAACCATGATGAAGCCTACCTGATCGGCCAGACGCGCCGTATCGAGCACCGCCGTACCGCCGGCGAGTTGGGCGCGGCCTTGCTGGAACATAGCCTCCTGCGCGACCTGCAGCCCAGCCACAACAAGAAGCCCCGCTCCAGGCGCGGCCTGTTCACCTTGCGCCTGGACATGGACGGCCGGCCGCAGGTGGCGCAGGTGAGCGAATCTGAGCTGGGGCGCGCCGAGAATCTCTTCGGTATCTTCGCCAGCGAGCGCGCCGCCCGGGACGCCCTGCACAAGCTGGTGGAGCGCCACGCATTGTGTTCGATTGCCACGGGCCTGGAGCAGGCCAGCAGCCTGGGCGCGGCCTGCTTTGCGCGGCAGATCAGACGCTGCCGGGGCGCTTGCACTGGCGAAGAATCCGGCGAGCAGCACCAGCAGCGCCTGCTGCAGGCGCTGGAGGACTTGCGTATCCAGCCCTGGCCCTATGCCGGCGCAATGGGCATCGTCGAGAAAGGCGACGGCTGGCAGCAGGTGCATGTGATCGACCACTGGCGCTACCTCGGTTCGCTCGATCGCGATCATCGCCAGCTCAGGGCAAGACCTGCCGCCAGTCTCAGGGGCTTTGACCTGGACAGCTACAAGCTGGTGATCCAGCCCTATCTGCTGGGCCAGCTGGAGCTGCGCGCATTGCCAAGCCTGTCACTGATGAATTCCTGAGCCAGACCTGATGCCCATACGACTTCCAATGAGCGCAGTAGCGCTGCTGTGCTGCGCCCCTGGCGCGATCTCGCTGGCGCTGGCGGCCGACAACGGCAGCCTGTGCTCCCCCGGCCTGAACCTGGACAAGGACAAGCTGGCCACCCATCTCATCCAGACCTATCCCGTCAGTACCGCCTATCTCTCCGTGGGCAAGGAAGCCGCACCGCTGTCCTCGCCGCGCGCCCTGGTGGCCTGGCTGTTGCACAAGCGTGCCGCCGAGAAGGCCGCCGGCGTGGCCTGCAGCGGTGACAGCTGCAATGTGGATCGCATGGCAAAGGACCTGCAGGGCCTGCTGGATGGCAAGGATGCGCGTTTTACGGCCACCGGCAGCAGCAATGCCGAGGCCTTCTTTGCGGGTAACAGCCGTGCCGCGTTGCGCTGTACGGTAGCCGATGCCACTCTGGTGTTGCCGCATGCCAACGCGGCTGCGCGCATGCAACACGCCCCGGTGGTGGCCGCTGCCACGCCGCCGGTCTCCGCCGGCAATGCGGTGCCGACCCCGACCCCGACCCCGACCCCGACCCCGGCCCCGACCCCGGCCCCGACCCCGGCCCCGGCCCCGACCCCGGCCCCCGCACCGCAACCGACCTGGCTGGACCATGTGCGCGTGCGCGGCAATCCTGACCAGCTCTCCATCGACCGCAGCAACCAGGCCGGCTATGCCTCGGTCGAGCGTGCCCGCGTGACCCTGGCCAACGACGACGTGGCGCAGTCCCGCACCAATGACGTGGTGGTCTATGCGGGGTATTCGCTGGACAAGCGGCCCATGGACGACACCGGCAGTACCTACGAGGCGGTGCCCTATGTGGGTCTCAAGCAGAACCGCGTGACCGTCTATGACGGCGGCAGCCAGAGCGTGACCACCACCCGCACCAGCCAGGTGGGGATGCTGTCGGCCTTCCATTTCGTCCATCCCGGTTCGGCCGACACCGAAGACCTGACCGCCCGGCCGGACTACCTGGTCAACAATACCGATGGCAGTCGCCTGCTGACGCTCAACTTCACGCTCACGCCGGTGCGGCCTGGCTTGCTCAATGATTTTCTGCGTTGGGGCAATGGGGTGGCGTTCAAGCCCATCCTGATCGGGCAGAGCCGCAATGGTATCTACGCCAACCGTGGTGATGCCGATGTCTACGACCAGCACCAGGACTTCATCCGCCTGGGCGCCCAGGCCGGGTTTACGCTGGCCTCGACCAATCCTGCGCTGCCCTTCGATTTCACGACCACTTTCACCGGATTGAAGGCCTTGCAGGGATCGCGCAGCATCCACTACTGGAAATCGGTGCTGACCTATAACTTCAACCAGAATGTCGGGCTGAGTCTGGACTATTCCAACGGGCTGCTACCTGATAGCGGTGATCCTGAGCGCAAGTGGGGATTGGCGGTGTCGTCGAAGTTCTGAGGGGGGCGAAAGACCGAGCAAGACAAAACGGCGGATCACTCCGCCGTTTTGTCTTTGCGGTCCTGATGGATTTTACTGATAGGTGGTCGCCATCTTGGCCGGTAGCGGCACGTTGAGCCACTTCTTGACGATGGTATTGAGTTCGCCGCTCTTCTTGGCCGCCGTGATGGCGTCGTTGACCTTGGCCAGCAGGGCCGTTTCACCCTTGTTCAAGCCCACGCTGCAGCTCGATTCATGGATGATGTACTTCAACACCGGCTTGTTGTTGGGGGCCTTTTCGGCCAATGCGTAGGCCACGAAGTCGCCGGTGCCCACCAGTTGTACCTGGCCCGAGACATAGGCCGAGATCATGGCATTGTTGTCCTCGTAGCGCTTGATGGTGGCGCTCTTGGGCGCGGTATCGGTCAGCTGCAGGTCCTGGAAGGTCCCGCGTGCCACACCGACCGTCTTGCCGGCCAGATCGGCCGGTCCGGTGACCTTGACGCTCTCCACGCCAAAGACGCTGTTGTTGTAGGGCGCATAGGCTTGCGAGAAGTCGATCACTTTTTCGCGCTCGGCGTTCTTGCCCAGGGTGGAGATGACCAGGTCGGCCTTGTGCGTCTGCAGGTAGGCGATGCGGTTGGCGCTGGCCACCGGCACCAGTTGTACCTTCACCCCCATCTTCTGCGCGATCAGCTTGGCTACGTCGATGTCCAGGCCCTGCAGTTGCAGGTCGGTGTTGACCGAGCCGAAGGGCGCGAAATCCTGGGGTACGCCAATACGCACCACGCCGGCTTTCTGGATATCGGCCAGGGCATCGGCATGGGCCAGGCCGGCGGTGGCCGACATCAGGCCGAACGCCAGGGCCAGGATGGTCTTGATGGGCTTCATTGGGTTGGTTCTCCTTCTTTATGGTTGTGGTCGTTTTGCGCGGCCGATGATACGCCTTATTTGTTTCTTCATCATCCGGGCAGGGGAGATGCGGAGTAGCCATCTGCCACCCTGAGAATCAGGAGGGGGGGCGAGCTGACTAAAGTTTGCTTTGCGGCGACGCAAAAAGCGGTTGAATTCGGTATCCTAGTGAGCAGTTCAGTAACCTCAATTGGCATAACGCCAATCCAATCGGCTTAAGAAATAATACGCATGACCAAGTCACCCTACATCGATCCTCAGACCTTCACTCAGCTGCGAGACTCCGAGGTCTTGCCGGCGCCGTCGGGCGTGCGCCTGAGGATCATGCAGATGTGCCAGCAGGAGGACCTGGCCCTGCCGGATCTGGTGGCCCAGGTACAGGGCGATCCGGTGCTGGCAGGGCGTCTTATCCAGATCGCCAATATTCCCAACGTCAACAAGGGCCGCATGATCGCCTCGGTCAGCGTCGATCTGTTGTTGATGGTGGGCCTGCACGCCGTGCGCCAGATGGCGCTGGCCATTTCCCTGACCGAATCGGCCCGCCGTGGCGATTGCAAGGAGTTCGACTACGACACCTTCTGGGCCCGTGCCACCGCCATGGCCTGTGCCGGCCAGGCGCTGGGCGACTTGCTCCAGGTGGCGCCGCCGGCCGAGATGTTCACCATCGGCTTGCTGGCTGGCATTGGCCAGTTGGGTCTGGCTTCTGCGCGTCCACGACGTTACGGTGAGCTGCTCCTGGGCGGTGCGCAGGGACGTGCCCTACGCGATGAAGAGCGGGAAGTGTTCGGTTTCGATCACCTGTCCCTGGCTGCGGCCATGATGCAGGACTGGCATTTCCCCAGGCTTTTCTGTGAAGCCGTCCTGCACCATGGCGATCCCGGGGCCAGCGGCCTGGACGAGGATGATCGCCAGCAACGCCTGAGCCGTCTGCTGGAGATGGCCGGTTGCATCGCTGACGTGTGCATCGCCGACGATGCCCGGCGCGCCGCGTTGTTGCCAGGCCTGCTGGCGCTGGGCGAACGCTTCGAGCTGCCGTTGTCGAGCCTGGAGTACGTCTGTGGTCGTGTCTCCTGGGACTGGAGCGAATGGGGCGGCTTGCTCGGGATTCCTACCCGGGTATTGCGAGAAATCGGTCCGGAGCTGGCAGCCGCCGCACAGGCAGGCTGACGGGACGACGAGGAGCGGGGGGAGGTCCGCTTATGTCAGCAAATATCGAATTTTTTGTTGCGGATTTGTCAGCAAGCGGTGCTACTATTGCCCTCGCTCTGGAAACGAAGCCCTGTCTTGATCTGCTGGCAACACCAGCTCGTCATCCCGACGGGATCAAGGGCTCAGGCCTGCGCCTGGGGTGGAAGGGAAGGCCTGCAACCGGCTTTTCGCCATGATCGTCTCCAGTCTGCGCGCAAGGTTCGATGAACCCAGCCAATCTGATGTTTCTCCCGTAATAGCCACGGCATTTACCGCAGCCACCGACGAGGACACACATTCACTAACCAGGCTACGCCACGCCCTTTCTGTCCGGACGCAATGCCCGCTTGCCTGATTGACCATGTGTCCTTACAGAGCAGCGGCGCATTTTTCTTCGGCTTGTTCCGACGACATATCTGTGACATTTATCCAAGACATGCTTATCCATGTGGAGGAGGGCTTGCGCGAGTACGATTTGCGCCGCATTCATAGCACCAAGAACAAGGGGATTGCAGTTGACAAAGAAAATTCTTGGCCTTACCGGGCTTTTGCTGGTCATCAGCCAATCGGCCTTTGCCGCCCATCCGCTGGTCACCGATGACGCTGGCGTGCAAGGCGCAGGCGGAATACAGCTGGAAATGAACACGGACTGGAGTCGCCAGAATGGCGACGCTGGCCATGTCGGGGCCTTTACGTTCACCTATGGCGTGACTGACCAACTGGACGTGTTCCTGAACCTGCCCCAGACCTTCCAGGCTACCGGCGGCACCGGCAGCGGGGATATCTCCCTGGGCGCCAAGTGGCGCTACTACGACGAGGATGGCCTGTCGCTGGCACTCAAGCCGGAGCTGTTGACCCCCAGCGGGGACGCCGACAAGGGCCTGGGCAATGGCCGCAGCAGTGCCGGCCTGACCGGCATCGCCTCCTATGAAATCGGCGCCTGGACCTTGCATGGCAACCTCGGCCTGAACTACAACCGCTTCCAGCTCGACAGCGACCAGCAATCCCGGCGCAAGACCGTGTGGCGGGCCTCGGCAGCAGTCTGGTACGGACTCGATGAGCAGTGGCGTCTGGTCGCCGATACCGGCGTGGCCCAGAACCAGGATGCTGCCAGCCGGAAAATGCCGGCCTACGGTCTGGTGGGGGTGATCTGGTCGCCCAGCAAGACGGTCGATGTCGATGCCGGCGCCAAATTCGGCCTGAACAAGGCCGAGGTGACCCGCCAGTTCGGCGTGGGCGTGACCCTGCACTTCTGAGCTAACCCGACTGCCGGGAGGACGGACTGTGCAGTGCAACATGCAATGCGCTGGAAAGGCCCGCCAAATCTGCTATCGTTGACCTTGGCGCAAGGCCACGACTAAGGAGACGACATATGGATCTGGTGGAAAAATTCGATGCCAAGGGCAAGACCGGCACCCCTTACCACGTAGAGGTGTACCAGACACAACAGGACGAGGCCGACCAGGCGGCTCAGGCGTTCAGCCGCAGCTACAAGCTGGCCGATGGCCGTGCCCTCGATCCCTTGTCCAACGAGAAATTCCGGATCGTGCAGACAGGCGAAAAGATCTACCGGGTCTGATCCCGGGCCAGGATCCCGATAGCAAATCGATGATTACCCACCCTACAGGCAGTGACGCTGTAGGGTGTTTTCATTTGATGTGGGACCTAGCTGGAGGGCAGGGAACCGGTCAGATGCCGCAATTCATCGAGCAAGCGGATCGCCGGCGCCGGCAATATCCCTTGCCGCCTGCGGAATGCGGTCAACGTACGCGGTGCATTCAGGCCCTCTACCGCAAGGGCATTGATCACTCCCGCTTTGCTTTCGGTATCGAACATCGGACCGGACATCCACCCCACGAATCCACAACGCGCGACCAGGCCCTTGAGCACCGTGACCGAACGCGATTCGACAGCGATCTCGGGCATGGGCAAGCCGGCCTGGGCGAAAGTCTCTTTCACGTGCAAATACGGTCCGGTGCCCCGGGGCGTCAAGGCCCAGCGCTGCGTCAGGGTATCGGCCAGGCTGATCTTGCCGCGTTCGCGCAACGGATGGTCGCGTCCCGCCACCACGTAGCTCAGATCGCTCCAGCGACAGTCGGAGATGGCCGCCACGCCGTCACTTTCGGCGCCGGAGGTGCCGAGCGCCAGGTCGATCTCATGCGTGAGCAAGCCCTCGACCAGACGGTCCCATACCCCCTCCATGATCTCCACCCGCAGGTTGGGCCACTTGTCCAGTACGCCACGCACTGCCAGTGGCAGCACCAGACTGGCAATGCTGCCCACCGCCCCGACCTTGATGACCCCCTTTGTCAGGCCGCGGATGGCGTCCAGTTCTTCGCGGGCCTGCCGGGCTTCACGCTGCAACGACATCGCGTGCGGCAATAGCGCCTTGCCCAGCGGTGTCAGGTGCATACCCTTGGTGTGACGCTCGAAGAGCGCCCCGCCGACTGACTCTTCCAGACGTTTGATCGCGCGACTCAAGGCCGGCTGGGTCAGGTCGAGGACGGCTGCAGCGCGCCCCAGGCTCCCTGCGGCGACGATGGCATTGAACATTTCCAGCTGCTGCAGGTTGAAACTCAATGATGTCTCCTGGTGATAGCGCGGATAGCGCGGATAGCGCGGATAGCGCGGATAGTGCGGATGGGGTGGGGTGCGGGCAGCACGATGACTCACCGACAGGTCAGCTAGACATTACCAAATGTCATGACTTTTATCCAATTTGGCAATTTTCAAAGACGTCACGAGCTTACATACTGCCTCCCATCATCCACCCGGCCCAGCCATGAGGCCTTACACAGGATCTGTATGCAGGAGACACCCTTGCCCGCCATCACCGTGCGTGATGCCGTATTCGATCTCATGCGTCGACTCGACATGAGCGCCATATTCGCCAATCCCGGCTCCACCGAATTGCCGATGTTCCGCGACTTTCCCGCCGACTTCCGCTACGTCTTGGGCTTGCAGGAAGCCGTGGTGGTCGGCATGGCCGATGGCTATGCCCAGGCCAGCGGCAAGGCCGCCATGGTCAACCTGCATTCGGCGGCCGGGGTGGGCAATGCCATGGGCAATATCTTCACGGCCTTTCGCAACCGCACCCCGCTGATCATCACCGCCGGCCAGCAGGCACGCTCCATCCTGCCTTTCGACCCTTTCCTGGCGGCCTCGCAGGCAACCGAGCTGGCCAAGCCCTACGTCAAGTGGAGCATCGAACCGGCGCGCGCAGCCGACGTTCCCCGTGCGCTGGCGCGGGCCTATCACATCGCCATGCAGGAGCCGCGGGGCCCGGTCTTCGTCTCCATTCCCGTGGATGACTGGGAGCAACCGGCCGAGCTGCTTGCCGCTACAGAAGTCACCACCTGCAGCCGGCCCGAAGCGGGTGCCATCGCAGCGCTGGCCGCCGCGCTGGCCAGTAGCCGGCGCCCGGCCATGGTGGTCGGTGCGGAACTGGACCGCGCCGGAGCCTGGGAGGAGGCCATCCGTCTGGCCGAGTCCTGTCATGCACGGGTGTTCGTGGCACCGATGTCCTCGCGCTGCAGCTTCCCCGAAGACCATAGTCTGTTTGCCGGTTTCCTGCCGGCCATGCGCGAGAAGATCGTGGAGCTGCTGGAGGGCCACGACCTGGTCTTCGTGGCGGGGGCACCGGCTTTCACCTATCACGTCGAAGGCAGTGGCCCGCATTTGCCGCCGGGGGCGACGCTGTACCAGCTCATCGATGATCCGATGACCGCTTCCTGGACCCCGCAAGGCAGCGCCATCGTGGGCAATATCCGGCTGGGCCTGCAAGACCTGCTGGTGCAGATGGCGCAGCACCCGCCGGCAACCCGCCAGCAGCCGGCTCGGCGTGAAGCGCGCACACGCGCCGCACCGGAGGCGCCGATGTCCACCGCCTTTGCGATGCAGACCCTGGCCGACGTGCGCGCGGCAGAGGACATCGTGGTCGAGGAAGCCCCCGGCTCGCGGCCGACCATGCAAGCCTACTTGCCCTTCACCCGCCCCGGCAGCTTCTACACCATGGCCAGCGGTGGCCTGGGCTATGGGATGCCGGCGGCAGTGGGTGTGGCGCTGGCAAGGCCGCACCAGCGCGTGATCGGGCTCATCGGCGATGGCTCGGCGATGTACTCGCCGCAGGCCATCTACAGCGCGGTACAGCTGGGCCTACCCATTACCTTCGTGATCATCAACAATGGCCGCTACGCCGCGCTGCAGGACTTCGCACCGGCCTTCGGCTTCGGCGCCGACGACGTGGTCCAGGGCACCGACCTGCCCGGACTGGATTTCGTCGCATTGGCGCAGTCCATGGGATGCCAGGGCGTGCGCGTGAGCGATCCTGCCGAACTGGCCGGCGCACTGCGCGCGGCCTTGTCGGCCCATGCACCACGCCTGGTGGAAGTGCTGGTGCGATGAGCTTTCTGCCTTGCTGCGCCCGCGTGGCGCTGCACCGAATATCGTGAACTGAACCCCGAGATAAAGACAACAGGAGGAGACCATGCAGGAAGTCAACATGCTCATCAACGGCCAGCGCCGTTTCGCCGCAGACGCTGCCTACTTCGAACGACGCAATCCGCTCGACCACAGCGTGGCCTCGCGCGCACCAGCGGCCACCGTGGCCGACGCCCGCGCGGCGGTGCAGGCGGCGGCCGACGCCTTTCCCGCCTGGGCCGCCATGGGCCCAGGCGAGCGCCGCAGCTTGCTCACCCGCGCGGCCGATGCGCTGCAGGCCCGCGCCGAGGCGTTTGCAGACGCCATGGCCGCCGAAACCGGCGCCTCGCACCACTGGGCTGGCTTCAACGTGCATCTGGCCGCCGACGGCTTGCGCGAAGCCGCGGCCATGACGACCCAGATTGCCGGCGAGATCATCCCCTCGGACGTCCCCGGCAACCTTGCCATGGGTCTGCGCCAGGCCGCTGGCGTGGTGCTGGGCATCGCTCCCTGGAACGCGCCGGTGATCCTGGGCGTGCGCGCGATCGCCTTGCCGCTGGCCTGCGGCAATACGGTCGTCTTCAAGGGCTCCGAAATCTGTCCGGCCACGCATGGCCTCATCATCGAAGCCATCCAGGATGCCGGTCTGCCTGCGGGCGTGGTCAACTTCATTACCAATGCCCCGCAAGACGCCGCGCAAATTGTGGACACCATCATCGCCAACCCGGCGGTGCGACGGGTCAATTTCACCGGGTCGACCCGCGTCGGCCGCATCATCGCCGCGCAATGCGCCAGGCACCTCAAGCCCGCCGTGCTGGAACTGGGCGGCAAGGCGCCTTTCATCGTGCTGCACGATGCCGACATCGAGGCGGCCGTACAGGCCGCAGCCTTTGGTGCCTTCGCCAATTCGGGGCAGATCTGCATGTCCACCGAGCGCATCATCGTCGACGAGCGCGTCGCCGATGACTTCGTCGCGCGTCTGGCCGCCAAGGCGCGCAGCCTGCCGCTGGGCGATCCGCGCCAGGGGCCGGTGGTATTGGGTTCGGTGGTGGACTTGGCCACCGTACAGCGCTGCAACGCCCTCATCGACGATGCCCTGTCCAAGGGCGCGACGCTGGTCTGCGGCGGCAAGGCCGAGAGCACGCTGATGCCGGCGACACTGCTGGACCACGTAACGGCGCAGATGAATATCTACCACGAAGAGTCCTTCGGACCGGTCAAGCCCATCGTGCGGGTCAGGGATGATGAGGCCGCCATCGCCTGTGCCAACGACAACGAATATGGCTTGTCGGCAGCGCTGTTCAGCCGCGATGTCGCCCGCGCCCTGAGCCTGGCGCGCCGTATCGAGTCGGGCATCTGCCACGTCAATGGCGCCACCGTCCACGACGAGGCACAGATGCCCTTCGGTGGCGTCAAGTCGAGTGGCTTCGGCCATTTCGGCGGCAAGGCCGGCATCGCCGAATTCACCGACCTGCGCTGGGTCACGGTGCAAACCACGCCACGTCATTACCCGTTCTGAGCCGGACGGCATCAGGCACGCACAGATCCGGCCTGACCGAACACCACAACAATAATCGCAACAGCGGGCCGATCCGCATTGGACCCGTGCGATATCAACGAGGAGACCGCCATGACAACGACATCCTGGCTCTTGCAGCACGACTGCGCGCCCGCGCGCATCGCTTCACCCACCCCCGCGATCACCGTTGGCAACGCCCGGGAGCGCGCATGAGCACCCACACCGTAGAACAAGCCAAGACCGTCGATATCGGACGCGTGCTGGATGAGGGCGCATTTACCGGCTTCCAGAAGCTGGTGGTGTGCCTGGCGGCGCTATCGATTGTCATGGACGGCTTCGATGGGCAACTGATCGGTTTCGCCATCCCCAGCCTGATCAAGGAATGGGGGATCACGCGCAACGCCTTCGCGCCGGCGGTCGCGGCCGGCCTGGTGGGCATGGGCATCGGCAGCGCCTTCGCCGGGCTGTTCGCGGATCGCTTCGGGCGGCGCCTGGCCATCATCGGCAGCGTCTTCGTCTTCGGCCTGGCCACCAGCCTGATCTCGCTCTCGCCGGACATCACCACCATTGCCATCCTGCGCTTCTTCGCCGGCCTGGGCATCGGCGGTGCCTTGCCGACCTCGACCACCATGACGGCCGAATTCAGCCCGGCTCGCCGACGCACGCTGGCAGTCACGGCCACCATCGTCTGCGTTCCGCTGGGCGGTATGCTGGCGGGCTTGTTCGCCAACCTGGTGTTGCCGCACTACGGCTGGCGCGGCTTGTTCCTGCTGGGCGGTCTGCTGCCGATCGCGTTTTCGGTGTTGCTGTGGCTCGTCATCCCGGAGTCGCCGCGTTACCTGGCGCGCCAGCCGCATCGCTGGGATGAGTTGCGACGCCTGCTACTGCGCATGTCACGCGCGGTGGCAGCCGACATGCGCTTCAGCGATGCGCGTGAGCAGACCACGCACCCGCGCGCGGGATTCGGCGCGCTGTTTGCCCCCGGGCAGGCACGCGACACCATGGCGCTGTGGATCGCCTTCTTCATGAACCTGCTGGCTGTCTACAGTGCATTCAGCTGGCTGCCCACGATGCTGGCCGGAGAGGGCCTGAGTCCCTCGGTGGCCGGCAGCGGCCTGACGGCTTACAACGTCGGCGGCGTCCTCGGGGCATTGCTGTGCGCGCTGATCATCGGCCGCTTCGGCTCGCGCGTGCCGATGTTGCTGTGCTGCCTGGCCGCCGCCGCGACCGCATTGCTGCTGCGCAGCCTGGACGTGGCCAGCCAGACCACGCTGCTGGTGGTGGGAATAGGCTTGCACGGGCTCTTCGTCAACGCCGTCCAATGCACGATGTACGCGCTATGCGCCTATATCTATCCGACCCAGGTGCGCGCCACCGGCACTGCCGCAGCACTGGCCTTCGGTCGGCTGGGCGCCATCCTCAGCGCCTTCGCCGGCGCCATCGTGATCACCCAGGGCGGTGCCTCGGGTTATCTGGCGATGTTGGCAGGGGCGATGCTGTTCGTCTTTGTCGCGCTGCTGTCGGTACGCAAGCATATTCCCCGCGCTACGGTAGCCCCTGCGCATCTGAAGAAGGAACATTCAGCATGAACATTGCCATCGTCGGCGCTGGCGCCATGGGAGGCCTGTTTGGTGCGCGTCTGGCACTGAGTGGACAGCAGGTCAGTTTCATCGAAGTCACCCCCGCTACGATCGCTGCGATCAGCAGTAACGGCCTGTCCCTGAGCGATGACAAGGGCGTGCATACGGTGAGGGTGCCGGTCGGGACGGCCGACACCTTCTCCGAGCCGTTTGATCTGATCGTCTTTTTTACCAAGGGCTTCCATACCCGCAGCGCCGCCCACGCCCTGGGGCATCTGGTGGGGCCGCGAACCTGGGCGCTATCGGTGCAAAATGGCCTGGGGAATGCCGAAATCATTGCCGAAGTGATTCCACGCGAACGCATCATCGTCGGCATGACCAACTTGCCCGCCGACCTCAGGTCTGCCGGGGTGGTGCACAGCCATGGCGATGGCCAGGTCAGGATCTGGACGCTGTCGGGGCAGCACCGCCCGGAGGTGAGCCAGATCGCCGATATCTTCAGCCTCGCCGGCCTCCATTGCAGCGCCGACCCACAGGTGCAACAAGCCATCTGGGAAAAGATCGCCTTCAATGCGGCGCTGAATTCGGTCTGTGCCGTCAGCGGCTGCAATGTGGGTACGGTCGGATCGAGCGGTGAAGGCCGCAGCCTGGCATTGCGCATCGCGACTGAAACGGTGGCCGTGGCCCATGCACTGCAGATTCCGGTCAGTCTGCCGCAGGTAGAGCAGGCGATAGATCATGCGTTCAGGATGCACACAAACCACAAGCCATCGATGCTGCAGGATATCGAAGCCGGACGGCAGACCGAAATCGACTTCATCAATGGCGCCGTGATCGAGCAAGGCATCAAGCAGGGGGTACCGACTCCGACCGTGACGGCGCTGTATCAGTTGGTCAAAATGATGGAGGCCAATGCCAGGTTGAAGAAAAGTGGTGATCCCATCTGAGAGGTCTTGCCCCACGGTCGCTAAGAAAGCCGATGACGGCAGAAACCGTCAATGTCGGGGACTACCGCACCTTGGCAAGCTGGCCAAGAGTTTGAAGCCTCAGATGCAGGTATAGCCACCGTCGGCCTGGATGACGGCGCCAGTGATGAGGCTGGCCGCCTCCGAGGCCAGAAACGCCACCACTGCCGCGACTTCGTCCGGGCGCCCCATGCGCTGCTGGGGGGTGAGATCCATCCAGCGCGCGATCAAGGCCTTTTCCTTTTCCAGCTCCTGCAGCAGCGGCGTGGCGATGTAGGTCGGCGCCACCGCATTGACCCTGATCCCACGCGTGGCCCATTCCACCGCCAGCGAGCGCGTCAGATGGTGGACCGCCGCCTTGGAGGCGTTGTAGTGGCATTGCGGCTGCGGCACGTTGACGATCATCCCCGACATGGAGCCGATGTTGATGATGCTGCCCCGGCCACGTTCCAGCATGCGTCGGCCAAAGGCTCGGCAGGTCTTGAAGACGCCGCCCAGGTTGACGGCCAGCACGCGGTCCCATTCTTCGTCTTCCATGTCCTCGGCCGGCGTGTTGCTGACCACGCCGGCATTGCAGACCAGGATGTCCAGTGGGGGAAGTTGGGCGGCCAGGGCGTTCAGTGCCGCGCTATCGGTCACATCCAGTGCGAAAGCCTGACCCGGCCGCGCAAGTCCGGTGGCGATGGCGGCGGCACGATCCCCGTCAAGATCGGTGCAGACCACCGTGGCTCCTTGCTCGGCCAGGGCAGTCGCGCAGGCCGCGCCGATGCCTTGCCCGGCACCGGTGACCAGGGCTAGCTGGCCGGAGAGATCTTGGGTTGAGCGTGTCTTCATGGTTGCGTCTCCTTGAAATCGTTGGGTGATAGCAATACTACATAAACAGTATGTTCTCTTAGAAAAATGAATCTATTTTGCCGTTTATTGTTGATATTTTAGAAAAAATTCAATACGTCGCGCTTGTTTGCGGTGTATTTATCTAGTTATACTAGATTTTCCGTCGTTCGAGGAGGTGCATCATGCAGGATGTGTTGGCCCGGCTGTCGGGCAAGCTGTTTATCGCAGGCCAGTTCGTCGAAGGGCAGGGCGCGCGGCTGCAGGTGCGTAATCCCGCCCGCAACACGCCCCTCGGCGACATTGCCGTGGCCACCTCTGCCGAGATCGATTCTGCCGTCGCGGCGGCCGAGCTTGCCTGGCGCCCCTGGTCGCGCCAGCCGGCACGGGTCCGCGCCGATGCCTTGCACAGGCTGGGCAGCCTGATCCTCGATGACGCGTCCGCCATGGCCCAGGTGATGACGGCAGAACAGGGCAAGCCACTCAGCGAGGCCCTGGGTGAGATCAAAAAGCTGGTCGAAGCCTGCCATTTCTATGCCGAAGAAGCCCTGCGCGTGCACGGCGAGATCATCCCCAATGACCAGCCCGGTTACCAGAGCCTGGTGATGCGCGAAGCCATTGGCGTGGTGGCGGCCATCACCCCCTGGAACTATCCGGCCGAACTGGTCGGCTGGAAGCTGTGCGCCGGCGTGGCCGCAGGCTGCGCGGTGATCATCAAGCCCTCCGAATTCACTCCCTTCACGGCACTGTACATCGCCGAGAAAGCCCTGCAGGCGGGCATTCCGGCCGGTATCGCGTCCGTGCTGACCGGCGCTGGTGCCAGCGTCGGGCTGGCGCTGGTGCAACACCCGTCCGTCTCCAAGATCGCCTTTACCGGGTCGAGCCAGACCGGCTTGCGCATCCAGCAATCCTGCCCTTCGATCAAGCGCCTGTCGCTGGAGCTGGGCGGCAATTGCCCCATGCTGGTGACCCGCCACGCCGATCTGGCACAAGCGGTACGGGGCGCCGTGCGGCGTTCCTTCCGCAACATGGGTCAGATCTGCATCGCCATCAATCGCATCTATGTCGAGCGCGCCGTCTATGCGGACTTCCTGGAACAGTTCGCCACGGCCACGCGCGCGCTGGTCATCGGCGACGGGCTGTTGCATCCGCAGGCGGACGTGGGATCGATGGCGCAGCTTGCGCCCCTGCAGAAGACCCGCGCACATCTACAGGATGCGCTGGAGCGCGGCGCCAGGCTGGTGGCTGGCGGCACTGCCCCGGATGGCGAGCAGTTCGCGCAGGGCTTCTTCTTCCAGCCCACCATCGTGGCCGACTGTACCCACGCCATGCTGGTCATGCGCGAAGAGACCTTCGGCCCACTGGTCGGCGTGGCGCCCTTCGATACGCTGGATGAGGCCATCGCGCTGGCCAACGACACGCCCTATGGCCTGGCCGCCTACGCCTATACCCAGAACCTGCAGGAAATCCATCGCTGCGCGGCCGAGCTGGACGTCGGCAATGTAGCCATCAACCATGTCGACGCCGGCATCATGAATGCGCCCTACGGTGGGCGCAAGCAGAGCGGGGTAGGCGTGGAGCACGGGCGCGAGGGCTTGCTGGAGTATTTCCAGTTCAAGCACGTGCGTCTGCATCACGGCGTGGGAGTCTGATCATGACGACCTGCCTGTTGGGCATAGACCTCGGCACCTCCGCCTGCAAGGCCTTGCTGCTCTCGACCGATGCACGCATCCTCGCCAGCGCCAGCGTTGGCTATCCGGTGTCGCAACCGCGCGAGCGCTGGGTCGAGCAGGAGCCGGCCCACTGGATAGCAGCGGCGCGCCAGGCCGTGGCCCAGGTGCTGCAGGCGGCCGGATCGGTCGATGTGCTGTGCATCGGCCTGTCGGGCCAGATGCATGGCCTGACCGCACTGGATCAACACTACCGGCCACTGCGTCCGGCCATCCTGTGGAACGACCAGCGAAACCAGGCCGAGGCCGACCAGATCACGCAGGCGGCCGGTGGCTTGCCGTCCTTGCTGGCAC
The DNA here is from genome assembly GCF_016429215.1 of Herbaspirillum sp. ASV7. Classification (GTDB taxonomy): domain Bacteria; phylum Pseudomonadota; class Gammaproteobacteria; order Burkholderiales; family Burkholderiaceae_D; genus Herbaspirillum. Next base: position 69,791 of record NZ_JAELUH010000005.1, on the reverse strand, counting down.
ACACTGGCAACCGCATGCTGGTCGGCTACACCGGTGGCAAGCTGCTATGGATGCAGCAGCACGAGCCGCAATGGTATGAACAGCTGCGGGTCGCCCTCAATCCCAAGGATTATCTGCGTTACGTGCTCACCGGCGAGATCGCCACCGAGGTCTCCGACGCATCCGGCACGGGCCTGTTCGACGTACGGCGCAGGCAGTGGGCGACCGAGCTGATCGCCTTGGCCGGGCTGGACTCCGCCCATTTGCCCGCCTGTTTCGAATCGCAGGTCGTCAGCGGCCATGTGCACGCACAGGCAGCCGCCATGTTTGGCATTGCAGCGGGGATTCCGGTCATCGGGGGCGGCGGTGACAGCGTGATCCAGTCACTGGGTGCCGGCGTGGTGGCGCCCGGCACGCTGCAGACCACCATCGGTACCGCCGGCATCGTCGCCGCTGCACTGGATCAGCCCCTGTCTTCCCCGGATGGGCGGATACAGGTCTTCTGCAACGTCGATGCCCGGCGCTGGCATGCAATGGGCGTGTCACTCAATGCGGGCGGGGCGCTGGCCTGGTTCCGCAATGTGCTTTGTGCCGGCGCGGGCGAGCCGCCGTCCTTCGAGGCCATCGCCGCAGCCGCCGGGCGTAGCGTTCCCGGGGCACATGGCTTGCTGTTCCTGCCTTACCTCAACGGCGAGCGCTGCCCCCATCCCGATCCGTCGGCCCGTGCCGCCTTCATCGGCCTTAATGCCCGCCATGATCACGCCGACCTCTCGCGCAGCGTACTGGAGGGCGTGGTGCATTCCCTGTGCGACATGCAGGACCTGATGCGCAGCATGGGCGTGTCCTCTGCGGAAGTCAGCACCTCCGGCGGCGGGGCGCGCTCGGCAGTATGGCGGCAGATCCAGGCCGACATGCTGGGTTGCGACGTCCTCACGCGCCAGGGCGCGGCCGAAGGAGCCGCCCTGGGCGCAGCCCTGCTGGCCGGCGTCAGCATGCAGGTATGGCCGGACATCGACCACGCCGCCAGCCTGCTGCCGGAACTGACGCGCGAGCGACCCGATGTCACCCGGCGCGAGCGCTATGGGCAGGCCCGCGCCATCTATCAGCAACTCTATCCGCTGCTCACCGGCAGCTTCGCCCGCCTGGGCGCATTGGCAGCGCTCGGGGAGGCGCCATGAACCAGCACGCACACGCCAGCTACGAGGCCCTCATCTTCGACCTCGACGGTACGCTCATCGACAGTGCGCCCGACATCGCCGCCGCCGTCAATGCCTACCTGGCCGAACAAGGTCATGCCGCGCTGGAGGTGGCGCAGGTCGAACGCTTCATCGGCAACGGTCCGCGCCGCCTGATCGAGGACATCCTCATTGAACAGGGTGTGGCGCTTGGCACGGCCGAACTGGATGCCGCCGTGGCGTGCTACATCGGGCACTATCGCCGCAATCCGGCCAGTCATACGCGCTTTTTCCCCCATGTGCGCGAAGACCTGGCCAAGCTGCATGCAGCCGGCATCCGTCTGGGCATCTGCACCAACAAACCGCATACGCTGACGCGACAGATCCTGGATCTGCTGGAGCTGTCGCCGCTGGTGGAAGTGGCGCTGGGCGCCGATGCCGTGCCGGCCTGCAAGCCCGATCCCGGCCATCTGCTGGCGGTGGCCGAGCAGATGGCGCTGCCCGATGGCGCCTGGGCCTACGTCGGCGATACCTCGGTCGACCAGGCCACGGCCGCTGCGGCCGGCGTGCCGTTCTTCGTGGTGCCCTGGGGGGGCGGCCGCGATGTCAGGGTTGGTCAGGAGCAAAGGCTGCATCGCCTGGAGGACCTGCTGTCTTATAGAATCGTCCCCTGGATAAAGCCTGCAATAAAAGCCGACAATAAAGGACAGTCATGAGCAATAGCCTGCTACAGCAGATACTGCGCGAGCAAGAGGAAATGAAGGCGGCTGAATTGCGCATTGCGCGCTTCGTCAGCCAGGCGCCAGGGGAGGTGATCCACATGACCATGGCCGCGCTGGCCGAGCGTTGTGCCGTCAGCGATCCGACCATCGTGCGCTTCTGCCGCCGCTTCGGCTTCAACGGCTATCAGGATTTCAAGCTGGCGCTGGCGCAAAGCCTGGTGCCGACGGCGCCCTTCGTCTACGAGCAGATCACCAGGCACGATGATATCGGCAACATCGTGCGCAAGACCTGCCGCAATTCCCTGTCCGCCATCCAGCGCGCGCTGGACGATCTGGTCCCGCGCCAGATCGAAGAGGCAGCGGCCTTGCTGCAGTCGGCCAACTGGATCGGCATCTATGCCAGCGGCATTTCCGAGATCACCGCGCTGGATGCCGAACACAAGTTCCAGCGCCTGGGCCTGCGTTGCTCGGCGGTGATGGAAGAAAAGAAGCAATGGATGCACGCCGAGCGCTCGCGGCCCAACGAAGTGGCACTGATCTTTTCGCAATCGGGGCATACCAAGCGCATGGTGGAACTGGCCATGGCGGCCCGTGCCGGCGGCGCCCGGGTGGTGTCGGTGACTGCGGCCGACAGTCCGTTGGCCACGGTCACGGACGCCCTCATCGCCGTTTTGCCCTATGACCAGACCGAATTCATGACCCCGCTGGCTTCGCGCCTGAATCATCACCTGGTGGTCAACATGCTGGTGACCGCCATCGCCGTGGCCAGCCACAGCGAATTCCCCGACCAGTTGCCGGCGCTCGATTCCTGGATGACGGACAAGATCTAGCGCCTTGCCCAACCGCATCCGGGCCCGTGTTTTTCAAGAGGAGACATCCATGCAGTTGAACCAGAACGAAGCAAAGAAACTGGCCGGCCGTCGCGCCATCGAGGAATTCGTACGCAACGGCATGCGCCTCGGACTGGGCTCGGGAACCACGTCGCACTTCTTCGTGCGGGAACTGGCCAAGCACATCGCCGATGGCCTCGACGTCACCTGTACCGCCACCTCGCGCTCCACCATCGACGTCGCCCGCGACGTCGGCATCCCCATCATGGACCCCAATGAGATCGGCCAGCTCGACCTGACCATCGACGGTCCGGATGAAATCGATCGTGACTTCCAGATGATCAAGGGCGGTGGCGCCTGCCTGCTATGGGAAAAGATCATCGCCCATGCCTCCACCCGGATGATCACCATCTGCGACGAGAGCAAGGTCGTCGACCGGCTGGGCGCCTTCCCGCTGCCAGTGGAGGTGGTGCAATTCGCCTGGAAGCAGACCGAACGCATGATCGCCAGTCTGTTGCAAGGGCAGGGCATCGCGGCGCGCATCGTCCGTCGTACCCGGGACGAGCGGCCCGTAGTGACCGATAGCGGCAATTTCATCCTGGACTGCCATTGCCAGAGCATCACCAATGCCCCGCTGCTGGAGACCGAACTCAACCGCATCCCCGGCGTGGTCGAGAACGGCCTGTTCACGCGTGAAGCCGCCGGCATGGTGGTGGGCTGCTTCGATGGCACTTCCCATGTTCGCTTGCGTGCAGAGATCTAGTAAAACTTCATCCATCTGGCACAAGCATTCTTTTGCCTTGCTTTACATTTTTTCTTGTTGTGTTTTCCCCGAGGATGGCCCCTGATGTAAGCAGTAGCATATTCACCGATAGTCGGCATGGCCTCGCTTGCATCGTTTTTATAGCAAAACTATATAAATCATTTGGAGGTAGACATGAAGCACAATCACCAATCCACCCGTCGCCAGATCGTCCTGGGCAGCCTGGCCCTGGGTGCCATGGCCACCACGCGCTGGGCGTCGGCGCAGCAGAAGCTGCTGATCCCGTTCAGCAACAAGAGCCTGGACTATTACTTCTTCGTGATCGAGGAGGCGGCCGTGAAGCGCGCCGTCGAAGCCAACCAGGGCAGCTTCCAGGCCACCAACGCCAGCTTCGACAACACCCGCCAGCTGGAGCAATGGCAATCGCTGATGCTCTCGCGGCCGGCGGCGCTGGTGTCGGATCCGATCGACAGCCAGGCCATCGTCAGCGCGCTGCGCCGCTATAACCAGCAGAAGATTCCGGTGGCCATCATCGATACCCCGGCTGAAAGCGGCAACGTCGCCATCACCGTCAGCTTCGACAACCGCCTGGGCGGGGTCATGGCCGCCAGGGAAATCATCAACCGCCTGATCAAGAAGCACGGCAGCCCCAAGGGCAAGGTGCTCAACTGCTACGGCGCATTGGCCAGCGTGGCCTGGCGCCAGCGCAAGGAGGGCATGGATGCCGAGTTCGCCAAGTATCCCGGCATCACCTACATCGCCCGGCCCACCGAAGGCAAGCTGGACCAGATGCTGTCCGTCACCCTGGCCACGCTGTCCGAACATCCCGACCTGGACGCCGTGCACGCGCCCAGCGATTCGCCGGCACGCGGCATCGCCACCGCCCTGCAGCAGAAGAACCGCTGGAAGAAGGTCGATGAAAAGGACCACGTCATCTTCGTCACCATCGATGGCGAGCCGGTGGCGCTGCGCTGGATCCAGGATGGCTACATGGACGCCTGCGTCTCGCAGGACCCGATCGCCTATGGTGAGGTGGCGGTGGAGATGCTGGTCAAGTATTCCATCCCCGGCAAGGAAGTCCCCATCGGGCCGTACGAGAACAAGAAATACTTCTGGGAGAAAGGCCAGATCGTCAAGGGCCAGACCGGTCCCACGCTGATCATTCCGCCCTTCGTGATCGACCGCAGCAACGCCGCCGACCAGCGGCACTGGGGCTACGTGGCCGAGAAGGTCTGGGGCATCGCCTATACCTGATGACCTGATGACCTGCAGGCCAATGAGCCAATAGCGGTCAATAGCGGCCAATAGCGGATCACCACTCGCCAAGGAGGCGCCATGACGACCCAAGCAGCCCCCAGCGCATCGGCGCAGGCCCACCCGGACCTGGCCCTGCGCGTGGAAAACATCAGCAAGCGCTATGGCGCCTTCCATGCTCTGCGTTCCATCAACCTGGGCATCCGCCGTGGCAGCATCCACGGCCTGCTCGGCGAAAACGGCGCCGGCAAGAGCACGCTGGTGGGTATCATCTCCGGCCAGCGCGCTCCCAGCGAAGGCCGCATCTTCCTGAACGGTGAAGAAATTCAGGGCGCCGACGTCAAGCGCATGGAAGCCGCCGGCGTCTTCCTGGTGCCGCAGGAACCAATGATCATCGAGCACATGTCGGTGATGGAAAACCTGATGCTGGGTATCTGGCCGGCCTCACGCGGCTTCATCGCCTGGCGCCGCATGCGCGAGAACGCCACGCGCATGCTGGCCGGCACCGGTATCGAAGCCGACCGCCTGGCCGGTAGCCTGGATGCCGTCGCCCGTCGCAAGCTCAATATCCTGCGGGCCATGTTCTCCGGGGGCAGCGTCATCATCCTGGATGAGCCGACGACCTCGCTGACGGTGCCGGACCGTCTGCAGCTGTTCGATTTCATGCGCCAGCTGCGCGCATCCGGTGTGACCTTTCTCTTCATTTCCCATTTCAACGATGAAATCCTCGACATCTGCGACGCCGTCACCGTGCTGCGCGATGGCGAACTGGTGGCCAACTGCGAGGAGGTGGGCAGCCTGAATTCTTCCCGGCTCTCCGAGTTCGTGCTGGGGCGTGAGCTGGACCTGTTCCAGCGCGATCGCAGTCTATCCCCCAAGGCCGAGGAATGCATCCGCCTGAGCGGCGTGCGGGGAGAGCGGCTGGACGTGGCGCAGCTGGACATCCGCACCGGCGAAATCGTCGGTTTCACCGGCTTGCCGGGGGAGGGGGCCAAGGAGCTGGCGCGCAGCCTGTTCGGCCTGGCGCCGCTGCAGGCCGGGCAGATCGCTTTTGCGCGCGAGGCGACGGCCCGCGTGCCGCAGACGCCTGACCAGGCCTTCGCCATGGGCATCGCCTATCTTTCCGACGACCGCCGTCGCGACGGTGTGGTGGGGCATCTATCGATCCGCGAGAACATCGCGCTGTCCTCACTGCGCCAGCGCATCCGGCGCGGCCTGGTCGATCGTGGACAGGAGCAGCAGGTCTGTTCCTCCTACTTTAACCGCATGGGCATCAAGGCCGGTAGCGCTGACGAGGCCGTCAATACCCTCAGCGGCGGCAACCAGCAGAAGGTCTGCCTGGGGCGCGTGCTGGCGACCATGCCGCGCCTGCTGATCCTGGACGAGCCGACCCGTGGCATCGACGTGGGCGTCAAGCAGGACGTCCTGCGCATCCTCGATCAGCTGAGCCGGGCCGGCGTGAGCGTGATCATCGTCTCCACCGATGTCGACGAACTGGCCCGGGCAGCGGACCGCGTCTGCATTTTCCAGCGCGGGCGCATCGCCCATGTGGTCGAGGGCGACGACATCAGTACCGACAGGCTGCGTCAGCTTTCGCAATGAGCGCCGCCTGGAACAGACCATGACAAAAGGAGACACCCGCATGACAAGCGCAACAGAAATCGGCAACGCCGCCGACGCCGCCAAGCCCGCCAGAAGACCACGCCGACCGCGTCAGGTACTGGGCTGGGTCCTTCGCAATGTGGTCTGGATCTGGCTGGTCGCCCTGGTGCTGGGCTTCGGCCTGTTCAGCCAGTTCTTCCTCAGCGTGATGAACCTGCAGAACATCCTGGTCCAGGCCACCGTGCTGGGCCTGCTGGCGCTGGCAGTGGCCCTGCCGCTGCTGGTAGGCGAGATCGACCTGTCGCTGCCGGCCAACCTGGGCTTTTCCTCGGCCATCGGCGCCTGGCTGTATGCCAGCGTCGGCGGGCCGTGGTGGATCACCATGCTGGCCGGCGTGGCGGTGGCCACCCTGATCGGCTGGTTCAACGGCCTGTGCATCACCCGACTGCGCATGGTCTCGCTGATCCAGACGCTGTCCATGATGATCGTGCTGCAGGGTGCCTTGCTGGCGCTGACCCAGGGCAAGACCATCACCAACCTCGACGATGGCTACATCTGGATCGGCTCGGCCACGCTGGGCGGCTGGCCGATCATGCCGGTGATCTTCGTACTGGCCTTGCTGGCGATGTCGGTGCTGCTGCGCCGGACCGTGCTGGGCCGCTCCATCTACGCCGTGGGCGGTAATGCACTGGCCTCGCATGCGGCCGGCATCCGGGTACACCGGATCAAGATCATCTGCTACGCCCTGGCCGGTTTCCTGGCGGGGGTTGCCGGTTATCTGCTGGCTTCCTGGCAGATCGCCATCACTTCCAACCAGGGCGCGAGCTATCTGCTGTATGCGATTGCCGCCCCCATCATCGGCGGTGTGAGCGTATTCGGCGGGCGTGGCAGCGTACTGGGCATCCTCGGTGGCGTGCTGCTGCTGACGGTGATCCAGGTCGGCCTGGCCATCACCAACGTGCCCTCGTTCTATGTCGGCATGATCGGCGGGGTGATGATCTTCATCGCCGTTGCCATCGACGCCATCCGCGTGCGCTTCTTCGTCCAGTGAGCCCGACGATGGACGCCTTGATCCGCAGCCTGCAGGACATCGTGGGCCCGCCCCACGTGCTGACCAACGCCGCCGCCAAGCGCCGTTATTGCCGGGGCTACCGCTATGGCCAGGGCGACGCGGCCGCCGTGGTGCGCCCCGGCAGCCTGCGCCAGATGTGGCAGGTGCTGCAGGCCTGTCATGCGGCCGATACCATCGTCATCTGCCAGGCGGCCAACACCGGCCTGACGGGCGGCTCCAGCCCTGCCGAAGCGGGCTATGACCGGCCCGTGATCGTGCTCAACACCTTGCGCCTGCGTCGGCTGGAACTGCTGGCACAGGGACAGCAGGTGCTGACCCAGCCCGGCGTCACGCTGGACCAGCTGGAACGCACCCTGAAGCCGCTTGGGCGGGAGCCGCATTCGGTGATCGGATCCAGCTGCATGGGCGCCTCCGTCACCGGCGGCATCTGCAACAACTCCGGTGGCTCGCTGATACGCCGTGGTCCGGCCTATACCCAGTTGGCGCTGTATGCGCAGGTGGATGGCGACGGCCAACTGCGTCTGGTCAATCATCTGGGGCTGGAATTGGGAGAGACACCGGAAGAAATCCTCGACCGCCTGGACAGCGGCCAATTGCCCAATACCGATGCAGGTGGCGCTAGTGCTGCCGCCGACTGCGACTGCGGCGGCCGCCATGCGTCCGATCATGAGTATGCCCAGCATGTGCGCGATGTCGACGCCGCCACGCCAGCCCGCTACAACGCCGACCCGCGCCGTCTCTACGAGGCCTCAGGTTCGGCCGGCCACGTGGTGGTATTCGCACTGCGGCTGGACACCTTTGCGGCCGATGCCTCGTCCACCGTGTTCTACATCGGCAGCAACGACGCCGCCGAACTGGAAGACATCCGGCGCGGGCTGCTGCAGCAGGCGCCGCATCTGCCGATTGCCGGCGAATACATGCATCGCTCCGCCTTCGAGGCCAGCGAGCGCTATGGCAAGGACCTGTTCCTCTTCATCCATCATTTCGGCACGGAAAGTCTGATGCGGGCCTTCGCCATGAAGAGCCGGGTCGACGCCTGGCTGGAGCGGCTGGGCCTGCGCCCCGGCTGCAGTGATCGGCTGCTGCAGCGGTTCTCCGGCTGCTTGCCGCGCCATTTGCCGGTGCGGTTGACGCAATATCGGGATCGCTACCAGCACCACCTGCTGCTGAAGATGAGTGAAGACGGCGCGGCCTTTGCGCGGGGCTTCCTGCAGGCGCGTATGCCATCGGCGACGGGGGATTTCTTGGAATGTGATGCCGACGAGGGCAGGGCGGCCTTCCTCAACCGCTTCGTGGTGGGCGCCGCCATCGTACGCTATCGCGCCGTCCATGCGCGGGAGGTGGAAGATATAGTGGCGCTGGATATCGCGTTACCACGCAATACCCGCGACTGGTTCGAGCAATTGCCGCCCGAGATCGCCGAGAAGATCCGCTTCACCATGTATTGCGGCCACTTCTTTTGCCACGTAATGCACCAGGAATACCTGGTCAGGAAGGGGGAAGACTGCGAGCAGGTCAAATCAGCCATCCTGGCCCTGCTAGACGCCAAGGGCGCCAAATACCCGGCCGAACATAACGTCGGCCATCAATACCGGGCCGAACCTGCGCTGGAAGATTTCTATCGCAGGCTCGACCCGACCAACAGCTTCAACCCCGGTATCGGCAAGACCTCGCGCCTGAAGCACTGGCGCTAGACGGGCGGTTGCCGGGTCAGAAAGCGTCCCCCGGCACCCGCACCCAGCCTTCCATCAGCACCCGGGCACTGCGGCTCATGATGGCCTTGGTGACCACCCACTGGCCGTCTTCCAGCCTGGCCTCGGCGCCTACGCGCAAGGTGCCGGAGGGATGGCCGAAGCGCACGCTGTTGCGTTCGCCACCGCCTGCGGCCAGGTTGACCAATGTTCCGGGAATGGCGGCAGCGGTACCGATGGCTACTGCTGCGGTCCCCATCATCGCATGGTGCAGCTTGCCCATGGACATGGCGCGCACCAGTACGTCGGTATCCTGCAAGCCGACCGTCTTGCCGCTGGAGGAGACATATTCCTTGGGCTTGGCCACGAAGGCCACCTTGGGGGTGTGCTGGCGGGTGGCAGCCTCTTCCACCTTGGTGATCAAGCCCATGCGGATGGCGCCATGCGCGCGGATGGTCTCGAACCGGGCCAGTGCGGACGAGTCGCTGTTGATGGCGTCCTGCAGCTCGGTACCGGTGTAGCCGATCTCTTCCGCATTGAGGAAGATGGTCGGGATGCCGGCATTGATCATGGTGGCCTGGAAGCTGCCCACGCCGGGCACTTCCAGCGTGTCGACCACGTTCCCGGTGGGGAACATGGCGCCGCCGGCACCTTCTTCTTCGGCCGCCGGGTCCATGAATTCCAGCTGCACTTCGGCGGCCGGGAAGGTCACCCCGTCCAGTTCGAAGTCACCGGTTTCCTGCACCTGGCCGCCCCGGATCGGAACATGGGCCACGATGGTCTTGCTGATGTTGGCTTGCCAGATGGTGATGACGGCCACGCCATCCTGCGGCAGCTTGGCCGGATCGACCAGGCCGGCGGCGATGGCAAACGGCCCGACTGCCGCCGACAGGTTGCCGCAATTGCCGCTCCAGTCCACGAAATCCTTGTCGATGGAAACCTGGCCGAACAGGTAGTCGACGTCATGGCCGGGACGGCTGCTGCGCGAGATGATGACCGTCTTGCTGGTGCTGGAGGTAGCGCCGCCCATGCCGTCGATCTGCTTGCCATAGGGATCGGGGCTGCCGATGACGCGCTGGAGCAGCTTGTCACGGGCGCGGCCTGGCACGCGAGCGGCTTCGGGCAGGTCGTCCAGCTTGAAGAAGACGCCCTTGCTGGTGCCGCCACGCAGGTAGGTGGCGGGGATGCGGATCTGAGGGACTTGGCTCATGCTTGTTCCTTTGCGTTCTGGCCGGCGCTGGCGGAGGCTTCCAGGAAATCCTGGGCGAAGCGTTGCAGCACGCCGCCGGCTTCATAGATGGAGACTTCTTCGGCGGTATCGAGACGGCAGGTCACCGGCACTTCGACGCGTTCGCCGTTCTTGCGATGGATGACCAGGGTCAGGTCCGCGCGCGGGCGGCGCTGGCCGATGACGTCGAAGGTCTCGGTACCGTCGATGGCATAGGTGTTGCGATTCTCGCCGGCCTTGAACTCCAGCGGCAGCACGCCCATGCCGATCAGGTTGGTGCGGTGGATGCGTTCGAATCCCTCGGCCACGATGGCTTCCACACCGGCCAGGCGCACGCCCTTGGCGGCCCAGTCGCGTGAAGAACCCTGGCCATAGTCGGCGCCAGCGATGATGATCAGCGGCTGCTTGCGTTCCATGTAGGCTTCGATGGTTTCCCACATGCGCATGACTTTGCCTTCCGGTTCCAGGCGGGCCAGGGAGCCTTGCTGCACGCTGCCATCCGCTTTCTTCACCATCTCGTTGAACAGCTTGGGATTGGCGAAGGTGGCGCGCTGCGCGGTCAGGTGGTCGCCGCGGTGGGTGGCGTAGGAATTGAAGTCTTCTTCCGGCAGGCCCATCTTGGCGAGGTATTCGCCGGCGGCGCTGTCGAGCAGGATGGCGTTGGAGGGCGAGAGGTGGTCGGTGGTGATGTTGTCACCCAGCACGGCCAGGGGACGCATGCCCGAGAGCGTGCGCTCGCCGGCCAGCGCGCCTTCCCAGTAGGGCGGACGGCGAATGTAGGTACTTTGTGCACGCCAGTTGTACAGCGGGCTGACCGACTGGCTGCGATCCACACGGGCCGCGAACATGGGCGTGTAGACATTACGGAACTGCTGCGGCTTGACGGCGGTAGCGACCACGGCGTCGATCTCTTCGTCGCTGGGCCAGATGTCCTTGAGGCGGATCTCGCGGCCGTCAGCCGACTTGCCCAGCACGTCCTGCTCGATGTCGAAGCGGATGGTGCCGGCGATGGCATAGGCCACCACCAGCGGCGGCGAGGCCAGGAAGGCCTGCTTGGCATAGGGGTGGATGCGGCCGTCGAAGTTGCGGTTGCCGGACAGTACGGCGGTGCTATACAGATCGCGGTCGATGATCTCCTGCTGGATCTTGGGATCGAGCGCACCGGACATGCCGTTGCAGGTGGTGCAGGCGAAGGCCACGATGCCGAAGCCGAGCTTTTCCAGGTCGGCGGTGAGGCCGGCTTCTTCCAGATACAGTTCGACCGCCTTGGAGCCGGGCGCCAGCGAACTCTTGACCCAGGGCTTGCGTTCCAGGCCCAGGCGATTGGCGTTACGCGCCAGCAGCGCCGCCGCGATCACGTTGCGCGGGTTGCTGGTGTTGGTGCAGCTGGTGATGGCGGCGATGATGACGGCGCCGTCGGGCATCTTGCCCGGTTCGTTCTCGACCTTGCCGGCGATGCCCTGGGCGGCCAGCTCGGAGACCGGCAGGCGCTTGTGCGGGTTGCTGGGGCCGGCCAGGGTGCGCACCACGGTGGAGAGGTCGAAGCGCAGCACGCGCTCGTACTCGGCCTTGGCCAGGGTGTCGGACCACAGACCAGCCTCCTTGGCATAGGTTTCCACCAGCTTGACCTGCTCGTCTTCACGACCGGTCAGCTTGAGATAGTCGATGGTCTGCTGGTCGATGGAGAACATGGCGGCGGTGGCGCCATATTCCGGGGCCATGTTGGAGATAGTGGCGCGGTCGCCCAGAGTCAGGCTGGCGGCGCCGTCACCGTAGAACTCCAGATAGGCGCCCACCACCTTCTGCTTGCGCAGGAACTCGGTCAGCGAGAGCACGATGTCGGTGGCGGTGATGCCGGGCTGACGACGACCGGTCAGCTCCACACCGATGATGTCAGGCAGGCGCATCCAGGAGGCGCGGCCCAGCATGACGTTCTCGGCTTCCAGGCCGCCCACGCCGATGGCGATGACACCCAGCGCATCCACGTGCGGGGTATGGCTGTCGGTACCGACCAGGGTGTCGGGGAAGGCCACGCCATCCTTGGCATGGATCACCGGCGACATCTTCTCCAGGTTGATCTGGTGCATGATGCCGTTGCCGGGCGGGATCACGTCCACGTTCTCGAAGGCCAGCTTGGTCCAGTCGATGAAGTGGAAACGGTCTTCATTGCGGCGGTCCTCGATGGCACGGTTCTTCTCGAAGGCTTGTGGATCGTCGCCGCCGCATTCCACCGCCAGCGAATGGTCCACGATCAGCTGCACCGGCACCACCGGGTTGACCTTGGCCGGATCGCCCCCCATGTCGGCAATCGCATCGCGCAGGCCGGCCAGGTCCACCAGCGCGGTCTGGCCCAGGATGTCATGGCACACCACGCGGGCCGGGAACCAGGGAAAGTCCAGCTCGCGCTTGCGCTCGATCAGCTGACGCAGCGAATCGGTGAGGGTGGCGGGGTCGCAGCGACGCACCAGGTTTTCGGCCAGCACGCGCGAGGTGTAGGGCAGGCCATCCCAGGCGCCGGGGCGGATCGCCTCCACGGCGGCGCGGGCGTCGAAATAGTCCAGGCGGGTGCCGGGCAGTTGCTTGCGGTATTGGGTATTCATGGCGGTTGGCTCGTGTCTCGTTGATGGAATGATTATCGGGAGGGGCGTCTCAGGCCTGATCGCGCTGGCCGGCCGCGCCACTGGCGGAGGCTTGCGCGATCTGGTGTTCGATGTTGCGGCGGGAGGCGCCGATATGGCGCCGCATGAGCAGGTCAGCCAGTTCGCCGTCGCCATCGGCCAGCGCGTCGAGGATGCGGTGGTGTTCGGCAAAGGCCTGGCGGGGCCGGTTGGGGGTGGCGGAATACTGGATGCGGTACATGCGGGCCAGCTGGTACAGCTCGCCGCAGAGGATGCGGGTCAGGATCTGGTTACCGCTGGCCTGGATGATCTTGTAGTGGAAGTCGTAGTCGCCTTCCTGCTGGTAATAACCGCGCCCGGCCTGGAAGGCTTCATCCTTCTCGTGCGTTTCCAGCACCCGGCGCAGTTCGTCCAGTTCGGCGCGGCTCATGCGCTGGGCCGCCAGGCGGCAGGCCATGCCTTCCAGCGATTCGCGGATCTGGAATAGCTCCACCAGCCCCTCCAGCGTCAATGACACCACCCTTGCCCCCACATGGGGTATCCGCACCAGCAGGTTCTGGCCTTCCAGCCGGTGAATGGCCTCGCGCAATGGTCCACGGCTGATGCCATAGGTGCGGGCCAGTTCGGGCTCGGAAATCTTGCTGCCGGGCGCGATCTCGCCCTGCACGATGGCGCTCTGGATCTTGCGGAAAACGTGTTCCGACAGTGTCTCCCCGTCGCGGTCAGATCCTGACAGTGCAAGCAGCTCAGTCATGGTGTCGACAATCCTTGTTGATTTATGGGATTGATCATAGCACTTTGACTGAAAAATGGAAGAAGTGTCGACACTCAACTATTTTCGGCACTGACCAGTTAAAAAATAGCATGAGGCAATTTTCGTTACAGATGAGAAAATTCAGCCAGCCATTGGGAAAATGTGAAGGATGCCTTCAAATTTTTTCAAAAAATTTCCCTATATACGGGAATTAATCGCCTAAAGTGAGAATTTAACCTTATATTGCCGCCATGGACTCTCCACAAACCTCCACCATCGTCGACCGCGTACTCCACGTTCTAGCAGGCGTGGCCCGTGCCGGCAAACCCGTCAGTGCCAAGCAGATCGCTGCCATGGTCCAGCAACCGGTCAGTACCGTGTACCGCCACCTGGCTTCCCTGAAGAAATGGGGCCTGCTGCAGGAACACATGAACTCCGGCACCTTCGAACCCGGCCCGACCGGTGTGCAACTGGCCTGGGGTTTTGACCAGAACTCCAACCTGATCAGCCAGAGCCGCGAAGAGATCAGCTCGCTGGTCCAGCGCAGTGGTGAAAGCGTGGGCCTGCTGGTGCCGATCAACGGCCAGATGGTCTGTATCGCCATGGAAGAGAGCGACCAGCCCCTGCGCTGCTCCTTCACCAAGGGGCGTGCTCATCCGCTGCTGCGGGGCGCGTCGGCCAAGAGCCTGCTGGCTTTCATGCCGCGCAAACTGCAGCAAAAGCTCATTGCCGACCAGCTCGGCGACAAGCCCGAAGAGGCCCTGGCGCTGGAAACCCAGCTCGACGAGATCCGCCGTCGTGGCTATTGCATCAGCGAGAGCGAGGTCGACCTGGGCGTGTGGGGCGTCTCGGTGCCCATCATGACCTCCAACGGTCGCCTGGAAGGCACCATCACGCTGATGGCGCCGGCCCTGCGCGTGGGCAGCCGGGAACAGGAACTGGTGCGCATGACAGTGGAATCTGCGCAGCGGATTTGTAATCGTTTTTAAGCGTACCGGCAGGGTGCCGGGCGCCTGAAGGATTTGTTGTCATCCCGCCGGCATGCCGGTATTCGATCCGTCTCGTCGTTTCTCTATTGAGGAAGCCATGATGAAACTCTCCAAGCTGCTTTGCGTCTTCACGGCCAGCCTGGCCATGCTCACCGCCGCCGTTCCGGCAGCCCACGCCGCCGACAACGTGATCCGTGTCGGCACCGATGCCACCTTCCCGCCGATGGAATTCGTCAAGGATGGCAAGCGCACCGGTTTCGACATCGAACTGATCGAAGCCCTGGCCAAGACCATGGGCAAGAAGGTCCAGTGGATCGATATCGACTTCAAGGGTCTCATCCCGGGTCTGATTTCCAACCGCTTCGACATTGCGGCCTCGGCCATCTACATGACCGATGAGCGCCGCAAGGTCGTCAATTTCAGCGATCCCTACTACCGGGGCGGCCTGGCCGTGCTGGTGCGTCGCGATGACCAGAGCATCAAGGTCCCCGACGACCTGAACAAGGGCAAGAAGGTCTCGGTGCAGGTCGGCACCAAGTCAGTGGGCTACCTCAAGGACAACTTCCCCGGCGTGGAACGCGTGGAAGTGGAAAAGAACCAGGCCATGTTCGACCTGCTGGCGACCGGCCGCGTCAATGCGGTGGTCACCGGCCGTCCGGCGGCGGTGGAGTACGCCCGTACCCAGCCGCTGGTACGGGTGCTGGACAAGGGCCTGACGACCGAGCTGTACGGCTATGCCATGCGCAAGGAAGATACGGCGCTGGCCGAGCAGCTCAACAAGGCCTTGCAGACCCTGCGCGTGAACGGCACCTACACGGCGCTGACCGACAAGTGGTTCGGCAAGAGCGAGTAATCCACCTCCGGCCAGGTCCGGCCTGAGGCCAGAACAGACCTGTTGCCGGACCTGGACCGCCCCCTGGCGGCGGTCCGTTCTCCATCTGCGTGGCACCCACAGCCCAGGCTTTTCGGTCGGGGAACGGGGTCTTTTTTTCCGGGGTTTTTCATGAAACTGGATTTTTCGGGCGTCTGGGAAAGCTGGCCCTCGCTCGTCCACGGCACGCTGGTCACGGTGGAAATCACCGCCGCCGCACTGGTGCTGGGCTGCATACTGGGCCTGCTGGTGGGGATGGGGCGTCTGTCGCCGCAGCGTCGCGTGATCTATGGCATCTGTACCTTCTACCTCACCCTGGTACGCGGCACGCCGCTGCTGGTGCAACTGTTCCTGTGGTTCTTCGGCCTGCCGCATGTAGGGCTGATCCTGCCAGCCTATGTCTGCGGCATCCTCGGACTGGGCATCTATAGCGGCGCCTATGTGTCGGAGATCGTGCGCGGTGCCATCCAGTCCATCGAACGCGGCCAGATGGAAGCGGCCCGATCACTGGGCCTGCCTTATCGCATGGCGATGCGACGCGTGATCCTGCCACAGGCTTTCGTGCGCATGATCCCGCCGCTGGGCAATGAATTCATCGCGCTGATCAAGAATTCGGCGCTGGTATCGCTGCTGACCATTGCCGACCTCATGCATGAGGGCGAGAAGATCATCAGCGTGACCTATCGTTCGCTGGAAACCTATCTGGTCATCGCCGTGATCTACCTGGTCCTCACCAGCGTCACCACCGTGATCCTGCGCCGCATCGAGAGAGTCCTACGTTCCGAAGGGAGGGTCTGATGAGCCAGACCATCGTCGATATCAAGGGCTTGCGCAAATCCTTCGGCAACCATGTGGTGCTCAAGGACATCGACTTTGCCGTCGCCCCCAGCCAGGTGGTAGTCATCATCGGCCCCAGCGGCAGTGGCAAGAGCACCTTCCTGCGTTGCCTGAACGGCCTGGAAACCGCCGAGGGTGGCACCGTGGTGGTGTGCGGCCACCCGGTGGTCGAGGGCGGACGCATGATGCCTGAAGCCAAGCTGGATGAACTGCGTGCCGAGGTGGGCATGGTGTTCCAGTCGTTCAACCTGTTCCCGCATCTGACGGTGCTGGACAACATCACCCTGGCACCCACCTGTTTGCGGGGCGTGCCGCGCAAGCAGGCCCAGGAGCAAGGCCTGCGCCTGTTGCAGAAGGTCGGCCTGGCGCACAAGGCCAAGGACTATCCCGGCACGCTCTCGGGCGGCCAGAAGCAGCGCGTAGCCATCGCCCGTGCGCTGGCCATGGAACCCAAGGTGATGCTCTTCGACGAACCCACCTCGGCGCTCGATCCTGAGCTGGTCGGCGAAGTGCTGCAGGTGATGAAGGACCTCGCCGCCGATGGCATGACCATGCTCATCGTCACTCACGAAATGGGCTTTGCCCGCGAAGTAGCCGATGTGGTGGTGGTGATGGACCATGGCAGCATCGTCGAGTCCGGCGCGCCGGCCGATATCTTCACCGCGCCACGCGAGGCCCGTACCCGCAGCTTCCTGCAGACCATGCTCACGCGCGAGGCTGCCCATGGCGCCTGAAACCGGACTGGCAAGGGAGCACACTGGCAAGACCATCGCCTTCGTCGGCGAGCTCAGCCGCATCGACGCCGTCCCCTGGAAGAACGAAGGTGGCCAGACGCGCGAGCTGTGGGTGCAACCGGAGCAGGCCGATTTCTCCAGCTTCACCTGGCGCGCCAGCGTGGCCGATGTCGGCCGCGACGGCGTGTTTTCGACCTTCGAGGGTATCGACCGCACCATCGTCCTGCTGGAGGGAGGCGGCTTCGCCATGCACAGCCTGGGGCAGCAGGTACACGACCTGCGCGAATGCTTCGTTCCCCATGCCTTCGCCGGCGAACTGCCGCTGTCGGTGCAACTGCATGGCGCACCGACGCTGGACTTCAACCTCATGGTCCGGCGCGACCGGGCCGAGGGCAGGGTAGTGATCCTTACCGAGCAGAACTCGCGTCGGCTGCCGGCCGACACGGTCTTGCTCTACGTCGCCCAGGGCGCGGCCTGCCTGTCCGACATGGACGGCTTGCTGCAGGCCCTGAGCGGCGGGCAATTTGCGCGTCTGCGCGAGGGCAGCAGGCTGCCCGACCTGCTGTGCACGCCCGGCACCGTGGTGCTGGCCGTGTGCATCCGGCAGAAGACCTGACGTCCCGGGCATGGACGATCCACCCGCCCTCCGGCGGCGTTCATGATCCGGGTCTACACTGGAACGCCTTTCGTCGTGATTCCGTGGTTCCAAGCGGGCGCATGAGAGGTGATCCAGACACAGCCAATACAAAAAGGTGAGCACATGGCATCGCATCGCGAACAAGACCTGCAACACCTTGATGGCGCCGGCGGCACGCTGTTCTGCCCGCTGGCCTTGCTCCCCGAGGGCTGGCGCAGTGACGTGCTGCTGCGCTGGGACGGCGCGGGCAATTTTCTTTCCGTCAGCGCCGACAGTGATGGCGGTGGCGCGCCGAGCGCCGCCGGCCCCGTCATCGCCGGCATGCCCAACCTGCATTCACACGCCTTCCAGCGTGCCATGGCGGGATTGACCGAGACCATGGGCAGTCCCACCGATTCCTTCTGGAGCTGGCGCACGCTGATGTACCGCTTTGCCCAGCGCCTGCAGCCGCAACATCTGGAAGCCATCGCCCGCCAGCTCTACATCGAGATGCTCAAGGCCGGCTATACCTCGGTGTGCGAATTCCACTACCTGCACCATGCGCCGCAGGGACAGTCCTATGCCGATCCGGCCGAACTGGCCTTGCGCGTCATGCAGGCCGCGCAGGAGGCGGGCATCGGCATGACACTGCTGCCGGTGCTGTACCAGCAGGGCGGTTTTGGCGGCCAGCCGCCATCGGCCCAGCAGGCGCGCTTCATCGCCACGGTGCCCTGGCTGCTGGACCTGCGCGAGCGCTTGCAGCGTGTTCTCCCCGAGAACGGCATGCGCCGCTATGGCATGGCGCCGCATTCGCTGCGCGCCGTGTCGGCGCACAGCCTTGAGGCGCTGGTCGATGGCTTGCGCGCCCAGCCAGGCGGGCAGGACGCGCCCCTGCATATCCACGTCGCCGAACAGGTACGCGAAGTGGAGGATTGCCTGGCCTGGTGCGGCCAACGCCCGGTACAGTTATTGCTATCCCAGCAGGAAGTCGATGCGCGCTGGTGTCTGGTGCATGCCACTCACATGGACGATGCCGAATATCAGGGTGTGGTCGCCAGCCAGGCAGTGGTGGGTCTGTGTCCGACCACCGAGGCCAATCTCGGCGACGGCATCATCGACGCGCCGCGTCTGCTTGATGCAGGCGCGCAGTGGGGCATCGGCTCGGACAGCAACATCGCCATCAATCCCCGCTCCGAGCTGCGCTTGCTCGAATATGGGCAACGCCTGCACCACCAGCGACGCAATGTGCTGGCCTCCGGGCAGGCACCGGCGGTGGCCGATCGCCTGTATGCGCAGGCCGTCGCGGGTGGTGCACGGGCCAGCGGCAGGCAGGTGGCCGGGCTGGCGGTGGGGCAGCGCGCCGACTTCGTGGTGCTCGATGGCGAGCACGTCAACCTGGCCGGGCGCAGTGCCTCGCACTTGCTCTCGGCGCTGGTGTTCGGCGAGCACGAAGGCAACCCGGTGCGTGATGTCCACGTAGCCGGCCGCAAGGTGGTCAGCGCCGGCCATCACGTGCTGGAAGATCATGCACGCCAGGCCTATCGCCAGGCCGTGGCCGATTTACTGAAGGATTAGGAAGCAAGATGCAAAACGATATTTTCACGCTGCAGCAGGGTACGACGCCCTTGCTCATTTCCATGCCCCACGTGGGGACGCGCCTGCCCGAGGACTTGAAGCCGCGCTATAGCGAGGTCGGCCTGCAGGTCGATGATACCGACTGGCACATCGCCGAGTTGTACGACTTTGCGGCTGGCATGGGCGCCTCGGTGCTGCGTCCCTACCACTCGCGCTACACCATCGACCTGAATCGCCCAGCCGACGGCCAGAGCCTCTATCCGGGGCAGAACACCACCGGCCTGTGTCCGCTGACCACCTTCGACAACGTGCCGCTGTATCGATCCGGTGGCGAGCCCGACGAGGCCGAGACCGCACGTCGCCTGGAGATCTACTGGAAGCCCTACCACCAGGCCCTGCAGGCCGAGCTGGCGCGCATTAAGGCCATCCATGGCTATGCCTTGCTGTGGGATGCGCATTCGATCCGCTCGGTGATTCCGCACCTCTTCGAGGGTGAGCTGCCGGTCTTCAACTTCGGCAACGCCAGCGGCGCCTCCTGCGCCGCCGGAGTGGGCGAAGCGCTGCTGGAACTGGCCCGGGAACTGGCACCGCACTACCCGGCGGTGCTCAATGGCCGCTTCAAGGGCGGACACATCACCCGCCACTATGGCCAGCCCGACCAGAACGTGCATGCGATCCAGCTGGAACTGGCACAGCGCAGCTACATGCAGGAACAGCCCCCGTATGCGCTCGATGCCACGCTGGCGGCGGCGTTGAAGCCGGTGCTGGCGCGCCTGATCGAGCGTTTCCTGGCCTTCAGGCCGATCTGATGCCCCAGCATTGACATGAGACGGCCTGCCACTGCGCAGGCCGTTTTCGTATGGACGGCAGACGCGCGGCATGCTGCCATTTGATCCACCTCAAGTGGCGGCCAGCCGATGCGCAGGCCACCCGACGGCTTGATGCATATCAAGTGCGACGCAGCATGGCGGGTCTACTATGCAGTCATACCAGATCAGTCAGCGACGGAGGTCAACATGTTCAAGAACATCCTGCTTGCAACCGATGGTTCCCGCCTGTGCAATGAATCCGTGAAGGCCGCCATCGCGCTGGCCAAGAGCTGTGGCAGCAATCTGGTGGGCTTGTCGGTGGCGGGCAATCTGCGCGCCTTGTCGATTCCTGAAGTCAGCGTGGGCGTCGATGTGCAGCGAGCCGATGAGGCCGGACGTGCGCGGGCGCTGGCCAGCGTCGAAATGATCACGCAGATGGCACGTGAGCAGGGCGTTCCTTGTTCGGTAGAGGTGGCGCAGGGCGGTCGGCCCTTTGAAGAAATCATGCGCGTGGCCGAGCGCGAACACTGCGATGCCATCTTCATGGCCTCCAGGGCACGTTCGACGCTGGGACGACTGCTCTTTGGCAGCCAGACACAAAAGCTGCTGGCCCGTAGCAAGGTGCCGGTGCTGGTGTTCCGCTGAAATGGATTGAAATGAAGGTAGATGGTCGCAAGGGCCATCGATCAAGGTTTGTGGTGTGGAGGGTCGGGCCGTTCCTGTGGAGAGGGACGGCCCATTTTTTTTGTCCATCGCAATGGCACGGACAATGGCATGGAGTCGACATTGACGCATGCAAGGATGCGTCAATAAAAGTCAATTTCGCCTTACAGCTCTCTGCAATTGCAAAGTTTGCCAGGCGCGGCCACCCGGCAGGCTACACTCGCGGCGACCACGAGCCTCTTCACGATGATGTGGGAGGTGCCGGAACATGACAAGAAAAGGCCGTCCGCGACATGAACCCTTCCCAGACTGGCAAGCATCTGCTGCTGGCCCTCGCACTGCTGTGCGCCCACGCCGGCGCCATGGCCAACGGTATCTCGATCTCCCTGTCGCTGAGCGTGAGCGGTACCGTGGCCAGTGTCTCGACCCTGGTCAGCAAGGCCACGACTGCGGTGGTCAACCTGGTGGACCTGACCCATGGCACCTACAAGGTGACCAATATCGAGCTCGCCGATGGGCGCACGGACCAGATGCGCCTGCTACTGCGAGCCGATGGACAGGAACGTGAACGCGATATCTATCTCTTTCTGCCGGCCAACGACTATGCCCGGGTCGATATCGGGGTAGGACAGACAGTCAAGGCCACGCACGAGGAGTACGGCCTGGCGTTCTACCAGGCCTTCGCGCCAAAACCCTTCGTGGTGGTGCTCAACGAGCAGTGGCGGGAGGACCTCAATGCCCGCCACGTCGTGATCCAGTAGGATGGCCTGATCCGTGCCGAGGCTGAGCGATCGCTGGCGCCGTCTGCTGCGGCAGGCATTTCTGTGCCTGCTCTGCGGCGCTGCGCTCAGCGTGGTCGGCGTGATCGCGCCCGTCCACGCGGCCAACCTCTTTGTCTATTGCGACCGCACCCTGGACCTGGACGCCGAGCAAAAGAACCAGTTGCTGCATTTCGCCGCCGCCGTGCGCGCCCAACTCGACCAGGCCGATGCCAGCAGCGCCATCATCTCGCGCTCGGCCATCGACCTGGAGCGCTTCCACATCCGCTATTCGCATGCCGGCTTTGCCCTGCGCACCGGCGGCCTGGGCTGGACGGTGCGCCAGCTGTTCTACAGTTGCGAAGACGAGAAGCCGGATATCTTCGACCAGGGACTGGCGGGATTCCTGATCAACAATGACAGCACCACGATTCCCTTCGTGTCACTGGTGTTCGTGCCCGGCGTGCTGGGCCTGGAGATGCATGATGCCGCGCTGGACAAGACGCTGGCGCTGCATCTGCTGGGCAAGCAATACAGCGCCAATGCCTATGCCTTTTCGACGCAATTCCAGAACTGCAACCAATGGCTCATGGAAATGCTGGCCTTCGCCTGGGGGCATATCGACGTCGACCACGCCTTTCGCGCAGCGGCCCAACAGTGGCTGCGTGACAGTGATTACCGGCCCAGCGACATCCACGTCCAGCAGCGCTACCTGATGTGGGTCAGTCACGTCATTCCGCTGATCCACAATGTCGATCATCCGCCAGCCAATATCGCTGACGATCTCTATCAGGTCAGCATGCCGGAGTCCATCGAGGACTTCATCCGGCGCCGCGATCCCCGCAGCCGTCGCGTCGAGCTGTGCATGCACACTGGCAGGATCGTGATTCACCAGGGCTGGAGCCCGATCGCCGACGATTGCAGCCCCGGGCCGGGTGACCTGAGCTTGTCGGCGGGTTGAACCGGACCCCGGACTCGCTTTATTTGGAGAATTGGCGCTCCCTTGTTACAGTCGACGCTTCTGTTGAAAACGGCAACAAGGAGCAGGCATTGAGCAAGACAGATCAGCAAACTTCCGGCGGCAACGCCTTCATGCGTTTCTTTGCCCACGAAGCCGCCGGCGGCATCGTGCTGGCCATCGCGGCGGTGCTGGCCGTGGTGGTCAGCAATTCGGACTGGCGCGAAGCCTATGCGCGCTTCACCCAGGTCAAGGGAACGGTCGATATCGGTGGGCTGGTGGTGTTGTCCAAGCCCTTGCTGCTGTGGGTCAATGACCTGTGGATGGCCGTGTTCTTCTTCCTGGTGGGGCTGGAAATCAAGCGCGAGTTCGTCGAGGGGGAGCTGGCCTCGCGCAGGCAGGCCATCCTGCCGGCCGCCGCCGCCCTGGGGGGCATGGTGGTGCCGGCCGTGATCTATGCCCTGATCAACCTGGGCGATCCGGTCGCCTTGCGTGGCTGGGCCATTCCTGCGGCGACCGACATCGCCTTTGCCATCGGTATCGTGATGTTGCTGGGTTCACGCGTACCGACTTCGCTCAAGGTGTTCCTCACGGCCGTGGCCATCATCGACGACCTGGGCGCCATCGTCGTCATCGCGCTGTTCTATACGGACCATCTGTCGCTGGGCATGCTGGCCGGCGCCGGTGTCGGCACGCTGGTGCTGGTGCTGCTCAACCGCAGCGGTGTGCGGCGCGCCGATATCTATCTGGTGGTCGGCCTGGTGATCTGGGTGTGCGTGCTCAAGTCGGGCATCCATGCCACCTTGGCGGGTGTGGTCACGGCCCTGGCCATTCCCATGCGCGACGCCGAGGAAAAACCGCTGGCCGGTGCGCTCGAACATGGCCTGCATCCCTGGGTGGCGTTCCTGGTCCTGCCCATGTTTGCCTTTGCCAATGCCGGCGTGAGCTTGCAGGGCATGTCGCTGGAGAGCCTGCTGCAGCCCATCCCCCTGGGGATTGCCGGCGGGCTGGTGCTGGGCAAGACCGTGGGGGTCTTCGGCGCGGCCTGGCTGATGATACGCAGTGGTCTGGCGGCGGCGCCGACCGGGGCCAGTACCCGGCAATTCATCGGCGTATGCATGCTGTGCGGCATCGGTTTCACGATGAGCCTGTTCATTGGCGGCCTGGCTTTCCAGGGATTGTCGGCCGACTTCGAGGCCCAGCTCAAACTGGGCGTGCTGGGCGGGTCTATCCTCGCTGGCCTGTGCGGGACCTTGGTATTGTGGCGCAAGACATAAACCCGGTGAATGTCTGGGCGGCCGGTCGTCATCAGCCGGGAGTCTGCAGTGCTCGCCCGGCATCGGGAGGCCGCGGTGCAGTGGATGTTGCTGAAGTCGTCATTTGACGACGATTTCCCAACTTTTTGTTTTGCGATGCAAAAAGTTATCTGATAATCAATGACTTGGCGTTTTCCTGCCCGATGAGGCTTTGTCAAAATGGCATTGAGGTGTTTGCGGCACAGCAATGAGGTCCTGCCGAAGGGCAATTTGCTGCTGTGCGAAATAAAGCATTCTTTACATCATTTTTTGGCAGTAGCAAGATGGGCTTGCAGGCCTCTGTGGGCGTGGGCAGCGAGCTTGACCACGGTATCTGGAGTGACAGCAGGCCCTGCAGCATGGCAGGGATGTTGATTGAAGGAAATTTCATCCCTTGAGACGATAAGCTGCACGAATATCAGTGCGGTAGATGAAATGAGGAGACAGCGATGAAATTCATCGAATGGCTGCTGGCCTATGGTGGCCAGGCGCTGGCATGGTATGCCTTGTACGTCATCGTGGGCAGTTTCGCTTTTGGTGCCTATGTCTGGCGCCGTGCCAGTCCGGGACACTAGCCCGGTTAGCCCGGTGCGGTAAGCGGATGTGTGGAAATGTTGCCTGGGGGCAGGCAGAAGGTTTGGGGAAGGACGATATGCACATCCTGGAACAGATCCTTGCGTGGGGCAGGGTCTTCTTGAACTGGTACGTGGTCTACGTGCTGGTGGCTGGCGGCGTGTTTGCCGCCTATCTGGTCTATCGGCTGTGGCTGCCTGATTCGCTCAAGCCCAAGCAGGATCGATCCCGTTCGGCCCACCATGGGGGCGTGGACTGACAAGGCCCGATCGGTATCGCCATCGAGGTCATGGACGGCGGGTGGTGCCAATGGGCAGCACCCGCCGTTTTCCATGGGGCCGCCGCAATCCTTGGGCATGTCGCGTAATCATGCCGACGCCTCGTTCAGCTCCATTGACTACCTGGCAAGACATGAAAAAAGCTGCGGGACGGGCTTTATTTTCATGAATTCCGGTGCTATCCTCCAGTTCGCGCAAACGTTTGCGCAACCATAACGGTGCGTATCTTCAGGGAAACGCCGACAACATCAACATCGGAGACGCAGATGAACACATTCACCCGCCGCCATTTCGCCATTGCCGCTCTGGCCTGTGCAGTCCTTCCCGGTGCCGCCCTGGCGCAGACCCCGGCCAAGCCCAAGGTGGCGCTGGTCATGAAGTCGCTGGCCAACGAATTCTTCCTGAACATGGAAAATGGCGCCCGCGAATACCAGAAGGCCAATGCCGGCAAGTTCGACCTGATCGCCAACGGCATCAAGGACGAGCAGGACACCGCCAACCAGATCAAGATCGTCGAGCAGATGATCGTCTCCAAGGTCAATGCCCTGGTGATCGCTCCGGCCGATTCCAAGGCGCTGGTCCCGGTGGTCAAGAAGGCCATCGACGCCGGCATCATCGTGGTCAACATCGACAACAAGCTCGATGATGCAGCACTGAAGGAGAAGGGCATCAGCGTGCCTTTCGTCGGTCCTGACAATCGCAAGGGCGCCAAGCTGGCCGGCGACTACCTGGGCAAGCAGCTGCAGAAGGGCGACAAGGTCGCCATCATCGAAGGCGTGTCCACCACCTTCAACGCGCAGCAGCGCACGCTGGGCTTCCAGGACGCGATGAAGGATGCCGGCGCCAACGTGGTGACGGTGCAGTCCGGCCAGTGGGAAATCGACCAGGGCAACAAGGTGGCCGCGTCCATCCTCAACGCCCATCCTGACATCAAGGCCATCCTGGCCGGCAACGACAACATGGCGCTGGGCGCCGTGGCCGCCATCCGCGCCGCCGGCAAGACCGGCAAGGTGCAACTGGTGGGCTATGACAACATCACCGCCATCAAGCCGATGTTGAAGGATGGCCGCGTACTGGCCACCGTCGACCAGTTCGCCCAGCAGCAAGCGGTATTCGGCATCGAGACCGCGCTCAAGGCGATTGCCGAGAAGAAGCCGCAAAGCGCCCTGGGTGGCGTGGTCGAAACCAAGGTATCGCTGGTCACCAAGTAATCGCAGCGCTTCTCCGCGCTTTCCTGCAAGGTACCTGCGCCCATTCTGCGGCGCAGGCCTTTGCTTCCTCTCTTTGCGCGCTACAGACTCATGCAGCCCAACGACTCTTCCTCCCAAGCCGCGCCCTTGCTAACCCTGTCGGGCATCGGCAAGCGCTATGCCGCACCGGTGCTCGATGGCATCGACCTGGACCTGCATCCCGGCCAGGTACTGGCGTTGACCGGTGAAAACGGCGCCGGCAAGAGCACGCTCTCCAAGATCCTCTGCGGCCTGGTCGACGCCAGTGCCGGCCAGATGACCCTGGATGGCCAAGCCTATCAACCCGCCTCGCGCACCCAGGCCGAAGCCCTGGGCATCCGCATGGTGATGCAGGAACTGAACCTGATTCCCACGCTGTCCATCGCCGAGAACCTGTTCCTGGAAAAGCTGCCGCGCCGTTTCGGCTGGATCGACCGCAAGCAACTGGCTGCCGCCGCCCGCGCGCAGATGGAAGTGGTCGGCCTGGGCGAGCTCGATCCCTGGACGCCGGTGGGCGAGCTGGGCCTGGGGCATCAGCAGATGGTGGAAATCGCCCGCAACCTGATCGGCAGCTGCCGCTGCCTGGTGCTGGACGAACCCACCGCCATGCTGACCAACCGCGAGGTGGAACTGCTGTTCTCGCGCATCGAGCGCCTGCGCGCCGAGGGCGTGGCCATCATCTACATCTCGCACCGGCTGGAAGAACTCAAGCGCATCGCCGACCGCATCGTCGTGCTGCGTGACGGCAAGCTGGTCTGCAACGACGATATCGGTCGCTACAGCACCGAACAACTGGTGCAGCTGATGGCCGGTGAATTGACCAAGGTCGATCTCGACGCCGGCCATCGCCGCATTGGCGCGCCGGTCCTGCGGGTGCGTGGCCTGGGACGCGGCACGGTGGTGCAGCCCACCAGCCTGGCCCTGCATGCCGGCGAGGTGCTGGGCATCGCCGGCCTGATCGGTTCGGGCCGTACCGAACTGCTGCGCCTGATCTTCGGCGCCGACCGGGCCGACCAGGGTGAAGTCTTCATCGGCGACAGCCAGCAGGCCGCGCGCATCCGCAGTCCCAAGGATGCGGTACGGGCTGGTATCGCCATGGTCACCGAAGACCGCAAGGGCCAGGGGCTGCTGCTGCCGCAGGCCATCAGTGTCAATACCTCGCTGGCCGACCTGGGCCGCGTGAGCCGGGGCGGGGTACTCAACCATGCGGCCGAGGCCGGCGTGGCACAGGATTACATCGGCAAGCTGCGCATCCGCAGCCATGGCGCCACCCAGGCCGCCGGCGAACTCTCCGGCGGCAACCAGCAGAAGGTGGTGATTGCGCGCTGGCTGTATCGCGATTGCCCCATCATGCTCTTCGACGAACCCACACGTGGCATCGACATCGGCGCCAAGTCGGACATTTACCGCCTCTTTGCCGAACTGGCGGCACAAGGCAAGGGGCTGCTGGTGGTCTCCAGCGATCTGCGCGAGCTGATGCAGATCTGCGACCGCATCGCCGTCATGAGCGCCGGCCGCATCGCCGAGACCTTCAGCCGCAACGACTGGTCGCAGGAACGCATCCTGGCCGCAGCCTTCAGCGGCTACGTAGGGCGCCAGGAAGCCGCTGCCGCCGCGCAGGTGGCCGGCAATACGGCCTGAGGCCGGGCCGTCCCGACATCAACTGCAACGAATCGAACCCAAGCGAACCTAAGCGAACCGACAGATGCAAACCTCTACCTCCTCCTTGCCCAAGAGCCGCCAGGCGGCTTACCTGGCTGGCCTGAAGAACTACCTGGGACTGGTCGCGGCGCTCGTGGCCATGTGTGTCATGTTCGCCTTCCTGAGCGAGAACTTCCTCAGCGCGGCCACCTTCATCACCCTCTCCAATGACATCCCGCCGCTGGTGGTCATGTCGGTGGGCATGACCTTCATCCTCATCATCGGTGGCATCGACCTGTCGGTCGGCTCGGTGATGGCGCTGGCGGCCTCCATGCTGTCCATGGCCATGGTGCGCTGGGGCTGGCCGCTGTATGCCGCAGCACCGTTGGGCGTGGTAGTGGCCGCCCTGTGCGGCACGCTGACCGGGCTGGTGTCGGTGCATTGGCGCATCCCGTCCTTCATCGTTTCGCTCGGGGTGCTGGAGATTGCCCGCGGGCTGGCCTACCAGGTCACCAATTCGCGTACCGAATACATCGGCAGCGCCGTGGACGTGATCAGCTCACCGATCCTGCTGGGCATGTCGCCGGCCTTCCTGTCGGCCATTGCCATCGTGGTGATCGCGCAGCTGGTGCTGACCCGTACCGTGCTGGGCCGCTACTGGATCGGCATCGGCACCAACGAAGAAGCCGTGCGGCTGTCGGGCGTGAACCCCAATCCCAGCAAGATCCTGGCCTTCGCCCTGATGGGCGCGCTGGCCGGCATCGCCGCGCTGTTCCAGGTGTCGCGCCTGGAAGCGGCCGACCCCAATGGCGGCGTCGGCATGGAGCTGCAGGTGATCGCCGCCGTTGTCATCGGCGGCACCAGCCTGATGGGTGGGCGAGGTTCCATCGTCAGCACCTTCATCGGCGTGTTGATCATCTCGGTGCTGGAAGCCGGGCTGGCGCAGGTGGGCGTGAGCGAGCCGATGAAGCGTATCATCACGGGCGCGGTCATTGTCGTGGCCGTCATTCTCGACACTTACCGTCGTCGTGGCCAACGCCACGCACGCTAGGCGTCGGGCTTGCCCACGCTTTTGACCAGCCACCATGTCAACCATCAAGGATGTCGCCAGATTGGCCGGGGTGTCGTACACCACGGTGTCCCACGTGCTCAACCAGACCCGCCCGGTCAGCCCCGAGGCGCGCGAGCGCGTGCTGCAGGCGGTCAAGGACCTGGACTACGTTCCCAGTGCGCTGGCGCGCTCGCTGCGCAGCAAGGTGACCGGCAGTATCGGCCTGATCATCCCCAACAATACCAATCCGTATTTCTCGGAGCTGGCGCGCGGCATCGAGGATCACTGCTATGGCGCCGGCTATAGCGTGATCCTGTGCAATTCCGATGACGACCCCGACAAGCAGCGCGACTACCTGCTGGTGTTGCAGACCAAGCGCTGCGATGGCCTCATCATCGCTACGCTGAACCAGAGCCACCTGCAGCCGACCGGTCGGCTCGACATTCCCACCGTGCTGCTGGACCGTGCCCCCAAGGAGCGCGACATCGACCTGGTCAGTACCGACAATTTCCTCGGCGGCCAGCTGGCGGCCCAGCACCTGCTGGAATTGCATCGTCGGCGCGTCGCCTGCATCGCCGGTCCCGCCGGGCTGGAGCTGTCGGAGCAGCGCGTCGAGGGCTTGCGCCATACGCTCGCCCAGGGCGGCGTGGAGATGGCCGCAGGCGACCTGTTGCATGCCGATTTCAGCGGCATCGGCGGCTACCAGGCCGCCATGCGTCTGCTGCAGGGCGAGCGCCGCCCGGACGCCATCTTCTGTTGCAACGACATGATGGCCATCGGCGTGCTGCGGGCGGCCGGCGAATTGCAGATCGAAGTGCCCGGTCAACTGTCGGTGATCGGCTTCGACGATATCGAACTGGCCCAGTTCGTCCATCCACCGCTGACCACGGTGGCCCAGAACACGCGCCGCCTGGGCAACCTGACCGCGCAATTCCTGCTGGAGCGCATCGCCGATCCGGCCTTGCCGGCGCGCCGCGAGACGGTGGCGCCGCAACTCCAGGTGCGGGGCTCGACAGCCCCGCTGACCGATCCAACCTGAACAACCTGAAGACACAAGAGCATCGACATGATCGTCATCATCGGCAGCATCAACATGGACCTGGTATTGCGCGTGCCGCGCATGCCCATGCCCGGGGAAACCCTGGCCGGTGAGCGTTTCATGACCATCCCCGGCGGCAAGGGCGCCAACCAGGCAGTGGCTTGCGCGCGCCTGGCCGCGCCTGGCACTGGCGTGGCCATGGTGGCTTGCGTGGGCGACGATGCCTTCGGTACCCAGATGCGCGACTCCATCGTGGCCGCCGGCATCGATGACAGCCATGTCGACGAGATCGCCGACGAGGCCACCGGCATCGCCTCCATCATGGTTGACGCGCAGGCGCAAAACAGCATCGTCATCGCCGCAGGGGCCAATGGACGGCTCGATATTGACCGCATCGAGCGCGCCCGCAGCGTGATCGAACGTGCTTCCATCGTCTTGCTGCAGCTGGAAGTGCCGATGGCGACCGTCATCCACGCCATCGAACTGGCCCACGCGCTGGGCAAGACGGTGGTTCTCAATCCGGCACCCGCGCCGGCTTCGGCGCATGCGCTACCGGGGGAACTGCTGCAAAAGATCGACTACCTCATCCTCAACGAGATCGAAGCCGCCATGCTGGCCGGCCTGGCCTCCGAAGACATCCCGCTGCTGGCCGACCGGCTGCATGCGCTGGGTTCGCGCAATGTGGTGGTGACGCTGGGTGAGAAGGGTGTCTACGGCTCCTTCGCCGATGGTCAGAAGCGCCATCTGCCGGCGCGCAAGGTCGACGCGGTCGATACCACGGCCGCAGGGGACACCTTCATCGGCGGCTTCATCGCAGCCCTGGCGCAAGGCCGCGACCAGTTCGAGGCCATCGCCTACGGCCAGGCCGCAGCGGCCCTGAGCGTCACCCGCGCCGGTGCCCAGACCTCCATTCCCAGCCGCGACGAAGTCGTGTTCTGACCCTCTGGACACACCCGCAATCAACCGCGATCACTTGCAATCACCAGGATAGCCATGAAGAAAACCGCCTTGCTCAATGCCGCCATTTCCCAGGTGATCGCCACCATGGGCCATGGCGATACGCTGGTCATCGGGGACGTTGGCCTGCCGGTGCCGCCCGGCGTGCCGGTGATCGACCTGGCACTCACGCGCGGAATCCCTGACTTCATGAGCGTGCTGCAGACGGTGCTCACCGAGCTGCAGGTCGAGTACCACGTCGTGGCCGATGAATTGCCGGCAGCCAGTCCGGCGATGGCGGCGCAGATCGATGCGCTGGGCTTGCCGCAGAAGCGTTCGGTCTCCCATGAGGCCTTCAAGGAACAGACCCGGCGCGCCCGTGCGTGTATCCGCACCGGTGAGTGCACGCCTTACGCCAACATCATTCTCGGTTCAGGCGTGGTGTTTTAATTACTTGCTCAAGAATTAAGTAAGACAACTAGTTGTGTGACGACTTCGCGACACTTCTAAGCAAATATCACATTCGATATTGCTTTGCATCAATGGCTCAAGCATGATGACGCTCAACCAACAATAAAAGTATCAGGGTGCTTCGCCACCGCTGTTCAACAAGAACAAAGCCGGTCTTCGAGAGAATGGAGAGACAGCTCACACATGAACAGCAAAGGGAAGAACCATGTTTGCGTATTTCAGGAATCTCAGGGTGGCCGTTCGCCTGGCAGCGGTCTTCGCCCTGATCGTGGCGCTGCTGGCGGTCGTCAGCGTAACTGCCTACGTCAAGATCAACAACATCAACCGCGCCATCGACCAGATCGTCAATGACCGCTACCTGAAGGTACGCTGGGGCTTTGACGTGCGCGATGGCGTCAACGAGCAGATCAAGTACCTGCGTGGCATCGTCATCGACGTGGCCCACCCGGAGCAGAACGAAAAGCGCTATGGCCAGATGGATGTGGCCATCCGCAAGACCAAGGAGGCGCTCGACAAGATCGCTGCGCGCCAGGTCACCGAAGTAGGCAAGAAGAAGATCAATGCCCTGGAAGACGCACGCCTGGCCTTCGATACCAGCAAGGGCGAGCTGCTGGCGCTGGTGCGCGCCGGCAATGCCGAGGCGGCGCACGAATACGTGCTGCGCAAGATCACCACCGCCCAGAACACCTATCTCGACCTGGCCCGTGCCTTTGCCGACTCCCAGGACCAGCAGTTGCGCGACGAAGGCGCGCGTGCCGTAGCCGATGGCGCACTGGCCATCACGGTTACCCTGGCCTGCTCGGTAGCCGCTGTGCTGGCGGCCATCATCATGGGCTATCTGATGGCACGTTCCATCGTCAACCCGCTCAACGAAGCCGTGCGCGTGGCCGAGAACGTCGCCGCCGGTGACCTGAGTACCCGCATCGAAGCTCATTCCCGCGACGAGACCGGCCAGCTGATGCTGGCGCTGCGCAAGATGAACGACAACCTGGTCGACATCGTCGGTGGTGTCCGACGTGGCACCGAGGCCATCACCACGGCCTCCGGTGAAATCGCCAGCGGCAACCTGGACCTGTCCTCGCGCACCGAGCAGCAGGCCGGCTCCCTCGAAGAGACTGCCTCGGCCATGGAAGAGATGACCTCCACCGTCCGCCAGAATGCCGACAATGCCCGCCAGGCCAACCAGATGGCAGCCTCGGCCTCGCAGATTGCCCTGCAGGGCGGTGAGATCGTGGGCCGCGTGGTCGATACGATGGAAGAGATCAACCAATCCTCGCGCAAGATCGTGGACATCATCGGCGTCATCGATGGCATCGCCTTCCAGACCAATATCCTGGCCTTGAATGCCGCCGTGGAAGCGGCCCGCGCGGGTGAGCAGGGGCGCGGCTTTGCCGTGGTCGCCACCGAAGTGCGCAGCCTGGCGCAGCGCTCGGCAGCGGCGGCCAAGGAGATCAAGTCGCTCATCGACGATTCGGTCGGCAAGGTCGATGGCGGCAGCAAGCTGGTGGCCGAAGCCGGCGCCACCATGGAGCAGGTCGTCACCAGCGTACGCAGCGTGACCGACATCGTGGCCGAGATCTCGGCGGCCAGCGCCGAACAGAGCAGCGGCATCGAGGAAATCAACCGCGCCATCACCCAGATGGATGAGAGCACCCAGCAGAATGCAGCCCTGGTGGAGCAAGCTGCCGCCGCAGCCAACGCCATGCAGGAACAGGCCCTGCGCCTGACCCAGGCCATCAGCATCTTCAAGCTGGCACAGGGCAGCGCCGTTGTGCCGCCCGCCGCTACGGTAGCGGCACAGCCCCTTGCGGCGCAGCGCAAGAGTGCACCGTCGCCCCGGCCACTGCCACAGCCGTCCCCGGCGCCCGCCCGCGCCTTGAAGGCGCCGGTTCGCCAGGACGACGACGCCTGGGAAACCTTCTGAATCCACCGCTGCCGTCCCGCTGACAGGCGGGCGGCGTTTCCTCCTATAGCCAGCATTCCCGGCAAGCCTGATACTCTTGCGCTTGGTCGACAAGAACAAGAGCACGGGAAGGGAGTCCGAGATGCGCAATCGCTGGCCGCTGGCGTGGCCCTGGCTGGTCCGGGGCGGGATGCTTCTGGCCCTGTTGCCGCTGTTGCTGGCGCTGGTGGTGGCGCTGTCCAACCTGAACGACGCCAAGCCCTGGCTGCTGCGCCAGCTTGGCGTGGTGCTTGCGCGCGAGGTGAGTGTGGCCGGTCCGCTGCGCCTGTCCTGGCGCATGGGCCCCAGCGACGGCACGCTGGTCTCGCGGGTGCTGCCGCAGCTGCATGTCTCGGCCGACCAGGTCGCCGTGGGCAATCCGGCCTGGGCCGGCCGTGGCGATCCCTTGGTGCGGGCCGGACGAGTGCAGTTGGCATTTTCTCCCTGGTCGCTGTTGCATCGGCATTGGCATATCACCGAGCTGCATGTGGATGCACTCGACCTGGTCATGCTGCGCGACGCCCAGCAGCGCAAGAACTGGCGCTTTTCCGACCAGCCTGAGTCAGCCTGGAGCGTCGAACTTCATACCATTGGCGTTGACAATCTGGCGGTGCGCTACATCGACCAGCCGCTGGACCTGGATCTGGTCTTTCGGACCAGTGCAACGGAGCGGGCCACACCGGCCCTGAACCAGGGTGGCGCCGGTACGGCACAGGCCATTGCGGGTCTGGCGCTGGAGGCCAGCGTATCCGGTCGCTATGGGCAGGCGACCGTACAGGGGCAGCTGCGGGGCGGCAGCTTGGCGGCGCTGCTCGATGACGGCAGCGTCTACCCCCTGCAGGCCGAGGGCGAGATCGGCCAGGTCCATGCCAGATTGTCTGGCAATCTCATCAACCCGCACCAGCTCGAACGCGCCGATCTGCGGCTGTCCCTGAGCGGCAGCAGCCTGGGCCAGCTCTATGCCGCCACCGGCGTACCCTTGCCGGCGACCAGGCCCTTCAACACCGAAGGAGCTCTCAGCATCGCACGCGTCGATGGTGCCAGCGACCAGTGGGACTGGCGCTATACCCACTTTACCGGCAAGGTCGGGGACAGCGATTTCGCCGGCGACGCCCGCTATCTGAAGGGGCCGCCCAGGAACCGGCTGGAAGTGAGCACCCAGGCGCAGCTGTTGCGCCTGTCCGATTTCTTCCCGGCCATGGACGCAGCCAGGAAGCCCGCCACGCCGCCCGCGCGGGTGTTCTCCGGCAAGGCGATGCCGGTGCAGCGCTGGGGCAAGCTGGATGCCGATATCCATGTCCAGGCGCAACGCCTGGAGTTGCGGCCTGGGCTGGAATGGCAGGATGCCAGTACTACGATCCGCCTCCAGGACCAGGTCCTGACGGCCGCGCCATTGCGTTTTGCCCTGGCTGGCGGCAAGGGCGAAGGCGAGCTCAGCCTGGATGGCCGTTCGGAGCCGATCCGCTCACATCTGCAGATGCAGCTGCATGAGGTGCAGGTGCGGCAGCTCTTTCCCCGGCTTTCCAGCTTGCAGGCCAGTGTCGGCCGGCTCGACGCGCAAGTCGAGCTGCGTGGTAAGGGCGACTCCATCGCCGCCATGCTGGGCAGTGCCGAAGGCGAGATCAAGGCCGACCTGGGCCCCGGCAAGATCAGCCGCTTCGTGCTGGAGGCAGCCGGCCTGAATGTGGCCAACGCCGTCTTCGCCAGGTTGTACCAGGACAGGCCCGCGCGCCTGCTGTGCGGGGCGGCCGATGTGGTGATCAAGGATGGCCGTGCCGATTTCCGGCGCGGCATCGTCAATACCGAGGATGCCGTCATCGACATCAGCGGCCAGGTCGACCTGGCCCGTGAAGAACTGGCGCTGGACGTGCAGCCACGCGCCAGGAAGCTGCGCATCCTGTCGCTGCGAACGCCCCTGTACGTGCGCGGTACCCTGGCCAGGCCGGACATCAGTGCCAGCAAGGAGGGGCTGGCGGCGCGTGCCGGCGCGGCAGCCGCGCTGGCGCTGGTGGCGCCGGTGGCAGCGATGATTCCCTTGATCTCACCAGGGCAGGCGCTGCCCGAGGATTGTGCTGCGCATTCGCCTCAGGGCGCCGCAGCCCGCTGAAGTGGGCGTCAGTCGATGAACTCCAGCAAGGCCTGGAAGGCCGGCAAGGCCAGCACCAGGCGCCCGGTTTCATGCAGGCAGGGCAGATCCTGTTGTTGCGCGCGCGCGGCAATCATGTTGCGGTCGCCGCCGCGCAGGCGCAGCACGGCGAAACAGGATGTGCGTGTGGGCAGGTGGGCGGCCAGCGCGCCATAGCGGCCAGGCAGGTCGCCAGGGTAGGCGAAGTCCAGCTGGAAGCCGTCATCCCAATGTCCCAGTTGCGCATAGCGCCTGGCCGTAGCAGCGGGATCGGCGTCGGTGACCAGCAGGCTGGCGATGCCTTGCACGCCGTTGGGATGCATCATCCAGGCATCACGCCAGACCAGCTCGGGCGTGAAATGGCGGCAGGCATAGACGCGGCCGGCCGAAAAC
Source organism: Herbaspirillum sp. ASV7 (assembly GCF_016429215.1). GTDB lineage: Bacteria > Pseudomonadota > Gammaproteobacteria > Burkholderiales > Burkholderiaceae_D > Herbaspirillum. The sequence goes on along the minus strand of NZ_JAELUH010000005.1, from coordinate 34,320 downwards.
TGCCCGGGCACCAGCCTGACCGTGGAAAAACGCGCATCGATGGTGGCGCCGTCCAGTTCCACCGGCCGCGAGAAGTGCTGCACCGGCTGCACCTGCAGGCCCAGCGCCTGCCAGGCGTCGTGGCAGGCCGGTACATCGTCGACGGCATAGACCAGACCATCCAGCCCCACGGGGCTATCGAGGATCTCCTGACGCACCTTGTCGCCATGGCGCGGTTGCCCGATCAGCTCCAGGTAGCCGCCCGGGAACACCACCAGGTGATTGACCGAGCCCAGCGTATGGTGGCCGCGTGGCGTGAGCGTGAAGCCCAGTGCCTGCAGCAGCGCTGCGGCGGCATCGATGTCGTAGTGGGTATTGAGGACCAGGTGATCAAGCCGGGCGGTCATCTCTTGCCCGGAAGGGAGCCTTTGGAAGTCGGTTGATGTCATAGCCACCATTGAACGGAAAAACGCGCGACGGGCGCAAGGCAGGAATTCTACGTGCGGCCTGCGCCGCTGTCATGCGGGGCGCGCGCAGGGATTGCATTATCATGATGCTGGCCAGCGGGCGACGATGATCCGACCAGCATCCCGGACCAGCAGAGGGGGAAAACTTGAACCACCAAGCGGCAGCAGAGCGGAATTCATCATTGAGCAGCACCTACCGGCAGGCCTTGCTGGAGGCCATCGACGATGGTTTCTGCATCATCGAGTTCATCGACGGGCCGCACGGCCCCTTGAGCGATTATCTCCACATCGAGGCCAACTCCGGCTACCAGCGTCATACCGGCATTGCCGGTATCGTCGGCAAGCGCCTGCGCGAGATCGAGCCCGACAACGCCCAGGTCTGGCTGGACATCTACGGACGCGTCCTGCAGACGGGCCAGCCGGTGCGCTTCGAGCAGGAGTTCGTGGCGGCCGGGCGTCATATCGAGGTCTCGGCCACCCGCGTGGGACCGGTGGAGATGCGCCAGGTATCGGTCCTGTTTCGCGACGTGACGGCCCGCAGGAAGACCGAGGCCGCCCTGCGTGACAACGTCGAGCGGGTACAGCTGGCCCTGGAAGCCGGAGCCATCATCGGTACCTGGATCTGGGATATCCCCACCGGCCGCTTCAACGTGGACGAGGGTTTTGCGCTGGCCTTTGGCATCGAGGCTGGACGCGACCTCGCCAGCCTGAGCCTGGAGGAACTGATGCAGTCGGTACACCCGGACGACCGCGACGTCCTGGCTACGCGCATGCAAGAGGCGCTGGCGCGGGGTGGTGCCTATGCCCACCAGTACCGTACGCGCCGGCACGATGGCCGCTACTACTGGCTGGAGGCCAATGGCCGGGTCGAGCTGGGCCAGGACGGCCGGCCGATGAAATTTCCTGGCGTACTGATCGACATCGAAGGTCGTCGCGCCGTCGAAGCCGAACGTGACCGCGCCCTGGCGGCCTTGCGCACCCTCAATGAAACCCTGGAGCAGCGCGTGGACGAACGCACCGCCGCCTTGCTCAATGCCGAGGAAGCCCTGCGCCAGGCGCAGAAGATGGAGGCCGTGGGGCAGTTGACAGGCGGCCTGGCACACGACTTCAACAATATCCTGGCCGGCATCAGCGGCAGCCTGGAGCTGATGAAGGTGCGCCTGGCCCAGGGCCGCATTGCCGACATCGAGCGCCACCTCACCGGTGCGCAGTCTGCCGTCAAGCGCGCCGCCGCCCTGACGCAGCGACTGCTGGCCTTTTCGCGCCGCCAGACGCTGGATCCGACCCCGGCCGACCTGAACCGCATCGTGGCCGGCATGCACGATCTGATCGGGCGTAGCGTGGGGCCATCGATTGCCGTCGAAACCATTGCCGCTGGCGGCTTGTGGAACACCTTCGTCGATGTCGGCCAACTCGAAAACGCCTTGCTCAACCTGTGCATCAACGCCCGCGATGCCATGCCCCACGGCGGCAGGCTCACCATCGAAACGGCCAACCGCTGGCTCGATGACCTGGCCGCCGCCCAGCGCGGCGTCGCTGCCGGCCAGTACGTGTCGCTGTGCGTGAGCGATACCGGCACCGGCATGACGCCCGATGTGGTGGCGCGGGCCTTCGATCCCTTCTTCACCACCAAGCCCACCGGGCAGGGGACCGGCCTGGGCTTGTCCATGGTCTATGGTTTTGCCGGCCAGTCAGGTGGCGCGGTGCGTATCTATTCGGAGCTGGGCCAGGGCGCCACCGTCTGCATCTACCTGCCGCGCCATACCGGCGAGGGCGGCGACGACGATCCCGCCTTGCACGAGGAACTGCCGCCCGGGGCGGCGCCGGGCAGCAAGACCATCCTGGTAGTGGATGACGAGCCACTGGTGCGCATGGTCACCGTGGAAGTGCTGGAAGACCTGGGCTACAACGTGCTGGAAGCCGAAGACGGTCCCTCGGCCCTGCGCCTGGTGACGGCCTGCCCGGAGATCGACCTGCTCCTCACCGATGTGGGGCTGCCCAATGGCATGAACGGCCGCCAGCTGGCCGATGCCATCCGCGCGCCGCGACCGGACTTGCCGGTGCTCTTCGTGACCGGCTATGCGGAGAATGCCGTGCTCAACCACGGTCACCTGGAACGCGGCATGCAGGTGCTGACCAAGCCGTTTGCCGCCGAGGTGCTGGCGCGCAGGGTCAGGGAGCTGGTGGGGGATGAGGGCGAGATGCAGGCCTGAATCCGGCGCAGCGACGTTTCAGGGCGCCAAACCGTTATTTCGTCGCATGGCACTGGGGCGGCAGCAGGCGAGGCGGAATAATCGGCACTCGATCCAGAGAACCGAAAGCTGCCCATGCATCTCACGCCCGTCATCGCCATCCATCTCGCTGCTGCGCTGAGCGCCGTCGTGCTGGGACCGTTCGCCCTCTGGGCCCGCCTGGGACGCATCGTCCGTCCCCGCTGGCACCGGGCGCTGGGCTATGCCTGGACGACCTGTATCGTGGCCGCGGCGGTCTCGGCCATGTTCATCCGCGATGAACGCTTGCCTAACATTGCCGGATTCACGCCGATCCACCTGCTGGTGCCGGTCACCTTGCTGGCTTTGTATCGGGCCTTCGCGGCGCTGGCCCGGGCCGACATCGTCACCCATCGGCGGAGCATGCAACGTCTGTACATCTTTGCTTGCCTGCTGACAGGTTCGTTGACCTTGCTGCCAGAACGCTATCTGGGACAACTGGTCTGGGGCGATTGGCTGGGATGGTTGTGATGCCTGTGACGGCGCTAGACCACCGCGCCGAAGATCGAGCCAATGGCCGCCGTACTGGCCATGGCGAGCGAACTCCACAGGCTCACCCGCATGGCACCTTTCCAGACATTGGCCCCGCCAGTCCGGGCAGCCACCGCGCCCAGTACCGCCAGCGAGGCGAGGGCGACGATGACGATGGCCTCCAGCAGCACGCCGGCAGGCGCCAGCAGTACGACGGCCAGCGGCAAGGCGGCACCGACGGCAAAGCTGAACGCCGATACCAGGGCGGCCTGCACCGGGCGCGCGGCGGTGATCTCGGAGATGCCCAGCTCGTCGCGGGCATGGGCGTCCAGTGCGTCGTGGGCCATCAATTGCGTGGCGACCAGATGCGCCGTTTCCTGGTTCAGGCCGCGACGCATGTAGATGCCCATCAGTTCGCGATGTTCGCCCACGGGGTCGTTGGCCAGCTCGTATTTTTCCTGGCTCAGTGCGGCATGTTCGCTGTCGGCCTGGGAGTGCACCGACACGTATTCGCCGGTAGCCATCGACATGGCCCCGGCCACCAGTCCGGCGATGCCGGTGAGGAGGATGTTGTCGTGGCTGGCATGGGCCGCCACCACCCCGACCAGCAGGCTGGCGGTGGAGACGATGCCGTCGTTGGCGCCCAGGACGGCGGCGCGCAGCCAGGAGATGGCGTCGACCTTGTGATGCTCGATATGGAATTTGCTCATGGCAGTGCAATGGCGGGATCTGGAATGGCGCCGATTCTAGTTTGCGCCCCGCCGAAACACCATCTTAATTAGCGAAAACAAGGACGATTCGTATTAAGGCCGCCCCTGGCGTCAGCGCGCGTCAGAGTGCGTTGATGGGGATCTTCAGGTAGCGCACGCCATTGGCTTCGGCGGCCGGCAATTCTCCGGCGCGCATGTTGACCTGCACCGACGGCAGCAGCAGGACCGGCATGTCCAGGGTGGCATCCCGTGCAGTGCGCATGGCCACGAAGGCGTCTTCGCTGATGCCCTGGTGTACGTGGATATTGGCCTCGCGTTCCTCGGCCACGGTCGTCACGAAACGCAACGCCCGACCGTTGGGCTGGTAGTCGTGGCACATGTAGAGTTGCGCATGGGCTGGCAGCGCCAGCACGGCGTGGATGGACTGGAACAGCGTGCGCGCATTCCCGCCGGGGAAGTCGCAACGTGCGGTGCCATAGTCGGGCATGAACAGCGTGTCGCCGACGAAGGCCGCGATCTGCTCGCCTTGCTCCACCACATAGGTGACACAGGCCGGCGTGTGACCGGGCGTATGCATGACGCGGGCATCGAGCTGGCCGATGCGGAAGTGCTCGCCGTCGCGGAAGAGATGATCGAACTGGCTGCCATCGTGGGCGAACTCGGTACCGGCATTGAACAGGCGGCCGAACACATGCTGCACCTGACGGATGTGCTCGCCGATGGCGATGCGACCGCCCAGCTTCTGCTTCAGGTAGGGCGCTGCCGAGAGATGATCGGCGTGGGCATGGGTCTCCAGGATCCATTGGACCTGCGCGCCCAGGGCCTGGACGCGTTCGATCAGGCGATCGGCGCTGCGGGTCGTGGTGCGGCCGGACTTGGGGTCATAGTCCAGTACGCTGTCGAGCAGCGCACAGGCGCCGCTGGAGCGGTCCAGCACGATGTAGCTGACGGTGCTGGTGACGGGATCGAAGTGACCTTCAATGTGCAGTTTTTCCATGACAATTCCTGAAGCTTGGAGAGAATGAAGAGCTTACGCTACGCAAGGCTCATTGCACCACTGGTCGTTGCAGCCACTTGAACAGCAGCATGCCGGCCAGCATGGCCACGACGAAGAGCAGCCCCTGGACCTGTCCGGCGCCCAGCAGGACCAGCGCCGGGCCGGGGCAGATGCCGGCGATGCCCCAGCCGACGCCGAAGAGCAGGCTGCCCAGTACCAGGCGACGGTCGATCCGCGTGCTGGCGGGGAGCTGCATCGCCTGGCCCAGCAAGCTGTGTTGCATGCGCCGTGCATAGGCGAATGCCGGCATCCCGACCGCGATGGCTCCCGCCATCACCAGCGCCAGTGACGGATCCCAGCGGCCAGCCAGGTCGAGGAAAGCCAGTACCTTGGCCGGGTTGGCCATGCCGGAGACGATCAGTCCCAGGCCGAATACCAGTCCGGCCAGCAAGGCGCTCAATGGGTTTTTCATGCTCGTACTCCTTGAAGTTCAGGTGCCCAGGACATGGCGCAGCAGATAGACACTGGCAAAGCCGGTCGCCATGAAGCAGGCCGTGGCAATGGCCGAGCGCGGCGAAAGACGCGACAAGCCGCACACGCCATGGCCGCTGGTGCAGCCGGCGCCATAGCGGGTGCCAATGCCCACGACCAGTCCTGCCAGGACGATCTGTGCATGGCTGGCCTCGATACGGATGGGGGGCAGTACGGTACAAGCGGCATACAGCGCCGGCGCCAGCACCAGACCCAGCACGAACATCAGCCGCCAGCCGGTCTCGCGCGGGCGCGGATCAAGCAAGCCGGCCACGATGCCGCTGATGCCGGCAATGCGGCCATTGAGCAGCACCAGCAGGGCAGCGGCCAGTCCGATCAGGGCGCCGCCAGCCAAGGAGGCAACGGGGGTAAAGCTGTTCCAGTCGATCTGCATGGGGTTCACTCCTTGGGACAGTACAGACGGTACATCAGCTCCAGCATCTCCAGCAGCCTGGCATCGGCAACCCGGTAGTAGATGCGCTTGCCCTCGCGGCGGGTGCTGACCACGCCTTCGCCGCGCAAGACGCCGAGTTGCTGCGACAAGGTCGGCTGGCGGATATCGAGGGCCTGTTCGAGTTCGCTGACACTGGCTTCCTGCTGTGACAGATGGCATAGCAGCAACAGGCGATCTTCATTGGCCAGCAGCTTGAGTGCCGTCACCGCCTGGCCGGCTGCCTGGCGCATCAGTTCGGGCGGGGGTGAGGCCATGGGCGTGCTCATGAGATTCATTGAACTACAAAATTATAATATATAAAAATATATAATATATGGCGCAAATGCGCAAGGCAAGGTCTTCAACTGTTCAATGGAGGGGGGCGGGCAGGGCGGGGCAAGGAGATAGCTGTGCAATCCGCTTGGGTGGACTCAGGAGCTGTGCTGCAGGTCGATCATGTGGCGGCTGGATTGGCGGGCGGCTGCCATGGCTTCCTCGGCAAAGGCAAAGGGTGCGTCCTGGCCACAGAACCTGAGTTCGCCGTTGATGTAGAGGTCCCATGTCCACCCCTGTCCTATGGGACATTTCAGTTCGATCCTGACCAGTTCGTCGCGATAGCGAAACAACGCCTTCCTCATGGGGGCCTCGGAGATTTTCTTTTGACGTTAGCGGGACCGCCTCATAGATCCCCCTCGCAGAGCTGAGAGTTTATTCGATTATCGGAATGACAATATCGGCAATATTTTTCATATATTGCCCGGCTGAACTGTTGCTGCGTGTAACCCGGTTTGTACTGTTCAGGAGCAAGGTGCCATCGGCGCAGACGCGCAGCATGCCCATGTACTGCGCCGACGGGCCTGGTTTCCCGGGCTACTCGGGGAAGCGCACCAGCCGCTTGCTGTCCTTGGGGGCTTGATACTGGGCGGCATTCATCTGCATGGCCAGCAGGGTGTAATAGGCATTGATGCCGGCCAGGTCCACCACCCCCTTCTTGCCGAAGCGTTTTTCGGCGCGTTCAAAGCTGCGGTCCGAGACCCGCTTGTTGCGGTGCAGTTCGATGGAGTAGTCATAGACGATTTCCTCGTCTTCGCTCATGCCCACAGGACGGCGGCCATCGGCAATGGCGCTGGCGATCTCGGGCTTGATGCCGGCCTTGAGGGCGATGGGGTAGTGGACGTACCACTCGTAATCCTGCGTCCATTCCCGGGCGGTAATGAGGATCACCAGCTCGCTCAGGGTGTTGCCGATGGCGGAGTTATAGCGCAGGTAATCGCCCATCGCACGCGCCTGGCTCATCACTTGCGGGCTGTGCATCAGCGGCTCGAAAGGGCCGAACACCGGGACCTTGCGCGCCGCCAGGAACTGCTCGGCGGCCTCCTTCTGTTCGGGCGTGTATTGATCTGGAGGGATGGTGGGCAGGCGGTCGGCGGCCTGCACCAGTGATGCCGAGAGCAGTAATGACGCGAGAGCCGCGCCGAGTGGTTTCTTCATTCTTGTCTCCTCCTTGGTGTTGGGTTTCCGGGCTGTCAACGCAGCCGCTGTCCCGGCGCAGGCGCGCCGGGTGCGACAGCATCTCATGAATCGGAGCCTGTGCGGGTGTCAGCCGGTCCCCCGGCCTGGGCAGTCGGGGCTTCCTGGCTGGTCGTGGTGTGACGCACGAAATCCCTGAGCTGCGAGGCCAAGGCCTCCTGGGCTTCGCTTCTGGCCACGGCTGCTGCCAGGGCTAGCTGGCTTTGATGCAGTTGCTCTTCCATGTGCCTGCAATTGCCTTCCAGTACAAGCTGATGTGCGGCCAGCTGTTCGTTCGCTGAGGCCTGTTCCAGCAGCTGCTGTTCGAGCCGTTGCTGCTGCGCCTCGACCTGGCGCAACCGGGCCAATTGATCCTCCCGCTCGCGGCCCCTGGCCTGTTCGTCCGCCAGCGCCTCGCGGGCATGCGAAAGCTCCATGACCATGCGTACCGCTTCCTGGTTGGTGCGCGTGAGGTCTTCGTTGCGGATGATCAGGTCCTGGCGCAGCTGCCGTATCTCCGCTTGCAGCGTCTGGACTTGTTGTTCGTGCCGGCGGATGTCCTGGTCACGCTGGTCCTTGGCTGCCTCCCGGTAGTGTTGCAGCGCTTCACGGGCATGCTGGTGCTTTTCTTCCAGAGAGGCACGATGCTGCTCATGTTCGGCCAGGCGCTCCTTGAGGGAGGCCAGTTGGGTCTCCAGCGCCAGGCGCAGCGCGGATTGCTCTTGTAGTTGCGTCGACAGCGCCGCATGGGCCGTGGTCTGCGCGAGCAATTCGGCGCGGACGGCTTGCAACTGGCTCGCCAGCAACTGGTTGGCCTGCTCCAGGGTGTCTTTCTCGGCTTGCTGGAGGGCGCTTGCGCTGTCGTGACGGGCCTGTGCTGCTTCGATCCGGGCATCGGCCTCCTGTTGAAGTCCGGCGGCCAGCCGCGCGACCAGGTCTTGCAAGGCATCGCTGATGGAGGGCTTGCTCACATCGGCGCCACCGTCTTCCTGCTCCAGTTCCTTCAGATACTTGTGAATCGTGCTCTTGGAGCCGGTATTGCCCAGCGCGACGCGAACGGCATCCACGGAAGGATGCTTGCCCTGCGCCAGCAACGAGTCGCGGGCAATCTTGATTTCTGACTTGTAGAGGCCGGTGCGCGCCATGGCATGCTCATCTGGTATTTGATAATGTATTACATAATACGTAATAACATAATAAATTCAATCAATATAAATAAAGAAATACCGCAAATTTAATATGGGATAATCAATGCTTATCACATGTCAGCGTACTGCGCCCGGTGAAATATGTCCGTCCAGCTGTAATGAGTTGCTGCGGCGCCAGCGCAAAACGATCCGTCCATGAATCCGATCGACACCTATATCCACGCGGCCACCCGCGACAACACCCGGCGCAGCTATCGCGCCGCCGTGCACCATTTCGAGGTGGAGTGGGGCGGCTATCTGCCGGCGACGGCGGACAGCGTGGCCCGCTACCTGGCCGATCATGCCGCCGTGCTGGCACATAGCACCCTGCGCCAGCGTTTGTCGGGATTGGGGCAATGGCATGTGGAACAAGGCTTTCCCGATCCGACCAAGGCGCCGATCGTGCGCAAGGTGTTGCGTGGTATCAGGGAATTGCATCCGGCACAGGAAAAACAAGCCAAGCCGCTGCAACTGGACGCGCTGACGCAGGCGATTGCTTGGCTTGAAGGGCAGCGCGAGCAGGCCCGTCACCAGCAACGCTATGCCGATCTGCTGCGCCATACGCGCGATCAATGCCTGTTGCTGATCGGTTTCTGGCGCGGCTTTCGCAGCGATGAACTGATCCGCCTGGAGATCGACCGCATCGAGGCGGTGGCCGGGGAGGGCATGACCATCCACCTGCCGCGTACCAAGACCGACCGCAGCCTCAAGGGCAGCACCTACCGGACGCCGGCGCTGTCGCGTCTGTGCCCTGTTGCGGCCTACCTGGACTGGCTGGCCGTCAGCGGGCTGTCCAGCGGCCCGGTGATCCGGGGCATCGATCGCTGGGGGCGTATCAGCCCCGATCCGGTGAGCCCCGGCAGCGTCATCCCGATGTTGCGGCGTATCCTGCAGCAGGCGGGCGTGGCCGATGCCCAGGCCTATAGTTCGCACTCGCTGCGTCGGGGCTTCGCCTCATGGGCCAGCGCCAACGGCTGGGAACTGCGCGCCCTGATGGAATATGTGGGGTGGAAGAACGTGGCATCGGCATCGCGCTATATCGATTCCGACGATCCCTACCACCGGCAACTGGTAGAGCGCCTGCTGCCGCGCCTCTAGCGCGTGTCCCGGCGGCGGCATCGCATATAATGAGGCCCCATGATGCCGGCTTGAGTTGGCATCGTGTTTCTGTCGGCCAAGAAGAACAGAGTTAAAACGATAGCGCAGCAAAAAATGTCACCAGCACTCCTCCGGAAGCCCGGATTCCTGTCTGCGTCCTTCCGCATCGGGGTAGGCATGACCGTGGCCCTCTTGTTGGCCAGCACCAGCGCCCGGGCCGAGGACATCACCGTCAACTGGCAGATGCCAGACTATCCGCCTGTCATCATTGCCAGCGGTCCGCTCAAAGGGACCGGCTACGCCGATGTGTTTCTGCGTTATTTCATCGAACGCACACCGGAATTCAAGCACGTCGTCGAACCCTCCAGCATGTCGCGCGTGTTTGGTCTGATGAAGCAGGGTCAGCCGGTGTGCGAGCCCAGCCTGCTCAAGACGGCCGAGCGGGAAGCCTATGTGGATTTCAGCGGCCCGGTGGAATTCGTGCTGCCGCACCATATCGTGGTGCGGGCTGACCGGGTAGCGCGGCTGGCGGCGTATCGTAATGCAGCGGGTGCCGTCGATATCGGCCGGCTGCTGCGGGACCCCTCCCTGGTCACGGTGCGCCAGGAAAAGCGCGGCTACCCGCCGGTCGTCCTGGATGCCTTCACCGCTGTGCAGGGGCAGCCCAACCTGATCCAGACCAGCGACGACGACCAGGGGCCGTTCCGCCAGGTCGCTAATGGCTGGGTCGACTACATCATTACCTATCCCGATGAGGTCAACTGGTTTGCCAGGCAGCTGGGGGCCTCGGTGAGTCTGGCCTATCTCCCCATTGCCGGCCTGCCGGAATATACGATCGGTTACGTGGGCTGCACCAAGGGGGCGTGGGGGCGGAAGATCGTCGAGCGGGTCAACCAGGTCGTGGCCAAGGCGGGCAAGCGTCCGCCTTGGATCGACGCCGAAGCGCGCCTGCTGGACGCTGCCGCAGCCAAGCGCTACGAGGAGGTGTTTGCGCGTCATTCCCCCTTTCGCGATCAGGGCCGGTAGATGAGCATGCGACCGCTCTGGGATCGCCTACGGCTCGTCCACGATGCCTGGACGGCTGCCCTGGGCCATGGACTGGCGCGCCGCATGCTGGTGTGGATCGTCTGCATCAGCGCCACAGCGGCCCTGGTGGCGACCTCGGTACAGTTGTTTTTCGACTACCGGCGCGATGTCTCCGCGCTGGAAGAAGGCATGCGCTACATCGAACAGAGCCAGTTGCCGGGGCTTGCCGATGCGGCCTGGAATTTCAATGTCGCCAGCATGCAAGTGCAGCTCGATGGCATCGGACGCTCGCCCTGGGTGTCGGGGGCGACGATCCACTATGGTCCCAGCCAGTCCGCTGAATTGAGCACCGGACATGTCGATCCGCACGCAGGCAGGTTCTTCGACTATGTATTACGACGCAATGGCGCGGTGGTCGGCAAGATCACCATCGCGGCCAATCTGCAAACGCTGTATGAGCGCACGATGGAGCGCATCGTTGTCGTGCTGTGTACCCAGATTGTCAAATCGCTCATCACCTCGGTGAGCATTCTGCTGCTGGTGTCATGGATGATCACCCGGCATCTGACGCAGATGGCCGATTTTGCCAACTCCTATTCACCGGGCGGCAGTTTCCGGCCTTTCGTGCTGCGTCGTAGCCCCTTGCCCCGGCAAGATGAACTGAGCGTGCTGGTCGACCGGCTCAACGATGCCTATGCCCGGATCGAGAAGGCGCACGAGTTCGAGGTCCGGCATAACGAGATACTCAGTGGCGAGGTGGCCTTGAGGACGGCCGAGCTGCGCGCGGCGCACCAGACCCTGGCCAGACTGGCGGTGACCGACAAGTTGACCGGCGTGCTCAACCGGCTCGGACTGGATGCGGCTTTCCAGGAGGCTTTGGCACAGGCCGACGCTCATGGCTGCCCGCTGGCGGTGATCCTGGCCGATATCGACGGATTCAAGGCCGTCAATGACCAGCATGGGCATCTGGTGGGGGACAAACTGCTGCGCGAGTTCACGGCCGTACTGGCCGCGAGCTTGCGGGAGTCCGACATCCTGGCACGCTGGGGCGGCGAGGAATTCCTGGTGCTCTGCCCCGGCACGGACCTGGAGCAGGCCGCGCACCTGGCCGGACAATTGCGTCAGGTGATACAGGCGCATGCGTTTGCCGACGTGGGAGCCAAGACCAGCAGTTTTGGCGTGGCCGCCTGGCGCTCCGGAGAAACCACGGACGAGTTGATGAAGCGTGCCGATGATGCCTTGTATTGTGCAAAGAGGGACGGGCGCAACCGGGTCTGCCTGGAAGCCCGGTGACCGCAATGCCCGGGAGCGGGCGTGCACTTGTCCTCGTAGGATCAGGGCTCGTGCCGGCGGGCCAGTGGCTGGCTGGGCTGGTCGTGCGACGCCTGCATCTTCTCCAGCGTGATGTTGAGGCGGTTGAACTGCCTGGTGTAGCTCTCGCGCAAGCTGTCCAGCCGTTCCAGGGTGGCGGCCTGCTGCTTGGCGACCCTCTTGAGGGCGGTCTGCAGTGCGCGTGTCTTGCCGGCCAGGAGGCCATCTTCGCCCAGCATCTGGTCCAACAGCGACTGTGTGCGCGGTAGCAGGCCATCCTGAGCGCAGAAGAGTGCAGCCAGGCCTCCGGGATTGTGATGGGTGTCTATTGCAAGAGTATCGTCCTTGCGGAAATGGAGGCCGACGTCCGCCAGCGTGCCGTCGGCATGACGACCGGCGGTAGCCAGCACGCTTTCGCGCAACTGCCCAATGAGGGCCTGCGCCAGGGTATCGCTGGCTAGTGGGTCAGGTAGGCAACCCTTGGCAGACAGGGCCGACGGCGGTGGCCGGCTTGATTCGGCCATGCCCATGATCAAGGTGTTGAAGGCGCTGACGTAGCCGCTCGCGACACGGGTGGCGGCGGCGGTACCGCTGCCGAGGAGCCGGGCGCTATCCCATTGCCGCAATGCCTGTTGACAGGCCACCAGCGCCAGGCGCAGCGCGTCATAGGCAGAGATCAGTGCAATGAGCTGTTGCGCCTTGCTGGTCAGTGGCGCCAGGCGTGCCTTGCTTTCCACGGCGATGAGCTGGCTGACCAGCTTGGCCACGTCCAGTGGACCGGCCGCGCTGGAGGTGGTGCCAGAAGAGATTGCCATCGACTTCGTTCGCAAGGTGCGCTTCAGCGGCTTGCGCACGAGAATAGGCGCCCGACGTCCAAGGTAGCCTGGCGCGTGAAGGCCAGACGCTGGCGGGCCTCGGCGCGCTTGCGCGAGGGCAACTGGTCGAGCCTGGTTTCCGGCTCGATGCAGGGCAGCTCATAGTCACCATCGCTGCGCCGCGCCGCGCCGATTTCCTGCCAGAAGGCGTCATAGTCGGCATGCACCCGCTTACGTTTGCTGTGACGGTTGGCCACGCGGTTGCCGTTGCCGACCAAGACCACGCGACTACAGCCGATACCAGCGCCGATGGCGCGTACCAGCCGGATCATCAGCGCCTTGGGCCGCAGGCCGAACATGTCGCGGGTGGCGCGCCGGATCTGTTCCCGGCCGTCGGCGCAGCCCGGGCCCTGCAGGCAGCCGATGCGGATCACCCAGCCGCCCGGCTGGCGGCAGATGGTGAAGGCGGTCGAGAACAGCAGCCGGCTGTCGCGATACAGGTGCAGCGCCAGTTCGCCCTCATGGTCGAGGCTGGCGATGGCTGCCAGGCGCACCTCATAGAGGTCGCCCGCCTTGCCGCTGAATTGCCCGACGGGGATGGGCTGACTGGCTGCCTGCAGCACCAGCGGCGCCAGGCCGCGGCGGATGACGAAGTCGTAGTGGGACATCAGGATGGCCATGCGCTCGGCCGGGCGCAATCGCAGGGATTGATAAGGCCGGTAGATCTTGTGCAGCAAGCGCGGTGTGGCCAGCGCCAGCGCGCTGTGGGTGGCGCTCAGGTTCCAGAAGGCCAGCCAGTGCCGGGTCTGTCGTGGATACAGCATGCCGCGAGCACCTAACTTGCATTGCCGCGCCAGCCAGGACAGCCGTGTGCGCGGCCGGTCAGGGGCGCTCTGCAGGGTGATGCGGCCGATCTTGAGTGTGCTGTCGAGGCCAGCCGGCACGGTACGCACGAACCAGCTGGCGCCCAGGCGCATCTGGCGATAGCAGCGGGCGATCCCCGGCCACGCCAGGTAGCAGGCCAGTGCCAGCAGCAACAGGCTCAGGCAGGCCAGGAGTGGTTCCTGGGTCTCCAGCGCCAGCCAGTAGGGGGCGGCGGAACGGGGAACGTGGACGAAATGAGGGGCATGCACGATGGTCATGAGGGGGAGCTCCTTGCGCGATGAAGACAGAGAAATCCGTCTCTTTGTCTTGCTTGTGCAACGAGCGGCCCGAAATGACGGTCTGTTACAAATTATTTTTGCAGTGCCGTCCTAACAGACCATGCCATGGGCTGGGGAAGGAGACCAGCGGGATCAGAATTCGACGATGTGGGTCAGGGTGACCGTGCGCGCCGGCTCCACGCCGATGGTGGTGGTGGCGAAGTCACTATAAAGGCGGCGATCGAACAGGTTGCGTATGCCCAGGGTCGTGCGACTTTTCCCGGAGCGGTAATAGAGGCTGGCATCGGTGCGGGTCTGGCCGGGAATGCGCACCTGGGAATCGGCGTCGCTGAAGGCCATGTAGCTGCTGCGCATGGTGAGGCCGAGCCCGAATCCCCAACCGCGCCAGTGGTCGGACTGCAGGTCGTAGGTACTCCACAGGCTGGCCCGGTGGTGCGGGAACTGCGCCAGCCTGCTGTCCTCGTCGTCGCTCGGGGCCGGGTGGAAGAGGCTGTAACTGTAACTGGCGATGAGGTTCCAGCCGCGCGCCAGGCGACCCGACAGGCTCAGTTCCAGTCCCCGGCTGACCGCCGAGGGGAGCAGCACGTAGCGGTTGAAGGGGGAACTGGTGTCGGGGAAGACGAACTGCAGTACGTTGGTATGGCTGGCCCGGTACAGGGCTGCGGTGAAGATGGCGCGCTTGTCCAGCAACTCCAGCTTGACGCCGATCTCGGCCGATTTACCGGTGGTCGCCGGTGCCGTGTTGATCCCCGGCTTGCTGCCGTTCAAGGTGGAGTCCAGCAACAGCTGACCGGGCGTAAAGCTGCGGAAGGTGTTGGCATAGAGGGTCGCGGTCTCGCTCAGGCGATAGGCGATGCCGAGGTTGTAGACCGGGTGCGGGCGTGGCGCGGAGGTGTCATGGACCACTCCGTTCATGTCGACGTCGTAGGAAAAGTTGTTGCGCTCCCGTTCATAGCCGACATTGGCCAGCACATACCAGCGCCGCCAGCGGATCTGGTCCTGCAGGTAGACATTGCTGGTATAGATGGCCTCGTTGTCGTCGACCAGGCTGGGCGTGCCGCTGATGGGTGGCAATATGGCCGGGGAGGGCGGCCACGGGACCATCACCAGGCTGGCGTTGTCGCCGTCGGTGTAGCTGCGCAAGCGGGTGCGGGAGAAACTGGCGCCGCCCATCACGGTGTGGGTCCACTCGTCCAGACTGAAACTGCGCGAGAGATTGCCGTCGACGCTGGCGCTATCAGTGTGCAGCAGAGATTGTTCGCCCACGCACACGCCGGTGCCGGCGTCCAGGTCTACCGGCGTGCAACTGGAATAGCCCGCCGAGGTGTAGCGCAGACGGGTGAAGCGCGCCTTGCTGCTCAAGCGCCAGCCATCGCCCAGTTGTTGCTCCCAGGTGGTGAACAATTCGGTCTTGGTGGCCAGGCTGCGGTCGTCGGGCTGGCCCCAGGGAGCGGTACGCAAGTCAGGACCCGGGCCATCGGCGTTGAGCATGGCGCTCTGATAGCCGCCGAACGGCGTACGCGCGACCTGGTGGCTCAGGCCAGCCACCACCGCACTATGACTGTCCTTGTAGCCGATGGACGAGGCCAGGTAGAACTCGCGGGCGCCGTCGTAGCCATCCAGGGTGCGCTTGTCGTGGATGGCGGAGAGGATGGTGCGATACGTCCAGGCGCGATCGGCCCAGAGGCTGCCTCCCAGGTCAAGGGCGCTGCGGCGATGACCGCGATTGTCGATCTCCAGCGTCAGTTCCCGAACCTTCTCGGCTACCGGCTGCTTGGTGACGATGTTGACCGACCCGCCGGGCTCCATCGGCCCGCCGACGATGATGGAATCGGCACCCCCCAGGACCTCGACCCGTTCGATGGCCGCCGAGGGTACATCCAGCGATGTAATGGCGCGCGAACCGGAGACCCGGCCATTGGTCACGTTGGAGAGCGAGACCAGGTCCGCCCAGCCATCGCGCATGACCGGCGCCACGAAGCTGCGGACATAGAGGGTGCCGGCCTGATCCTGGCCATCGCCGCGTCCGTAGGCCACGGTACTGATGTTGTGCAGGCTGTCCACGACCGAACGGGCTTGCTGGCTTTCGATGACGCTGCTGGTGATTTCCTGCAAGGAAACCGGCAAGCCCGACAGCGGCGCGTCATTGCGGGTGGCCAGCCGGCTGTCGGTGGCCAGGAAACCGCTGTCGAGATAACCATGGCTGGTGTCGCCCGGCTGGCTCTCGCCGGTGCGCACCAGTGGCGGCAATGGCGGATTGTAGCGCTCGGGGATGCGGCCCTCGGACGAGGTCGGTGCGCCAGGCCTGATGACGCCGAAGGAGCCATCGGGATGGCGGACCAGTTCCAGCGGGCTGCCCGCCAGCGCCAGACGTAGGGCCTGTTCGAGCGTGAAACGACCCTGCACCGGCGCGCTTTGCAGCCCCTGCGTGGCCGCCGGATCGAACAGCACGATGCCGCGGCCCGTGCGCGCGATGCTGGCCAGGCTCGTCGCCAGGCTGCCCGCCGGCACCTGGAAATCGAACAAGGCCGTCGGCGCTTGCGTCACCCCGGGCTCGGCGGCCCCCGCGTCAGGCATTGCGGCGGATGCAGTGGGTGCGGCCGCCAGGACCGTGCTGGCCAGGCAGGGCGCCAGCAGAAGGGCGAGGTGTTGCATTTGCATGGGCGACGGCGGGTCAGCTGCGCGTGCTGATGCTGACCCAGTACGGGCTTACGTACGTGACCGAGACGGGCAGGGCGCTGGCCAAGGCCGACAGGGCGCGGTCGCTGTCATCGAGAGGGAAGGCGCCGCTGATGCGCAGCTGCGCCACGGCCGGATCGAGTCGCAGGATGCCTTTGCGGTAGGGGCGCAGCGCAGCTACGACCTCGGCCAGCGTGGTATCGGAGGCCGTGAAGTAGCCATCCACCCAGGCGCCCTCGCTGCCTTCATTGGGGCGCGGCTGGGCGATGGTATCGGCATCGAACCAGGTATGGCGCCCCGCAGCAAGTTCGGCGCGCGCACCCTCGCGGGTAGCGATCAATGCCGCTGCCTCGGCCGCCACCACATCGGTACGCAGCGCTTGCAGGCTCATCGTGAGGATGCCGGCAGTGGCGCTCACGCTGCCATGGACGGTCTGGATGGAGAAGGGCAATGTACCGCGCGGGGCCACCTGGATTTGCAGTTCACCGGCCAGCAACCGTACCTGACGCAAGTCGGGCCGGATCAGGTGATCGATGGCGCTGCGGGCATTCAAGACAAGGATGCTGCCATCGGCCAGCGTGGCGCGCTGGCGCTGGCCGGTGGCGGTGTGCAGATCTGCGCTGAGGGTATTGAGTGGCGTGAGGCGATCCAGCAGCACACCCGCGCCCACCGCCAGACCGGCCAGTGCTGCGATCTGCTTGAGGGCCTTGCGGCGCTTGCTTTTCTGTTGCAGGGTGTTGCGCAGGATGTCGGGCGCGGCACCGACCTGGCGCGGCACATCGAACTGCCGCACCGATTGCGCCAGGTTGGCATAGGCTGTGGCATGGCGCGGATCGGCAGCCTTCCAGTGTTCGAAGCGGCTGCGCTCGGACGTCGTCAGTTCGCCTTGCTCCAGCAGCAACATCCATTCGATGGCCTGTTCGACGATCTTCTCTTCGCTACCCATGGGGGCTACTTCAGTGGCGCAAAGCCGGCCGCCTTGTAGCAATGCAGCAAGCCCTTGGCCACGTAGCGGCGCGCCACGCTGGGGGTGATATGCAATTGCTGCCCTATGTCCTGATAGGTCAGACCATCGAGCTTGTAGAGCAGGAAGGCTGCACATTCCCGGGAAGACAATCCGGCCAGCGCCTGGTCCATGGCGCGCAAGGCCTGCAGCAGCTGCAACTGGTCCTCGGGCGAGATGGCATGGTCGTCGGCGCTGCGATGGGCCAGCGCCTGCAGGCAGGCTTCTTCCAGATCGCGGCGACGCCACAGTTCGTAGACGATGCGGCGCGAAATCGTGGTCAGCAAGGCCCGCGGTTCACGCACATCCTGGGACGGTGGCGAACTGAGAAGTTGTGTAAATGTCTCCGACGCCACGTCGTCGGCCGCAAAGACGTCACCCACGCTACGCCGCAGGCGCGTGCGCAACCAGCCATGATGCTCGATGAAGAGGGCTTCGATCCTGTTCATCGCACCGGGTTGGTCGGAGATCATCTGGGAACTCATCTGGGGGCTTTGTCAAATGCAAATCGTTGATCGTGGCAGGAGCGTAACTAGCGGCTGTGGTGTCATCTCCAGGCCAACTGCGATGCACTAAAGGACAGCTTGCGAATTATAAGAGAAATTGCCTGGAGTCAAAACAGGGGCAGTCAGAACGGTCGGAGCGAACACGATCATGGATCGTTCATTACCATGTTTTTACGAGTAACCAATGCTAGAGCCAGATCTTCATGAACTTTGTAAGTGACTGATTTTAATTGGAAATATTGAGGTTCCTCTTTATTTTCTGTCCTTGATGCCGATTCATGAACCTTGACGGACGGTGGCGTTTGCCTGAGAAAATCCAGCACCATTCTCCGCCGCCCCATCACTCGTACCGGAGCAGTCGTACTACATGAGATTCGGCGATCAGCTATGGGTCTGGATCGCCTCTCGTGGCCCCAGCTGGCTGCTTCGGATGCCGCTTCGGGTGTGGCTCCCGCATGGCGGGCTGCGCCGCCGATAGAAAGTGCGTGATGCTACTCCTCTGCACCGATATCGACGGAGCGTATCGCTAGCTGCGAGGTAGTCTGTAGCCGAACAAGCGCATCGCTTGAGTGCGTCATTCCCGGCGGCAGGGCAGGCAGCTATCGTGCCACGATATTTTCCTGCCAGCATCAACGTCTGCCTTCAGATCAGATGAACTTGGCCTCTGCTGCCCACTTGTGCGCAAAATCCAGAGATGCCAGCGCGGGCTTGCAGGAGTATGCTTCGTAGCTTGCCACGCCATGATGGATGAAAGAATCCTGATTCATCATTGCATTGAGTTCGTTGAGGTCGGCACAGGCAGCCAGGACCAGGCCGCCGCGGCCATCACCCTGCGGCCCGGCCAGAATCACCCGACCAGCCTTGACGTTGTTAGCCAGCCAAGCCTTATGGGTATCGAGGTGCAAGTTGACCTCGTCGAGTGGGCGCAGGTATGTCATTATCACGGTAAAAATCATGATCAGTTTCCTCCTGTCGGGAACAGCGCGGCTACGAGCGTTGGCACTTGGTCGAGCGCATTGCGCATCGAGGTGCTGCGCAGTTCGGCCCCTTTGGTGAGCAGCTCGGCACGCACGAAGTGTACGCGTTGGATCCCGATGAAGCCGAAGAAGGCTTTCAGATACGATTCCTGATGATCCATCACCCCGGCCGGGCCGCTGGAGTACATGCCACCGCGGGTGGAGGCCACCAACACGGTCTTGTCACCGGAGAGTCCAACCGGCCCGTTTTCTGTGTAGCGGAAGGTGCGTCCCGCCTGGGCAATTCGGTCCAACCAGGCTTTTAGCTGGCTGGGCACGGAGAAGTTGTACATCGGTGCCCCCAGTACGATCACGTCGCTGTCCAGCAGTTCGCTGACCAGGGTTTCGGAGAGGGCGTGTTCGGAGCGCACGGCGGCGTCAGCTGCGACCGTACCGGGCTGGCGGAAGCCTGCGGCAATCGCGCCATTGAGGTGGGCGATCGGCGCGACGGCAAGATCGCGGCGAACCAGCTGGGCTTCCGGGAAACGCGTGCGCAACTGCTCAACCAGCGCGGCGCTGAGCACGCGCGAGGCTGAGGCTTCGCCGAGGATGCTGGAATCGAGATGGAGAATCTTCATGACAAGGGCCTTTCTGGGATGGTTAGCGGAACAGACAGGCTCTACGGTATAGGTCCGGCCTTTCGCCCACTAGCCATCAGAAATGCACTAGATTGTTCTATCCACGAGACAATCATGTCGTTATCCACGAGTCGGCCGCCCCTATAATCTGGTTTTCATTTCAGGTGCGTGCCCATGGAAGACCTCAACGATCTCGCACTGTTTGCCGCTGTGGTGGTGCATGGCAGCTTCTCCGCCGCAGCGCGTGCGCTGGATCTGCCCAAATCTCGGATCAGCAGACGCGTAGCCGAACTGGAACAACGCCTCGGTGTGCGCCTGCTACAGCGTTCCACCCGAGTAGTGCGCGTCACCGACGTGGGATCGGCCTTCTTCACCCATTGTGAGGCCATGACCAATGCCGCGCGCGCCGCGGTCGAGGTCACCGAGCACGCAGGTGCGCGCCCTGCAGGACGGCTGCGTGTGAGTTCACCGATGGGGGTCGCGCATATCTTCCTGGCGCCGCTGCTGGCGCGTTTTCTCACAGCCCATCCAGATGTTCGGCTGGAGTTGGAGCTGAGCAACAGACGCGTGGATGTGATTGGTGAAGGCTTCGATGTGGCCATGCGCGTCAGGAGCACGTTAGAGGATTCCAACCTGGTGGTGCGCACCTTCGGCACCAGCCAGCAGGTTCTCACGGCTAGTCCGGCTTTCATTGCTGCGCACGGGCCGTTCCTCACGCCAGAATCGTTGCAGGGACAGCGTGGTCTGGGCCCCGGCGGCATGCCTGGCGAGCCGATGCAATGGCGTTTGCTGGGGGCGGACAATGCCCCTGCGGAGATCGATTATGTCTCTGCGCTGGTGACCGACGACGTGCACCTGATGATGGCCGCCGCCATCGGCGGGGCCGGCCTGGCGGTGTTGCCCTTCAACGTCTGCCGTGCGGCGATCAATCAGGACGAGCTGGCACTGGTGCTGCCTCAGTATCGTGCGCCGGCGCACCAGTTACATGCGGTGTTCCCCTCGCGGCGCGGCCTGGTGCCGGCGGTGCGCGCTTTCATCGAATTTCTCGCCGTCGAACTGTCTCACACCATGCATCAGGAGAACCAGATGCTTTTGCAGGTGCTGGCAAGCAAGGGGCACCGCAGCGGTGCCGCAGGAAAGGCCTAGAGTACACCCTCCCACAACTGACGCTGATCACCTGAGGGATCTTCGGCGACGCGATTCGCGCCTGCGGCCAGCAGCATGGTCGGGCGCTGCGCCAGCTGGAAGCGCGGCCAGGCGGGTAGCGCTTCGTGGGACGGCCGGCCATCACGCATGAATGCCACCCAGGTCTGATGGATCAGGCTGGCGAAGGCGTCCAGTGCGGTCGTTTCACGATACAGCATCGAGAGGAAGGGCTCCCGGAAATTCCTCCAGACCATCGGCAGCTCCGAGGCGTGGACCGCGAACGCTTCGAATGGCGCCTCGGCTGATGCCTGGTCGTAACGATACATATAGCTTTCGCCACCGCTGAGGGTGTGCGCTTCGGCCAGGCGCACCATGGGAATCCAGTATTCCTCGGCCGTCAACAGCTGGACACGGCGCAGGAACGCGTGCTGCTGCGGGAAGGCCGCACGGTAGGGTTGGTCCATGGCCGCAATGGACGTGAGGTCGAGTTGCGCCATCTCGCGCGCCGCGATGGGTGCCGTATCGGTGTCGCCACGGCGATAGGCCGCCAGCAATTCCGGACGGAAGAAGATCAATGCTTCATCGCGATTGCTGCCGATCAGCAAACGCAGGTGACGCGCTTCGCCCAATGCCAGACTCTGTTGCGGCGAGCGCGGCACATAGTTGCCATCGATCACGGTTCTGAAGGCGAAGTTGCGTGAATAGGCGTTCGTGGTGGCGATCTGGGTCTTGATCAATTGATCGGCCGGCAAACCTAGAAGTTGGCGGCGCAACTCCTCTGCGCTTGCATGCGGCTGTATCTGCTGCGCAAACAACTGCGCCACCTTGTGCGCCTCCGAGGGGGCATGCGTGGTGAGTGCGCCGCCGCTCTCGATGATAGCCTGCTGGAACAGGCCGCGGGCAGCGGGCAAGGTCAGCAGTGTCGAGACGTTCTTGCCGCCGGCAGATTCTCCGCCCAAGGTGACGCGCTGTGGGTCGCCGCCGAACGCGCTGATATTTTTCCGTACCCATTGCAATGCCAACACCTGGTCGCGCAAGGCATTGTTGCCCGAGCCTCGGTAGTCGTCGCCGAGCAACTCACCCAGCTCAAGGAAACCCAAGGCACCGACGCGGTAGCCGATGGTCACGCAGACCACGCCTTCCTTGGCGAATTGCGTTCCATCGTAGATCGGCTGGCTGGTGGCGCCGTAGATATTGCTGCCGCCATAGATCCAGACGAACACTGGATGGGGGCCGGGCGTATCAGGTGCCCATATGTTGAGATACAGACAGTCCTCGGACTGTTTGGCATCCCCCAGGAAGTTGAACCCGGTCCCGGCCTGGATCCGTTCGGGCTGCATCGGTGCGGGGCCGAACGCAAACGCATTGTGGGTCTGCTGGAATCCTGGATGCGGCTGTGGGGGGCGAAAACGCAAGGGGCCTACGGGTGGAAGCGCATAGGGAATCCCCTTGAACACCTGTACCGTTCCGTCAACTGCCCCCCGCACCGCCCCGGCGGGAGCCTCCACCGTCACAGCGCGTCGCGTCTGTACCAGTTCTTGCGCCTTGCCGGCGCGAGCCGTCAGCAGCGTGTAGGCCCCCCAGGCAGTCAAGCCTGCTCCTTGTGTCATGAATCGTCGACGTCCGGCCTGCATGCCTGTCCTCTTGATGGTTCGTTGATGAAGTGTGGTCTACTTGTTGACCAGTCGCGCAGGCACGGCCGCAATCACGATAACGGCGCCTGCCACCAGTACCCCCGAGAGTACATACAAGCCGATACTGGTGCTATGGGTCTGATCCTTGATCCAGCCGATCAGGAATGGACTGGCGAAGCCGGCCAGGTTGGCGACTGAATTGATCAGCGCGATGCCCGCAGCGGCGCCGGCACCGCCCAGAAAGGCCGTCGGCAGGCTCCAGAACAACGGCGCCAGCGACATGATGCCGGCCGAGGCGAAGGACAGCGCGGCGATGGCCAGCATGGCCTGGCTACCGAACAATGCGCTCAGGCTCAAGCCGACGGCACCCACCACCATCGCCACGGCCAGGTGCCAGCGACGCTCCAGGCGATGGTCGGCGCTGCGGGCAAACAGCACCATCGAGACCGCACCGATCGCGAACGGAATGGCCGACAGCAGCCCTACCGATAACAGATTCTTAATGCCAGCCCCCTGGATCAGTGAGGGCAACCAGAAGCTGATGCCGTAATTGCCCATGGCGCAGGCAAAGTAAATTGCGCACATGATCCAGACCTTGCCATTGGAGAAGGTGGATCGAATCGAATGATTGAGCTTGCCGGCAGCGTCGTTCTGGATGTTGTCCTGCAAAAGGGCTTTTTGCTTGTCATCGAGCCAATGTGCAGACTGGATGCTGTCATCGAGATAGAACAGCACCATCACTCCGACCAGAAAGGAAGGTATCGCTTCCAGCACGAACAGCCACTGCCACCCAGCCCAGCCAGCGTTACCCCCGAAGCTGCTCAAGATCCAGCCAGACAGCGGGCCGCCTACCACGCCCGAGATGGGAATGGCCGTCATGAACAGCGCAGTGATCTTGCCGCGCCGATGGGCCGGATACCAGTAGGTGAGGTAGAGGATGATGCCGGGGAAGAAACCCGCCTCGGCCACACCCAGCAGGAAGCGCACGACGTAGAAAGCGGTCGGTGTGGTCACGAACGCGGTGAGGCCGGAGAGCAGCGCCCAACTGATCATGATGCGAGCAATCCAGCGGCGAGCACCATAGCGATACAACAGCAAGTTGCTGGGTACTTCGAAGAGAAAGTAGCCAACAAAGAACAGTCCAGCACCCAGACCATAGATGCTGTCGCTCCACTGCAGGCTGTTGAGCATCTGCAGCTTGGCGAAACCCACGTTGACGCGGTCCAGATAGGCCACCACGTAACACAGGAAAAGGAAAGGAATGATGCGCCAGGTCACCCTGGCGTAGGTACGGTTTTCGAAGTCTTCAGTGGCAGCGCCGGCCAGTTCGGATGTGATGGTGTTCACACGGGTCTCCTGTTTCCGGACGCACCGCACCGTTGATTCCGGGTGGCGCGTCCTCTCTGTCATCAATTATTTATATTGTTTTTGGCATCACGATTCGGTGGTCAACACGCCGCGCTGGATCTGGTCGCGCTCCAGCGATTCGAACAGCGCCTTGAAATTGCCCTCGCCGAAGCCTTCGCGGTAATTGCCCTTGCGCTCGATGAATTCGAAGAACACCGGCCCCAGCAGCGGCTCCGAAAAGATCTGCAGCAGCAGGCGCGGCTGACCACCCTCGGTGGTGCCATCGAGCAGGATGCCGCGCGCCTGCAGCGCGTCGACCGGCTGGCCGTGGCCGGGCAGACGCTTTTCCAGGTTGTCGTAGTACAACCCATTGGGTGAGCTCAGCAGTGGAACGCCAGCCAACTGCAACTGGTCGATGGAATCCAGCAGGTTGTCGGTCAGCAGGGCGATGTGCTGGATGCCTTCGCCGTTGAACTGCATCAGGAATTCCTCGATCTGGCCACCGCCCTGGCGGGCTTCTTCATTGAGCGGGATACGGATGAGTCCATCCGGTGCCGTCATCGCCTTGGAGGTCAGACCGGTGTATTCGCCCTGGATATCGAAATAGCGGATCTCCCGGAAATTGAACAGCTTGCCGTAGAAGTCCGCCCAGTAGGCCATGCGGCCGCGATAGACATTGTGGGTAAGGTGATCCACCACGGAGAAGCCATGTCCGCGCGGATGACGCTCCACCCCGGGCAGGAACTCGAAATCGACATCATAGATGGACTTGCCATCCTCGAAGCGATCAATCAGGTACAGCGGCGCGCCGCCGATACCGCGAATGGCAGGCAAGCGCAGTTCCATCGGTCCGGTGGGAATATCCACCGGCTGCGCCCCCAGTTCCAATGCACGGCGATAGGCGTGATGCGAATCGCGTACGCGGAAGGCCAGGCCGCAGGCTGAAGGGCCGTGTTCGGCGGCGAAGTAGCCGGCCTGACTGCTGCTTTCGCGATTGATGATGAAGTTGATTTCTCCCTGGCGATACAGCGAGACATCCTTGGAACGATGGCGCGCCACTTCCGTGAATCCCAGCTTTTCGAACAGGGGTTCCAGCACACCGGGGCGGGGCGAGGCGAATTCCACAAATTCGAATCCGCACAGGCCCATGGGGTTATCGAAGAGGTCAGACATGCTTGGGTTCTCCCATCAGAGGTTGGTCATTAAAAACGGGGCAGGTCGGCAAAGGGCATGGCATCCCGGCTGATCTGCATGGCGCCGAACTCGGCGCAGCGATGCAGCGTGGGAATGGCCTTGCCGGGGTTGAACAATCCATACGGATCAAAGACCTGACGCAGGCGCGCGAACAGATCGAGCTCGTCGGCAGAGAATTGCCAGCACATCCCGTGCAGTTTCTCGCTGCCGATGCCATGCTCGCCGCTGACCGTGCCGCCCTCGGCCAGCACCGCTTGCAGGATGGCATCGGCCAGGCGCAGCGCACGCTCCTCTTCCCCTGCGACGGCGCTGTCATAGAACAGCACCGGGTGCAGGTTGCCATCCCCGGCATGGAAACTCTGGGCCACCGCGATGCCATGTTCTTCCGACAGAGCCATCACGCGGGCCAGCACACGGCTCAGTGCGCGGCGCGGCACGGTGCAGTCGGCTACGTACAGGTCGCTGGCACTACGTAGCAGGGCCGGCAGCACGTTCTTGCGTGCGGCCCATAATTGGGCGCGCTGTGCTTCGTCATCGGCCTGGCGCACTTCCAGGACGGCAAGCGCCTGGAAGATGGCGCGGATGCGACGGCTAGCCTCTTCAATTTCTTCCGGCTCGCCATCCAGTTCGCATAGCAGGGCGCCAGCCGCTTCGATGCGCAGGCCCAGTGCGGGGGAGAACCGATGCGCCGCCTGCAGGGACGCCTGATCCATGATCTCCAGGCCGGCCGGAGTGATCCGTTCTGCGATGATGCGCGACACCGCATCGCAAGCCGCCTCGATGGCGGGGAAGAAGCCCAGCAGTACGCGTACAGCGCGCGGCTTTGGAAGGAGCCGCAGCCGCGTATCCGTGACCAGCCCCAGCAGCCCTTCGGAACCGCACAGCAGCGCCAGCAGGTCCAGGCCCGGCTGGTCCAGGCTGCCTTCGCCCAGTGCCATGACCTGCCCCTCGCCAGTGACCAGGCGCAAGCCCACCAGGTTGTGCACGGTCAAGCCGTATTTCACGCAATGCACGCCACCGGCATTCTCGGCCACGTTGCCGCCAATGGTGGAGGCCATCTGGCTGGAGGGGTCGGGCGCAAAGAACAGAGCGTCGCCAGCTGCTTGCTGCGTCACCACGATGTTGCGCACTCCTGGCTGGGCCAGTGCCTGCCGTGCGCCCGCGTCGATGCGGATGCGGCGGAGCCGGTTGAGCGCCATGACGATGCCTGCTGCCACCGGCGTGGCACCGCCGGACAGGCTGGTGCCGGCGCCGCGCGGCACGATGGGAACCCCTTCGGCGGCACACAGTGCCACCACCGCCGCGACCTGTTGCTCGTCGGCCGGTAGTACCACGGCCAGCGGCCGCTGCTGCAAATGGAACAGCGCATCGCACTCATAGGGCGCCACCGATTCGGCATCGGCGAGCAGCCATGACTCGCCGACGATGGCGCGCAACGCAGCTAAGAATGCGGAGGGATTCATGGCTGCTCCCTTGCTGGCAGGCGCTCGGCCAGGATTTCCAGCCAGTGCCGCACGGGCACCGGGCTCTCTTTCTGCAGATGCATGATGCAGCCCACATTGGCCGAGGCAATCTGCTGCGGCTTGCCCGCCATCAGTTTCTCGAGCTTGCGCTGCCCAAGTTGTGCCGCCAGCACCGGTTGCAGTAGTGAATACGTCCCGGCCGAACCACAGCAGAGATGGCCATCGGCGACCGGGGCGAGCTGATAGCCGGCGCGCTGCAGCAGCAACTCGACCCGACCTTTGAGGCGCATGCCATGTTGCAGGCTGCATGGTGGATGGAACACCAGTTGCTCCTGACCTGACGGCAGGGGCGCCAGCGGCAAGTTGCTGACGCTCCACAGACTACCCACCAGTTCCACCGGGTCGCGCAGCAGCGCACTGATATGTTTTGCCTTGGAGGCATAACCTGGATCATCCTTGAGCAGATGCGCATAATCCTCCACCATGCTGCCACAGCCGCTTGATGTCAGCACGATGGCTTCGGCGCCTGCTTCCAGCAGCGGCCACCAGGCGTCGATATTGCGGCGCATGGCCTGTTTCGCTTCATCGGCTGCGCCCAGGTGCTGGCTGATGGCGCCGCAACAGCCAGTTCCCTTCGCCGTGACCAGCGTCACGCCGAAATGATCGAGGATCCGCGCCAACGCCTGGTCATATCCCGGTGCCACCGTCCCCTGCACACAACCGTTCAGGGTCAGCACGCGACGGGCGTGCTGCCTGGCCAGCTGCGAGGCGGGTTGCACTGCCAGAGCCGCAGGGGGCGCCGGGATGCGTCTGCGTAATCCCGCCGGCATCATGCCTCGCAATGTCCACGCCACCTGCAGCGTCACGCGCAACATGCGGCGGCTTCGCAGTGCACGGCGCAGCAGTGTGCGCTTGATGCGTTCAACCAGACTGCGCGGGACACGGCGCTCGACTTCCTCGCGGCCGATGTCGATCAACCGGCCGTACTCGACACCGGAGGGACAGGCCGATTCGCAGGCACGGCAGGTCAGGCAGCGGTCCAGGTGATCTCGGGTACGCGCGCTCACGGGCGCGCCCTGCAGCATGTCGCGGATCAGATAGATGCGCCCGCGCGGGCTGTCCAGTTCGTGGTCCAGCAGATCGTAGGTAGGGCAGACCGAGGTACAAATACCGCAGTGGACGCAGGACTCGATGATGCGCTGGGCATCCGGTGCGGCGCTACTGGCTTTCATCCATTGATCAAATTCGACGCGCATGGGCTTTCCTGTAATGAGGTGGTTCAGCAGGGCGCAAACATGCGGCCGGGATGGAAGATGCCGTGGGGATCGAAGACTTGCTTGATGCGGCGGTGCACATCCAGCAGTACCGGCGCCATTGCGGCCTGCAGGACGGTCTCGTGCTCCTGGCGCGTGCCATGACGCCACAGGGCAACGTGACCACCGTGAGCAGTTGCCCACTGTTTCAATGCCGGGTACGCACTCATTGGCGCCCACACCCAGCGCACCGCGCCGGCCCAGTCGATGGCAGTGGCCGCACCGATGTCCATGACCGGCGAACCAGGCCGCACCGAGACACGCCACAGCCGCATTGGTTGGCCATGACGGGCTGCCGATGGAAAGAAAAAACGATGGGTCTGATGCGCGAAGCCCTGCCAGAACGCTTCGGAGCTGTGCTGCTCCAGCAACGTGCCGCCCTGGCGGCGCAGGAAAGCATCGACGCATTCGAACGAGCCGGCGCTGCGCAGGTAGAGGCTGCCGTCGACGTGGACGGCGCCGCTCAACAATCCGGGACCGGTGGGAAGGCGTTGCATCAGGGCCAAGGCAGCGGCAGCGTCCAACGCCAGCACCGTCGTCTTTTCGACTGCGGGGCAGGGAATCACACGCAGCGACACTTCCAGCAAGGGGCCGAGCAAGCCCAGGCTGCCGGCCATCAGGCGTGCGACATCGAAACCTGCCACATTCTTGACCACCTGCCCGCCGAAGCGCAGGTCGCGTCCCAGACCATCGAGCATGCGCACGCCCAACAGATGATCGCGCAGGGCTCCGGCAAAGGGGCGGCGCGGACCGGACCAGCCCAGCGCCACCGTGCCGCCGATGGTAGACCCTGCCTGCAGCGGCGGCTCGAATCCTAGCATTTGCCCCTGCAGCGCCAATATGCGCTGCACCTCGGCCACCGGGGTGCCAGCGCGTACCGTAATCACCAGGTCATCCGGTTCGTACTGGACGATACCTTGACAGGCAGCAAGCGATAAGGTCGCACCCGCCGTCACACCATGTTCCTGGCCGCGGGTTCCGTTGCCCTCGATACGCAGCAGCTGTCCAAGATGCACTGCGCTGCGGATGCGTTCCTGCAGCGATGTGAGCCACGCCGCGCCGTCAAAGTCCTCGATTGGCGCTATGGCGCACGTATTGTTCTGGTTCTTGCTCACCTTGTCTCCTGCTTGGCTTCATCGGCTTGTTGGGTGGGATATTAGTGAGCAGCGAGGACTTCAACAATCGAGTTCTTTTCGCTTATTATTTGATTTCTCTCAATAATCGGCATCATTAATATTTTCTGGAATACGATGAACCTCACCCTCAAGCAGTTGCGTGCCTTTCTCGCCGTTGCCGATACGGAGAGCTTCAACCTCGCAGCGAAGCGCCTGCATCTCACACCGGGCGCGGTAAGCCTGGTGATCAAGGAAATGGAGGAAGAGCTGGGATTCCCCTTGTTTGATCGCACTACCCGGCGAGTGGCACTTTCCAAGCCAGGGCGCGACTTTCGCCCGGCCGCCGAACGGGTGCTTCGCGAGTTGAACCAGGCCACGCAGACGGCGCAGGACCTCAAAAACAAGACCACCGGCGTCGTCCGGGTGGCCGCACCTCTGTTCGTGGCCAGCGCGCTCATGCCGCACGCCATGGCCGCGTATCGCAAAGTCAAGCCGAGAGTGCAGGTCAGGCTGGTGGATTGTGCGGTCGAAGATCTGGTGGATGCGGTAGAGAGCGATCACGTCGATATAGCGGTCGGCCCTGATCGCGCCACCGGAGAAGGCGTGCGCCGGATCGGCCTGTATGAGACGCCCTGGGTATTGTGGTGTACCGCCAGCAATCCCCTGGCCCGGCGAAAGAAAATCACCTGGAATGTGCTGGCAAAATATCCGAGCGTGGTGGCCAGCCACGATTACGCCACGCACGTAGCCAAGGCACTCAATGCCTTGCCACCTGACCAGCACTTCATGCCCAGCCACACGGTGACCCACCTCTCCACGGCCCTCGGGCTGGCGGCAGCAGATCTGGCGGTGACCTTGTGTCCAGCCTACGTCGGCGTATTGGCCCATGCATTCGGCCTGGTCATGCGGCGGGTTGAAGAGCCCGAAGTGATCCGCGAGATGTCGCTCTATCTGCCCTCAACCCGCTCTCTCACACCTGCGGCGGCCGCATTTGTCGATTTCCTGGGCCCCTTCCTCACCGAGCATGCTGAAAGAGACATGGGGATGATCAAGGGATCGTGAAACGCAGTGAGTGAATGCCTGCGTTTTCTTGCATCCTGACCACCATCATGATGCACTTTCGCAGATGTGAGAGAAGTCAGGACAAGACACTGCCCGGCGGCAGTGCGAGATCGTGTGAAACGAGGTACCGTTGCGGTTGGAGCGGACCTGTTACTGGGTGACGATGTGGAACTTGATCGTCACGTCATCGGCCACCATGCTGGTGTCTTTCCATTCACCTTCACCGACGCTGTAAGTCAGCCGCTTGATGGGCAGGGCTCCGTCGAAGACTTGGGTGCTGCCGTCCTTCTTGACCGTGAGAGGGAAGCTCACCTCGGCGGTCTTGCCCTTGATGGTCAGCTTGCCGGCCACGTCGTACTTGCCTGCGCCAGCGGCCTTGATGCTGCCGGCCACGAAGCTGGCCTTGGGAAATTGGGCGGCGTTGAACCACTCCTTTTTCTGCACTTCCTTGTTGTACTCGGCTTCACCCAGGTCGAAGCTGGTGACGTCGATGTCTACCGTGGCCTTGCCTTGTTCCGGCTTGGCGGCATCGAAGTCGATGGCGGCGTTGAACCTGGTGAACCTGGCATCGACCGGCACGTTCAGTTGCTTGAAGGTGGCGGTGACGGTGCTCTTGGCGGCGTCGACCTTGAGCGGGGCCGCTTGTGCGGAGAGGGTGAGGGAAGCAGCCGCCAGGGCCAGCACGGTGACGCCCAGCCACTTGTGCCAGGAAAAATACTTCAGTTTGGTCGGCGTCAGGCCAGGGATATCGACCATGGTCAGACCCAGCCCGAAGGCGGAGATGATCAGCAGGGCAATGAGCCAGTGCAGCAGCACGGCAGGTCGGGTGTAGCGGTCCATGGAGCAGCTTCCGGGAGAGTGGGCAGAGGAGGGGTGTTTGCTCAGGCCACTGATGGGGAGTCGATGGCGTTGCCAGATGGGTGCAGACCTCTGATCCGGCAGGGCTGCGCACCAGCGATCCCCAAGCAGCTTGCCCTTTATTTCGCCGATTCCCTGGCCGCCTGGTCAATCAGCTTGGCCACCGCGTCCGTGTGCGAGAGATAAGACATATGGCTGGAGCGGACCGACACGAGATGGGCGCCCATCCGCTGTGCGATGGTTTGTTGCACCGCCGCCGGAAGCGCCTGATCGTTGTCTGCCTTCAGGTACCAGGTGGGCTTGTCTCGCCAGGCTGCATGCTCGACTTTCTCACCCAGCGTGGTTGCCGCGATGGGCTGCTGGGCTGCCACCAGTTCCTTGACCTTCGTCATGGGCACGTCCGCGGCCATGAATTGACGGAACCTGGCCGGATCATCCATCCAGATCATCCCGTCCTGATCCGGCGACAAGCCATTCATCGGGGTGTTGATTGCCGTCATCAAGTCGTGCACCGATTCGCCGCTGTCAGGGGCAAGTGCCGAAAGATAGACCAGTCCTTTGACATTGGCCGCATTGCCGGCCTGGCTGATGACCGCACCGCCCCAGGAATGGCCTACCAGCAGGACATTTCCATCCTGCCGACGCAAGACGCGCTCGGTCGCCTTGACGTCAGCGGCCAGTGAGCTCAAGGGATTTTGCACGGCGCTCACGTGATAGCCCATCGCCTGCAGCTTGACGACAAGAGGTGACCAACTGGTGCCGTCGGTGAGTGCACCATGCACCAGCACGATGTTACGGATGGCGGGCGCAGGTGCCGGTGTGGCTGCCGCAGCGGAATGACTGGTCATGATCATGCCGAGGCTCAAGGCAGAGGTAAGAAAGCGCAGATAGTTGAAACGGAATCGCACGATGGGCTCCTTGGATAGATAGGTTAGGCACAGTCTATAAAGTTGAAGCTTGCAGCGTAAGATGGCTAACTAGCCATATTTCGTGCAGAATTCGCCAACTCATCATTTTCGGAGCAGGGACGGTCATGTTGATTGCGATCGTGGCGGTGGAGGGGAGCCTTTTGTCCTCGATTACTGGTCTGGTGGATTTGTTCTGGATCACCAGCCAGGCATTGCGCCGACCACCGCAGGCCGTGCCGCTGCCGCAACAGGTAGGCGAGGGCGGGGCGAGCCTTCCCCATTTCGATACCGTGATTCTGAGTGCCGGAGGCCAGGATTTGCGGGATCCTCAAGGCCGACGCATTGCGGTAGACGGCGCGCTTGACGAGGCAAGGTCCTGCGACGCCGCCCTGATCGCCGGAATGGCGCTCGGGGCGGATGGACTTCCACCGGACTCCGATTCGGTCAGGCATGCTGCAGACTGGTTCAACCAGCGCCAGCGGGAAGGTCTGCTTATCGGTGCCGCCTGTGCGGGGACCTTCGTGCTGGGCCAGGCCGGTGTGCTGGACGGACGGCGCTGTACCACCACGTGGTGGTTGCATCAGACCTTCAAACAGCGATTCCCGAAGGCCCATCCGGTGTGGGGAACAGCCGTGGAAGAGCAAGACGGCATCATCACCACCGGCGGTCCCTTGTCCTGGATCGATCTCGCTTTGCATGTCATCAAATGCCTTGCCGGCCCCGAGGTCGCCAAGCTGGCGGCCGATATCTCCGTGGCCGACAGCTTGCCGCTGCCGCAGCTCATCTATGCGCCGCGTGGTTTCATCAACGCGACGGATTCTCTGCTGCTACAAGCCGAGCAGATCGTCCGCCATGCCAATCCGGGCTTGAGTGCAGCCGAACTGGCCGTGGCTCTGAACCTGAGCGAGCGAACCTTGCATCGCCGGATAAAGGGCATCACCGATGAATCGCCCAAGGAATTCATCACCCGCGTGCGCATAGAAACCGCTTGCGTATTGCTGGATGTGCCAGGGACGAGCGTGAAGCAGGTTGCCCAGAAATGCGGCTACAAGGACGAAAGCTCCTTCCGGCGCGCCTTCATCCAGTTGACCGGAAAAACCCCAGCAGAATACAAGCGCTGGTCCGGCGCGCGCCAATCCGTCAGCTAGAACGAGCTCTGCTGCGATGGCTCTGAGCGTTTTCACCAGGCCGAGATTGTGTTCCACGTTGCCGGGCTGAAAGCACGGGCTATGCGGGCGGAAGTCGGTGGGGCCGGCTGTGGCTCTCCAGTGGCCGCTGATCAGACCGCGCGACAGCACTCCGTAAGCGGTAATGCCGATACCAAGCTCTCGGCAACTGACCAGGATGTCGTCTGCGATCCCGCGCGAGACCAGCGAATATTCAATTTGCAGATCGCTGATGGGATACACGGCGGCGGCTCTGCGGATCGTCTGTGTGCCTGCTTCCGAAAGCCCGATGTGTCCGACATGACCAGCCTTGACCATATCGGCACTGTCGGATCCAGACGGGCCGGACGATAAATGTCGATGTGGTCCACGCCCAGCCGCTGCAACGGTTAGGCAGCTTTCATCAAGACCTGAGCTGCGCCATGACGCCGGCGATGTCGCCCATACCCCAATGTTCGGCAAATTTCCCCTCAGCCACTCGGAAGATGTCGCACGATGTGAAGCGCAATTTTCTGCCGGTCGGAGGCACGCCCATATAGGTCTGCATGTGCGTTCCTTCCTCTTTTATAACGCCCTGGATGGCCGCGTGCCTCCATGGTGCAAGCGCCGCCTCGTTGCTGATCGCATCAATGAGCTATTGCGTTATGAGTTTCATCAGGAACATAAGCTGCCTGAGCATCATGCCCTCAATGATGCCAGAGCAAATTGTTATGCTTTCCGTGAAGTTCCTTCTAATTCATCGTAGCCCTGAGATGGCCGTTCGATTTTCACATTGTTGAGCGCTGATTCATAATGCGATTGGATAGCTTCCAATAACGGACATCGTCCATCCCAGCACTTATACAGGAAATAGCCTCCTATGATGCTGCCAGCGATGCCTGATAGGGCGAATACCCAAAGTGATGCGTCGAAAACTTCATCTAAGCTAACTAAGTGAAAAATCATCTTAAGGGCACAGGGTAGATGCCCAGCAATCATATGAAGCGACTTTGCATGAATTGCTCATTGAAGCAAAAAGCATTCAATGAGCAGACTGTAGGCTATCGATTGCTTGAGGGAAGCATTCGAGTAAGGGTTCCATCTTTCAGAATAATTTGATGGTAGAGAGCAGCGCATACATGTAAGCCGATCAGCGCTAATAGTGCCCAGACCGACGCAATATGCCAATCCCCGATCGTGGCCAGCAAATCGGAATTTGCAGGGAAGATTGCGGGCAGCTGCATCAAGCCGAAGAAGGACAGGTTCCAGCCACGCTCTGCAGCATTCATCCAACCCAGGATGGGTGAGATAGCGAGAAGAAGGTAGAGTCCGCCGTGCACGAACCTGTCTCTTATACACATCTGACGCTGCCGACGATACACTACA
>NZ_JAELUH010000059.1 GCF_016429215.1 Herbaspirillum sp. ASV7 | reverse complement strand
GGCCTTGGCGCGCTCATCGTATTTGGAATCGATGAGCTTCATTTCATCGTCGGTCACATCTTCAAATGCATTTTCAATCAGTTGGCGCGCGCGCTCGGAAGGCAGGGCCAGGATCGCGCCGAATTCGTCATAAGCCAGGCCGGCGAAGGCCGGCAGCGTCTTCACGCCAGCCAGACCCAGCTTGCCGGCCAGCACACGGTCCAGGCCTTCGAAGTTGATCAGCTCCTCGTCCATGCCTTCCAGGCCTTCTTCGGAGGCGATCGCTTCGGTCACCAGGGCGTCGCGGGCGCGGTTGCGCAGCTCATTGACGGTCTCTTCGTCGAACGATTCGATCTCGAGCATCTCGTTGATCGGCACGTAGGCGATTTCTTCCAGGGTCGAGAAACCTTCCTCGACCAGGATGTCGGCCACTTCCTGGTCAACATCGAGCTTTTCCATGAACAGCGTACGGATCAGCGCGGTCTCGGCCGCCGACTTGTCGGCCGATTCCTCGGCCGTCATGATGTTGATCTGCCAGCGGGTCAGTTCCGCTGCCAGGCGCACGTTCTGACCGCCGCGACCGATGGCGATGGCCAGGTTCTCTTCGTCCACCACCACGTCCATGGCGTGCTTTTCTTCATCGACCACGATGGAGGTGACATTGGCCGGGGCCAGCGCGCCGATGACGAACTGGGCCGGGTCTTCCGACCACAGCACGATGTCCACGCGCTCGCCGCCCAGCTCACCGGTGACGGCCTGCACGCGCGAACCGCGCATGCCCACGCAGGTACCGATGGGGTCGATGCGCTTGTCGGCGGTGTAGACCGCGATCTTGGCGCGCACACCCGGGTCACGGGCGGCGGACTTGATTTCCAGCGAGCCTTGTTCGATTTCCGGCACTTCCAGCTCGAACAGCTTCATGATGAATTCAGGCGCGGTACGCGACAGGATCACCTGCGGGCCACGGGCGCTGCGATCCACGCGCAGGATGTAGGCACGCACACGGTCGCCGATACGCAGGTTTTCCTTGGGGATCATCTGGTCGCGCGGCAGGCGGGCTTCGATCTTGCCGGATTCGATGATGGCATCACCGCGCTCCATGCGCTTGATGGTGCCGGTCACCAGGGCATCGCCACGGGCCAGGAAGTCAGCCAGGATCTGCTCGCGCTCGGCGTCGCGGATGCGCTGCAGGACCACCTGCTTGGTGTCCTGGGCAAAACGGCGGCCGAACTCGACGGATTCGATCGGATCCTCGATGTATTCGTCCACTTCGATATCGGGGAACTGGTCGCGGGCTTCGAACAGCAGCACTTCCTGGTCAGGCAGTTGCAAGCCGGCCTCGTCGGGCACCACATGCCAGCGACGGAAGGATTCGAACTCGCCGCTTTCGCGATCGATCGAGACGCGAATGTCGACCTCGCCTTCATAGCGCTTCTTGGTAGCCTGCGCCAGGGCATGCTCCAATGCGCCGAAGACGACTTCCTTATCGACGTTCTTCTCGCGCGCCAGCGCATCGACCAACAACAAAATTTCGCGACTCATCCTTTGCGACTCCTAAAATCGACCTGCGGCACCAGGTGTGCCTTATCCACATCGGCCAGCGTGAAATTCAACACGGCAGCCGACCCATCGTTTGCTTCAAATTCCAGTACCAGTTCCTCGCCCTCGGGGGTGCGCAGCACGCCTTCGTAGGTCTTGCGATTGGACGTGCCAGGCAGCGGCACGCGCAGCTTGACGACGGCTTCGCAATCGACGAAGCGCACGAAGTCCGAGAACTTCTTCAGGGGGCGGTCCAGCCCCGGCGAGGATACTTCCAGACGCTCATAGACCACATCTTCCACGGTGAAGACGTGCAACAGCTGATGCGTCGCCTTCTCGCAATCCTCGACCGTGATCGAACGCGCTTCTTCGGCCTCGGGATCGAACGGGAAATCGATGAAGACGCGCACCAGGCCGCGCGGCGCCTTCTCGAACTCAACCAGTTCGTAGCCCAGGCCCGAAAGGGTGGATTCGATCAGTTCCAGCAATTGCAAGACTATTTCTCCATCAGGACGCCGGACTCATCGAAAAGGCCGGCATCGAAAATTGATCAGCAAAAAAAAAATGGGCATCTGCCCATCTTTTGTTATCTCTACGCAAATCGAGATCACACATCACGCGAACCGCCGTACTCCACTGAATCTTGGCACAGGCGGATCTTTCAATGATTTATCACATATGCGATTCGCGGCGGGTTGCGTTTAACTAACACATTATAACCGAACCAGGTAGCCGCAGCAAACCCGGAGTGGTCCAAAATGTATCGGAGGCACCAAAAACGTCCGTAAAAAACGTCATCGGTGCACACCCTGCACATCAGTCTGTCGCCAGGCACACGGGCCGCGCCGCCATTTTCCGCAGGGCAAGCCGCAGGATGGCGGCGACGGCCGCATCAACAGATTACCGGCTCAACGGCCGCCGCGACGGCGGTTCATGCCGGGCAAGCCACCCAGCATGTAGTTGGCTGCGGTATTGCCATTGCGTTGCGGACGATTGCCACGACGCTGGCCGTTACCGGCATCGGGGAAGCCCAGCGCGGTCTGCAACGGATCCGGCTGGCGACTCTTGGACTGGCCACCACCACCCTTGTTGCCGCCGTAGTTGCCGCCGCCGTAGTTGCCGCCCTGGTTGCCGCCACCGTAATTGCCGCCAAAGTTGCCACCGCTGCGCCCCTTCTGCGGCCCCTTGTTCTGCATGGTGTTGCCACGCGGGCCATTGTTGCCCGAACCCTTGCCCGCATTGCCGGCGTTACCGGCATTGCCGGACTTGCCTTCGCCAGCCTGCTTTTCCAGGCCGCAGGCTGCCATCAGGTTGCGCACGGCGTTTTCTTCCAGTTCTTCCCAGCGACCGCGCTTCAGGGTCTGCGGCAGCGTCATGGCACCGTAGCGGGTACGGATCAGGCGCGAGACGGTCAGGCCGACCGCTTCGAACATGCGACGCACTTCACGGTTGCGGCCTTCGCCGATGGTCACGCGATACCACTTGTTGACGCCTTCGCCACCGCCATCGGCGATGCGCGAGAACTGCGCCGGACCGTCATCGAGCTCGACGCCGCTCAACAGCTTCTGGCGCATGCCCTCCTCCAGCTCACCCAGGGTACGCACGGCGTATTCACGCTCGATGTTGTAGCGCGGGTGCATCAGGCGGTTGGCCAGGTCACCGGAGGTGGTGAACAGCAGCAGGCCTTCGGTATTGAAGTCCAGGCGGCCCACGGCCAGCCACTTGCCGGCCTTCATGGTGGGCAGGCGGTCGAAGACCGAGCTGCGGCCTTCCGGATCGGAATGGCTGACGATCTCGCCGGAGGGCTTGTGATACACCAGCACGCGCGGCGGGCGCTTGCTCACCTTGCGCTGGATCAGCTTGCCATTGATGCGCACGGCGTCGGTGGGCAGGATGCGCTGGCCGATGTGGGCCGGCTCGCCGTTGACCGACACACGGCCGGCGACGATCAGTTCTTCCATGTCGCGGCGCGAACCCAGACCAGCGTCGGCCAGCACCTTGTGCAGCTTGGGGGCATCGTCCTCGGCGGTCAGGTCGCGGCGACCATTCTTGCCACGCATCTGGTGCGGCTGGCGGCCGCCAGCCTTGGCACCTTCGTCGCGATCATAGGCTTCGGAGGTCACGTAGGAGAAGATGTCATCGACCGGCTCGGCGGCGCGCAGACCCAGTTGCGGGGCCTTGGGCTTCTTGCCGTTCTTGTCGAAGTTCTTCTTGCCTTGCTGCTGACCTTGCTGCCCCTGCTGGCCACGGTTCTTGCCGAACTGGCCGCGCTGCTCGGGAGCGGCCGCCTCGTCCTTGCCGGCCGGCGCACCTTCGGCGCCTGCTGCGGCACGCTGGGCGGCGCGATTGTTGCGCAGGGCGCGCGGACCACGCACGCCGCGACGGGCGGGCTTGGCCCGGTTCGGATCCAGCGGCGCATCCAGCAAGACCGGTGGCGCCACGACTTCCTCACCCACGGTCACGATGACCTTGGGCGGTTCGACCGGCGCCAGCTCGGCAGCTGCGGGAGCCGCTGCAGCCTCGGCCTTCTTGGCACGCGGTGCACGGGCCTTGGCCGGTTTGGACGGCGCATCCATTTCCAGGCTCATCTGCGCCGGAGCAGCAGCCACAGCAGCCACCGCCTCGACCACCTCGGCGGCCGGCTCGGACTTCTTGGCACGCGGCTTGGTGGCGCGCGGCTTCTTTTCCGCTGCCGGTGCGGCCTCCACGGCGCTCACCGCAGCGGCGACGGCCACTACTGCCTCTTCGCCTTCGGCCTTCTTGGCGCGCGGGGCGCGCTTCTTGGGCGCAGGCGCTGCAGCCTCGACCGCTTCCGGCGCGGACGCCGGGGTATCGGCCGCAGCCGCGGTCTTGCGGGTGCGCTTCTTCACCGGTTTCTCGGTGGCAGCGGCGTCGGCCGCGACGGGTTCGACGTTGTGCTCGTCTTTGGAACTAGTTGGCTTCATTCTTCGGATCTTGATGTGGCGGACGCGCGTCGTCTTCCCGCTCCTCGGCCCGCTCGGTGGTGTCGTTATGCTCGCCGGCCGCTTCGGCGGCGGCCTCGATGGTGTCTGTGCCAGTTACGGCAACGTCTTGCTCAAAAGGTTCTTGCGCTTCTGGGGAAGCGTCTTCACTGCCTGCGGCGCCCTCTTCCCCCGGGGACGCTGCGTTATCCATTCCCTGCTGATCCTGCTGATCCTGCTGTTGCGCCAGGTCGGCGCCATCGGCTTGCACCTGGGCCGCTTGCGGCTCGGCGGGCGCTCCCTCGTCGCTCTCTGCCAGCGCCGGCTGCGCATCCTCGGCCGCGTCGGCTGCTTCTTCCTCGATCAATGCCGCCGCGCCGCCTTCGAGCGCCTGCAATTCCAGCAGCGCACCCTGCACGGCGGCCTCGCCACCGACCTGCTGCAGCGCGGGCAATTCCTCCAGCGAACTCAGGCCAAGGTCATCCAGGAACTTGCGCGTGGTGGCAAACAGGGCTGGGCGTCCCGGCACGTCACGGTGGCCGATCGACTCGATCCAGCCCCGCTCCTCCAGCATCCGGATGGTCTGGGCGTTGACCGCCACGCCACGGATGTCCTCGATGTCACCTCGCGTGACCGGCTGGCGGTAGGCGATGATGGCCAGGGTTTCCAGGGTCGCACGGGTGTACCGGGGCGGCTTCTCGGGGTTGAGGCGTTCCAGGTAGACCTTCATCTCCTTGCGGCTCTGGAAGCGCCAGCCGGTCGACAGACTGACCACTTCCACGCCTTTGTCGGCCCATTCGGTGCGCAGCTCTTCGAGCATCTGCCGGATCATCTCGGCGTTGATCTCGCTGACTTCTTCGCTCTCGGGATCGATGTACAGCTTCTTTAGCTCATTGACCGACAGCGGCTCATGCGTGCAAAGCAATGCGGTTTCGAGGACTTTCTTGGCCTCAGCAATATTCATGTACGACTCTTGTGCGTCTTGTTGTTAACAAAAGTTCGGCTTGCAGCTGGTCTCCGTCCGGCATGGCTGCGTCGCATCGGGCTTGCAGGCAAGCCGGATACGACCAGTCTGGCGCAGTGCTGTCTGTGGCGGCGCTGCCTTCCGGTGTGTGGAGATTGAATGAGCTGGAATCTAAGACCCGGGCAAATCGGCGTCGCGGGGATATCGCGCTTTCGCAAAGCCGTCATGTCGCGGGGTTGCGGACGGCCGACCTGCACCTTTTCAACTACCGGCCTTGCGTCATGGATCCGTTATTGGCCGCACAGGCTGCGGCGGTCGGGCGCAAGGCATAAAAAGTACTGCGCGGAGTGTAGCACAAAGATTTCCGGGGTTGGAGCCTGTTGCGTCCCACGGACAATTATTTGCACGTCATGTCCTGGGGCCGGATCGACTGCTGAGCCAGCCAGACCGTGAAATCCTCCACTGCCATGGGCTTGCCAAAGTAATATCCCTGCACCTCGTCACAGGCGTTTTCCCTCAGGAAAGCATGCTGTTCCTCGTCCTCCACCCCCTCTGCGATGACCCGCAGGTTCAGGATATGGGCCAGCGAGATGACAGCCTTGACGATGGCCGCGCTATCGGCATCGCGGGCAATATCGCGCACGAAGGACTTATCGATCTTGAGCGCATCGACCGGGAAGCGGCGCAGGTACGACAGGCTCGAATAGCCGGTGCCGAAATCGTCCACCGAGATCTGCAAGCCCAGGCGCTTCAGGGCATGCAGGGTGGCCACGCTCTTCTCGGCATCCTTCATCACCACGTTCTCGGTGATTTCCAGCTCCAGGCAGGATGCCGCCAATCCGCTCTGGGCCAGCACATCGGCCACGAAGGCCGGCAGGCTCTGGTTGAGTTGTCGCGGAGAAAGATTGACCGCCACCGGCATCGGCGGCAACCCGGCCTGCTGCCAGGCCTTGTTCTGGTGACAGGCGGTGCGCAAGACCCATTCGCCGATGGGCACGATCAAACCTGCCTCCTCGGCAAAGGGGATGAAGCGGTCCGGCGGCACCACGCCCTGCTCGGGAGTCTGCCAGCGGATCAGCGCCTCGGCGCCGACCACGCTGCCATCCTTGAGGCTCAGCTTGGGCTGGTAGTAGAGCTTGAACTCCTGCTGGTCCAGGGCGCGGCGCAGGTTGATCAACATTTCCAGGCGGTTGCTGACCTGGGTATCCATCCAGGGCGCAAAGAACTGGAAATTATTGCGGCCCTGCTCCTTGGCCCGGTACATGGCCGAGTCGGCATGCTTGAGCAAGGTTTCCACGTCGCGGCCATCGTCCGGGTAACGGCTCACGCCGATGCTGGCGGTGACCTGGAACTCGCGCTCGCCGGCCTGCCAGGGGCGCGACACGGCCGCCAGGATGCGCTGCATCACCTCGGCGATGCCGGCCTCGCCGCCACTCTGGTTCTGCAGCACCAGCACGAACTCGTCGCCGCCCTGGCGCGCCACCATGTCGCTGTCGCGCAGGCAGGATTGCAGGCGCTGCGCCACCGTCTTGAGCAACTCATCGCCGACCTGGTGGCCCAGGCTGTCATTGATGAACTTGAACTGGTCCAGGTCCACGAAGGCCACCGCCGTCAGGCCGCCCTTCTGGCGCGCCGCCAGGATGGCGCGCTGCAGGTGTTCATGCAGCATGTTGCGGTTGGGCAAGCCGGTCAGGGCATCGTGGGTGGCCTGATGCCGCATTTCCGCTTCATAGAGCTTGCGCTCGGTGATGACCTCCACCGTGCCTTCGTAGCAACTGAGGCCGCCGCTCTCGTCATGCACCGCGCGGGCGTTTTCCGAAATCCAGATGATGTCGCCGTCGCGGCGATACACACGCGACTCGAAATTGGAGACCGAGCCCTGCTGCTCCATCAGGCGCATGAATTCGCGCCGCCGCTCCGGCTCCACGTAGAGCTGGTGGCTGATGTCGCGCAGGCCCACGATCAGGTCCTCCGGCGAGCGATAGCCATAGATGCGCGCCAATGCCGGGTTGACGGCGATATAGGTGCCATCGGGCGTGGTCTGGAAGACGCCCTCGATGGCATTCTCGAAGATGCTGCGATAACGGCGCTCGGCCTCCTGCAGGGCTTGCGCGGCCTCCTTGCGCTCGGTCACGTCCTGCAGGAAGCCTTCCATGGCTTCCACCCGGCCGCTGGCACCGTAGATGCCGACCCCACGCTCCCACACCCAGCGCACGGCGCCATCGGCGCGCACGATACGGTACTCGATGTCGATGCGGCGGCGCTCGCGCATGCAGCTGTCGATATGGGCGCGCACCATGGCGCGGTCATCCGGGTGGGTCAGCTCCAGAAAGGAGATGCGCTGGTTCAGCAACAGCTCCTCGGGCAGGTAGCCGGTCAGCGCCAGGCAGCCCTCGCTGACGAATTCTATGGTCCAGTGTTCATCGTCGCGGCAACGGTAGACCGCCCCGTCCAGGTTGGCCAGCAGGGTTTCGAGCAGGCGCGGTGAACGCGGGATGGCCACGATGGTGTGGGTCTGGTCCGTATCGTGACGACACCGGGCCGATGAAGCTGCTGTTTTCATAACGACATCGCGTCTCTCGCCCCTCTACAGAACAGAATGCTGTAGAAGAAGATGTACAGGTAATAATCGGGATCAATGAACCGTCTTGTGCTGCGGCGGCTTTTGGGGATGATTCGATAAAGCAATAAAGATGCCACCGCAGTAAAAACCGTCCTTGCACCAGCCTGCCTGCCAGCGCCCTGGCGGCGCAGCGGCAAATCGACCGGAAACACCCCTCATTTCGTCCCGCAGGGCCGACGGCGGGGGGCGTTAGAATCCTGCTAAGCCCGCCCGCGACCCCAGCCGGTTGCCCGGCGCCGGTTCAACAATGACAACAAGCGGATCCTTCCTATGTGGGCAAATCGGTATTTCGTGTTCTGGGCAGTTCTCGTCCTCACTGCCGCGCTGCTGTTGCTGGCAGCCGGCCACTACCTCAGCTGGGCCTGGGTACTGGTGCCGCTGGTGCTGACGGTCATCGGTGTACGCGACCTGCTGCAGCGGCGCCACGCGGTGCTGCGCAACTACCCGCTGATCGGGCATTTCCGCTTCATGTTCGAGGCCATCCGCCCGGAGTTGCGCCAATACTTCTTCGAGGACGAGATGGATGGCCGGCCGTTCTCGCGCAAGAAGCGCAGCGTCGTCTACCAGCGTGCCAAGGCCGATGTCGACAGCCGCCCCTTCGGTACCGAACTGGACATGCAGCAGGCCGGCCACGAATGGATAGGCCATTCGCTCTCGCCCACCAAGATCGCCAGCCACGACTTCCGGGTCGTGGTCGGCGCCGATCGCGCCCAGCCGTATTCGATGTCGGTGTTCAATGTCTCGGCGATGAGCTTCGGCGCCCTCTCGGGCAATGCCATCCGCGCGCTGAACCAGGGCGCAAAAAAGGGCAATTTCGCCCATGACACCGGCGAAGGATCGGTCTCGCCCTACCATCGCGAATTCGGCGGCGACCTGGTCTGGCAGGTGGCTTCCGGCTACTTCGGCTGCCGCAATGCCGACGGCAGCTTCAATGAAGAGAAATTCACTACCCAGGCGCAGTCGCCCCAGGTCAGGATGATCGAGGTGAAGCTGTCGCAGGGTGCCAAGCCCGGTCACGGCGGCGTATTGCCGGCGGCCAAGATCACGCCCGAAATCGCCGCTACACGCGGTATCCCGATGGGCGTGGATTGCATCTCGCCGGCCGTGCATTCCTCCTTCTCCACCCCTATCGGCCTGCTCGAATTCATCGAGAGGCTGCGTGGCCTGTCCGGCGGCAAGCCGGTCGGCATCAAGCTGTGCGTGGGCCACCCCTGGGAATTCTTCGGCATCGCCAAGGCCATGATCAAGACTGGCATCGTGCCCGACTTCATCACGGTGGATGGCTCCGAAGGCGGCACCGGTGCCGCGCCCCTGGAATTCGTCGACCACGTCGGCATGCCGCTGCAGGAAGGCCTGCTCATGGTGCATAACACGCTGGTGGGTATTGGCTTGCGCGACAAGGTCAAGATCGGCGCCAGCGGCAAGATCATCACCGCCTTCGACGTGGCCCGCACGCTGGCCCTGGGGGCGGACTGGTGCAATTCGGCGCGCGGCTTCATGTTTGCGCTGGGCTGCATCCAGTCGCAAAGCTGCCATACTGACCGCTGCCCCACCGGGGTGGCGACCCAGAATGCCAACCGCGCCCGTGCGCTGGTGGTGCCGGACAAGGCCGAGCGTGTCTACCGCTTCCACCAGAGCACCCTGCACGCCCTGCAGGAACTGGTGCAGGCGGCCGGCCTGCCGCATACCTCGGCGCTGCGTCCGCACCATATCGTGCG
The DNA here is from genome assembly GCF_016429215.1 of Herbaspirillum sp. ASV7. Classification (GTDB taxonomy): domain Bacteria; phylum Pseudomonadota; class Gammaproteobacteria; order Burkholderiales; family Burkholderiaceae_D; genus Herbaspirillum. The sequence goes on along the minus strand of NZ_JAELUH010000059.1, from coordinate 24,689 downwards.
GCGCATCAACGATCACGAGATCCAGCTCATGTCCAATGTGCTGAAATACCTGCAGCCCAATGACTTGCTGGATGGCAATTATCGCTACCAGGTCTATGAAAAGTACTGGCCCATCGCCCGGGCGGAAAGCTTCCATCCGGAATTCTGACCAGCCCGCTTTCCGCTGGACAATAAAAAACCCGCAGTCCGATACGACTGCGGGTTTTTTATTGCCGACAGATCCAGGGGATCCCCGACAGGGAATTACTTGCGCTTCATGAAGAAGATGAACTCATGTTCATCGTTCTGCGACTGCTCCAGCAGATCGTTGCCGGTCTGCTTGGCGAAGGCCTGGAAATCGCGCACCGATCCGGTATCGGTGGCGGTCACCCTGAGTACCTGGCCACTGGCCATGTCAGCCAGTGCCTTCTTGGTCTTGAGGATGGGCAGCGGACAGTTCAGGCCGCGGGCATCCAGTTCCCGGTGAAATTGAATGGTCATTACAGCGACTCAAAATGGATCACGACGAAAACGATTTTACTGCAAAGATGCGCCGAGTTGATGCATTGCACAAGATATGTTGTATTCGCCGCACTAGGCTTGTGCAAAAGCAATGAAATGCTCTGCCTGTGGCGCCTGCTTGCCTGCTTTCCCGTTTACCTACTTGTTGAGCTGCGGAGTCTCGATGGGCGTGCTGGAACCGGCAAATTCGACATACTGCACCGGCAGCTTGCGCGCGCGCATCCAGTCCGCCACCGCATGGCCGGTACCGGCTGGCCAGGGACGCAGGTCGGCCGGCTCGGACAGGCGATACTCCACCAGCTCCGGCGAGAGCCTGATACTGCCGCTGGCCCTGACGTAGTAGGCGATGATCAGCTCGTTCTTGCGGATGAATTCGTAGACGCCGATGAGTTCGATATGCTCGGCGTCGAGATCGGTTTCTTCCTTCAGTTCGCGGGCGATGCCCTGCTCGGGCGTCTCGTCGCGTTCCATGAAACCGGTGATGAGGGCAAAGCGCCCCTCAGCCCAGGCGGCATTGCGCGCAGTAAGCATCTTGCCGTCGATTTCCACCAGCGCCGCCAGGACCGGCAGCGGGTTATCCCAATGGGTCCAGTGGCCGTCTGGGCAGGCAAGACGGATCTTGCCGGCCTCCCCTTCGTCGGCGCGCAGCACCAGCGATGCTGCGCAAACCGGGCAGAACTTGAAATCGCTCATGCGCGCTCCGCGATGATTCAGATCACAGCTTGGCTTGCACCCAGGCGGTCACGCCTTGCAGCGCGCCCGGCAGGGCAGCCGGTTCGGTGCCGCCAGCCTGCGCCATGTCGGGACGGCCACCACCCTTGCCGCCGACCTGCTGGGCCACGAAGTTGACCAGCTCGCCCGCCTTGACCTTGGCGGTCGCGTCGGCGGTGACACCGGCGATCAGGCTGACCTTGCCATCCTTGACGCTGGCCAGCACGATGGCGGCGGTCTTGAGCTTGTCCTTCAACTTGTCCATGGTCTCGCGCAGGGTGGCGACATCGGCGCCTTCGAGCGTGGCGGCCAATACCTTGATGCCATTGATGTCCACGGCCTGGTTGACCAGCTCATCACCCTGGCTGGAGGCCAGCTTGGACTTGAGCGCAGCCAGTTCCTTTTCCAGCGCCTTGACCTGGTCCTGTACCTGGCCGATGCGCGGCAGCAGTTCTTCCGGCTGGGTCTTCAGTGCCGCAGCGGCTTCGGCCACGCGGGACGACAGCGACTGCACCAGCGCCAGCGCACCTTCGCCGGTGACGGCTTCGACGCGACGGATGCCGGCGGCCACGCCACCTTCGGAGACGATCTTGAAGAGCCCAATATCACCGGTGCGGGTGACGTGGGTACCGCCGCACAATTCGGTGGAAGTACCGATGGACAGCACGCGCACCTGGTCGCCGTACTTCTCGCCGAACAGCGCCATGGCACCGGCGGCAATGGCGTCGTCGTAGGCCATCAGCTGGGCGCCGGTGGCGACGTTGGCCAGCACTTCGCGGTTGACGATGTCTTCGACGCGACGGATCTCGTCGGCCGTCATCGGGGCGTTGTGGCTGAAGTCGAAACGGGTCTTGTCGGCATCCACCAGCGAACCCTTTTGCGACACGTGCGAACCCAGCACTTCGCGCAGGGCCTTGTGCATCAGGTGGGTGGCCGAGTGGTTGCGCATGGTGCGGGCGCGCTGCTCGGCATCGACCTTGGCCTCGACGGCATCGCCGATGGCCAGGCTGCCCTTGATCAGTTGACCGTGGTGACCGAACACCTCGGCCTGGATCTTCTGTGTATCGGCCACGGCGAAGAGGCCACCGGCGGCTTCCAGCGCACCGGCGTCGCCCGACTGGCCGCCCGATTCGGCGTAGAACGGGGTGGTGTCCAGCACCACGATGGCGTCCTGCCCGGCCTCGATCTTCTGCACCGGGCTGCCGGCCACGTACAGGGCCACCACCTTGGCCTGCTGGGCCAGCGATTCGTAGCCGACGAAGCGGGTCTTGTCGCCGGTGTACTCGATCGCGGCAGCCATCTTGAACTTGCCGGCGGCGCGGGCGGCGCTCTTCTGGCGTTCCATGGCGGCGTCGAAGCCGGCCTCGTCCAGTTCGACATTGCGCTCGCGGCAGATGTCGGCGGTCAGGTCCAGCGGGAAGCCGTAGGTGTCATAGAGCGTGAAGGCGGTCTCGCCATCCAGCTTGCCGGTATTGGCGGCCAGCGCGGCTTCGAGGATCTTCATGCCGTGTTCCAGGGTCTCGCCGAAGCGTTCTTCTTCCTGCTTCAAGACCATCTCGACACGTTCGGCGGCTTCCGGCAGTTCGGGATAGGCGGCGCCCATCTGCACCACCAGGTCCTTGACCAGCTTGTGGAAGAAGGGCTTGGTCTGGCCCAGCTTGTGGCCGTGGCGCAGGGCGCGGCGGATGATACGGCGCAGCACGTAGCCACGGCCTTCATTGCCGGGGATGACGCCATCGACGATCAGGAAGGAAGTCGCGCGGATGTGGTCGGCGATCACGCGCAGCGAGGCATTGGTCAGGTCGGTGATGCCGGTTTCACGGCCAGCGGCCTTGATCAGTGCCTGGAACAGGTCGATCTCGTAGTTGCTGTGCACGTGCTGCAGGATCGCCGCCAGACGCTCCAGGCCCATGCCGGTATCGACGCAGGGCGCCGGCAGCGGGGTCAGGGTGTATTCGCCGGTGGCCGCATCGAGCTGGCGGTCGAACTGCATGAACACGTTGTTCCAGATTTCGATGTAGCGGTCGCCGTCGGCATCCGGGCTACCCGGGGGGCCGCCCCAGACGTCCGGGCCGTGGTCGTAGAAGATCTCGGAACAGGGACCGCAGGGGCCGGTCTCGGCCATCTGCCAGAAGTTGTCGGAGGCGTAGGGTGCGCCCTTGTTGTCGCCGATGCGCACCACGCGCTCGGGCGGCAGGCCGATGTCCTTGGTCCAGATGTCGTAGGCTTCGTCATCGGTCTGGTAGACGGTGGCCCAGAGCTTGTCGGCCGGCAGGCCATAGACCTGGGTCAGCAGTTCCCAGGCCCACTTCAGCGATTCGCGCTTGAAGTAGTCGCCGAAGGACCAGTTGCCCAGCATTTCGAAGAAGGTATGGTGACGCGCGGTGTAGCCCACGTTCTCGAGGTCGTTGTGCTTGCCGCCGGCGCGCAGGCAGCGCTGCACGGAGGCTGCGCGCACGTAGTTGCGCTTGTCGGTGCCCAGGAACACGTCCTTGAACTGCACCATGCCCGAGTTGGTGAACAGCAGGGTCGGGTCATTGCCCGGCACCAGACTGGAGGAGCGGACGATGGTGTGATCCTTGGATTCAAAGAATTTCAGAAACTTGTCGCGAATTTCGGCTGAGTTCATGTTCGAAGACTGGTAGATGGACCTGGATGAGCCCGGATGATAGTCGGTGCAAAAAACAATTGCGAACCGACGATTATACGTGATCCGGCCGCAGATAAGCAGCCGGGGCGGCGTTGCCGGAGGGCAGGCCGTGAGGACAGTCCTGGCGCCGCGAGCGGCAACCCGGTCCGCCCCCGATGGAATGGACGAAAAAAAACCCGCCGGGGTATTCCCGACGGGTGACAGGCCCGGCTGACCCGGCATGGCGCGAGGCTTCGCGCGTCCGGACCTTAACGATCAGCCGCGCCTTCCGGTAAATCCCGGCCCCGGCCGGCATGCACCGGCCAGTGGCGGCAGAACCGATCAGGCGCCCTTGTTGATGGGCATTGCCGGAGCGTTCTTCTTGGCGTGCTTCTTGTGCTTTTTGTGCTTCTTGGCCTTCTTGGTGTGCTTCTTGTGCTTCTTGTGCATCGGCTTGGCGGCCGGAGCTTCGGCTGCAGGAGCCGCGGCCGGTGCGGGCTGGGCCAGGACGGGCATGGCGAAAGCGGCGACGAGTACGGCAGCCAGCAGTTTGTTGATCTTCATCGTTTTCCTATATATCTCAGTGTTGTTGTGCTCCACAAGTCCACCGGCGTGCTCACGGGCGCCGGCCTTGTGCATCCTTAACGCAGGGCTTTTACGGCACGTTGACAGCTTCCTGGAAGCTCCCCCGAAGGCTGCTGTCAGCCGCAGGGCCATCATAGCGAGCATGGCGCGATTCAGTCCGCCGGTAAGAGCGCGATTTGCCGCTCATTTCCAAGCAGCGCGATTACGCCGATTGCGGGATTACCAGCTATCGGCCGCGATCAGGTCGATGCGATCCGTACAGAAGGCATCCACGCCCCAGCTGCGGATCTCGGCGGCACGCGCCGTCTCGTTGACCGTGTAGCAGAACAGGCCGTAGCCGGCCGCCTTGACGGCCGCCGCCAGCGCTGGCGTGAGGTGCTTGTGGTTGGTATGCAGGGCCACGGCCTCTAGCTGCTGCAGGCGCGCTGCCCAGTCATCGTGGATCACGTCGGTCAGGAAACCGCGCGGCAGTTGTGGCGCCACCTCCTTGGCGGCGAGCAGCGCCTCGAAGGAAAACGAGGACAGTACCGGCAGCGATGCCGCCGGCGCATCGGTGAAGCGGCGCGCCACCGCCAGCGCGGCCAGTTCGGCGGTACGGCGGGCGTACTCGGGCGCGGCCGGCTTGATCTCGACGTTCATCCAGATGCCATGCTCCAGGCAGAAATCCAAGCCCTGCTCCAGCGTGCAGATGCGCTCGCCGGCGAAGGACGCGTCCAGCCAGGCCCCCGCTTCCAGCTCACGCAGCTCAGCCCAGTCGGTCTCGGCGATCTTGCCGCTGCCGGGCAGGGTACGCCCGCGCTGGGGGTCGTGCATCAGGATGGGGACTTCGTCGCGGGTGAGCATGACATCGAACTCGGCCGCACGATAACCGTGCTGCAGGCCGGTGCGAAAGCCGGCCAGGGTGTTTTCCGGCGCCAGCGTGCCGCCGCCGCGATGGGCGAGGATCTTGGGATAGGGCCACATGGTGTTCTCCAGACGGGAAGATCGGAACAGGCTGGCGCAAGCACCGCCAATGGGCGCATAAGGTAGTGCAGATCGCGCCGCGCCACAAGCATTTGACGATACCGTGGTGGCGGCTGGTCGCATGGCACTGGCGCGCTGCCGGTCCGGTGTGCATCCTGCCAGTCATGCCGACCGAGCCCCGGCCTGGAGAATCGGGTTACTATTCCACGCCCCGGGCGCGTTCGGGCGCCCATCCGTAAGCCCGCTTCACCACCGAGAACGCATGAATCAACGAGATACCTCCGTCCCACCCCGCCTGCTGCTGTTGCTGCGCGAACTGGCCAGCTCGCTGCTGCCCACACTGGTGATCAACCTGCTGTGCGCGCTGGGCGTGACCTACCTGATGCGCATCGGCGGCAGCTTCTATGAAAACCTGCAGGTCTCGATGTGCATCGGCCTGCTGGCCATGCTCTTCATCAACGGCACGCGCCTGGCGATCTGGGGCGACGGCCCGCCCAACAAGCTCGGTTTCCTGGTCCTCATCGCGGTGGCCGCGCCCGCCTCGGTGCTGCTGGGCCGTCTGCTGGCCAGCCTGCTGCTGGGCCAGCCCATCCTGAGCCTGGTGCCGGAGCATAGCGACAACATCATCGCGGTGATCGTGCTGACCTTCCTGGTCTGCGCCGGCGCCACCCTGTTCTTCTGGAACCGCCAGAAGCTGGCCGCCCTGGAAGCCCATGCCAGCCAGGTCGAGAAGCAGGCGGTGCAAGCCCAGCTGCAGATGCTGCAGGCGCAGATCGAGCCGCACATGCTGTTCAATACCCTGGCCACCCTGCAATCGCTGATCAGCACCGATCCGCTGCAGGCCGAGCTGATGCTCAACCAACTGGTGCAATACCTGCGCACCACCCTGTCGGCCTCGCGCGCCGACAGCACCACGCTGCAAAAGGAATTCGACCTGATCAAGGCCTATCTGGGCCTGATGTCGCTGCGCATGGGCATGCGCCTGTCCTATACCCTGCAACTGCCGGAACACCTGGGCCGGCTGCGCCTGGCGCCGATGCTGCTGCAGCCGCTGGTGGAAAACGCCATCAAGCATGGTCTGGAACCCAAGGTGGAAGGCGGCAACTGCACCGTGCGCGCCGCCATCCACAACGACATGCTGGTGCTCAGCGTGCTCGATACCGGCGTGGGCCTGCCCACCAGCTTCAGCCTGAACCAGCCGCCAGCGCAGAAGGAGCCGGTCATCGGCATGCACTTCGGCCTGGACAATATTCGCGAACGGCTGGCCACGCTCTATGGTCCGCTGTCCGAACTGATCATCACCCACAACGTCCCGGCGGGCGCGATGGCCCAGGTCACCATTCCGCTCAAGATGCTCAAGGCAGCGCACCGGCCGGCCAAGAGCAGCCGCTTGCTCGACCACTGACCACCCAGCGGGAATGCCCATGCCCTCTCCGACCGCCCTGATCGCCGAAGACGAACCGCTGCTGGCCAAGGCGCTGCAACAGGCGCTGCAACGTGGCTGGCCGCAACTGGACGTACTGCAGCTGGCCCCCAACGGCATCGTCGCGCTGGAGTAGGCGCTGGCGCTGCGTCCCGATGTGCTGTTCCTGGATATCAGGATGCCCGGCCACAGCGGCCTGGAGGTGGTGCGCGAACTGGCAGAACAATGGCCGGAAGGTCCCGGCCAGAAGCCCTTCCCGCTCATCGTCTTCGTCACCGCCTATGACGAGCATGCGCTGGAAGCCTTCGAACGGGCCGCCGTCGATTACCTGCTCAAGCCGGTCACCGCTGCCCGCCTGGACAGCACCGTGCAACGCCTGCAAACCCTGCTGGCGCAACGCAGCGCCAGCAGCCAGGACGCCCAATTGGAGCGCGCCCTGGCACAGCTGCGGCAACTGGCCGCACCGGCCGAAGAGCCAGCCGCGCCGCGCCTGGAGATCATCCGCGCCGCCGTCGGCAACCGCACCCGGCTGATCCCGGTGGAAGAAGTGCTCTACTTCGAGGCTACCGACAAATACGTCAACGTCGTCACCGCCGAGGGCGAGGCGCTGATCCGCACCAGCCTGCGCGAACTGCTTCCGCAGCTGGATGGACGCCAGTTCTGGCAGATCCATCGCGGCACCGTGGTGCAGGTGCGCAAGGTGCAGGCGGCGCTGCGCGACGAGGCCGGCAAGCTCTCGCTGGTGCTGCATGACCGGCCCGAGAAACTGCCGGTGAGTCGCCTGTTCGCCCATCTGTTCAAGCAGATGTAGCCGCCAGGGGGCGCACCTGCGCAAATGCTAGCGGTAGTAGTAGCCGCCGTAATACGGACGATAGTAATGCGGCTGCGGCGGGCCGGCCGGCACCACCACGCAGGCCGACAGGGTGGCGGCAGCCACGGCAGCGGCCACGATCAGTTTGATCCATCGTTTCATGATGTCCTCCATCGTTACAGTCTTGTTTGGCAGGCCAGGCAGATCGCCAAGCCACGCTGGCAGATTGCCAGCCGGCCTCCATGACAGGTAATTCCCGCTCGTATCATCTGTAACAAGAAAACCGGTGGCCGGCTCCGTCCAGGCGTTGTCATCTGGCAAAAAATCCGCTGCAGCCGGGCGCAATGGCCGATGAAAGCGGGCGCGTGGGGTAAAATGCTTGCCATCTGAATAAATAGGCATTCCTCCCGATTCATCCCATGAGCAACGAACTGAAAAACGGACACACCCCTGCCCCCTCCACCAATTTCCTGCGCGGTATCATCGAGGCCGACCTGGTCTCCGGCACCTACGCCGAGCGCAGCAACCAGGATGGCCAGGCGCTGCCGCAGGTGGTGACCCGTTTTCCGCCCGAGCCGAACGGCTACCTGCACATCGGCCACGCCAAGTCGATCTGCCTGAACTTCGGCCTGGCCAAGGACTATGCCGGCCGTTGCCACATGCGCTTCGACGACACCAACCCTGAAAAGGAAGAACAGGAATACGTCGACACCATCCTGGACTCGGTCAAGTGGCTGGGCTTCTCCTGGGAGCATGAAGGCAAGTCGCACCTGTACTACGCCAGCAACTACTTCGACGTCATGTACGCCTGTGCCCAGGCGCTGATCCGCAAGGGTCTGGCCTATGTGGACGAGCAGAACGCCGAGCAGATGCGCGAGAACCGCGGCACCCTGACCGAAGCCGGCAAGAATTCCCCCTGGCGCGACCGCCCGGCGGATGAATCGCTGCGCCTGTTCGACGAAATGCGTGACGGCAAGCACCCCGACGGCTCCCTGATCCTGCGCGCCAAGATCGACATGGCCAGCCCCAACATGAACCTGCGCGATCCGGCCATCTACCGCATCCGCCACGCCACCCACCACAACACCGGCGACAAGTGGCGCGTCTACCCGATGTACACCTTCGCGCATCCGATCGAGGACGCGCTGGAAAACATCTCCCACTCCATCTGCACCCTGGAGTTCGAAGACCAGCGCCCCTTCTACGACTGGCTGCTGGAGCAGCTGGCCGAGGAAGGCTTCTTCAAGAAGCCGCTGCCGCACCAGTACGAATTCGCCCGCCTGAACCTGACCTACATCATCACCAGCAAGCGCAAGCTGCGCCAGCTGGTCGATGAAAAGATCGTCTCCGGCTGGGACGACCCGCGCATGCCCACCATCGTCGGCCTGCGCCGTCGCGGCTACACGCCCGAAGCAATCCGTTTGATGTGCGACCGCACCGGCGCCTCCAAGAACAACAGCTGGATCGACTTCAGCGTCCTCGAAGGCGCACTGCGCGAAGACCTCGACCCCAAGGCCCCGCGCGCGGTGGCCGTGCTGCGTCCGTTGAAGCTGATCATCGACAACTTCCCCGAAGGCGTGTCCATCGATTGCAGCGCCCCGATCTATCCGCCGGCGCACCCGGAACACGACACCGCACATCGCCACTTCCCCATCACCCGGGAACTGTGGATCGAACGCGAAGACTTCATGGAAGAGCCGACCAAGGGTTACTTCCGTCTCTTCCCGGGCAACAAGGTGCGCCTGCGCTACGGTTACGTGGTCGAATGCACCGGCTGCGACAAGGATGAACACGGCAACGTCATCGCGGTCCACTGCAACTACTTCGAAGACAGCAAGAGCGGCACCGAAGGCAGCTCGAACTACAAGGTCAAGGGCAACCTGCACTGGGTCAGCGCCGAGCACGCCCTGGCCACCGAAGTGCGCCTGTACGACCGCCTGTTCTCGGACCCGCATCCGGATGCCGGCGGCAAGGACTTCCTGGCAGCCCTGAATCCGAACTCCAAGGAAGTCATCACCGCCTACCTGGAGCCGACCTTGAAGAGCGCCAAGCCCGGCGAGATCTACCAGTTCGAGCGCCACGGCTACTTCGTGGCCGACCGCGTCGATTCGACCGACGGCCAGCCGGTCTTCAACCGCGCCGTGACGCTCAAGGACAGCTGGGGCAAATAAGCCGTATTGACGGGGAATCGGCCGCAAGGCCACGCGGGCGGCGCGCTGCGCTACGCCGCCCGTGCACAGGGAAGGCGCAGTGGCGTGGAGGTTTCCGCGCCCACCGGCAAGGGGAAGGCTCATGTTCGAGCAGATCAAGATCCAGCGCATGTCGATGGCTACCATCTACAAGCTGCTGGCCATCGGCACCACGTTCTCGCTGGTGCCTTTTTCGACGTTGATGGGCGTGCTCTCGCTGTTCGGCGCCCAGACCATCACCTGGGACGGCAAGCACCTGATCGGCTATGACGGCCTGATCGCCTCGCCCTTCATCGGCCTGTTCCTGTCCGGCTTCATCACCCTGTTCCTGGGCACGCTCTGCACCATCGGCCTGTGGCTGTACTCGCTGTGGCGCCCGCTGGCGCTGCGCGTGGAACCGGTGGATAACCTGGACATCGACAAGCTCATCCGCGACAGCGAAGAAGCCATGGCCACGCGCGACTGAAGCGGCGCAATGGCGTGCCGCCATGGCCGCCTAGAACATCTTCATCCATTTCAGGAAGGCCACGGTGGCCACACCGAGGCCGCCCATGATTCCCATCACGATCCAGAACGAGCCCTCGTCATGCAGGCCCGGCAGCCCCGCCACGTTCATCCCGAAGATCCCCGACACCAGCGTGGCCGGCATCAGCAAGGCGGTCAGCACCGATAGCGCCATCAGGTTGCGGTTCATCTGTTCCGACATCTGCGAGGCGATCTCTTCCTGCAGCAGCTTGGCCCGTTCATAGACGGCTTCCACGGTGGAATGCAGTTCGTTGAGTTCGTCCAGGGCATGGGTGAGGTCTTCCAGCGCCTCCAGCGGCACCCAGGACGGACGCAGGCGATGGAACTGCGCCAGGATGCGCCGCTCCGGCGCGATGAAGCGGCGCAGCTCGGCCAGCTGGCGGCGGATCCCCGAGAGTTCGCTGCGATCCTCGGCACGGCGGTCCGACAGTACCGAGAATTCGATGTCATCGACCTTGTCGTTGAGCTTGTCCAGGCGCGCATTGAAGCCATCAGCCAGGCAGCGCAGCAGCTCGGCGAAGAGGTCCATGGGATTGTCGAACTCGCCGCCATCGAGCACCTTCTGGCGCAGCATGTTGGTGGAGATCAGCGGCTGGGTGCGCAAGGTCAGCAGGCGCGTGCGATCGAGGTAGAAATGCAGGGCCCCCTTCTCGGTGCCGGTATCGCCGATCTCCATCTTCATGTCGGTGAGGGTGCCGTAGACGCCGTCGGGCGTGGCATGCAGGCCGGGATGGGTGTCGCTGCTGAGGAGGAACTCGGTGATGTATTCCGGGATCTCGCTGTGGTGCTGCATCCAGTGCTGGATCTTGACGTCGGCCGTCTTCACATGCAGCCAGGTGAACTCCGGCGCAGATGGCCGGTAGTCGATCAGGTCATTCCATTTGAGCTGGCTGGCACGGCCCTGGGTGAAGCGGAAGGCACAGATGAATCCGGCCGGTTCGTAGAGCAGGTGCAGGGCGTGCGGCGTATCCGGCGGATTGTGCATGGGCGGCCAGTGGATGAGGGCTAGAAGGGTGGAACCGGCATTCTAGCGAGCCTCTTTGACCCATTTATGACAAACCCGTGACGGCGGCAAGCCGTAGCGCCATGCCAGCAGATCAGTAGCTGAAGTTGCGGTTGCCGTAGGCTTCGCGGGCCGCGTCGCAGACACGGATCTGCGCCGCGCTCATGCCCGAGGTGCCGTTGAGCGAGCACTGGTCGGCCACCGACTTGGCTTCGTCGAGGTGCTGGCGGAAATAGGCGTAGTCCTTCTTGCCGGCCATGGCATCGCAGGCCGAGAGCAAAGGAAGTGCAATGCACAGCAGCGCTGGCACGCGGATGAACTTGTTCATGCGGCGAATCCCCTGAAGATCGGGCCCGGCCCGAGGATATGCAGCTGCGCGTCACGGCTCCCTCCCCGGGGCCGATGCGGCGTGAGTACGCTGCGACGCCGCAAAGTATAGACAGCAAACCTGGATTGCTCAATGGAAATTTCCAGCATTGCCGGCGACAGCGGCAAATGATCCCGGATAGCCACACTATCGGCCCGAAGTGCCCAAATAACAAGGCCGGTCGCAGGGACCGGCCTTGTCAGTTCAGCAATCGCTCATCCACGTCGCTTGAGCAGGGCATGCAGGATGATGGCCCCGAAGGTGGCGGTACCGATGCCCCCCAGGGCGAAGCCGCCCAGCTTGAGGGTGAAGTCGCCCGCGCCCAGCACCAGGGTCACGGCCGCCACGATCAGGTTGGTGTTGTTGGAGAAATCGACCTTGTTCTCCACCCAGATGCGCGCGCCCGAGACGGTGATGAGACCGAACACCACGATCGACACCCCGCCCAGCACCGCACCGGGGATGGTCAGGATGGCCGCGCCGAACTTGGGCGAGAAGCCCAGCAGGATGGCGATGGCCGCAGCCACCACGAACACCAGGGTGGAGTAGATCTTGGTGACGGCCATCACGCCGATGTTCTCGGCATAGGTGGTCACGCCGGTGCCGCCCACGCTGCCCGAGAGCATGGTGGCCAGGCCATCGCCGATGAAGGCGCGGCCGATGTAGCGGTCCAGGTTCTGGCCGGTCATGGCCGACACCGCCTTGATGTGGCCCAGGTTCTCAGCCACCAGGATGATGGCCACCGGGGCCAGCAAGGCCATGGCGCTGGCATGGAAGACCGGGGAGGCGAAGTGCGGCACGCCGAACCAGGCGGCATTGGCCACGCCCGAGAAATCGATGGGCTTGCCCAGGCCGGCGCCGTTGGTCAGCACGGCATAGAGCACATAGGCCAGCAGCAGGCCGACCAGGATCAGCAGGCGCTGCAGCATGCCGCGCGCAAATACCGCCACGCCGCCCACGCAGAGCACGGTGGCCAGCGCCATCCAGCTGTCGAAGCTGCTGCCGGAGACCCCCTTGACGGCAATGGGTGCCAGGTTCAGGCCGATCACGGCCACCACGGCGCCGGTCACCACCGGCGGCATCAGCGACTCGATCCAGCGCGTGCCCACGCCCGCGACGATCAGGCCGATCACGGTATAGGCCGCACCACAGGCGATGATGCCGCCCAGCGCCACCGACAGGTTGGCATTGGGACCCGAACCGGCATAGCCGGTCACGGCGATCACCAGGCCGATGAAGGAGAAGCTGGAGCCCAGGTAGCTGGGCACGCGGCCGCCCACCAGCAGGAAGAATAGCAAGGTGCCCACGCCCGACATCAGGATCGCCAGGTTGGGATCGAAACCCATGAGCAGCGGCGCCAGCACGGTCGAGCCGAACATGGCCACCACGTGCTGCACGCCCATGGCCAGCGTCTGTGGCGCAGGCAGCCGTTCATCAGCGGCGATCACGGCACCCTTGCCATCGGTGGTGCTGCTGCGCAGCCGCCATTGGGGGAAGTACGAACCCGACATGGAGATCCCTTTCGTAGTGGATTTGTTATGGATTATTCGTATGGAGGAACGGGGGCTAGTGTATTGAGCGCTCGCACAAATAACAATTGCTGCGGTGGCCCCGGCGCAAAAAAATCCGTAAAAGATTTCTGCCCTCGCCGGCAGTGCTGCGTAGCGGTGCAAAAAACCACGGTGGTGCACCCGCCCGCCCCAAAAATGACTGCCACCCCGCCGCCTTGCCTGCATGCCGGATGCGCAAAAAGCCGACGGGCATGCTTCTTGCGCCACGGGAGCGGTTAGAATCCCGCGCCTAGCCTAGAACACCATGTCCATGATCAACCTGACCACCCCTGCCCTGCTCTTTCCCGCCACCTCGCTGCTGCTGCTGGCCTATACCAACCGCTTCCTGGTGCTGGCGCAACTGATCCGCAACCTGCAGAACCAGGGCCAGAACGACGAGCGCGGCCTGGTGATCCGCCAGATCCTCAACCTGCGCAAGCGCATCGTGCTGACCCGCTACATGCAGGCCCTGGGGGTATCGAGCTTCATCATGTGTGCCGTCTCGATGTTCCTGATCTTCGTGGACAGCAACCGTGCCGCCGAAGTACTGTTCGGCATCAGCCTGTTCCTGCTGGTGATGTCGCTGCTGGTATCGCTGTGGGAAATCATGATCAGCACCCGCGCCATCGAGATCACCCTGGAAGACATGGCCCAAAAGCTGGGCCGCTCGGCCGTCGTGGTCGAGTGAAGCGTTTTCAAGGGGGTGGCGAATTCTATTGCAGGCCGCGCCCCGGGGAAAATGTGATAATCGCTCGGCCTGGCCGGCGCACCACGGCGCCGGCGGGCAACCCTCGACTATGGACTGGAGACCTACATGATCCTGGAACTGGCGGACATCCGCATCCAACCCGGCAAGGAAGCCGAATTCGACCAAGCCATCCAGCGCGGCCTGGCGCAAACCATCAGCAAGGCCCGTGGCTATCTCGGCCACAAGGTACAAAAGGGCGTGGAATCGCCCCAGCGCTACCTGCTCATGGTCTACTGGGCGACGCTGGAAAACCATACCGTGGATTTCCGCGAATCGCCGGCCTTTACCGAATGGCGCGGCATCGTCAGCCCCTTCTTCGCCGGCGCCCCGCAGGTCGAGCATTTCTCACTGCTGACCGAATCGGCCTGAGCCCGCGGCCCGGCGCCCACCCGGCGCCAAGGAACGTTTGCGGCATCGCCCTGACTAACGGGCAATGAGAGACAGAGCGCGCGCCATCCGCGCGCCGCTCGTGTACCATGCGCCGCCACGACAAGAGCGGCGCTGCCGCCGCCCAGGAACACCAGGATGACCAGACTGTCCCGCTTTGCCCCTCGCTTTAGCCGCGCCCACCCCCACTGCTCCCCTACGCACCGGCGCCTGGCCGCCGTTGCCAGCCTGTGCAGCCTCGCGCTGGCCCTGGGCGGCTGCGACCACTTCAGCAGCGACGAACAACGCCAGGCCGAGGTGGTCAGCAGTTTCTACCGCATCCACCTCCAGCACCACGCCCCCGGCCTGCCCTCGGCCGATGAACTCAGGCAGTTCGAGCCCCTGCTCAGCCGCGCCCTCTACGCCCTGCTGACCGAAACCGAGGCGGCCGACGCCCGCTACCACGCTGCCCTGGGCAGCCAGGCCGCACCGTTGATCGAAGGCGACCTGTTCACCTCGCTCTATGAAGGGGCCACCTCGTTTGCCGTGCAATCCTGCGACAGCGACGCCCAGCGCGCCTCCTGCCAGGTCGCCTTGCGCTACCACCAGGACGGCGCCGACGAATCCTGGAACGACAAGATCCTGCTGGTACGGGAAGGCCAGCAATGGCGCATCGATGACATCGAATTCATCGGCAACGACCAGTCCTCGCAACGCGAATACCTCAGCGACACCCTCACCGACACCATCAAAGAGGCCCAGTGAGACGCCACGTTCCGCTGCCCGGCCGGCGGGATCGGAATTGGCGGCCTTTTGGCAATGTGTTCTCGGCCTTCCCGTGGCGCCAGACGGCGTAAGATTGCCTCCCAGAATGCTTGTTGCTTTGTCAGCACGTTGCATGCAGATGGCATGCAAATGGCCCGCATAAGCCGCAGCGCGGGGGCATCAGGGGAGATGCCCGAACCAGGACGGGCGGCAGCCATGCCGCGCCCGTCCTTGCGTGCGTCCCTCATCGCAACCCGAATCACGAACAGGTCAGACAGCCCGTCCCGCTACCCGGGACAGCTCATGGGAGAATTGGATTGAAGCGGATCGCTAAGTTGCTCATCGTCGCCGCCGGCCTGCTGCTTGCAGCCTGCTCGGCCAATGAAGAGGGCAAGGCCAGGGAAGTGGTCAATGATTTCTACCAGACGCACCAGTCCAACCGCCCCGCAGGCGCGCTCACGCTCAAGGAATTGATCACCTTCCGTCGCTTCCTGTCGGTGCCCCTGTTCGACCTGCTCAAGGATGTCTCGGTGGCCCAGGAAGCCCTGGTCACCCAGGCCGCAGCCGATCCTGATGCGGATGCGCCGGCGCCGCTGGTGCAGGGCGACCCCTTCACCGGCCATCCCGGCAGCGCCTCCACCTTCCGCGTGCTCGAGTGCGAGGCCCAGGAGCGCGAGGCCAGCTGCGCGGTGGAACTGATCTTCAGCGATGCCAAGCTGCAAGCCCCGGTCAAGTGGACCGACAAGGTCCTGCTCACCCGTGACGCGCGCGGCTGGGTGATCGACAACATCCAGTATCCGGGCGGCGCCGCGCCGCTGCGCAGCGGCACCCTGCAGCAGGCTATGCGCAAGGTATTGAAGCGCGAGGCGGCGCCGCTGCAATAAGGCTTTGTCAGGCCGCGCCGCCCCAAAGTCTTTCGAAAACAGGGCTTTGCTCGCTGCGCCCAGCGCCCGCGTGGCGGCATTGGCGGTGCAAGGCGCGATCAAGGCTCTATAATCGCGCGATTCCTTTAGATCCCCGCCGCGATGTCCAATCACACCTTCCTCTGGCACGACTACGAAACCTTTGGCGCCGTGCCGCGCCGCGACCGCCCCTCGCAGTTCGCCGCCGTGCGTACCGATGCCGAGCTCAACGAGATCGGCGAGCCCATCATGATCTACTGCAAGCCGGCCCCGGACTACCTGCCCGACCCGGTCTCCTGCCTGATCACCGGCATCACGCCACAGCACTGTCTGGAACACGGCCTGCCCGAACATGAATTCGCCGCCCGCATCGAAGCGGCCCTGGGCGAACCCGGCACCATCGGCGTGGGCTACAACACCATCCGCTTCGATGATGAAGTGACCCGCTTCATGTTCTGGCGCAACCTGATCGACCCGTATGCCCGCGAATGGCAGAACGGCTGTGGCCGCTGGGACCTGCTGGACGTGGTGCGCCTGACCTACGCGCTGCGCCCGCAGGGCATGCAGTGGCCCACCAAGGAAGACGGCAGCGTCAGCTTTAAGCTGGAACACCTCTCCAAGGCCAACGGCCTGGTCCACGAGGCCGCCCACGATGCACTCTCCGACGTGCGCGCCACCATCGCGCTGGCGCGCCTGATCCGCCAGAACAATCCGCGCCTGTTCGACTTCGCGCTGGCCCTGCACAAGAAGGAGAAAGCCGCCGCCGAGATCGGCCTGCCGGTAGCCAAGCCCTTCCTGCATGTCTCGGGCATGTTCCCGGTGGCTCAGGGTAGCCTGGCGCTGATGTGGCCGCTGGGCATGCACCCCACCAACAAGAATGAAGTCATCGCCTGGGATCTCGGCTACGACCCGAGCGAACTGGCCGGCCTGGATGCGGCCACCGTGCGTGAACGCATGTTCACCCGCAAGGACGAGCTGCCGGAGGGCATGACGCGCCTGCCGGTCAAGAGCATCCACCTCAACAAGTCGCCGATGGTGGTGGGCAGCCTCAAGACCCTCTCCGCCGAGCGCGCCGCCGAACTGGGGATCGATGTGGAGCAAGCCCTGCGTCACGCCGAGCAGGCGGCCGCCCTGCCCGACCTGGCCGCGCTGTGGCGCGAGGTCTACCAGCGCCCGAGCGAGGGGGCGCCGGACGTGGACGAGGATCTTTATGGCGGCTTCATCGGCAATGGCGACCGCCGCCAGCTCACGCAATTGCGCGCCCTGTCGGCGCAGGAACTGGCCCAGGCCAGCGTGGCCTTCGACGATGCCCGCCTCAACGAGATCCTGTACCGCTATCGCGCCCGCAACTTCCCCGACAGCCTCAGCGCCGAGGAAGCCCAGCACTGGGAAGAACACCGCGCCGCGCGGCTGTTCGACGGTGCCGGCGGTGCCCGCACCATCGCCCAGTTGTTCGAGCAGATCGACCAGTTGCAGGAAGCGGCCGACGACGAACGCACCCAGGAGATCCTGGGCGCCTTGTATGACTACGCGGAGATGATCGCCCCCGCCAATCAATGAGACGGGAGCCCCCGGCGCCTTATTCGGCGGCCGGCTTGCCCTGCGCCTTGAGCTTGCCGATGAAGGCGCGCATGGCCGGCTGGATCTCCTCGAACAGCGGGTGCTTGCGGTTCTTGAGCATCACTTCCGTAAAGAGCTTCAAACCCAGCGCCAGTTGTGCGCTGGTATCGCTGTCGAACTGGCCATTGCCGCGCACGCGCTCGATGATGCTGAAGAGATCGTCATGGTTGCCCGCCTCGAAGCTCAGTGGCGCGTGCTGCGTCTGCCCTTCCGAGGTGGTGGCCAGGTGTTCCAGGGTGATGCGATAGCGATGTTCCCTCATGCTGTTTCCTTCCTGATCGGGCCGGCGCTCACACGCGCTCCACGGCCACCGCTGCGCGGTCGATGATGTCGATGATGGCGTGCAGTTCTTCCTTGGACAGCCGCCCCTTGGCCAGTCGCGTATGCAGCGCCATGCGGAAGTTCTGTACCGCACGCTGCAGTTCGGGCGAATCGGCGTCGGGACGTTCCTGGCGGCGCAGTTCGAACTTGCGCAACACCTGCTGCAGGACGTCGGCGTTTTCTTCCAGGTGCGCCTGTCCTTCGGGGCTGATGCTGTAGAGCTTCTTGCCGCCTTCCTCGCCTTGCACCGAGGCAAAGCCCATTTCTTCCAGCAGCGTCAGGGTCGGGTAGATCACGCCCGGGCTGGGGCTGTAGCCGCCACCGACCAACTGCTCGATGGCCTTGATCATGTCGTAGCCGTGGCGCGGCTTTTCCTGCAACAGGTGCAGCATCACGATACGCAATGCGCCCTGCTCGAACATGCGCGCGCCCCGCCCACCGCCGCCGCCTTCGCGCCCACGCGGGCCGTGGTGGCCGCGCGGGCCCTCTTCCTCGAACATGCCGCCGCCATGGTGCGGGCGGTCAAACCGGTGGTGCTTGGGGCCGTGGCCGGCACGGTCCATCAAATGCTTGAACATGGTGTTTCCTTCTTGTCAGATGATTCAGTGCAGCGATTATCGAACGCTGCGTGTCGATCGATAGAGCTAAGATATATCTTTGAAAGAGCTATTTCAAGATATATCTTAATAATATTTTTAATTACTGATCTATTGCCGAAAGGAAAACATCTGAAGGAAAAGGCCGCACTGTCAGACCCGCAACATTGCCGCCAGGCCGAAATACCTCCCGGCCTTCTTCGGCTGTCGAAGCGGCTGGCCGATGCCCCCAGCGTGCGGCCCAACAACGAGTTCTACTTGATGGGACGCGTGCCCCGACAATAAGGAGTCAGGCAGCCATCAGCGCTGGCCGGCATGCCAGCGCGCCACCTGCTGCAGGCAGGCGTGCAGGTCGGCCGACACCAGCGTGCAGGCGCCGGCCAGCATGAGGTTGCGCGACAGGCCGAAGTCCTCGATGTGCATGCCCTCGACGCAGTAGCCAGGCTCACCCTGCGGGATCTGGTGCAGCAGGTCTTGCGTGGGGGTGTTGTAGCACCAGACCTTCTTGCCGCGCCCGATTGCGTAGCCGATCTCGAAGACCGTGCCCGAGTCCGGCTCATGCCCGCGAAAATCGCGCACATTGGCCACCACGTAGTCGGCCGAGTCGATCAGGGCGATGTTGATCTCGTAGATGCGTCGCGCCACTTCCCCCTTGCTCTCGCCCGTGACTTCATCGTCGCCCGGGCACAGCGCCACCAGACCCAGCTCGGCACACCATTGCCGG
Source organism: Herbaspirillum sp. ASV7 (assembly GCF_016429215.1). Taxonomy (GTDB): domain Bacteria; phylum Pseudomonadota; class Gammaproteobacteria; order Burkholderiales; family Burkholderiaceae_D; genus Herbaspirillum. The sequence goes on along the minus strand of NZ_JAELUH010000059.1, from coordinate 5,390 downwards.
ATGTGCGCCTTGTGCTGGGCATAGTCGCGCATGAAGACATCGGGGCCGGCCATGTAGATGCGGGGCTGGGTCATGATCTGGGATCCTGGTCGAATGATCGGGTCGCCCAGCATACGCCACAAACCCCTCAGCTCACAGAGGCCCGGTCTTGCCCCCAGTGTTGCCCCCGGTCGAAGTCGGCGTCGAAATCATCGACCTGCACGTACAGGTCACCCTCGTGGGCGAAGGCATCGAGCGCCTCCTTCTCCTGCACCGACACCAGCCCACGCTCCCGCGCCAACGCACTCCAGGCCGGCAGCTCGCGCAGGCTCTGCGGCATCGGCGGCAGCTTGCCTTCCTTGATATCGGACTTGAGGCGATGCTCCAGCTGCTGCACGATCGGCGTCAACGCAAAGGCGCGCTCGCCGCAGGCCAGCGGGTCGCCGGCACGTGGCAGGTAGGCATCGGCCACCAGCCGGTCGCGACTCTCGCCGGGCGTCTGCATGGCGCGGGCGACCTCGGTGCCAAGCAGGTCCGAGGGCTTGCGATAGAGCCGTCCCAGCGGGAACACCAGCCCCCGCAGCAGAGCCGCCACCCAGGGATTGGGGAAGTTCTGCAAGACCTCGATGATGGCTTCCTGGGCCCGGTTCAGCGCATCCTGCACCGACCAGTGGACGTAGGGCAGATCGGCCTCTTGCCGGCCGTCATCCTCGTAGCGCTTCAACACCGCCGACACCAGGTACAGCTGCGAGAGCACGTCGCCCAGGCGCCCCGAGATCCGTTCGCGGAACTTCAGCGTGCCGCCCAGCACGCCCATGCTGGCGTCTGTGAGCAGCGCAAAGGCCGAAGACAGGTGCACCACGCTGCGGTAGTAGCGGCGCGTCTGGCGCGCCGCCTGGCCGCTGGCCGGCAGCAGCCAGGTGCCGCTGATGCCACCCGTGAAGCTGCGCGCGGCATTGGCGGCGACGAAGGACAGGTGGCCAAACAGCAGCCGGTCGAACTCCTGCACGGCGCGCTCGCGGTCCTCGTCGGCGGCCGTGGCCAGCTCCTGCAGCACGTAGGGATGGCAACGGATCGCCCCCTGGCCGAAGATGATCAGGCAGCGCGTCAGGATATTGGCGCCTTCCACCGTGATGGCGATGGGTACCTGCTGGTAGATGCGCGCCAGGAAATTGCCCGGCCCCAGGCAGATGCCCTTGCCGCCGATCACGTCCATGCCATCGTTGACCACCATGCGCCCGCGCTCGGTGACGTGGTACTTGGAGATGGCCGAGATCACCGAGGGCTTCTCGCCCGCGTCCACCGCCAGTGCCGACAGGCGCCGCGCGGCATCCATCATGTAGAGGTTGCCGCCCATGCGCGCCAGCGCCTCCTGCACGCCTTCGAACTTGCCGATCTCGATCCTGAACTGGCGTCGCATGGCCGCATAGGCACTGGTACCGCGCACGGCCAGCTTGGAAAAGCCGACGCTGGACGAAGGCAGCGAAATGGCCCGGCCCGCCGCCAGGCATTCCATGAGCATGCGCCAGCCGCGCCCGACCTGGGCCACGCCGCCGATGACCCACTCGGCCGGGATGAAGACGTCCTGCCCTTCGGTGGGGCCATTCTGGAACACCGCATTCAACGGCCAGTGACGCCGGCCCGTGATCACCCCCGGATGGTCGGTCGGGATCAGCGCGCAAGTGATACCGGGCTCGGGATCGCCACCCAGCAGGCCGTCCGGATCACGCACCCGGAAGGCCAGGCCCAGCACCGTGGCAATCGGTGCCAGCGTGATGTAGCGCTTGCTCCAGGTGACCCGGAAGCCCAGCGTCTCGCGGCCCTCATGCACGCCCTTGCAGACGATACCGATATCGGGGATGGACGCCGCATCCGAGCCCGCATAAGGACTGGTCAGGGCGAAGCAGGGAATCTCCTGCCCCTGCGCCAGGCGTGGCAGGTAGTGGTTCTTCTGGGCCTCGGTGCCGTAGTGCAGCAGCAACTCGGCCGGCCCCAGCGAATTAGGCACCATCACCGCAATGGCCGCAGCCGAGCTGCGCGAGCCCAGCTTCATGATCACCTGCGAATGGGCATAGGCGGAGAACTGCTTGCCACCATACTGGCGCGGGATGATCATGCCCAGGAAACCCTTGTCCTTGATGAATTGCCAGACCTCGGGCGGCAGGTCCAGCGTCTTCACGCTGGTCTCCCAGTCGCTGACCATGGCGCATAGCGCCTCTACCTCGTTATCCAGGAAGGCTTGTTCCTCGGGGGTCAGGCGCGGCGGCGGCAGTTCGAACAGGCGCGGCCAGTGCGGCTTGCCCGAGAACAGCTCGGCATCCCACCAGACCGTGCCAGCCTCGATGGCGTCGCGCTCGGTGGCCGACATGCGCGGCATGATCTTGCGGAACAGGTCCAGCGCCGGGCGCGTCATCAACTGCTGGCGCACGGGCTTCAAGGCCAGCAGCAGGGTCGGCGTCCACAACAGGATGGCCAGCAGCACCTGTACCGGCAGCTCCACCCCCGCCAGGCGGCCGCCCAGCCAGATCCAGACCGCTTCGGCTACCAGCCAGACCCAGGCACTGGTACGCGCCATCATCAGCGCCAGCGTGACCACCACGAGAAGAATGAGCCAGATGAGCATGTGTCGCCTCCTGTTGTCATTGTTGAAGGGGAGTGTGGCACCGAAAGTCCGTCGCGCCAAGCTTAGCGCGCTGCGCCGCCGGAAGACATAGGACGGCGCCACCAGCGCCCCGTCAGACAATGTCGGACAAGCCGGCAGGGGCCGCCTTCCATTACAATCGCGGCAGTATCGAATGCAGCCAGCGAGGAACAGATCATGAAATGGGAAGGCAACCGCGAAAGCGACAACGTGGAAGACCGCCGGGGCGAGGATGGCGGCGGCGGTGGCGGCTTCGGCTTCGGTGGGCGCTCCATCGGCCTGGGTACGGTGGCCGTGGCGCTGGTGGCGTCCTACTTCCTGGGCATCAACCCGCTGACCATGCTCAACCTGCTCTCCGGCGGCGGTGGCGCACCGGCGCCGGTGCAGCAGCACGCGCCCGCCCACAAGCCGCCGCCGGACGACCAGATGGCCCGCTTCGTCTCCACCGTGCTGGCCGACACCGAAGACACCTGGGACCAGATCTTCGCCGCCAACGGCAAGCAATACGTGCGCCCCAAGCTGGTGCTCTTCTCGGGCAGCACGCCCACCGCCTGCGGCACCGGCCAGACCGCGACCGGCCCCTTCTACTGCCCGGGTGACCAGAAGGTCTATATCGACCTGTCCTTCTATGACCTGATGAAGCAGCGCTTCAAGGTCTCCGGCAACTTCGCCCAGGCCTATGTGATCGCCCATGAAGTCGGCCATCACGTGCAACACCTGATGGGCATCTCCGACAAGGTCGATGCGGCCCGCCGCAATGCCAGCGAGAAGCAGTCCAATGCCCTCTCGGTACGGCTGGAACTGCAGGCCGACTGCTTCGCCGGGGTCTGGGCCTACCACGCCAACAAGGCGCGCCACATCCTCGAAGAAGGCGATGTCGAAGGCGCCCTGAATGCCGCCTCGGCCATCGGCGACGATGCCCTGCAACGCCAGGCCCGTGGCGTGGTGGTACCGGACTCCTTCACCCACGGCAGCTCGGCCCAGCGCGTGAGCTGGTTCAAGCGCGGCATCACCGAGGGCAAGGTGAGCGCCTGCAATACCTTTGCCGCCAAGGAACTGTGAACGCCACACGGCCCGGCCCTATCCCGCCCCTCCTTTCGACCACCCGGAACACCTGACATGAGCCATCCCGCCGCCAGCCAGCTGGCCCCCATGCAAGCCGCCCTGCACGACCTGCGCGAGGGCCATGGCAGCATCGCCACCCTGTGCGCCACCTGGCGCGCCCGCGAAGACGTGATGAGCGCGCTGCCGCCACGCTACCGCCAGGTGGCCGAAGACCTGCTGGGCCGACTCGAAGCCGGCAGCCTCTTCACCGAGGAAAGCTGCTCCTTCAGCCAGAAGGACCTCACCGACAGCCTGGCTACCTGGCTGGAGAAGGCCGCGCAAACCCTGTCGGCCGCGTGAACCGCGCTCTGGTGGACGAGCCCGACCTGAGCAGCCGGGTGCAGATTGCCGTGTATGCTGTCGAGCATGGCCTGGACAAAATGGCCTGAGCGGCGTACCTTACCGCTCCGCCAGGCGCCTTGCCCAAGAAAGAAAGCCCATGCAAAAGATCACCTTCCCCCTGCAAGACCATCCCTATGTGGAACTGAACCAGCTGCTCAAGCTCTGCGGCCTGTGCGACAGCGGGGGTGCCGGCAAGCAACTGGTGGCCGAAGGCCACGTCAAGGTCGACGGCAAGCCCGAGTCGCGCAAGACCTGCAAGATCAGCGCCGGCCAGAAGGTCAGCCTGGGCGACGTGCTCATCACGGTGACCGCGTAATGACGCTGCCGCCGCCAGCCGCGCAGGTGCTGACGTTCTGGTTCGGTGCCGATTGGCAGACCCTGCCCGCGCACCAGGTCGCCGAGCGCCAGCGCGCCCTCTGGTGGGGCAAGGACCCCGCCATCGATGCCGACTGCCGCAACCGCTTCGAGACGCTGGTGCGGGACGCCGCCGCCAACCGCCTGGCCGACTGGAGCGACACGCCCCATGCGCTGCTGGCCCTGGTGCTGCTGCTGGACCAGATGCCGAGGAATATCTATCGCGACACCCCGCAAGCCTTCGCCTTCGATGAACTGGCGCGCCAGTACACGCACCTGGCGCTGGCCATGGGCGTAGACCAGGAGCTGCCGGCGATTGCCCGCGTGTTCCTCTACCTGCCGCTGGAGCATTCCGAGGATATCGACGACCAGGAGTACATGCTGCAACTGACGCGCGCCCTGGCCAAGTCGGTGGACGCCGCCGACAAGGCCACCTTCGACGGCTATGTCGACTACGCACGGAAGCACCACGTCATCATCGAGCGCTTCGGCCGCTTCCCGCACCGCAACCGCATCCTGGGGCGTGCATCCACTCCGGAAGAGAGTGCATTCCTGACCTAGCCCGGTTCCTCCTTCTGAGCCGATGCTGAAGTAGTTCGATACCCGCAGACTGAAAGCGCCTCCCGCTGGAGGCGCTTTTTTGTTTTGCCTACACTCGCGGCTTTCCCCCTCGGATCTGCGCCACATGCGTGCCTCCTCCGGTTTCTCGATGATCGAAGTGCTGATCGCCATGCTGGTCATCGGCACCGGCGCGCTGGCCATGGTGATGCTGCAACTGCATGCCTTGCGCAGCAGCAACGAGAGCGGCCTGCACGCCAGGGCCACGCTGCTGGCGCTGGAACTGGCCGAATTGCGGGCCGGCTATCCGATGCGCGGTGGCGGCGACGACCCCACGCTCTTTGCCATCCAGGCCGGCAAGCCGCCCATGATCGCAGAGGATTGCACCCTGGCCCCCTGCAGCGCCCAGGGC
>NZ_JAELUH010000058.1 GCF_016429215.1 Herbaspirillum sp. ASV7 | reverse complement strand
CGCCTCGCCTTTCCTGATCGGTCCCACCGGCTTCAGCGGCCTGCTGGCGCGCGAAGGCGATGTGGCCATGGCGCGTGCGGCCCACATGGCAGGCGTGCCTTTCGTGTTGACCAATGTGTCCACCACCGCGCTGGAAGAGGTGGTACGGCGCTCGGGTGCCCAGGTGTGGCAGCAGGTCTATCTGTATCGCGACCGCGATTTCGTGGCCAGCATCGCGCGTCGAGCACTGGCGGCCGGAATCGGCACCCTGGTATTGACCACTGACAGTGCCGTCTATGGCAAGCGCGAATGGGATGTACGCAACTTCAGCGGTCCGCGCAGGCTGGACTGGCGCAACAAGCTGGACGTGCTCGCCCATCCGCGCTGGATGTTCGACATCCTCTACCCCCATGGCTTTCCCCACTTTGCCAACCTGGGCGACCTGCTGCCCAAGGGGCAGACCAGCGTGCGCGGCGCCGCCGCCGCCATCCTCGGCCAGTCGCTCTCGCCGGCACTGGATTGGCACGACGTCGAATGGCTGCGCGGCATCTGGCCGGGCCGGCTGGTGCTCAAGGGGGTGATGCATGTCAAGGATGCCCAGCGCGCGGTGCAGGTCGGTGTGGATGGCATCGTGCTGTCCAACCACGGCGGGCGACAGCTCGACGGTGCGCTATCGACCATGGATGTGCTGCCCGAGGTCGTGGCCGCAGTGAAGGGACAGCTGGCGGTGATGCTCGATGGCGGCTTTCGCCGTGGTGCCGACATCGTCAAGGCCATCGCCATGGGCGCCGATGCCGTATTGCTGGGCCGCGCCACCACCTACGGTCTGGCCGCCGGTGGACAGGCCGGCGCCGAGCGCGCCCTGGAGATCCTGCGCAGCGAGGTCGATCGCGTGCTGGCGCTCTTGGCCTGCCCGGATATCAACCAGGTCGACAGCAGCTACCTGCGCCGCATCGGATGAGGTCGATGCGCAATGAAGAAACGCCGGCTCGCAAGCCGGCGTTTCTTCATTGAAACACGACAGACTAATGGCTGCTGGCTACACGCTAGTAGCTCAACGCTCCACCGCCAGCGCCACGCCCATGCCGCCACCGATACAGAGGCTTGCCAGACCCTTCTTGGCGTCACGGCGCACCATCTCGTGCAACAGGGTCACCAGCACGCGGCAGCCGGAGGCGCCGATGGGGTGGCCCAGCGCGATGGCGCCGCCGTTGACGTTGATCTTGCTGGTGTCCCAGCCCATCTGCTTGTTCACCGCAATGGCTTGCGCGGCGAAGGCTTCGTTGATTTCCATCAGGTCCAGGTCCTGCGCGGTCCAGCCGGCCTTCTTCAGGGTCAGCTGCGATGCCGGCACCGGGCCCATGCCCATGATGCTCGGATCCAGGCCGGCCGAAGAATAGGACTTGATCTTGGCCAGCACCGGCAGGCCCAGCTCGGCTGCCAGCTTGGCCGAGGTCACCACCACGGCGGCGGCGCCGTCGTTGATGCCCGAGGCATTGCCGGCCGTCACCGTGCCGGCCTTGTCGAAGGCCGGACGCAAGGCGCTCAGCGCTTCAGCAGTCACACCGTGCTTGACGAACTCGTCGGTGTCGAAGACCACGGTCTCCTTCTTGCCCTTGATCTCGATGGGGACGATCTCATCCTTGAACTTGCCGGCCTTTTGCGCGGCTTCGGCCTTGTTCTGCGAAGCGGCGGCGAAGGCGTCCTGCTCTTCGCGGCTGATCTCGAACTTCTTGGCCACGTTCTCGGCGGTGATACCCATGTGGTACTGGTTGTAGACGTCCCACAGGCCGTCGACGATCATGGTGTCGGTCAGCTTGGCGTCGCCCATGCGGAAGCCGTCACGCGAATTGTTGAGGACGTGGGGCGAGGCGCTCATGTTTTCCTGGCCGCCGGCGATGACGATCTGGGCGTCACCACAACGGATGGCCTGGGCCGCCAGCTGCACTGCCTTCAGGCCGCTGCCGCAGACCTTGCCCACCACGAAGGCCGGGACCATGTCGGGCAGGCCGGACTTGATCACCGACTGGCGCGCCGGGTTCTGGCCCAGGCCCGCGGTCAGTACCTGACCCAGGATGACTTCGCTGATCGATTCGGGCTTGATGCCGGTCTTGGCCAGCAAGGCCTTGATGACTTGCGCACCGAGATCGGCCGCCGCAATCTTCGACAAGGACCCGCCGAATTTGCCGATCGCCGTTCTCTGTGCTGCGACAATGACCACATCATCCATAACTCGCTCCTTTTATTGAAATGGCAGGGAGCCTGCTTGCTCCCCGTCGGAAACCGGATGGTCATCTTATTCCATTTCAGCGGGGATGGCGATATGGTGAATTTTCGGTAAATCAAATGTCGGGCAGACAAACCCGGGCAGGGCACAGGCTCGGCACCAGCCTAGGCGTCGTTGCCCAGCGTAATGATGTGGATCACGGTGCGATAGAGCAGGAAAGCCGCAGCGTAGGCCGCCCGCTTGTACCACGGCACATGCAGGAAATCGGCCAGGTGCACCACCCGCCCCTGGGCCGCGCCGGCCTCGATTTCCTGGCGCAGGTAGCCGGCGAACGCCGGATCCTGCACCACCACATTGGCTTCCTGGTTGACGAACAGGGACAGCCCGTCATAGTTGCTGGAACCCACCGTGGCCCAGCGATCATCCACCACAGCCACCTTGGCATGCAGTTCGGTGCGGGTATATTCGACGATGCGCACCCCCGCACGCAGCAAGCTGGGATAGAAGGAATGCGCCACCGCGTCCTGCATGACGAACTGCCCCACCCCCAGCAGCAGGGTGACCTTGACACCGCGCTGTGCGGCTTCTACCAGTGCCCGTCGCATCTTGCGTCCCGGGGCGAAGTAAGGATTGGCGAGAAAGGCGGTCTCGCGCGCGCGCCCCAGCGCCTGCAGGTAGGCGCGCTGGATGGTGCGCCGGTTGCGGAAGTTGTCGCGCACCACCAGGGCGGCCTGGGTCTGGTCGTGCACCGGGCCGGCATGGCGGTGACGCAGCCGCTTGAAATTGACCCAGCGGGCCTTGAGTTTCATGTGACCGACGCGCAACCACTGGGCTTCCATCTCGCGATAGATCTCCCGCACCAGCGGGCCGACGATGCGCACCGCGAAATCCCAGCGCGGCGCCGGCAAGGGGGTGATGTGGTCGCGGTCGGAGACCATGTCGTCATTGATGTTGAGCCCGCCCACGAAGGCCACCTGGCGGTCCACCGCGCACAGCTTGCGATGGCTGCGTGCCACGCCACGGCGGAACCAGGGATTGAAACTGCGATGCTGGACCCCGGCGGCGTCGAGCACGTGGTGCAGCTTGCGGGTGTTGTCGCGGCCGGTGCCCAGCCAGTCGTTGATGACATACACCACCACGCCACGGGCGGCGGCGCGCTGCAAGGCCTCGACCACCAGTTGGCCGGTCTCGTCGAGGCAGAAGATATAGGTTTCCAGGTAGATCTCGACACGCGCGCCATCGATGGCCGTGATCAAAGCCGGATAGAAACCGGCGCCACTTTGCAGCAGCGCGATCTGGTTGCCGTCGGTGAAGGTGAGGTGACGCAAGCGATAACCCAGGCTCAGGCCAGCCGCAGTTCGCTGACGATGGGCGCATGGTCCGACAGGCGCGCCCATGGTCCATCGCTCAAGACCTGGGCCGAGTCGATCTGGAATCCACGCAGGTAGATGCGGTCCAGTCGCAGCCACGGCATCATGGCCGGGAAGGTGCGGGCCGGGCGGATCGGCGCGGACAGTCCGCCCAGCCGGCGCAGGCCATTCATGACGCCACGGGTGTTGGCCTGGGGCTGGTCGAACACCTCGACCACGCCCAGGCTCTGGTAGAGGCTCTGGCTCAACTGGTTGGTCCAGTCGTTGAAGTCGCCCGCGATCAGCAGTGGCGCATCCGGTGGCGAGGAATTGCGCACCGCCTGGATCAGCGCCTCGGTCTGGCGACGCCGGCCACCGGCGAACAGGCCCAGGTGGATCACGTAGCAATGCACTTCCCGGCCTTCCACCGGTACCACGCAGTGCAGGATGCCACGCGACTCGTAGGCATGGTCGGAGACATCCTGGTTGCGTACCGAGGCGATGGCGAAGCGCGAGATCAGGGCATTGCCATGATGGCCGTGGTCGTAGACGGCATTCATGCCGTAGGCGGCATGATGGGTCTCGCCGGCCAGGTATTCGTGCTGGCCCTGCTGCGGCCAGTTGGAGGCGTGGCGCAAGGCATTGAGGTCGTGGCGGCCCTGCACTTCCTGCAGGAACAGGATGTCGGCGTCCAGCTGCGCCAGCGCCTGCTTGAGCGCCAGGATGCGCGGCCGTCCGGCGAAGGAGGTCACGCCCTTGTGGATGTTGTAGGTGGCTACGCGCAACTTCATCACTGCAACCTTTCTCTTGTTCTTGTCCGGACCCACCGACCCGCCGGGTTGCGTGCGACTACCGCGCGAGATAGCGTGGCAGTTGCAGGATCGCCTCCGCATTGGAGGGCGAGAAGCAACGGTCGGCCGCCTCGCGATAGGGCAGCCACGCATAGCGCGTATGTTCGCGCGGGGCCAGCGTGATCGGGATATCGCGCGGCACCAGCAGGCCGAAGACGTGCTCGGTATTCTTCGTCACCCCCGGCGCATAGCGATGCCGCCAGACCGGATAGATCTCATAGATGTTGGAAAGTTGCCAGTCGCGCAAGTTGGCGCCGGGCACGCAGGTTCCGCCATCCTGGGTGGATTCTACGCCGGGGCCGGCGACCTGGATGCCGGTTTCTTCCTGCACTTCGCGTCGGGCGGTTTCCGACAGGACTTCGTCCAGGCTGTCCTTGGAGCCGGTCACCGATTGCCAAAAACCGGGCTGGTCGGCACGTTCGATCAGGAGCACCTGCTGGTCGGCACTGTGGATCACCACCAGCACCGATTCAGGAATCTTGTAGGGCTTGCTTTGCGTCATCTGCCTGTCCGTGATGCAGGAAAGCCTTCATTGTATCGGGATGACGCCCACTCAGAGCAGCGAAGCCTCGCTCTCGGCCACCAGCCAGCTGCGAAAGGCCCGCGCGGCGGCGTGTTCGATACGCTCGCGTGGCCACACCGCGTAATAGCCACCGCCCAGGCTGGCGCTGGCCTCGCAGGCCCGCACCAGCAAGCCTTGCTGCATGCAGGCATCGATCATGTGGCGCCAGGCCAGCACAATGCCCTGCCCCTCCATGGCCAGTTGCAGCAGCACCGGATATTGGTTGGAGAGGATCTGGTGCTCGATACGCACGTCGGGCATGCCATTGTGGGCCATCCAGTTCTGCCAGGACATCCATTGACGCTGGCCGTCTTCCAGCATCAGCAGGGTCTCGTAGCGCAGCTCGGCCGGTGCCAGCTGGCGCCCGTCCAGGTAGGCCGGCGAGCAGACCGGGAACACTTCCTCGTCATACAGCCGGCGCGCCGCCATCCCGGAGGGCGGGCCATCGCGCAGGAAGTAGATGCCCATGTCGAAATCGGTCTCGGAGAGCGTGGCCAGGCTGTCGTTGACGACCAGGCGCAGATGGCAATCCGGATGCAAGGCGCGAAAGCGGGCCAGCCGGGGCGTGAGCCAGAGCACGGCCACCCCCTGCGAACAGGCCACCGTGAGCTCCTGGTGGCCCTTGCGTTTCATGATGTCTTCGGTGGCCTCGGCGCAGTCGACCAGCAGGCGCTGTACCTGCGCGGCATAGCGCTGGCCGCTGACGGTCAGGCGTAGTGCGCGCGGCTCGCGCAGGAACAGCTTCTTGCCCAGGAAGCGCTCCAGCTGCGCGATCTGGCGACTGATGGCGCTTTGCGTCAGATGCAGCTCGGCGGCGGCACGGGTGAAACTGCCATGGCGCATGGCCGCCTCGAAGGCGATCAGCGCAGGCAGCGGCGGTAATGGGGATATACGCATGGTTGGCGCTCCAGACGGGATCTCGGATACTGACCGGATGGTAGAGCGAAAAGCATGCCCGCCGCAGCATGTCTTGTCACGCTGCGGCGCCGACAGGGAAAGCCGCTCAGCGGCTGCGGTGAATGTGACCGGACTGCATGACCAGCGACAGGTGCTCGCCCTGCCCGGTCAGGAGCGTGATGTCCTGCAAGGGATTGCCATCGACCACGATCAGGTCGGCCAGCGCGCCGGCGCGCACGGTGCCGAGTTCGCCCTCGCGCTGCAGGATGGCGGCGGCAATCGAGGTGGCCGAACGGATGGTTTCCAGGTTGCCCAGGATCTCGGCACGGATCAGGAATTCGGTCGACTGATCCTGATGCATCTCGCCCAGCAGGTCGGAGCCGAAGCCCATCTGCACGCCATATTCGGCATAGATGCGCAGCGAGTCACGACCGGCCTGACGCACCGACTCGATCTTGGCCACCGAATCCGGCGGCAAGCCCAGGCGGGCACCGTCGCGGGCCAGCGAGTCGTAGGTGACCAGTGTCGGCACGACGAAGGCACCATGCTCGCGCATCACGCGGGCGGCCTCGGCATCGACCAGGTTGCCGTGCTCGATGGTACGCACGCCGTAGCGCACGGCACGCGAGATGGCGCGGCCGGTATAGGCGTGGGCCATCACATAGGTCTGGGCTGCTTCGGCTTCGGCCACGATGGCGCGGATTTCATCCTCGCTGTATTGCGTATTGCCGATAGGATCGGTGGGCGATGCCACGCCACCGGAGGCCATGATCTTGATCTGGGTCGCGCCCTTCTGCAGTTCTTCGCGGGCGGCCAGACGCACCGCATCCACGCCATCGGCCACGCGGGCGATGGCACCGGCACGGAAGGCGCAGGAGCAAGGCTCCAGCACATCGGAACGCGGACGGAAGTCGCCATGGCCACCGGTCTGCGACAGCGCCTTGCCGGAGGGGAAGATGCGCGGCCCCGGCACCAGGCCGATGGCGATGGCTTGCGCCAGGCCCCAGTCGGCGCCGCCGGCATCACGCACGCTGGTGAAACCGCGATTCAACATCGCCTCGACGATGGGCAACGCGCGGATGGAAGTCAGCGATCCGGGTTGCAAGGCATTGAGACCCAGGTTGGCCAGCGAGGCCAGCACGTGCACGTGGCAGTCGATCAGGCCTGGCATCACGGTCTTGCCGGCCACATCGATCACGCGTGCACCCGCCACATCCAGAGGCGTGGCGGAGACATCGATGATGCGGTCTTTGTCGATCAGGACATCATGGCGCGGGAACAGGCTGCCCAGCGCGGGGTCGAGGACGTTGCCGCCCTTCAGGAGAATCTTGGTCATGGCGAAAATCAATGTTGTTGCAGATACTGCGGCTCACGCACGAAGCGGGTGCCGACGAAGCTGATGGCGGCCGCGATCATCACGTAGAAGGCCGGTGCCATGGTGCTGCCGGTGGCGGCGATCAGCCAGGTGATGAAGAAGGAGGCAAAGCCGCCGAAGATGGTCACGGCCAGGTTGTAAGCCACCGACAAGCCGGTGGAGAGCACCTTGGCCGGGAACAGTTCCGAGAACGCCGCCAGGATGGGGCCGGTGTAGGCCGCGATCAGGGTGCCGAAGACCAGCTGGAAGATCAGCAGCGTCGACAGGCTGGGCGCGCTGTTGATGTAGGCGAACATGGGATAGGCCAGCACCAGGATCAGCGCGGCCGAACCAGAGAGCAGCGGACGACGGCCGATGCGATCCGCCAGGCGACCGACGATGGGCGCCAATACCATGATGCAGAGTCCACCCACCATGCCGGCAATGAAGCCGGTGGTCTGCGGCAGCTTCAGGACCTTGACCGAATAGGTCGGCATGTAGAACAGCAAGACATAGGTGCAGACCGTCCACAGGATCACCATGGAAAAGCTGGCCGAGGTCTCGCGCGGGAAGTTGCGGATCACTTCCTTCAGGGGCGAGTCGGTCTTGTCCTTTTCTTCGAGGAACGCGGGGGTCTCTTCGAGGTGATTACGGATGTAGTAGCCGACCGGACCGATGATGATGCCCAGCAGGAAGGGCAGGCGCCAGCCCCAGCTGGACAGCGCTTCCGGGCTCAGGCTGGAGGTCACGAAGGTACCCACGGCGGCGCCCAGCAGCACGGCCACGCCGATGCTGGCCTGGATCCAGCTGGAGTAATAGGCGCGCTCGCGCTCAGGAGCATATTCGGTCAGGAAGGCGGTGGCGCTGCCCATTTCGCCGCCGGCCGAAAATCCCTGCAGCAGCCGCGCAACGACGATGATCAGCGGCGCGAACAGGCCGATGCTGTCATAGGTCGGCGCCAGGCCGATCAGGGTGGTGCCCACGGCCATCAACAGGATGGTCACCGACAGCGCCGCCTTGCGACCCACGCGGTCGGCGTAGATGCCCAGCAGGATGCCGCCCACCGGACGCATGAAGAAACCCACGCCGAAGGTGGCCACGGCCAGCAGCAAGGAAGTGAGGTCATTGCCGGTCGGGAAGAACAGCTTGGCGATGATCACCGCGAAGAAGCTGTAGACGGTGAAGTCGAACCATTCGAGGCCGTTGCCGATGACGGTGGCGATGATGGCGCGGCGGCGCTGATGGTTGCTGACCAGCGGCATCCCGCCGGCTGGTAATGTCGTTCCTTGCATGCTTTCCCCTCATGTCGGACGTTGGATATCGGCCGATGATAGGGTCAGCAGGAGGCAGGCGGAAATGATATCTGTGCATGCAGCCATGCTTGCAGCGCATGCATGAATTCAGGCTCCGGGAAATGTAGATTCAAGAACCACAAGCGCGTCCTCACGTGAATCCATCTGGAACCGTTCGGACTGAGCAGGCCCTTCAGGGCCGTATCGAAGACACTCCTGCGCGGGTCGGTGAGCAGGCAAAGGCGCGCCTTCGATACGCGGCGATGCCGCTACTCAGGACGAACGGTCGTCGGGTCGCGGCGACGACCGGAATCCCGCCGGATGTCACGCAAGAATAAAATTTATATTATTTATAAAATAAAAAAGCGCGTGCATTCCTGCACGCGCTTTTCGATGGGTTTATCGAGAAAATCGATAAGCCGATCAGGCCTTCACAGCCGGCTCGGTATTGCGCAGGCGGATGTGCAGCTCGCGCAGCTGCTTCTCGTCCACTTCCGAAGGTGCGTGGGTCAGCAGGCACTGGGCGCGCTGGGTCTTGGGGAAGGCGATCACGTCGCGGATCGACTCGGCACCGGCCATCATGGTGACCAGGCGGTCCAGGCCGAAGGCGATGCCACCGTGCGGGGGCGCGCCGTATTGCAGTGCGTCCAGCAGGAAGCCGAACTTCAGGCGGGCTTCTTCGTCATCGATCTTCAGGGCACGGAACACCTTGCTCTGCACGTCGGCGCGGTGGATACGGACCGAACCGCCGCCCAGTTCCCAACCATTCAGCACCATGTCGTAGGCCTTGGCGATGGCCGCGCCCGGGTTGGTCGAGATGAAGTCTTCGTGACCATCCTTGGGCGAGGTGAACGGGTGGTGCAGGGCGACCCAGCGCTGGCCGTCTTCGTCGTATTCGAACATGGGGAAGTCGACCACCCACAGCGGACGCCAGGCGTCGTCGAACAGGCCGTTCTTCTTGCCGAATTCGCTGTGACCGATCTTCACGCGCAGCGCGCCGATGGCATCGTTGACCACCTTGGCCTTGTCGGCGCCGAAGAAGATCAGGTCGCCGTCTTGTGCGCCGGTCTTTTCGATGATGGCGTTCAGGGCGGCATCGTGGATGTTCTTGACGATGGGCGACTGCAGGCCGTCACGGCCCTTGGCCTTTTCGTTGACCTTGATGTAGGCCAGGCCCTTGGCGCCGTAGATGGCGACGAACTGGGTGTAGGCGTCGATTTCCGAACGCGGCATTTCGGCACCGCCCGGCACGCGCAGGCCGACCACGCGGCCGCCTTCGCTGTTGGCGGCGCCCGAGAAGACCTTGAAGTCGACATCCTTCATGACGTCGGTCAGCTCGGTGAATTCCAGCTTGACGCGCATGTCCGGCTTGTCCGAACCATACATGCCCATGGCGGTGGCGAAGTCCATCACAGGGAACGGGTTGGGCAGGTCGATGTCCAGGGCGTTCTTGAAGACCAGGCGGATCATGCCTTCGAACAGGTCACGGATTTCCTGTTCGTTCAGGAAGGAGGTTTCGCAATCGATCTGGGTGAATTCCGGCTGGCGGTCGGCGCGCAGGTCTTCGTCGCGGAAGCACTTGGTGATCTGGTAGTAGCGGTCGAAGTTGGCCACCATCAGCAGCTGCTTGAACAGCTGCGGCGACTGCGGCAGGGCGAAGAATTCGCCGGCGTTCACGCGCGAGGGCACCAGATAGTCGCGCGCGCCTTCCGGGGTGGACTTGGTCAGCATCGGGGTCTCGATGTCGATGAAGCCCTGGCCATCCAGGAACTTGCGCACTTCCATGGCGACCTTGTAGCGCAGGCGCAGGTTGTTCTGCATCTGCGGACGGCGCAGGTCCAGCACGCGGTGGGTCAGGCGGGTGGTTTCGGAGAGGCTGTCGTCATCCAGCTGGAACGGCGGCGTCACCGACGGGTTCAGCACTTCCAGCTCGTGGCACAGCACTTCGATCTTGCCCGACTTCAGGTTGGCGTTGGTGGTGCCTTCAGGACGGTTGCGCACCAGGCCGGTGATGCGCAGGCAGAACTCGTTGCGCACCGATTCGGCGTTCTTGAAGACATCGGCACGATCCGGGTCGCACACCACCTGGACCAGGCCTTCGCGGTCGCGCAGGTCGATGAAGATCACGCCGCCGTGATCGCGGCGACGGTGCACCCAGCCGCACAGGCTGACGGTTTGACCGAGCAGTGCCTCGGTAGTGAGGCCACAGTATTGGGTTCGCATGGACATGGTTGTGATTCCGTTGACAGTGTTCTTGTTGAATTCGTGAGAGAAGACGCTAGGGGCGAAGGCGGGGCTGGCCGGGCAGCAAGGCGCCGGCCGCCCCGTCAATTGTTCGGCGCCGCCGCGTCGATGATGATCTTCTTGTCGGCCGCCATCTCGGGGGCGACCACGCCCATCGAGACGATGTACTTGAGCGCCTCGTCTACCGACATGTCGAGTTCGATGGACTCGGCGCGCGGCAGCATCAGGAAGAAACCGGAAGTCGGGTTCGGCGTGGTGGGCACGTAGACGCTGATGTAGTCGCCGGCCAGGTGGTTCTTTACCTCACCGCCGGGGGTGCCGGTCAGGAAGGCGATGGTCCAGGAGCCCTGACGCGGGTACTGGATCAGCACGGCCTTGCGGAAGGCGTTGCCGGAGGACGAGAACAGCGTGTCGGAGACCTGCTTGACGCTGGAATAGATCGACTTCACCACCGGAATGCGGGTCAGCAGGCCTTCCCACAGCAGCACCAGGCGGCGGCCGATGAAGTTGCGCGCGGCCAGGCCGGTGAGGAACACGATCAGCAGGGTCAGGATCGCGCCCAGGCCGGGAATGTTGTAGCCCAGCCAGTGACGCGGCCGCCAGGTCTCCGGCAGCAGCAGCAGCGACTGGTCCATCGTGCTGATGATCAGGTTGAGCACCCACAGGGTGATTGCCAGGGGGACCAGGATCAGCAGACCGGTGATGAAGTATTTGCGCATGGAAGGTGGGTGCCTGCGTTAGCTTGCGCTGGGCGCCGAGGGCGCCGGAGCTGCAGGAGCTGCCGCAGCAGGAGCAGCAGGAGCGGCTGCGGCGGGCGTGGCGGCGGGCGTGGCGGCGGGCGTGGCTGCAGCCGCAGGAGCCGGCGCGGCAGCGCCCTCGCCGGTGGCCAGCCCGGTACCGGTGGCACCCTTGCTGTTGGCCGATCCGCTACCGTTGCCGCGGAAATCGGTCACGTACCAGCCCGAACCCTTCAACTGGAAGCCGGCTGCAGTGAGCTGCTTCCTGAAACTGTCCTGGTGGCACGAGGGGCAAACGGTCAACGCATCGTCGGAGATCTTCTGCAAGACATCCTTGGCAAAACCACACGCTTCGCAGCGATACGCGTAAATCGGCATGACTAACTCCGCAAAAAACTTCCAAAACCCTGAATTATAAAGGCTTTTGGCGCAGTTTTACCGAACCGGGCGGCGCGGGCGATGCATGGGCGCGACGGCAAGCCCATTCCCGTTCACAAAGTGCTTGCTTTCAGGAAAGTTTCGAGGCCGATCCTGCCTCCCTGGTCAGCCGACCGGGGCCGGGCGCACGCTGCGCAGGGTATCCAGGAAGTCGCGACACCACCAGTGCACGTCGAACTGGCGGATGTTCTCCATCAGGGCCGCATGGCGCTCGCGGCGCTCGGTCTGCGACATCTGCAGGGCTTGCTGGATGACCTGGGCGGTGCCATGGGTGTCGTAGGGGTTGATGATGAGCGCCGCTTTCATCTGCTCGGCCGCCCCGGCAAAGCGCGACAGCACCAGTACGCCGGGGTCCTGCGGATCCTGGGCGGCGACGAATTCCTTGGCCACCAGATTCATGCCGTCGCGCAAGGGAGTCACCAGCGCCACCGCGCAGGCCCGGTACAGCCCCGGCAGGCGGCGCCGGGCCACGGTGCGGTGGATGTAGCGGATGGGCATCCAGTCGAAGTCGCCGAAGTCGCCATTGATGGAGCCGCACAGGCTTTCCAGCTCGCGCTGGATGTCGCCATAGGCTTCCACGTCTTCGCGGCTGGGCGAGGCGATCTGCAGCAGCGTGGCGCTGTGGCGGTTTTCGGGATACTGGCGCAGCAGTTCGCGGAAGGCGCGGATGCGCTGTGGCAGGCCCTTGGAATAATCCAGCCGGTCCACCCCGATCAAGAGGCGGCGGCGCGAGTACTCGGCCTTGGTGCTTTCATAGGTATCACGCGCCTCGCGCGCCCGGCCCAGGCGCTGGAATTCATCCACATCGATGCCGATGGGAAACGCCCCGGCGCGCACCGTGCTGTTGAAGGCACGGTACTGGTGGGCGCCGACCGGTTCGGCGGTGGCCTCGGCCTGCACGTACTGGGCGAAGTGCTGCAGGTCGGCATGGTTCTGGAAGCCCACCAGGTCGTAGGCAAACAGCGCCCGCATCAGCCATTCGTGCGAGGGGATGGCGGTGAGGATGGGCGGCGGCGGCAGCGGGATGTGCAGGAAGAAGCCGATGCGCGCCTCGCAGCCCATGGCGCGCAATTCGGCCGCCAGCGGGATGAGGTGGTAGTCGTGGATCCAGACGATGTCGTCGCGCTTCAACAGCGGGAACAGCTTGCGCGCAAAGAGCTGGTTCACGCGCCGGTAGCCGCCCAGGTGGCCGGACTCGAAATGCGCCAGGTCCAGCCGGTAATGGAAGACCGGCCACAGCACGCCATTGGCATAGCCGCGATAGTAGGCGTCATGATCGTCCTGGCACAGGTCCAGCTCGGCCAGGGTGACGCTGCCGGCCTGGCTGAGGCGCAATTCACCCTCGCCGGGCGTGCCGCCTTCGACCACCTTGCCGCTCCAGCCGAACCACAGGCCGCCGGTCTGCTTCAGGGTTTCGCCCAGGGCCACCGCCAGTCCGCCGGCGGCGGGCTTGCGTGGATCGGCCAGGCGATTGGATACCACCACGAGTCTGGACATCAGATCACCGCCTCCCAGGACGCCGACAGGCGCATCGCACAGTTGATGATGCCCACCATCGAATAGGTCTGCGGGAAGTTGCCCCACATCTGGCGCGTGACCGGATGGGTATCCTCGGAGAGCAGGCCCAGGTGGTTGCGGGCATCCAGCATGGCCTGGAAGATCTCGCGCGCCTGCTCCTTGCGGCCGATGCGCGCCAGCGCGTCGATGCGCCAGAAGGTGCAGATGTTGAAGGCGGTCTCGGGCCGGCCGAAGTCGTCCGGCGCTTCGTAGCGGCGCATGTAGGGGCCGTCGCACAGGGATTTCTCCAGCGCATCGACGGTGGCGATGAAGCGCGGATCGGTGGGCGCGATCAGGCCGACCTCCACCATCAGCAGCACGCTGGCATCGAGGTCGCGTCCGCCGAAGCTCTCGGCATAGGCCTGGCGCTGCTCGTTCCAGGCTTCGCTGAGGATGCGCTGGCCGATCTCGGTGGCGCGCTCGCCCCAGTAGCTGGCGCGTTCGGGCAAGTCCACACGCGCGGCGATCTTGGCCAGCCGGTCGCAGGCGGCCCAGCTCATCAGGGCCGAGGAAGTATGGATGCGCGAACGTGTGCGCAGCTCCCACATGCCGGCGTCGGGCTGGTCATAGACCTCGTAGGCGCGTTCGCCCACGGCTTCCAGGTGCTGGAAATGCTCGGCCCCGGCGCGATGGTGCAGGCGCATGTCATGGAAGGCCTGCGCCGCGCCCAGCACGATGTTGCCGTAGACGTCGTGCTGGAAGTGCTCGTAGGCCTGGTTGCCCACGCGTACCGGGCGATGGTTCTGGTAGCCGGGCAGATGGTCGAGGATCTGTTCCGGCAACGCCTCTTCCAGGCCAATGCCGTAGAGCGGCTGCACATGGCCGCCACCCGAGCGCACCACCACGTTGGTGAGCCAGCGCAGGTAGTCTTCCATGGTGCCCAGCTCGGAGAGGCTGTTCAGGGCGCGCACCACGAAGAAGGCATCGCGCAGCCAGCAATAGCGGTAGTCCCAGTTGCGCTGGCTGCCCGGGGCCTCGGGCACGCTGGTGGTCATGGCGGCGATGATGGCGCCGGTATCTTCGTAGACCGAGAGCTTCAGGGTGATGGCCGCGCGGATGACCGCATCCTGCCACTCCAGGGGCGTGGCCAGGGCGCGGCTCCAGTTGCGCCAGTAGGCGGTGGTCTCCTGCTCGAAATCGCGGGCGGTGTCGTTGATGCCGCCATGCAGGGTTTCATCGGGACCGAGGATGAAGTTGTAGGGCCGACTGACCACGAAGGCAGTCTCGCCGACCAGGTAGCTGATGGGCGCATCGGTGTTCAGGCGCAGGGTCTGCTCCTGCCCGACGTAACGGATATGGTTGCTGCCGCGCGTCTGCAGCGGCACTTCGCGGCCCCAGCCGAAACGCGGACGCAGCACCACGCGCATGCGCGGCGCGCCCGAGAGCGGATGGATGCGGCGCACCAGCTGCAGCGGGCGGAAGAAGCGTCCCCGGCTCTGGAAGCGCGGCGCCAGGTCGGTGATCTCGATGCCCTGTCCCAGCGTGTCGTAGAGACGGGTGCGCAGCACGGCGGTATTGGGCTCGTACCATTGCTCGCTGTGGGAGAAATTCTCCAGCTGGAAGGACCACAGCGCGCCATTCTCGCCGGGATCGAGCAAGGCATTGAAGACCGGATCGCCGTCGAAGCGCGGCAGGCAGCACCAGACGATGCGGCCCATCTTGTCCACCAGGGCCGAGAAGGCGCAATTGCCGATCACGCCCAGGTCCAGCGAGGAGGTGGAAGGCATGTCGTGCGCCTGGGCGGCCAGGTGCGGCTGTTCGGAATGCTGGGTCTGGGAGTGCGGTTGCGGCTGCGCTTGCTGTTGCGGGTCGGGGCTGGGCTGGCTCATGGTTCCTCGTGCTCTGTTCTGTGGGTCAGATTTCTTGATGGAAGGCGATGGGCGCATGCTGCGCCGGGTGATTCATCCACTGAGGCTGCGCGCCTGCAGGGCCTCGCTCAGCAAGGCCAGCACCGCCGCCGGATCGGCCAGGCGCTGCAGCGCCTGGCTGGGGCCGGTACCGACCTTGATGCCCATGCCGCCATGGGTCTCAGCCTGGGCGATGGCAAAGCCGGCCTCATCGGTCACGTCGTCACCGATGAAGACCGGGCGGCGCCCGCGGAAGGGCGGCTCAAGCAGGAAGGCCGCCAGCGCATCCCCCTTGTTGGTATGGGGCTTGGCCTCCACCACCATCTTGCCGTGCAGCAGGGAAAAACCGGGTTCGTGACGCAAGGCGTCCATCATGGTTTCCACACAGCGTTGCTCAAGATGGGGGGCGTGCCGGTAATGCAGCGCCAGGGCGCCGCGCTTCAATTCCAGCTGCAGGCCGGGGTTGGCTTGCACCAGCGGCAGCAGCCGTTCGCGCAGGTGATGCACGTCCGCCACCGGCAGCTGGATGATGCGGCCGTCGGCAGTGCGCCGTTCCGTGCCATGCACGCCGGCCGCCGGCAGGCGCAGCGGCGCCAGGAAGAAATCGAGTTGGTCCAGGGGGCGACCGCTGACGATGGCCAGCGCGCCGTCCGATTCTTGTTGTAGCCGCTGCAACAGCGTGATCAGTTCCGGCGGCACCACGATCTCTTCGGGCTGTGGCGCCAGTTCGACCAGGGTGCCGTCGAAATCCAGAAATAACGCATCGGCAGCGACATCGTAGGGGCGAGTGTGCTCAGTCATGCTATTTCAGGTTGATGGAAAGCAAATAAGTTCCGGTTTCGGTTCAATCTATTGCTAGATTGATATCGAATTGCATCGAAAACCGGCCCATGAAAATGCTTTGACAGCACCTGGCCCAGCAGTTCTGGTGACTGCGGCAAAAACGAAAAACGGCCGCGCGGCAACGCCGGGCGACCGTTTCAGGAAGACGAGACGGGGTCAGGTCTGGGCGCTGCCCTCGACCGGATTGGCGACGATAGGCGGCACCGGGGCCAGCACCTGGGGCATAAGCGAGCCGACCACCATACCGCCCACCGAAAACAGCAGGCCGGCCAGTTGCGGCGGCCACAGGCCTTCCGGCGCGGTGTATTCCAGCGTGATCCACGACACCAGGCCCAGCACCATCGAAAACAACGCGCCCTGACGGGTCGCACGGGGCCAGTACACGCCGAAGGCCAGCGGCACGAAGGCTGCCACCAGGGTGACCTTGTAGGCGTTTTCCACCATCTCGTAGATGCTGGACTGGCTGTTCAGAGCCAGCGAGGTCACGCCGGCGGTGAAGACCAGCACCACGGCCCGCATCGAGAAGAGGAATTCACGGTCGTTCTTCCAGGGGCGGATTTCCTTGAGCACGTTCTCGGTGAAGGTCACCGAAGGGGCCAGCAGGGTGGCGCTGGCGCAGCTCTTGATGGCCGACAGCAAGGCGCCGAAGAACATCACCTGGGCGAACACCGGCATCTTCTCCATGATCAGGGTCGGCAGGACCAGTTGCGAGTCGGTGTCGAGCAGGTGCGAGACCATCTCCGGATCGATCAGCGTGGCCGAATAAGCCAGGAAGATGGGGATGAACACGAAGAAGAAATAGATCACGCCACCCAGCACCGAGGCGTTGCGGGCGACCTTCTCATTCTTGGAGGACATCACGCGCTGGAATACGTCCTGCTGGGGGATGGAACCCAGCATCATGGTGATCCAGGCGGCGAAGAACCACAGCACGTCCTTGAGATTGGCCGCAGGCCAGAAGTTGCTGAACTTGCCGGCGTCGGCCGCATGCTGGATCACCACACCGGGGCCGCCGACCATGCCGGAGACCTCGTAGCCGATGTAAAGCATGCCGACCACCACGATGATCATCTGCAGGAAGTCGGTGATGGCCACGGCCCACATGCCGCCCATGAGGGTGTAGATCAGCACGCTGCCGGCGCCAATGATCATGCCCCAGTGCATGGGGATGTAGCCGCCCGAGACGACATTGAAGACCAGGCCCAGCGCCTTGATCTGCGCGGCCACCCAGCCCAGGTAGGAGATGACGATGCAGATCGTCACCAGCATCTCGGCGGCGCGGCCGAAGCGCTTCTTGTAGTAGTCGCCGATGGTCAGCAGGTTCATCCGGTACAGGCGCTTGGCAAAGAATACGCCCACCAGGATCAGGCACAGCGAGGAGCCGAAGGGGTCGGCCACGATGCCGCCCAGGCCTTCCTTGAGGAAGGTCGAAGACACGCCCAGCACCGCCTCCGAACCGAACCAGGTGGCAAAGACGGTCGCCGTCACCACTGACATGGGCAGCGAGCGGCCGGCGACGGCGTAGTCCTTCGAACTCTTGACGAAGCGGGTGGCATACAAGCCGATACCGACCGAGATGACCCAATAGAGGACGACGAACCAGAGCAGTGCATTCATGCCTTATTTCCTTGCAGTGAAGCCTTGAGGGGGGTGGATGAAAAACGCGCATTATAGCGGCAACTACCCTGCGCAAAGCCGCTTGCGGCAGGACTTTTCAACTGTCGCCGCCGGGCCACAGGGCAAGCAAGAAATGCTCCCGCCAAAGAGCGGGAGTTACTTTTTGGAAATTATTTATACCTGCCGGGGGCAGTTGCCCGGCAGGACGAGGGTCGCTCAGGCGCCCTCGTTGTCATGCTCGTAGGAAGGGCAGCCGTCCTTGCCCCATTTGCCGTCGCATAGCTTCCACAGGCAGCGTTCGCGGGCAAACAGCGACAGCGCACGGCATTGCCTGAGCTGCTCGGCCAGGGTCGGCGCAGCAGGTACCTCGACGATCTCGGGCGCAATCAACGCGGCAGCCTGGGCCCGTTCTGCCTTGGCACGGGCATCGGCCAGCTGCGCCTCGGCCTCGCGGCGACGTTGCTCGCGCTGGGCCTGCGCCTCATCCTCGCGGCGATGGCGGGCTTCGGCCAGGGCACGCTTGTGCGCCAGCAGGCGGGCCTTTTCGTCAGCCTCCTGCTGCAGCAAGGCGATGGTATCGGTATTGGGCGCCTGCTCGACTGCCTCGCGGGCCGCCACGGCCGGGACCGGCGCCGCAGGAGCGGGGACGGATGTCGCCTGGCCCAGGCCGGGCAGATGCTGGAGCATGGGCTTGAGGGCGCGCTGCGGCCACTGTGCGCTCAGCAACAAGGCCAGGCCGATGACGCCCAGCGTCAGCAGGGACACCATCAAGGCGCCCCGGAGAGAAGCGGCAGGCGTCGCGGCCACGGCGGTGGCATCGTGCGCGCTGCGCTGGAGTGCAGGCGACGGTTGCGGTTCGGATAGCGGTTCGGCTTGCGGTTCGGCTGCCACCGGCGCGACCTGCCCTTCCTGCAGGGCCACAGGAGCATTGCTGCCGGTGACCACGGCGGCGGTCACGGCGGCGGCGGCCACGGCAGCGGCGGTCATGTGCGAGGCGCGGATTTCCAGCGCCTCGTCGGCCATCGATGACGCTTCCCTGTCGGGATGCGTGTGCGCGTCGGAGCCGGCATCGAGTGCCGCGCGCTTGTCGCGATCTTCCCCTGTGCGTTCCAGGACCTGCATGGAATTCCCCTGTGTTGCGCTACCGACCGCCCTCCCGGCGACCACGGTGTTCTCCCTTGCGCCCGCATGTTCCAGCCTGGTCTCGATAGCGCGCCGGTCGGCGCGCCTCAGGCTTGTTTTGATGGATCGCTTGTTTTTTGGGCGGATGGCTATTTTGCGCCCAAATTTCCGAAAGGCAAATCAAAGAATGTGGCGCTGCAAAAAATTCTGTCGTCCGCCTCCCACGCTCGTTGCCGCCGGGCCAACAAAAACAAACGGCAGCCGCGAAATCGGGGCTGCCGTCCTGCCAGAGTGCCAACAGATCACATCAGTTGACAATCTTCTCCAGGGCAAACAGGTCGGCCGGATTCTCGCGCTGGCGCACCAGATGCGCTTGCGCGCCATCGACCAGCACCTCGGCGGCGCGGCCTCGGGTGTTGTAGTTGGAAGCCATGGTCATGCCATAGGCGCCGGCCGACATCAGGGCCAGCAGGTCGCCCTCCCCGATGGCCAGCTCACGCGAGCGCGCCAGCCAGTCGCCGGATTCGCAGACCGGGCCGACCACGTCATAGATGCGGGCATGGCCGGCGTTTTCCTTGACGGTCTGCACACCATGCCAGGCTTCGTACATGGCCGGGCGCATCAGGTCATTCATGGCAGCATCGACGACAGCAAAGTTCTTGCCTTCACCGTGCTTGAGGTATTGCACTTCAGTCAGCAGCAGGCCGGCATTGCCGACCACCGAGCGACCCGGCTCGAACATGACCTGGATGGGGCGGCCATCGTACTTCTGCTGGCGCCAGGCATCGACACGGGCAAACACGCGGGCCAGGTAATCACCCACGGGCACCGGTTGCTCGTCGTCATAGCGGATGCCGATGCCGCCGCCGATGTCGAGGTGATGGATGTGGATGCCTTCGGCTTCCAGCGTGTCGACCATGTCGATGATCTTGTCCAGCGCTTCCAGCAGGGGCGAGTCGTCCAGCAGTTGCGAGCCGATGTGGCAATCGATGCCGACCACGTCGATGTTGGGCAGGGCGGCGGCGGTGCGGTAGCAGTCCAGCGCGTCTTCATAGGCCACGCCGAACTTGTTTTCCTTCAGGCCGGTGGAGATGTAGGGATGGGTCTTGGCATCCACATTGGGGTTCACGCGCAGCGAGATGCGGGCGCGCTTGCCCAGGGCACCGGCCACCTCGTTCAGGCGCGCCACCTCGGGGATGGATTCGACGTTGAAGCACAGGATGTCATGTTCCAGGGCCAGCTTCATCTCGTCGCGGCCCTTGCCCACGCCGGAGAAGATCACCTTGCGGGCATCGCCACCGGCGGCCACCACCCGCAGCAGTTCACCACCGGAGACGATGTCGAAGCCCGAGCCCATCCGTCCCAGGAGGTTCAGCACCGCCAGGTTGGAGTTGGACTTGACCGAGTAGCACACCAGCGCGCCGCCCTTGGCGCCGTCGGCGCGGCCGGCTGCGCGGCAGGCATCGGCATAGGCGGAGTAACGCTCGACCAGGGCCGCCTTGGAATAGACGTAGAGCGGCGTGCCGAACTGCTCGGCCAGGTCATGCAGCGATACTTGCTCGGCGTGCAGTTGGCCGTTGCGATAGGAAAAATGGGACATGTCAATCACTCGCGGGAGAGGTCAGTTATTCGGTAGGGAGCGGCACGCAAGGCGGTGCCAGCGGGCCACTTGTTGGCTTATTGCTGTGCAGGCTGGGGCTGGGCGCCCTGCGTGGCCGCATCGGCCTTGCCATCCTGCGCCGGCGTCACGGGCGCGGCCGGTTTGGGCTTGGTCTGCACAAACGGATCAGGCGGCACCTTGGGCAAGTACAGCGGGCCTTTCTGGCCGCAACCGGCCAGGGTCAGCGCGGCAGCGCACAGGGCCGCAAGGGCTGTACGACGGGCAAGAGAATAATGTGACTTCACGATAAAATGGAGGATTACATCGAAATCTTAGAATGCCTTGGAGTTTAGCATGACCGAATCGGAATTCCTGGACCTGGCCGACGCCACCCTCAACGCCATCGAACTCGCGCTGGAAAATGCCTGCGACACCAGTGAGCTCGATGTCGAGTGCAGCCGCAGCGGCAATGTGCTGGAAGTCGAATGCATCGACAACGGCTCCAAGATCATCATCAACAGCCAGGCGCCGATGCAGGAGATGTGGCTGGCCGCGCGCTCGGGCGGCTTCCACTACCGCTACGACGGCAGCCACTGGCTCAATACCCGCGATGGCAGGGAGCTCTACGCCACCCTCTCGGAAGTGGTCAGCAGCCAGGCTGGCGTGGCCGTGACCCTGAAGCCCTGAGGACGACGTCCTCGGCGGCCCCGCCACCCCGTCATGCCTTCCCGTGGCGCGTCCGGCTTTTTGGCCGGCGCGCGGCCCGGGGCGCTTATACTGCGTGTTTTCCCACTCCACCCGCCCAATTGAAGCCAGCAGCACCCATGCGCCGTTCCCTCTTGCCCTCCCGGCGGCATTCCGCCTTCCTGTTCCTGCAACGTGGATTGGCGCGCCTGCGCTGGATCCTGGCGCTGACCGTACTGGCCGTGGTGGTGGCGCTGCTGGTGCCGCCCCTGGTGGCGCGCTTCAACCATGACCACAGTCCCCAGGCCCAGGCAGCCGAGAAGGACATGCGCGCCATCGCCGCCGGCCTGGAGCGCTATCGCCAGGACAATGGTCGCTACCCCGCCACCGAGCAGGGCTTGCTGGCGCTGGTCATCAAGCCGGTACGCGCACCGGTGCCGGGCAACTGGCAGACCGGCGGCTATGTCGACCGCCTGCCGCGCGATCCGTGGAACAACGCCTACCAGTATGAAGCCGCCGACGACGGCACCACCTTCGAACTGTTCTCCTTCGGCCAGGCCGGCCCGGATAGCGACCCGGACGATGCCCATGTGATCCGGCTGCACTAGCACCCGCCTTCCCCTTTAGCACGTCCGCCGCCGCTGCTGCTTCCTTCCTGATCCGGATCTTGCCGCCACTGGCAAGATCCGCCATGTCCTCCCCTTTCCCTACCCTACCCGCCCCGTCCGGCCGGACAAGGCCCCACGTGACGCTCTGCGCCTTTACAAATTCTTACAATTAATGATTAAATACAAATAATAACGATTTTCATTTCTAAAATAATCAGGATCCCCTCATGACACTCCGTCTGCGTCGCGGCCGCCTGGCCGTGCTGGCTGCCTTTTCCCTGTCTCCGCTTGCCGTCTCCCCTGCCTTCGGGCAACAGGCCTCGGCGACGCTGCCCACCGTGGAGGTCAGTGGCACGCGCGGCAACGACGGCTACCTCGCGCCCACCGCCGTCAGCGGCACCAAGAGCGAAGCACCGCTGCGTGACGTGCCCCAGACCATCAACGTGGTGCCGGCCCAGGTGATGCGCGACCAGAACGCGACCTCGCTGCAGGATGTGCTCAAGAACGTGCCCGGCCTGGGCCTGTCGACCGGTGATGGACAGCGCGACCAGGTCTTCATCCGTGGCTTTACCGCCATCGGCGACCAGTTCGTCGATGGCTTCCGCGACGATGCGCTGTATTTCCGCGACCTGTCCAATGTGGAAACGGTGGAAGTGATCAAGGGACCGGCCGCCGTGCTGTACGGTCGCGGCTCCTCGGGCGGGCTGATCAACCGGGTGACCAAGAAGCCGGGCGTGGATGTCTCCGACGTCGGCTTCACGGCCAACAGCAACGCCGGCCGTCGTGCCGAGCTCGACCTGGGCCGCAGTGCCGGCGAGGGTGCGGTTTCATGGCGCCTGACCGGTGCCGTCGAACGCGGCGACAACTTCCGCGCCCAGCAATTCATCGATCGCAGCGCCATCGCGCCGTCGATGGAATTGCGCTTCTCGCCGGACACCAAACTGCTGCTGCAGGCTGACTACCTGGAAGACCGCCGGGTGATGGACTTCGGCATCCCCTCCTACCAGGGACGTCCGGTCAGCGTCGATCCGGGGACCTACTTCGGCGCCCGCAATGCGCGTGATGCCGACTTTGTCCAATCGCGCGTGGCCTCCACCACGGCCACTTTCACGCACCGCTTCAACGAGGAGTTCTCCTTCCGCAACGGCCTGCGCTATTACGACTACCACCTCAATCGCAACAACACCAACATCAGCGGCAACGTCAACGAGACCAACGGCACCATGAGCATGAGCCACGCCAAGCTGGTGCGCGACGAGAATGGCTGGTTCAACCAGAGCGAGCTGACGCAGAAGATCAAGCTGGGGCAGACCAGACACGAGATCCTCTATGGCCTGGAGTTCGGCAGCCAGAGCAAGGACGCCTACTCCTACGCCGGCGTGCCGGTCGCCGGTGGCAGCTCGGGCCTGCCGGCGGTGTCCATCTTCAATCCGGTGCTGCCGGTGGTCGACCCCAACCGCCTGGGCGCACTGACGGCCACCTATGGCACCTACGATACCTTCGGCTCCTACCTGCAGGACAACATCGCCTTCAATGCGCAATGGAAGGCCCTGGTCGGTCTGCGCTATGACCGCTACAAGCAGGACTCGCGACTGCAGGCGCCCACCGGTGCGCCCACCAGCCTGTCGCGTACCGATACCGCCTACAGCCCGCGCGCGGGCCTGGTGTGGCAACCCACCGAAACGCAATCCTATTACCTCTCCTGGAGCCGTTCCTTCCAACCCTCCGCCGAGAACTTCGCGCTGGCGGTCAACAATGCCGACCTGGCGCCCGAGGAGACTCGCAATACCGAAGCCGGCGCCAAGTTCGATTTCTGGGAAGGCCGCGCCAGCGCCACGGTCTCGGTGTTCCGGCTGGAGCGTGACAACATCAAGTCCACCCTGCCCAACAACACCATCGTCCCGGTCGGCAAGCAACGCACCGATGGCGCCGAGCTGACCTTCAGCGCCGACCTCAAGCAAGGCTGGAAACTGCTGGCCGGCTATGCCTACCTGGATGCGGTCATCACCGAATCCTCGTCCTTCGACACCAGCGTCACGGCCGCCGGCAGCGTCCCCTTCAAGGGCAAGAACGCCACGCTCACGCCGCGTCATAGCGCCAACCTGTGGCTGACCAAGGAACTGGGTAATGGCTTCGTCGTGGGCGGCGGCGCCAATGCCATCGGCGCGCGCTTCGCCAACCCGGGCAACACCGTCACCCTGCCCGGCTATGTCACCGCTGATGCGATGGCGGCCTATCGCACCGAAAAATACGAACTGCAACTCAACGTTGGCAACATCTTCAATACCGGCTACATCATCTCCGGCCATGGCAGCAGCCCCAACCTGAGCCTGCCGGGCGCCCCGCGCAACGTCGCACTGAGCCTGCGCTACCACATGTAAGCGCAGGCCCGGTGCGGCCCGCTGCGTCAGGCCAGTTCGGAGAAGGCCGTGCGCAAGCGGTACTGGCGCTGGCGGTAGTTGCCTTCCAGGCCCGTGAAGCCACAATCGACGTCACCGAACAGGCGGCTGATGCGATTGATGGTGGCGCGCTGCAGCTCGGTCTGGATGGCAATCAGGCGGCGCTTGCTGCGGGCATACAGGTCACAGATATCGACCACCAGGCAATGGCCGTAGTCGGCCTGCTTGATGTCGATGAGCAGGGCTTCCGGCTTGGTCAGGCCGAAGGTCGCCGCCAGCTCGATGCGGGCACTGAGGAAGGGATTGCTGTTACGCAGCTTCTCGCTCAACTGCTTGCGGGCACGTGCGGCCCAGCTGAGCTCATCATCCTTGGCCAGGAAATCGGTCAACGCCTCGCGCGCCGAGGCATCGCCCTGCGCCGCCGCCTTTTGCCACCAGTACACCGCCTTGACATCATGCAGCGCATCGTCACGCCGGTTACGCCAATAGATCTGCGCCAGTTCGCACTGCGCCTGCACCAGTCCGGCCTCGGCGGCTTTCTCCAGGTATTGCTGGGCCACCTGCAGGTTGCGCTGTGAATAGATCGAGCGCGAGTAGATGCGTGCCAGCGCATGCCAGCCAGCAGCCACGCCTGCCTCGCCGGCCAGGGCCAGCCAGTGCAGCGCCTTCTTGAAATTGGCCAGGCCATGTTCCATGAAGATGCGATTGCCCTCGCGGTCCATCTTGGCGCACAACAAGCCCAGCTCCAGTTGCGCCTGGCCATTGCCGGCCACCGCTGCCAGTTCGAACAGACGCATCAGCGGCGCCGGATCGCCCTGGTGACTGCGCAGCTGCCACTGGCCATAGCGCAACAGCAGCAGTGCTTCCTCGGCGCTCAATTGCACGGCCAGGCCGGGCTCGATTTCCTTTTCCTTTTCCAGCTGCGCCAGTACCGCTGCATGACGCGCCAGCAGGCGCTCCACCAGCACGGCCGCATCGCGTGCGAAGCCATCGCCATCGCCTTGCTGCCAGGCCTTGTCCAGCAGCGCATACTGCGCATCCGCGATACCGGCGCGCGCCGCCTCTTGTACCAGCCGCTCCTCATACGCCGATACCGCCGCGCCCGCCAGGGCCGGCTGTCCATGACGCTGCATCTGCTGGGCCAGCAGCCATTGCGCCTGGTGATCGTTGCGACTGGCCAGCAAGGACAGCGCCGCAATCGCGCGCGCATGGGCATTGCTGTCGAACTGTTCGGTGTTGTCCAGCACCAGCCGCGCAAAGATCAGGCCGGCCTGCGCAACGCCGGCGTCGAAGGCCTTCTCGTACCAGATCGCTGCTTCGCGTGGCGAAGACTGTTCGCGCACCTGCTCGTAGTCGATATTACGACCGATCATCATCCAGGCGTCGTCCACGCCCTGCTGGGCGGCACGTCGCAGCCAGTAGAAGGCCGTGCCCTTGCTGCGCGGCAGGCCACTGCCACCATTGAGGTAACGTCTGCCCAAGGCCAGCTGCGCGCGCGACTCTCCCGCACGGGCGGCCTTGATGACTGCCAGTTCTTCTCTTGTTGCCATGTTGTTTCCTTTCTCTTGTGCGACCGGTGCACAAAGCTGCGGAAAACGAGATCCCCACCGGCGCAGCAGGCTGCGTCGGAGCGCTCCGTGTTAGACAATGACACGGTGATGAAAGGGAGGTCGGATCCTTTTCTGTTACGCGGGAAGAGGTCGTGGATGAACCCCGCGCATGTCGAAGTGAATGACGCCTATTAGAGCAGTCCGGGATGGAAAAGTGCGTTCCCAAGAAGTCTTATTACCATCTCTTTACAGTCGTAAAGATCAGCCACCAGCAAGACTTTCCGAATCATTACGCGAACTGAAAGCGAGCTTTTTTCAAGTGTAAAAATGAGTATTCGCGCTGCCATTGAACTATCTCGCCACAGCCAACCCGAGTGCCATGCGAACCGGCGCCGTGGGCTCGCATTTGACGCATCCAGGAAAGCCGAACCGGCGCCGGAATGGAAGGTAAAAACTAATAAAAAAAGCGTCGCATGAAATTCATGCGACGCTTCATCCTGCACTCTCACGCCGTCACGGGGACGACGTCAGGTTCGACACGATTAGAACTTGTGACGGATACCCACGGCGACAGCGCCTTGGTTGCCATCGGTGCCGCTGCTGTTGGACACGCCCGGGTTAGCCATGTCGCTGGTCTTGGTGTAGGCCAGCAGTGCGTACAGGTCGGTACGCTTGGACAGCCAGTAGTCGGTACCGAGGCTGACCTGGGTCAGCTTGGCCTTGTTGGACACGCCGTCGAAGTCAGCACGGGTGTGATCCACGGCCGCCAGCAGGTTCAGCGACGGGGTCAGGGAGTAAGCAGTACCGATTTCGTAGATGTCAGCCTTCTTGGAGGCAGCCAGGGTACGGTTCGACAGGGTGCTCAGCGAGCCCACGCCAGCGGCGGTCAGGTTGGCCTGGGTGTTCAGGTCTTGCTTGACGCGCGAGTAGTTGCCGTACACACGTGCAGGGCCGAACTGGTAGGAAGCTGCCACGTTCAGGACCTTCTGGGCCGAGCTGCCGGTGCTGTTGCCGTTGGTGTACTGGTTGGTACCGGTAGCGGCCAGCAGGGAGGTGTCAGCCGGGGTGGTGCCAGCCTTGGACTGGTAGTAGTTGATACCCAGACCCAGAGGACCGTTGTCGTACTTGCCGCCGATGCCGAAGGCCTGACCTGCGGAGGTCTGGCCAGCGGTTTCGCCGAAGCCGTACATCAGGTTACCGGTGAAGCCGTTCAGGTTGCTGGTGGTGTAGCTGATCGAGTTGTTGGTACGGGTACCTTGCAGGCGATCCAGGCCCGAACCGGAGTTGCTGGTCCAGCCGCCGAAGTCCTTGACGGAGGTGTAGGCCGAGATGGTGTCAGCGAAGTCGGTTTGACGACCGACCAGGACGCTACCGAAGTTACCGGCCAGACCCACCACCGACTTGCGACGGAACAGGGTGTTGGAGGTCTTGGAGTCATCCAGGGCACCGGTGTCGTTGGAGAAGCCGGCTTCCAGGTTGAACACGGCGGACAGGCCGCCACCCAGGTCTTCAGCACCCTTGAAACCGATACGCGAACCCTGGATCACACCCGAGTTCAGGCCGAACTTGCTGCCAGTGCCACCGGTGGAGGTAGCAACCTTGCTTTGGTAGACAACACCGGTATCGATGATACCGTAGATCGTGACGGAGCTTTGCGCTTGAGCTGCGCCTGCGAACGCGCCCAGTACGGCGAGTGCCAGCAGAGATTTTTTCATGTGACGTCCTTCTCTAAAAATAGTCTTGAGGATCCGCACTTGCAGTCGGATGGACAGACATTAATGCTTCTATCTCGTCGTGACTGCAGCTTGGTCGATAGAAATGATTTTTTAGACGGGAGCGAAACTTTGAAATGGCAATTGTTGTATTTTTTTATCGCCATTTTTTCGCAACCGCCACACCATCACCCTGCAAGCGGCAGCGTATCAATGAAAAAGCGCCGGTCATGAAACCGGCGCCCTGGAAAAACTAAGTTTCTGGATTTGGTTGTCTGGAATGCGAGTCCGTCATTTCTAACTACCTCGCACTGAGCCACTAACTTTCGTCACCGACCAGCTTCTTCAACAGATCCGACTTCTGCTGCTGGCGCAGCGCGGAGCTGTTCTTGCGATGCGGCCCAGCGCCGCCGGCACGCTGCTGCGCGGCGACGGCAACCGGATTGCGTGGCTTCGCTTGCGACGGCTCGATGCGAAAGCTCAGCTTCTGCCGCGTACCGAGTGTCTTGTTGGCCATCGCAATCTCCTCACAGGATGGGGTGCTGCTCTTTACAGCACGTAGCGCGACAGGTCTTCATCGACGGCCAGCTCACCGAGGCGCTCATTGACGTAGGCCTCATCGATCTTCAAGGCATCCACGCCGCTCTCGCCGGCCGTGAAGGAGATCTCTTCCAGCAGTTTCTCCATGACGGTATAGAGGCGACGCGCACCGATGTTCTCGGTCTTCTCGTTGACCGAATGCGAGATCTCGGCCAGGCGCTTGATGCCGCTGTCGGCAAACTCGATCTTGACACCTTCGGTGGCCAGCAGCGCTTCATATTGCTTGGTCAGGCAGGCGTCGGTGCCGGTGAGGATGCGCTCGAAATCGGCGATCGACAGCGAATCCAGTTCCACCCGGATCGGGAAGCGACCCTGCAACTCAGGGATCAGGTCCGAGGGCTTGGAGAGATGGAACGCACCCGAAGCGATGAAGAGGATGTGATCGGTCTTGATCATGCCGTACTTGGTGTTGACGGTCGTGCCTTCCACCAGCGGCAGCAGGTCACGCTGCACACCGGCGCGCGAGACATCGGCATTGCCATTCTGCGAACGGGTGGCGATCTTGTCGATCTCGTCGAGGAAGACGATGCCGTTCTGCTCGACGTTGGCGATGGCCTTCTGCTTCAACTCTTCTTCGTTGACCAGCTTGGCGGCTTCTTCTTCGATCAGCAGCTTCATCGCTTCCTTGATCTTGACCTTGCGCGCCTTCTTGCGCTGGTTGCCCAGGCCCGAGAACATGGACTTGATCTGCTCGGTCATCTCTTCCATGCCGGGGGGCGCCATGATTTCCATCGAGGGCGCGCCCTCGGCCAGCTCCAGCTCGATCTCGCGATCATCCAGCGCGCCTTCGCGCAGACGCTTGCGGAAGGTCTGGCGGGTGGTGTTCTTGTCGTCCTTCTCACCACTGCTGTCACTGCTGCCGGGGGTGAAACCGAAATCGCGCGCCGGCGGCAGCAGCACGTCCAGGATGCGATCTTCGGCGGCGTCCTCGGCGCGGGTGCGTACCTTGCGCGTCTCGATCTCGCGGGTCTGCTTGATGCCGATATCGACCAGGTCGCGGATGATGGTATCCACGTCACGACCGACGTAACCGACTTCGGTGAACTTGGTAGCCTCGATCTTGATGAAGGGCGCATCGGCCAACTTGGCCAGGCGACGCGCGATCTCGGTCTTGCCCACGCCGGTGGGGCCGATCATCAGGATGTTCTTGGGCGTGATCTCGTGGCGCAGCGGCTCGTCGATCTGCTGGCGGCGCCAGCGGTTGCGCAGGGCGATGGCCACGGCGCGCTTGGCGCGGGCCTGGCCGACCACGTGCTTGTCGAGTTCGGAGACGATTTCCTTGGGAGTCATATTCATGGTGGTGATCTTTTCGCTGTGACGATTCATCGAGGCAATGTGCGCACTTGGCGACTTATTCCAGCGTCTCGATGATGTGGTTCAGGTTGGTGTAGATGCACAGCTCGCCGGCGATGGTCAGCGACTTCTTGACGATCTCGGCCGGCGACAGTTCGGTGTTCTCGTACAGGGCCTTGGCCGCCGATTGCGCATAGCTGCCGCCGGAGCCGATGGCGCCGATGCCGTCATTGGGTTCCAGCACGTCGCCGTTGCCGGTGATGACCAGGGTGGTTTCCTTGTCGGCACACAGCAGCATGGCTTCCAGGCGGCGCAGCATGCGATCGGTGCGCCAGTCCTTGGCCAGTTCGACCGAGGCCCGCATCAGGTTGCCCTGGTGCTTTTCCAGCTTGGCTTCGAACAGCTCCAGCAGCGTGAAGGCATCTGCCGTGCCGCCGGCAAAACCGACCAGGACCTTGCCGTGGTAGAGCTTGCGCACCTTGCGCGCACTGCCCTTCATGACGATGTTGCCGAGCGTCACCTGGCCGTCGCCGCCCAGCGCGACCTGGTTACCGCGCCGGACCGAAAGGATGGTGGTGCCGTGAAATTGTTCCATGCTTGCCTCTGTTCAATATGTGCGTAGGTACTGCGCGCAGGTAGGCCCTGTGTGCGTCCTGTCGAGATGGGGTTCTCCGGCCGGATTGCAAGTCATGCCGTCACGCCCCCCCCCCCCTCTGGAGGCCGATATTGTATCGCCGGCAATGAAAACGGGCGCCGGGACACAAGGTCCGGGCGCCCGTCTCAGGCGATGGTAATGCTGGCGACTAGACCGAGATGGTCATCAGGCTGGCATTGCCGCCGGCTGCGGTGGTATTGACGCACAAGGCACGCTCGGCCAGCAGGCGCCACAGCGGGATGGCGCTGTCCTCGCCACACAGGATCAGCGGCACCAGCGCGCCATCGCGGGCAGCCAGGCGGGCGCGCCAGTCGGCGGCGATGTGGCTGTCCACCAGGGCGGCCTGCAGCGGCTCGGCGTCGAGCTGGCCGGTACGGTGGATGACCGCGCGCACCTGGGCCGGCAAGCCGGCCGGCAGCAAGGCGGCTGTCGCACCATCGACCAGCACCGTGTTGCCGGTGGCCAGCGCCGCCGCCACCTGGTTGAGCAGCGTACCCACGCTGGCGGCGGCGCACAGCACCAGGCCACGCGGCGCGAAAGCCAGGGTATTGCGCTCGCCGGTGGGGCCGGGCAGCACCAGGCTGCGTTGCAACAGGCTCTCGCGCTGGTAGCGCTCGCCGCTGATGGCCAGGCGCTCGTGGCCGTGCGTGCGGGCCCAGTCCAGCAACGAAGACAGCAGTGCATTGCCGACCTGGGCCGGCTGCGCGCGGGTCAGTTCCTCATGCAATTCGGCATGGCGTTGCAGGCGCTTCAGGTAGAGCGGGCCGCCGGCCTTGGGACCGGTGCCGGACTTGCCTTCGCCACCGAAGGGCTGCACACCTACCACGGCACCGACGATGTTGCGGTTGACGTAGATATTGCCAACATGGGCGCGGTCGGCCACGTATTCGATGGTTTCATCGATGCGCGAATGCACGCCCAGCGTCAGGCCATAGCCGGTGGCATTGATGGCGTCGATCAGCTGCGGCAGGGCATCGCGGCGATAGCGCAGCACGTGCAGCACCGGGCCGAAGACTTCGCGCTTGAGTTGTGAAAGGTCATCGATCTCGATGACGGTCGGCGCCACGAAGGTGCCGTGTTCGCACTCGGCCGGCAGGGGCAGCTGATGCACGGCGCGGGCAGTACCGCGCATACGTTCGATGTGGGCCAGCAGGTTCTGCTGCGCCTCGGCGTCGATGACCGGGCCGATGTCGGTGGACAGGCGATCCGGGCAACCCACGCGCAGCTCGGCCATGGCGCCCTTCAACATCTCCAGGGTGCGCTCGGCGATGTCTTCCTGCAGGCACAGGATACGCAGTGCGGAGCAGCGCTGGCCGGCGCTGTCGAAAGCCGAGGAAAGCACGTCCTGCACGACCTGCTCGGCCAGTGCCGAGGAATCCACGATCAGGGCATTCTGGCCGCCGGTCTCGGCGATCAGCGGCACTTCGCCATGCTCGCCGCTGCCATCGCCGTCGTCATGCTTGCGCTGGGCCAGGGTACGGTTGATCAGTTGCGCCACCTCGGTGGAGCCGGTGAAGATGACGCCCTTGACGCGCACATCCGAAGTCAGTGCGGCACCGACGGTCTCGCCACGGCCCGGCAGCAGTTGCAGCGCGGCGCGCGGAATGCCGGCCTGGTGCAGCAATTGCACGGCGCGATGGGCGATCAGCGCGGTCTGCTCGGCCGGCTTGGCCAGCACCACATTGCCGGCGGCCAGCGCGGCGCTGACTTCGCCGATGAAGATGGCCAGCGGGAAATTCCACGGGCTGATGCACACCACCGGGCCCCAGGCCAGCACATTGCCGTCATGGCGCGAGGCGATGGCGTAGTAGCGCAGGAAGTCGACGGCCTCGCGCACTTCGGCAATCGCATTGGGCAGCGACTTGCCGGCTTCGCGCACGGCCAGCGCCATCAGTTCGGCGATGTTCTCTTCCAGCAGGTCGGCCGCGCGCTCCAGCATGGCGGCGCGCTCGGCGGCCGGCGTGGATTGCCATTGCGACGCATAGCCGGTGGCCGCCGTCAGCGCGGTATCGACATCGGCCACGGTGGCTTCGACGACCTGGCCCACCACCTGGCGGCGGTCGGCCGGATTGCGCACGGCCTGCGCCTGCTGCGCCTGGACCTCACCGACGATCAGCGGTGCGGCCTGCCACTGGCGTTCGGCCATGCCGGCAAAGAGCGTGCTCAGTTGCTGCAGGCGCGCTTCATTGGAGAGGTCGATGCCGGACGAGTTCTTGCGCTCCTGGCCATACAGGCGTTGCGGCAGGGCGATGGCCGGATGCGGCGCGCCACCCTGGGCGCGCACGGTCTCGACCGGATCGGCCACCAATTGCTCCAGTGGCACGGCTTCGTCGACGATCTGGTTGACGAAGGACGAGTTGGCGCCGTTCTCCAGCAGGCGGCGCACCAGGTAGGCCAGCAGGGTCTGGTGCGAACCGACCGGCGCGTAGATGCGGCAGGACTTGCCCAGATTGCCGGCGCCGACCACCTGGTCGTACAGGGTCTCGCCCATGCCGTGCAGGCACTGGAATTCGTAGTCGTCGATGTGGTTCTGTTTGGCCCAGTGGTAGATCGCCGCCAGCGTGTAGGCATTGTGGGTGGCGAACTGGGGATAGATCACATCGGTGGCCGCCAGCAGCTTCTGCGCACAGGTCAGGTAGGACAGGTCGGTATGCACCTTGCGGGTATAGACCGGATAGCCTTCCAGGCCATCGACCTGGGCGCGCTTGATTTCGCTATCCCAGTAGGCGCCCTTGACCAGGCGGATCATCAGGCGGCGGCCGTGGCGGCGCGCCAGATCGACCAGGTAGTCGATCACGAAGGGGCAGCGCTTCTGGTAACCCTGCACCACGAAGCCCAGGCCGTCGAAACCGGCCAGGTCGGGGTCGGCGACCAGGGCTTCCATCATGTCCAGCGACAGCTCCAGGCGGTCGGCTTCCTCGGCGTCGATGTTCAGGCCGATGTCGTATTGCTTGGCCAGCAGCAGCAACTGCTTCAGGCGCGGCAGCAATTCGCCCATCACGCGGGCATGCTGGGCACGCGAGTAACGCGGATGCAGGGCCGACAGCTTCACCGAGATGCCCGGGCCGTCCTTGATACCGCGGCCATTGGAGGCGCGGCCGATGGCGTGGATGGCCTGCTCGTAGGACTGGTAGTAGGCATCGGCATCGTGCATGGTCAGCGCCGCCTCGCCCAGCATGTCGTAGGAATAGCGATAGCCGCGCTTCTCGTTGTCGCGGCTGTTCTGCAATGCCTCCTCGATGGTCTGGCCGGTCACGAACTGGTTGCCCAGCATGCGCATGGCCAGGTCCACGCCCTTGCGGATGAGCGGCTCGCCGCCCTTGCCGATGAGGCGGGTGATGGCTTGCGTGAGGCCGCTTTCGCTATTGGTGGACACCAGCTTGCCGGTGATCAGGAGGCCCCAGGTCGCCGCATTGACGAACAGCGATGGCGACTCGCCCAGGTGCTTGCGCCAGTCGCCCTTGCTGATCTTGTCGGCGATCAGGCGGTCGGCGGTCTGGCGGTCGGGAATGCGCAGCAGCGCCTCGGCCAGGCACATCAGGGCCACGCCCTCTTCCGAGGACAGGGAGAATTCGTGCATCAACGCATCCACGCCGGAGGAGCGGGTGCGCTTCTCGCGCACCTGCTGCACCAGCTTTCTGGCCAGTTGCCGGGTCAGTTCCTTCCAGGGCTGGTCGCCCTGGATCTGGCCGAGGAGCCAGTGCACGGCCTCGCGTTCATCGCGGCGATAGGCCGCCGTGATGGCAGCGCGCAAGGGACCCGGTGCGGGCAGCATCTCGGCATGGAAAGCGCCGAACGGCAGGCCGACGGCGGACGAGGAAGGAGCGGCCACGGAGGCGGCGGAAGCGACGTTGGTCATGGGCTGGAGAGTGAGATGGGAAGGATTTTCGCATCCGGATTCTATGCGGGAATAACCAATATTAATTCTGTATTTGATGCTTATTACCAATATTTAATTCGGCCATTCCTCATTATTTAAGTTTTAATTTTCTACAGAACCAGCATGATGCCAGCTCATCCAGTCGTGGCGCAGCTCCGGGGGCGCCATCAAGAAAAAACGCCGCCAACCCGAAGGTGGCGGCGTTCCTGTGGAGAACCGGAAAACGGCGGGATCAGCCTTCGCCCAGATAAGCCGCCTTCACCCGAGGATCATCGAGCATCTGGCGCGCCTGGCCGTGCATGGTGATCAGGCCCGACTCCATCACATAACCGCGATGCGCCGCCTCCAGCGCCAGCTTGGCGTTCTGTTCCACCAGCAGGATCGTGATGCCCTGCGCCGACACATTGCGGATCACCTCGAAGATCTTCTCCACCATGATCGGCGACAGGCCCATCGAGGGTTCGTCCAGCAGCAGCAGCTTGGGATGGCTCATCAGCGCACGCGCCATCGCCAGCATCTGCTGCTCGCCACCCGAGAGCGTACCCGCCATCTGCGCGGCCCGCTCCTTCAGGCGCGGGAAGACCGTGAACCACTTGTCGATGTCGGCCGCGATCTGGCCCTTGTCATTGCTGGTGTAGGCGCCCATCAGCAGGTTTTCGTGGATGCTCATGCGCGTGAACACGCCACGCCCTTCCGGCACCATCGCCAGCTTGTCCTTGACCAGCTCGAAGGACTTCTTGCCCTTCAAGGGGTTGCCCAGGTATTCGATATGACCTTCCACACGGCTGGCCGGCAGCGTGCCGGTGATGGCTTTCAGCGTCGTGGTCTTGCCGGCGCCGTTGGCGCCGATCAGCGTCACCAGTTCGCCGTCGTTGACTTCCAGGGCGATGCCCTTGACGGCCTGGATGCCGCCATAGGCCACCGAGAGGCCTTCTACTTTAAGAATATTCATCGTCATGTTCTGTGGTCTCGCTTAATGGCCCGCGCCGAGGTAAGCCTCGATCACCGCCGGGTTCTTCTGCACATCCGCCGGCACACCCTCGGCAATGGGCTTGCCGTAGTCCAGCACCGTGATGCGGTTGCACAGGCCCATCATCAGCTTCACATCGTGTTCGATCAGCAGGATGGTCTTGCCCTCGGCCTGGATCTTCACCAGCAGCTCGCGCAGGCCCAGCTTCTCGGTGGCGTTCATGCCGGCGGCCGGTTCATCCAGCGCCAGCAGTTGCGGATCGGTCGCCAGCGCACGGGCGATCTCCAGACGACGCTGGTCGCCATAGGACAGGTGGCGCGCCGTGCGCTTGGAGAACTGGCCGATGCCCACGAAGTCCAGCAGTTGCTGCGACTTGGCGCGGATGGCCGCTTCCTCGTCACGCGCAGCCTTGTGGCGGAATACCGCGCCGAACACGTTCTGCTTGGTGCGCACGTGGCAACCCACCATCACGTTCTCCAGCACCGTCATCTCGCCGAACAGGCGGATGTTCTGGAAGGTGCGGGCGA
>NZ_JAELUH010000429.1 GCF_016429215.1 Herbaspirillum sp. ASV7 | reverse complement strand
CGGATCTCCGCATAGGCGGCCTGCGTGCCCTGGCCCAGTTCGAAGCCCTTGAGCAAATCCTCGGTCATGGTCAGCGCCTGCGCCGCCAGCAGCATTTCCACGCCGACGATGTATTGCGTGTTCTGCACCACCGTCATGGCCTTGCGCGCGCACCAGGTCGAGTTGGAGATGTGGTCTTCGCTATTGCCCTTGGACGGAATGCTGTCCACGCTGCCCGGCATGCACAGGGTGCGGTTTTCCATCACCAGCG
>NZ_JAELUH010000057.1 GCF_016429215.1 Herbaspirillum sp. ASV7 | reverse complement strand
TTGTCCAGGTCCTGCGAGCCGATCGCGCCGGCCTTGCGGTTGGTGACGCTGGAGGTCAGCACCAGGCCGGCAATGCGCTCAGGCCCCAGGGCAATCGTGGCGGCGGTGGCCGAGACCGTGCCACGGCTGGTCCCCACCAGCCACACCGGCTTGCCGTAGGTGGTGCGGGCATAGTCGATCACATGCGCGATCTCGGTCATGTGCTCGCTGCTGATGCGTTCGGGGAAGTCCAGCACGCGTAGGTCGCTGGCACGGAACATCACCAGCACATTGAAGCCCTGGTCCACGAACAGCTGTCGCGAGCGCACTAGGAAATTGCCGCTGCCCGGCTCGCCATTGCTGATCTTGCCGGTGCCGGCATCACCCCCCGGCAGCAGGATCAAGGTGGCGCCGGCCTGGGCATTTTCCATCGCATAGACCGGGATGCGGGCCTCGCCGCGCCCGGCATCGAGCTGCACGAAACCGTCGGCAGCCCGGGCCAGGGGCACAAGCACCAGCCATATCGCCGGCAACATCGCCACCAACATCATCGACCGCCAGATTCTGAACAAGCGCATGATGGACTCCCTTCAGATCAACTCAGGCGAACTGCCCGCCGCCCAGGCGGAACACGCTGACCGACGCCGCCAGGTTGCGCGCCTGCGTCTTGAGGGCTTCGGTGGCGGCCGCCGCTTCTTCGACCAGCGCGGCATTCTGCTGGGTCACGGTATCCATCTGCGCGATGGCCTGGTTGACCTGTTCGATACCGGCTTCCTGCTCACCGCTGGCCGCCGAAATCTCGCTCATGATCTGCGTGACGTTGCGCACGCTCACCACCAGCTCCTCGATGGTGGCGCCGGCCGACTTGACCAGGCGGCTGCCGGCTTCGACCTTGTCCACCGAGTTGCCGATCAGTTCCTTGATCTCCTTGGCGGCGGTGGCCGAGCGCTGCGCCAGGGTGCGCACCTCCGAGGCCACCACGGCAAAGCCGCGTCCCTGCTCGCCGGCGCGGGCTGCTTCCACGGCGGCGTTCAGGGCCAGGATATTGGTCTGGAAGGCGATGCCATCGATGACCGTGATGATGTCCTCGATCTGGCGCGCTGCGGCCTGGATATCGTCCATGGTGCTGACCACGTCGGAGACCACCAGCCCGCTGCGCGAGGCCACCTCTGACACCGAGCCGGCCATGGAGTTGGCCTGGCGCGCATGGTCGGCATTGCGCCTGACGGTGGAGGTGATCTGTTCCATGGCCGCCGCCGTTTCTTCCAGCGAGCTGGCCTGCTGCTCGGTACGCGCCGACAGGTCCAGGTTGCCACCGGCGATCTGGCTGGAGGCGGTCACGATGGTATCGCTGCCGCTGCGCACGCCACCCACCACGCTCTGCAGGCTGCTGTTCATGTCCTTGAGGGCTTGCAGCAACTCGCCTGTCTCATCCTTGCGGGTGACCACGATACGGCTGCTGAGGTCGCCGGCGGCCACCGTCTTGGCGATCTGCACCGCCTCATGCATGGGGCGGGTGATCGAGCGCGTGGCCAGTACCGCCAGCAGCACCGCCAGTGCCACGGCAGCGGCGCCCACGGCCAGGTCGAGCGCCTTGCCGGCACTGATGGCACCGGAAATGCCGGCGCCGGTGCTGGTCGCGTTCTCCCGTGCGATGGCCAGCAGGCCGGCGAAGCCAGCTGCCAGCACCTTGTCGGCCCCGCTGATGGAGGCGTCGATATCGCTGACCGAGGCGCCGGCCGCGCGCATCGATTGCGCCTTGGCCAGCGCCTCGCGGTAGTGGCCGACGCCGTTGGCGATCTTCTGTAGCAGTTCTTCTTCCCTGGGCTGGTCGATGCCGAGCTGGCGGTACTGTGCCATCAGCCTGGCGATGGCATCCATGTCAGCCAGGAAGTGCTGGTCATAGTCCTTGCCGCGCACCATGTAGTTCTTGAAGTTCTGTACACCGTCGCCCAGCTTGATATAGCCCTGGGTGGCCACATCCTGCTTGCTCAGCACGGTGCCGGAAAAGCCGTCCCAGTGACGGCCGATCTGGGAGAGGGTGAGGATGGAGGCCACCGTCAGCACGCATGCCAGCAGGGTGACCATCATGAAGGAAATGCCCAGCCTGGTACCGATT
Organism: Herbaspirillum sp. ASV7; assembly: GCF_016429215.1. Lineage (GTDB taxonomy): Bacteria > Pseudomonadota > Gammaproteobacteria > Burkholderiales > Burkholderiaceae_D > Herbaspirillum. The sequence goes on along the minus strand of NZ_JAELUH010000057.1, from coordinate 33,377 downwards.
TTCATAGCCACCCCCGCGATGATTGATGTGTTTTACCGATTCTGGTGACGCGCCGGCGTAACTGGACGGGATTCTTTCAGTAACCGCAATACAGCTTTGCGGGTTTGCCGGCTTTTCCCATACGTCCGCACGAATAGAATACCAGCATGTGAATGAAAGTTACGTAAAGGATAGGCATGGGCAAGATCCGCTTGCATTCACGAGGAGCAGATCATGAACACCATCGTCTTGAAGAAGTTGTCCATCACCGCCGTCCTGGCGCTGGCTGCAGCGAGCGCATTTGCGGCAGAACAGGCGCCGTCGGCACCGGCAACGGCGTCCGCCACCAGCAGCACCACCACCATCACGGCCAGCGCCGACAAGCCCGGCCTCACCCGCGCCCAGGTCCTGGAAGACTTGAAGCGCTACCAGCGCGAGCACGCCAACCCCAGTTACGCCGAGCTGGTCTTCCTGCGCTGAGGACAGCAGGAATTACTGCGGCAGGAACATCTTCTGCAGCAGGGCGATCAGCTGTGCCCGCTCGGCGTCCGAGAGCATTTCGGTGGCCTTGAGCTCCAGTTCGATGGCAGTCTGCTCGGCCTTGGTACACATGCGCATGCCCGCCGTGGTCAGTGCCAGTACCTGCGAGCGGCGATCTTCGGGGTTGCGCTGACGCATCACCAGGCCGCGCTGTTCCAGCTTGTCCAGCAAGGTCGCCAGATTGGGCGGCGACACGTTGATGGCCTTGGACAGGCGTTTCTGGTTGATGTTCGGATTGGCCTTCAACAGGCTCAGCACGGTGAAATCCACCGGCCGCAGTTCGAACTTGGCCATGCGCTTCTCGAACAGCGGCATGATGGTGATGTAGGCGCGGCGGCAGTTGTAGCCGACCAGGCTCAGCAGCAGCTGCTGGTCCAGCGCGCCCTGTTGCGTGGTGTCGTCGTCGGAGTCGAAATCAGCCGGCTTCTTGGGCAGCATGGTGGTCCAGGTCGGGGGAGGGAAGCGGCAAGCCGTTTGCCAGACAGCCCTCGATGATGCCGCAGAGCTGCTTGACTTGCGCGAACACAAAGGCGAAATGATAGCACGCGGCATCGCGCTTGCCGCCGTAGTAGGACGGGTCCGAGGCCAGCGCCGACAAGGCGTGGCGGCCCGCCCGCAGCCACATCCAGCCCAGCGCCACATGGCCGGTCAGGCGCAGCATCTCGTCGGCCACGAAGTAGGGCAACGTCGGTGAGTGCGCAGCAGCTGCGGCAATCGCGCGCGCCAGGCTTCTTAATTTATCCACAGCCTCGCGCAGCATGCGCGCCTGGTGATCAAGCACCGATGCATCATCGGCGTCTGCGCTCACCAGGGCCAGGAAATCCTCCAGCCGGCGTCCCTCGTCGCCCAGCACCTTGCGCATGAGGAAGTCGATGCCCTGGATCTCATTGGTCCCTTCGTAGATCATCGTGATGCGCGCATCACGCAGGTATTGCTCGATGCCACTCTCCACCACATAACCGTGGCCGCCGAACACCTGCAAGGCCTGGCTGGCGCACTGGAAACCCTGCTCGGTCAGGAAGGCCTTGATGACCGGCGTGATGAATTCCAGCCGCTCGTGATGGCGGCGGCGCTGCGCGGCATCGGGATCGTGCTCGGCCAGGTCCAGCAGCAGGCCGGCCCAGCAGGTCAGCATGCGCGCGCCCTCGATGCGGCAGCGTTGTTCCATCAACAGCTTCTGTACGGCCGGATGATGGGCGATCAGATCACCCCCCGGCACTGCGGTGCTGCGCGTGGGCGCGCGCGACTGGCGGCGCTCGCCGGCATAGGCGCTGGCACGTTGCCATGCCGCCTCCGCCAGCCCCAGACCCTGCGCACCCACATGCAGGCGCGCCGCATTCATCATCACGAACATGGCCGCCAGCCCACGTCCCGGCTCGCCCACCAGCCAGCCCTGTGCCTGCTCGAAGCGCAGGCTGCAGGTGGCGCTGCCGTGGATGCCCATCTTGTGTTCGATGCCGGTGCAGCGCACGCCATTGCGGCTGCCATCAGGCAGCACGCGCGGCGCCAGCAACAGCGACAGGCCCTTGCTGCCGGGCAGCGCATCGGGCAGGCGCGCCAGCACCAGATGGACGATGTTGTCGGTGAGGTCGTGCTCGCCACCGGAGATGAAGATCTTGTCGCCGCTGATGCGATAGCTGCCATCCTCCTGCGGCAGCGCGCGCGTGCGCAATTGCCCCAGGTCGCTGCCAGCCTGGGCTTCGGTGAGGCACATGGTGGCCAGCCATTGGCCGCTGGCGATCTTCTCCAGGTAACGCGCCTGCAGCTCGGGCGAACCATGCGCGGCCAGGCAGGCATAGGCGCCATGCAGCAGGCCCGGATACATGGTCCAGCCATGGTTGGCGGCGCTGAGCATTTCATAGAGCGCGCAATCGAGCACGTGCGGCAAGCCCTGGCCGCCATGCTCCGGCGCGCAGGCCAGGGCCGGCCAGCCACCCTCGCAGAACTGCGCATAGGCGCGGGCGAAACCGGCGGGCGTATGCACCGCGCCGTCGTCGAAGCGACAGCCTTCGCGGTCGCCGCTGGCGTTCAGGGGCGCGACCACCTCGGCGGCGAAGCGGCCGGCTTCTTCCAGCACCTGGCTCATCAATGCGCTGTCGAACTCTGCGTGCGCGGGCAGGCTGCGCAAGACTGCCGGGGCTTGCAGGATTTCATCGAGCACGAAGGCGAAGTCGCGCAGCGGCGGTACGTAGGACATCATCGCTCCCGGCAGAATTTAGTTGAGCAGATAGGCGTCATACACCACGGCATTGCCCAGGCGCATGGCGTAACCCACGCCCATGGCGCGGTTGAGCCAGTCATATTTCTTGCTGGCGGTCTCGAAGGTCATGAACAGGCGGAAGGTATAGCGGGCCGGATCGACCGGCTTGCCCTGGGCGACCTCGGCCATCACCTCCGGCGGGCCGTAGCGCACGCCCCGGGTCTGCAGGTAGACCAGTTCGCCATCGTCCAGCTTCAACAGGTAGCGGGTGTCGATGATGGCCAGGCCATCGGCGGTCACGGTCTGCCAGTCGGCGCCGTTGTTGAGGATCTCGCCGTTGAGCAGCGGCCCCTTGAAGCTGCCACCGGTGATGGGGATGATGCGACGGCGTCCCAGGTCGGAGGTCTTGCCCAGCTCCCAGATCGGCGCCACCAGGTCCACCGAGAAGCGCGCCAGGAAGGCCAGCTTGGGTTGCGGCGGGACCAGCGTGGTGTTGTCGGCATCGCTGGCCGCGTGGGCCTGGAAGGACAGTGTCAGTGTGGCCAGTAGCAGGAACAGCTTTTTCATCATCGTCTCCTCTTCTTGGTGATTTTTTAAACTGCGAGCTAGCCGTTCGGACTGAGCAGCGGCGACGCCGCGTATCGAAGACGCAGCAGTCTTGCAGCGTCGGCGAGTCTTCGATACGGCCCTGCGGGCCTACTCAGTCCGAACGGTAGTCTGTAGGTGAGCTCATTTCCTTTATGTCTTTGGGTCATGGCGTGGTGCAGAAAACGTCAAGGCTCAGGAAGCCGCCACCACCTCGGTTTCCGCCTTCTTGCCAAAGCCCAGGTAAGCCTGGATCACCTGCGGATCGCCGGCCAGACTGGCCGATTCGCCCTGCATGGTGACCTTGCCTAGTTCCAGCACGTAGCCTTGGTCGGCCGTCTGCAGGGCCGCGCGCGCGTTCTGTTCCACCAGCAGCACCGAGATGCCGGCCGTGCGCAGTTCGGCGACGATCTGCAGGATCTCCTTGACGATGCGTGGCGCCAGCCCGAGGCTGGGTTCATCCAGCATCAGCAGCGCCGGCTTGGCCATCATGGCGCGGCCGATGGCCAGCATCTGGCGTTCACCGCCGGAGAGCGTGCCGGCCAGCTGCGCGCGTCGTTCCTTGAGACGCGGGAACAAGTCGAAGACCACCGGCAGCTGGTCCATCGGCTGCGCCTGGCGCAGCCGCAGGCGACGAAATCCCCCCAGCAGCAGGTTGTCCTCCACGCTCATGCTGGCAAACAGTTCGCGCCGCTCCGGCACCAGCGCGATGCCTTCCATGACCCGCTGTTCCAGGCTCCAGCGCTCCACCGCCCGGCCGCGATAGCGCACCGAGCCCTGCGCCGGCAGCACGCCCATGATGGCATTGAGCAGCGTCGACTTGCCCGCGCCATTGGGGCCGATCACGGTGGCGATGCTGCCGCGCTCCAGCGTGAGGTTGATGTCGTGCAGCGCCTGCACCTTGCCATAGCTGGCGCACAGCTGCGCCACTTCCAGTATCGCTTCGCTCATTCGATTCCACCCAGGTAGGCTTCGATCACGGCGGGATGCCGCTGGATCTCGTGCGGTGTGCCTTCGGCGATCTTGCTGCCGAATTCCATCACCACGATGTGGTCGGTCAGTTCCATGACGAATTCCATGTCGTGCTCCACCAGCAGGATGCTCATGCCATCGGCGCGCAGCTCCTGCAGCACGCGCGAGAGGGCCTGCTTTTCCAGGTGGCGCAGGCCGGCGGCCGGTTCGTCCAGCAACAGGAGCAGCGGATCGCAGCACAGCGCGCGGGCGATCTCCAGGATGCGTTGCTGCCCCAGCGCCAGGTTGCCGGCCTGCTCGTGCATCAGGTGTTGCAGACCTACGCGGTGCAGGGCGCGGGCGGCTTCGTCGAGCAGTGCCTTTTCCTCGGCGCGCTCCAGGTGCAGCATGGCATTGACAGTGTTGCGCAGGAAACCCTGCTGGCTGCGCATGTGCGCCCCCAGGGCGACGTTTTCCAGTACCGACATGCCCGGCAGCAGGCGCACATGCTGGAAGCTGCGGGCAATGCCCAGCCGCGCAATGGCACGCGAGGGCAGGCCGGCGATGTCGCGGCCATTGAAGCTGACGCGGCCGCCACTGGCGTGCAGCAATCCCGTGACCAGGTTGAAGGTGGTCGATTTGCCCGCGCCATTGGGACCGATCAGGCCGACGATCTCGCCGGCCTTGACGTTGAAGGACACATCGTTGACCGCCACCAGCCCGCCGAAGCGCTTGTTGATCTGGTCCACCTGCAGCAGCGGTGCGCCGCGTGCCGGGGCCGCCCGCCGGCTCATGGACGCGGGGCCGGCCACGCGCAGCGGCAGCGGCGCCGGCGGGAAGGCGCGCAGCCACAGCGCACGCACCCACGGCCACAGGCCGCCACGGGCATACTTCAGCAGCAGGATCAGGATCAGGCCGAAGACGATGCTCTCGTAACTGCCCGTGTCGCCCAGGAGCGCCGGCAGCAGCACCTGCAACTGGTCCGACAGCAGCTTGAGCACCCCCGCCCCCAGCAGCGCACCCCACAGGTGGGCGATACCGCCGACCACCACGATGAAGAGGTATTCGATCCCCATGGACAGGCTGAAGGGAGAAGGATTGACGGTGCGCTGCATGTGCGCGAACAGCCAGCCCGACACCGAGGCCAGCAAGGCCGCAAAGACGAATACCAGGATCTTGTAGCGACCGGTATCGACGCCCATGGCCTCGGCCATCGAACGGCCTCCCTTGAGGGCGCGGATGGCGCGACCCGCGCGCGAGTCCAGCAGGTTCAGCGAGACCCAGACCGCTGCCAGCACGATGGCCCAGATCAGGTAGTACAGGTGGCGTTCGCGGGCCAGGTCGATGCCGGCCAGCTGCAGCGCCGGGATGCCGGAGATGCCGTCGTACTTGCCCAGCCACTCCACCTTGCCGAACAGGAAGTACAGGCTGATGCCCCAGGCGATGGTGGCCAACGGCAGGTAGTGGCCGGACATGCGCAGCGTGATGCGACCCAGCACATAGGCCGACACGCCCGTGATCAAGAGACCCAGCGGCAGCGTCAGCCAGGGCGAGACGCCATGGACGGTGGTGAGGTAGGAGGTGGTGTAGGCGCCCAGTCCGACGAAGGCGGCCTGGCCAAAGGAAGTCATGCCGCCGATGCCGGTCAGCAGCACCAGGCCGATGGCCACCAGCGCATAGAGCCCGATGTAGTTGGCCTGGATCACCCAGAACTGCGGCGTGGGCAGCACCGGGAACAGCGCCAGCAGCACCAGCAGTGCGTAGAGCGGGAGTCGTCTGTTGATCATGCTCATTCCTAATCCTCGTCATGGGCGGGCGTCACCAGCGAACGCCACAGCAATATCGGCAGCAGCGCCATGAAGACGATCACTTCCTTGTAGTCGCTGGCCCAGAACGAGCTGAAGGATTCCAGCAGTCCCACCAGCAGCGCACCCCCTGCGGCCGCCGGGAAGCTCGCCAGCGCACCGATGGTGGCAGCGACGAAGCCCTTCAGGCCGATCAGGAAGCCGGAGTCATAAAAGATGGTGCTCATCGGGCCGATCAGCACGCCCGACAGAGCACCGATAAACGCTGCCACGGCAAAGGACAACTTGCCAGCCAGCGTCGTGGAGATTCCCATCAGCCTTGCGCCCAGGCGATTCACCGCCGTGGCGCGCAAGGCCTTGCCATACAGGGTGCGTCCCGAGAACAGCCACAGCGCCACCAGCAGCGCCGCGGCCGCGACCAGCACCACCACGGTCTGCGCACTCAGGGGCAGCTGGGCCAGGTTCCAGCGCTCATCCCAGAAGGCCGGCGTACGGAATCCCTCCGCACCGAAGAACACCAGGCCCAGCCCGGTCATGGCCAGGTGGATGCCGACCGAGACGATCAATAACTGCAACACGCTGGCGTCGGCCATCGATTCGTAGATGACCTGGTACATCAGCGGCCCCAATGCCGTGATGAGCAACAGCGTGAGCACTACCTGCACCGGCAGCGCCAACTGCAGCGGCGCGGCCCACCACACCAGGGCGGCGATGGCCAGCGGCACACCCAGCGTGCCGGCCAGCGCACGCGGCAACTGCGCCGCCTGGCCGCTGCGCAAGAGGCCGGCGGCCTGCATGCCGGCCGCGCAGATGGCCAGCACCAGCAGCAGCCACAGCGGACCGGGGCGCTGGCCCTGCTGCAGCATGGCCAGCGTCAAGGCGCCGTAGGCGACGAATTCGCCTTGCGGAATGAAGAGGATGCGGGTGACCGTGAAGACCAGCACCAGTGCAATGGCGATCAAGCCATAGACGATGCCGTTGGTCAGGCCATCCAGGGTCAGGATGGCGGCAATCGAAGAGTCCATGAGTCTTAGGCGGTGGAGAGGGGCAATGGAGCAATAAGGCGACGAACGGGCGGCGCAGCGCCGCCCCGGATCAGCTTGCGACCCTTACGGATTGACCGCCTTCCAGTTGCCGTTCTGGATGGTCAGCATGATGCGAGCGTCGTCACCCAGGCCGAAGTGATCCTTGGCCGTGTAATGCAGCGTGCCTTGCGAGATCTGCACCGGTCCGGCATTTTCCAGCGCCTCCTTGAGCGCCGCGCGGAAGGCGGGGGTACCGGGCTTGGCCTTCTTGAGCGCTTCCGGCACCACCTTCTGCAGCACCAGTTGGGCGTCGTAGACGTGGGCGGCGAAGAGGTTGCGGGTGCCGGCGCCATACTGCTTCTCGTAGCGGGTGACGAAATCGGTCGCCAGCTTCTTGGAGGGATTGCTGTCCGGCAGCGCCTCCGGCACCACGGCCGGCCCGGACACCACGTAGGATCCCTCGACATCCTTGCCGCCCAGGCGGATCAGGTCACGCGAGGCGGCGCTGTGGGTCTGGAAGATCTTGCCCTTGTAGCCGCGTTCGATCAGTGCCTTGTGCGGCATGGCCGCCCCACTGCCCGAGGCCACCACCAGCACCGCATCCGGGTTGCTGCTGACCACGCGCAGGGCTTGCGCGGTGACGCTGGTGTCGGCCCGCGAGAAGCGCTCCACCGTACCCACCTTGATGCCGGCGGCGCCGGCCAGACGCTGCATCTCCTTCAACCAGTTCTCGCCATAGGAGTCGGAGTAGCCCAGGAAGCCGATGGTCTTCACGCCCAGCTTCTTCATCTGCTCCACCACGCCACCGGCCATCACGGCGGTGGACTGCGGCAGGCGGAAGGTCCAGGCGTCGCGGCCTTCGGCGGTCTCGATGGGGGAGATGGCCAGCTGCACCGTCTGCGACTCCAGCGCCACGTCGGCCACGGCCAGAGTGGGCGGCACGGCGGCTGATCCGATGATCAGGTCGACCTTGTCCTCGGCCACCAGGCGACGCGCGTTCTTGCTGGCCTGGGTGGGATCGGTGGCGTCGTCGAGGATGATGAGCTTGACCTTCTCGCCGCCGATGCTCTCGGGCCACAGCGCAAAACCATTCTTGGCCGGGATGCCCAGGCCCGAACCCGGACCGGTCAGCGACATCACTACGCCGATGGTCAGCTCGGCCTGCGCTGCGCCCGCGCAGGCCAGCATGGCTGCCAGTACGCCTGCCTTGAATGCCAGTTTCATCTTCATCTCCGTCTCCTTGTATTTATCGATTGTTGACGGGTAGAGCGTATGTGCTCTACCTCGTTTGCAGCTCATTCCCTTGTACTGCCCATCCAGCGCCGCCCGTTCGGACCGAGTAGCGGCCCAGCCGCGTATCGAAGACACGCCGCAGCGTCTTCGATACGGCCCGGACGGGCCTACTCAGTCCGAACGGTAGTCCCTCTGTTCAACTACACATCGCCCTGATGTCTTCCGGGATGGCGATGGCCTTGATGCGGTTCGGGTCCTCCGGGTGGCGGATCGCAAACACCCGGGTGTCGCGGCCCTCGCAGAGCAGTTCGCCATCGCGCTTCAGTTCGTGGCGCATCACGAAGGTCTTGTCGTTCCATTCGATGATGGTGGAATGCACTTCCAGCTGGTCGCCATAGGTGGCCGGGCGCACGAAGCGCGAGCTGATGTCGACCACGGGCGTGCCGATGATGCCGCGCGTCTTCTCGGTCTCGCGCCAGGGTGGCACGCCGCATTGGTGGAAGAAGTTGCGCGAGGCCGCGTCATACCAGCGGAAGAAATTGGGGAAGTACACAATGCCGGCCGGATCACAATCGCCGAACTCCACGCGCACGGGATAGATGATGGTCTTGTCCATCTCGCTCCCCTTAGCGCGGCGCCAGCCGCAATGCGCCATCCAGGCGGATCACCTCGCCGTTGAGCGAGAGGTTGGTGGCGATGTGCAGGGCCAGCTGCGCATATTCCTCGGCCTTGCCCAGGCGCTTGGGGAAGGGGATGGAGGCGGCCAGCGACTGCTGCACTTCTTCGGGCAGCTTGTAGAGCAGGGGCGTGAGGAACAGCCCCGGTGCAATGGTCACCACGCGGATACCGTATTGCGCCAGGTCACGCGCCAGCGGCAGCGTCATGGCGGTGATGCCACCCTTGGAGGCGGCATAGCCGGCCTGGCCGACCTGGCCGTCGAAGGCCGCCACCGAGGCGGTGGCCACGATCACGCCACGCTCGCCCTCGGCCAGCGGCTCGGCGGCGGCCATGCGCGCGGCCGCCAGGCGGATCACATTGAAGGTGCCGATCAGGTTGACGTTGACGATGCGGCTGAAGTCTTCCAGCGGGATGGCGCTGCCATCCTTGCCCACCATGCGCCGGGCACCGCCGATGCCGGCACAGTTGACCAGGATGCGTGGCACGCCGTTGGCGGCCTGGGCGGCCTCCAGGGCCGCTTCCACGGAGGCGGTGTCGGTGATGTCGCAGCGGGCGGCATGACAGTTCAATTCATCGGCCAGTGCCTGGGCGGCATCCATGTTGACGTCCAGGATGGAAACGCGGGCGCCGGCACTTACCAGCTGGCGCGCCGTCTCGGCACCCAGGCCGGAGGCGCCGCCGGTGACCAGTGCGGCTTGTCCTTGCAGTTGCATGAAGAGATTCCTTGTCGATTCAGTGGGAGGCCGAGGGGTTTTCCAGCAGCAGGGCAATGCCCTGGCCGCCGCCGATGCAGGCCGAGGCGATGCTGTAGCGCGCGCCGCGCCGGTTCATCTCGCGCGCGGCGGTGATGGACAGGCGCACGCCGGTGGCAGCCAGCGGATGGCCCAGTGCGATGGCACCACCGTTGACGTTCAGGCGTTCCCGATCCAGGCCCAGCTCGCGCTCCACCGCCACGATCTGCGCGCCCTGTGCTTCGTTGATCTCGAAGCAGCCGATGTCGGCGACCGTCAGGCCATTGCGTTCCAGCAGCGTGCGAATGGCCGGTACCGGGCCGATGCCCATGATTTCCGGTGGCACGCCTGCAACCGCTGCCGCGACCACGCGTGCCAGCGGCGCCTTGTCATGGCGGCGCAGGTAGTCGCCCGATGCCACGATGGTGGCAGCGGCCGCATCCACCAGCGCGGAGCTGTTGCCGCCGGTCTGCACGCCATCCGGATAGAGCGTGCGCAGCTTGCCCAGCACTTCCACCGGAGAGGGGCGCGGATGGGTATCGGTCGCGGCTTCGCCGACCTTGCCCTGCAGCTTGATGTGACGGTCGTTGTAGCCCTCCAGGTGGAAGGTCTCGTTGGTGACCGTCACGATCTCGCCCGCATGGAAGCCCGCCGCCTGCGCCTTCAAGGCCCGCTCGAAGGAATAGGCCGCATAGTCGTCGACCTCGGTACGGGTGATGCCATATTTCTTCGCCAGGTTCTCGGCGGTCTGCGGCATGGTGATGCCGGGGGCCGGATCGACCAGGGCTTCCCACATGTAGTCCTGGAATTCCACCGGTGCACCCAGGCGGAAACCGCTGCGGTGCGAAAACGCCGCGATGGGATTGCGCGTCATCGATTCGCTGCCCACGATCAGCGCGGTCTCGGTATAGCCGCGCTCGATCTGGTCGCCGGCCTGGCGGATCAGCTCGAAGCCGGTGCCGCAGATGCGCTGGACCATGATGGCCGGCACCGTCAGCGGCACGCCCGCATAGAGTCCGATGTGGCGCGGCAGCATGTACTGGTAGGCGTCGCCCGGGGCCATATTGCCGGCGATGACCGAGCCGATGTCGCTGGCCGGGATGCTGGTGCGGGCCAGTACCTCGCGCGCCACCTTGATGCCCATGTCGGTGGGTGAGAGCTGACTGAAGCTGGTGCAATAGTCGACCATGGGCGTGCGTACGCCGCCGGCCAGCCAGATGTCCTTGAAGCTGGAGTAGAAGGCTGCTTGTGTCATGTCGCGGTTTCCTTGCTGATTCTGATTCTTAGTGAGCAGGCGAGAGCGCGGCCTGCAGCTTGAGCACGGCCGGGTCGGTGCCGGCATACAGGGTCTCGACCAGGGCGGCGCGGTGGGTGAGCACGGCGCGCTGGTTGATGGAGCCCTTGTCGGTCACTTCGCCACGGTCGAAGGAAGGCGGTTCCACCAGCACCAGCGCCCGGGTGACGCGGGTGGAGCTGCCGGTGGCATGTGCTTGCAGACGCTCCAGCACGCCCTGGAAGAAATCCCGCACCGGTGCGGCCGCCAGCACCTCGGCGCGTGAGGCATCGGCGGGCAGGCGCGCCAGCTGGCGGCAGCGCTCAAGGTTGGGGACGATGAGCATGCCCACCTCGTTGCGGTCCTGGCCGGTGATGACGGCATCCTGCAGGTAGGGCGCGCCTTCGTGGGCGATCACCGCGCGCAGCGGCCCGACGCTGACCCAGGTGCCGGTGTAGAGCTTGAAGTCCTCGGCCACGCGGCCGTCGAACATGAAGCCGCGATCGGGGTGGGCCGCATCGAGCCAGCGCACCGCATCGCCGGAACGGAAGTAGCCTTCCTCGTCGAAGGCTTCGGCGGTCTGCTCCGGTGCGCGCCAGTAACCCGGCGTGACATTGGGCCCGCGATAGCGGATCTCGATCTTGTCGCCATTGGGGACCAGCTTGATTTCCATGCCCGGGGTCGGGATGCCGATCTGGCCGGCCTGCACCTGCTGGTCCACCACGAACAGCGCCGACGGCGAGGTCTCGGTCATGCCCAGTCCGCAGGACATCACGATGCGCTCGCCGCAGGTGGATTCGGCGGTGGCGTGCAGCTTGTCCCAGACCGGTTGCGCCAGCGCCGCGCCGGCATAGAACTGCATGCGCAGGCGGCTGTAGAAGGTGCGGCGCAGGGCCTCGTCCTTCTCCAGCGCATGGGCGATGCCTTCCCAGCCTACCGGCACGTTGAAGTACACGGTGGGGGCGATCTCGCGCAGGTTCTTCAGCGTCGTGGCCAGGCCTTGCGGCGTGGGCTTGCCCTCGTCGATATACATGGTGCCGCCGTTGTAGAGCACGATGCCGACGTTGTGGTTGGCGCCGAAGGTATGGTTCCAGGGCAGCCAGTCGATCAGGATGGGCGGCTCCTCGGCCAGGAAGGGGAAGGTCTGCACGATCATCTGCAGGTTGCTGCACATCATGCGCTGGGTGTTGATCACGGCCTTGGGCATCTTGGTCGAGCCCGAGGTGAAGAGGAACTTGACGATGGTGTCGGGGCCGGTGGCGGCGTAGGCGCGCTCCACTTCATCGCCGGCGCGGGTCGCCTCCAGTTCTGCAAAGAGCGTGCAGTCACGCCCGGCCGGAGGGGCTTCGGTGACCACGAACTCGATATCAGGGGCCACCGCATTGACCGCCGCGGCGAACTTTTCGCCATGGGCGGCGAAGATCAAACCGGGTGTCAGCAATTGCACCGCGTGGCGCAGCTTGGCGTAATCCTTGGAAAGCAGGGAATAGGCCGAGGACACCGGCGCATACGGCACGCCCGCATAGTGGCAGCCCAGCACCAGCATGGCATGTTCCAGGTCGTTCTCGGAGAGGATCAGCAAGGGACGCTCGGCCGACAGGCCACGTTGCAGCAGCGCCTGGCCGATACGGCGCGCGCTCTGCAGGGCCTGACCATAGCTGATGCGGCGCCAGCCGCCGTGGCCGTCGCGGCGCGCCATGTAGGTGCGCTCGGGATCGACCGTGGCCCAGTGGATCAGCTTGTCGGTCAGGCGCGCCGGGTAGGCTTCCAGCGGCTGGCGGGTCTTGACGATGGATTGGCCGTCAGCACCCGGCACGACGTCGACGCCGCCGATGCCGAACCTGACGCTGCGATAGCGAGGAGGAGTGTTCATACATGTCTCTGTTGTGGAATCTCCCGAGGTACTTGCCTGGGAGATGTGTTGTTATGTGCTGCACTGTATTACTGACTGATGCTGACTTGCTGGCTGCTGCTCTCTGGTGCGGGCCGCCGTGGCGATGTCTCAGGCCGGCTTGACCTTGTTCTGCTTGTGATCGAGGAAGGCTGCCAGGCGACCCTTGGTATCGGGATCGCTGCCGGCCACCGCCGCCATGAGCGACTCGGTCATCAGGCCATCCTGGATGGACTGGTCGTGGATGCGCGGCAGCACATGCATGACGCCATAGTTGGTCATGGGGGCATTGCGGGCGATGCGTTCGGCCAGTTCGCGCGCCTTGTCCAGGCCGCGTCCGGTGGCCACGCTGTATTGCGAAATGCCGGCCTGGTGTCCCTCCTCGGCCGAAAGCACGCGCCCGGTCAGCATCATGTCGGCCATGCGCGCCACGCCGATCAGGCGCGAGATCCGTACCGAACCGCCACCGCCGACGAAGAGGCCGCGCTGGCCTTCCGGCAGGCCGTAGAAGGCGCTTTCCTCGGCCACGCGGATATGCGCCGCCGAGGCCAGTTCCAGGCCGCCGCCGATCACGGCACCATGCAGGACGGCGATCACCGGTACGCGGCCGAACTGGATCTGTTCGAAGGCGGCGTGCCACATCCGTGAGTGATGCATGGATTCCGAGGTGTCGCGCTCACGCAGTTCCGACAGATCCAGGCCGGCGCAGAAGTGATCGCCGTGGCCGTGGATGATGGCCACCTTGACGCCCTCGGGCAGGTTCTCGAAGCAATCGCGGATGGCCCGCACCAGCGGGTCGTTGAGCGCATTGCGCTTGGGTGCCCGGTTCAGGGCGATTTCGGCGATGGCGCCGTGTTGCTTTATCTCAAGCAGGTTGCTGTGCTGGTTCATGCGCTCGCTCGTCATGCCGGTGCCGGCTATTTTTTGGGTTGCCCAAATTAGTTATAAAGTAGAACTATTATTCAGTATAAGTATTCGGGACGTAAACGCAAGCGGTCGATGTGTTGCGTTTTGTGCGATTGATGCAAAAGCGGGCGGTAGTCGAACATGATTTCCTGACCATTCCGCCGTCGCCGATGTTGCACTGCAGTCGCCGCTTTTGAAAAATTCCAGAGGGCTCAATGCCAGGCTGCTACCGGCCTGGCGGCGCAAAGAAAAACGCCGGTGTGCAGTGCATCACCGGCGTTGCCGTAGGGAAGGGGGACGGAAAACTTATTTTCCGGTGTCCTTCATGTTCTCGAACTTGTCGAACTCCACGTTGTAGGCTTCGTTGCCGATCTTCTCGACCTTGCGCACATAGACGGTCTGCACGATGTCGCGGGTGGCCGGGTCGATGGTGATGGGGCCGCGCGGGCTGGTCAGCTTCATGCCCTTGAGGAGGGCCATGGCGCGATCGCCGTCGATCTTGCCATTGAGCTTCTTGCTGACCTCGTAGATGGCAGCCATGCCGTCATAGGCCGCTACCGCCATGAAGTTGGGGCGGCCTGCACCGGGGTTGGCGGCGGCGAAGCTCTTGAGGAAGGCCTTGTTCTCCGGCGAGTCGTGGGCGGCCGAGTAGTGGAAGGTGGTGATCACGCCCAGTGTGGAGTCGCCCATGGCCGGCATCACGTGGTCGTCGGTAAGGTCGCCGGTGGCGATGACCTTGATGCCCGCTTCGGCCAGGCCGCGTTCACGGTAGCCCTTCATGAAGGCGATGCTCTGCTCGCCGGCCGGCACGAAGATGAACACGGCCTCCGGCTTGGCGTCCTTGATGCGCTGGATGTAGGGCGCGAACTCGGGATTGCGCAAGGGCACGCGGATGGACTCGACGACCTGGCCACCACCGCCCAGCAGGTTGGTCTTGAAGGCGGTCTCGGCATCGATGCCCGGACCGTAGTCGGCCACCAGCGTGACCACGCGCTTGATGCCGTTCTTCAGCGCCCAGGTTGCCATCGGGCCCGACACCTGCGGCAGCGTCATCGAGAAGCGCGCGATGTAATTGGACTTGGTGGTGATCACCGAGCTGGCGGCATTCATGATGATCATCGGCTTCTTGGCCTGTTCGGCGATCGGGGCCACCGCCAGCGCTTCAGGCGTGAGGCCGAAGCCGGCCAGGAAATCCACCTTGTCGCGCACCACCAGTTCCTGCGCCAGACGCTTGGCGATCTCGGGCGAGGGACCGGTGGTGTCCTTGATGATGATCTGCACCTTCTTGCCGGCCACGCTGTCGCCATGCTGTGCCATCCAGGCCTTGATGCCGCCTTCCATCTGCTTGCCGTAGTCGGCGAAGGGGCCGGAGAAGGCGGCGATGAGGCCGACCTTGATGGTGTCTTCGGCCTGCGCGGGCGCGGCCATGATGAGGTGGGAACCTGCCAGCAAGGCCAGCAGGGCGGCTTTCTTGAACGTCATTTTCAGTCTCCATGTTGAGTGCGTGCAGCATCGGTGATCTGACCGGTTCTGTCGCCGGATCGATTGTCTCATCGACGGCCCCACTGTTGCAGTCGGGCGACGCGTTGCCTGGTTTTACCCGACTCGTCTTGTTGACAAAGCCGGGGCGCGAACAATAGTATCGCAACATCTGTTCGGTTAACAAACTGATGTGCGGTAATCGAACAGCAAATAAAACGGTATAAAAACTTAGTCCGGAGACGTTCCCTGAGGGTTCTGCGAGGCTCCCTCCAGTGTTCCTTCTCATGCAACCACGAGTTGCATCCATCAAATCGTGTTTCACCGCGACGCGCTTGCCGCGTGGCAAAAGCAGGCATGCCGATGACCAGGGTCATGGGGCAGGGGGCCTTCTTGCGCCCGCCCGCTGGTGTGTCGTGCACGGCAGCACCGAATTCGCAACAGGCAACACCCTGTATCAAAGCAAGGACGGCGAGCAGCGAATCGCCGGTACGCACCGGCACAAGGTGCGATCCGACAGCGGACCGGCCAAACACAACGTTCAACGAGTCATCAGGAGGAGACGGTAATGAAAAAGACAGTAGCAGTGAGCGCCATGGCCCTGGCCGCAGGCCTGTGCGCAAGCCAGGCGATGGCGCAGAGTTCGGTCACCATCTACGGCATCATCGATACCGGCGTGGTCTATACGACCAATGCCAACGCGGCCGGCAATTCGGTCTTCAAGATGCCTTCGCTGACGGGCAGCTTCCCGTCACGCCTGGGTTTCCGTGGTACGGAAGATCTCGGTGGCGGCCTGCAGGCGATGTTCGTGCTGGAGTCGGGCTTCGCACCCGACACCGGTGCGATGGGCCAGGGCGGTCGCCTGTTCGGCCGCCAGTCCTATGTCGGCCTGAAGAGCGACTGGGGCCAGGTCATGCTGGGTCGCCAGATCAACATGACCTATATCTCGCAGCTCAAGACCGACGTCATGGGGCCCAACATCTTCGCCATCGGTAGCATCGATCCCTATCTGCCCAATGCCCGTAGCGACAATTCCATCGGCTACCTCGGTACCTTCAGCGGCTTCACTGTGGGCGCGACCTACAGTTTCGGTCGTGATGCTGCCGGTCCGGCCGGTCCCGCCGCCACCAACTGCCCCGGCGAAGTGGCCGGCAACAGCAAGGCCTGCCGCCAGGTCACCGGCCTGCTGGGCTATGACGGACGTGGCTGGGGTGTCACCACTTCCTACGACATCATGTATGGCAACACCGGCGCCTCCAACGGCCTGACCAGCAGCGACAACACCGACCAGCGCGTCACGCTGAACGGTTACTTCATGCTGGGTGACGTCAAGATCGGCGGCGGCGTGGTGGATCGTCGTACCCGTGCGGCCGCCAATACCAATACCGACTCCGACCTGTACTACCTGGGAGTGAGCTATCCGCTGTCGGTGGCCCTGGTGCTGGATGCGCAGGTCTCGCGCCTGAACGTCAAGGGCAGCGACAACGATGTCACGCTGTCGGTGGCACGCCTGACCTACAACCTGTCCAAGCGCACGGCACTGTATACCTCGGTGGGCTACATCAAGAACGGCGGCACCTCGGCCGTGGCCATCGATGCCGGTGGTACGGTGGGAGCGGGCAAGAACCAGTTCGGCGTGATGAGCGGCATCCGTCATACCTTCTGATCTGCACACGGTGCTTGAGGACGACGCATCCACAGGGATGCGTCGCATCCATGGCCGGGGCGGGACTGTGGACGCCCCGGTCTTTCGGTCCGGCCAGCACCGTGGTGCGGCCGGACCGGTTTTTCAGGGCAGCAGTACCGACAGTTCCTGGGCGCCGCGCAGCAGCACGGGCAGGATCTCTTCTTCCATCTGCTTGCGCGAGACGCGCGCAGCTTGTGCACCCACGTTCAGCGCCGCCAGCACGTTGCCGGAGGCACCGCGTACCGGCACGGCGATGGAGCGCAGTCCCACTTCCAGTTCTTCGTCGATGACGGCATAGCCGTTCTCGCGCACGCCGGCCAGGATCTCGCGCAGGCGCTTCTGCGACACCACCGTCTTGTCGGTCAGCGCGCGCAGCTTGACCTTCTCGAAGTAGGCCTTCAACTGATCGTCAGGCAGATGCGCCAACATGGCCCGGCCCAGCGAGGTGCAATAGGCGGGCAGGCGGCTGCCGGTATTGAGCGCTACCGACATCACGCGCGAGGTGGCCGAGCGCGCCACGTAGAGCACTTCGTTGTCGTCCAGCACGGCCAGCGAGCAGGACTCGCCCAGGGTGCGGCTGATGTTGTTCAGGTAGGGCTGGGCCGACACGGTCAGCGGCGTCGACGACAGGTAGGAATAGCCCAGCGTGAGGATCTTGGGGCGCAGCGAGAAATTGTTGACGTCGGAATCGGCATAGCCCAGCTGCTTCAGGGTATGCAGGCAACGCCGCACCGCCGCGCGCGGGATGCCGGTCTTCTGGCTGATCTGGGCGATGGTCAGGCTGCGGCGCGAATCGCTGAAGGCACGGATCACCGCCAGGCCACGCGCCAGCGAGGTCATGAAGCTGGGATCGGTGAGGGCGTCGATCTCCTCGGCGATGGTCAGCTCGCGTTCCGGTTCGGCCAGGGCCGGCGCTGGCTTGGCCTTGGCGCGGGTGGCCCGGGCCGGTTTGGCGGCGGCGCTGGCATCGATGCTCTTGCTGCTTTTGCTGCTCTTGACTGGACTGTTGCGGGTCTTGGCGACGGGCGTGGTGGACATGGGCGCGGATTCTCAATGGCAGTCGGGGAATTCTAACGGTTTGTGCGGCAAGCGAACACATCCTGCGGGTTTTTCTTGACGGCCCTTAAACCGGGTCGCTAAACTCTTTTTGTGCGAAAATCAAACATTAGTTCGGTGATCGAACATTGTCAGGCAAATCACAACAGCCCGCAAGCGATCCCCCGGACCTGGTGGAGACCCGACCAGAACCGGCCCTGCTGAGCACTGCAGCGGGCTGCAAGCAGGCGCTGCACTGGCAGGCGCCGAACCTAAAGTGAGAGCAACGTGATCGATAAAATTTCTGGCTCCCTGGAGCAGGCGGTGGCGGACATCCATGATGGCGCCACCATCATGATCGGCGGTTTCGGCAATGCCGGCATGCCGTCGGCGCTGATCGATGCCCTGATCGCGCAAGGCGCGCGCGACCTGACCATCGTCAACAACAATGCCGGCAACGGTGACACCGGCCTGGCCGCGTTGCTCAAGACCAAGCGGGTGAAGAAGATCATCTGTTCCTTCCCGCGCCAGACCGACTCGCACGTCTTCGACGCGCTCTACCGCGCCGGCGAGATCGAGCTGGAACTGACCCCGCAGGGCAACCTGGCCGAGCGCATCCGCGCCGCCGGCGCCGGTATCGGCGGCTTCTTCAGCCCGACCGGTTACGGCACCATGCTGGCCGAGGGCAAGGAAACCCGCGAGATCAACGGCCGCCACTACGTGCTGGAGTCGCCCATCCACGCCGACTTCGCCCTGATCAAGGCATTGCGCGGCGACCGCTGGGGCAACCTGGTCTATCGCAAGACCGCCCGCAACTTCGGCCCGATCATGGCCATGGCTGCCAAGTGCACCATTGCCCAGGTCAGCGAGGTGGTGGAACTGGGCCAGCTCGATCCGGAAAACATTATCACGCCCGGCATCTTCGTACAGCGCATCGTGGCAACCAAGGAGGCCCAGCAATGAACCGCTTCACCCGTGACCAGATCGCCGCACGCGTGGCCCAGGATATCCCCGAAGGCGCCTACGTGAACCTGGGCATCGGCCTGCCCACCAAGGTTGCCAACTACCTGCCCGCCGACAAGGAAATCTTCCTGCACAGCGAAAACGGCGTGCTCGGCATGGGCCCCGCGCCCGCGCCCGGCGAAGAGGACGAAGACCTCATCAACGCCGGCAAGCAGCCGGTGACGCTGTTGACCGGTGGCTCCTACTTCCATCACGCCGACTCCTTTGCGATGATGCGCGGCGGCCACCTCGATATCTGCGTGCTGGGCGCCTTCCAGGTCTCGGCCAAGGGTGACCTGGCCAACTGGCATACCGGCGCGCCGGACGCCATCCCCGCCGTGGGCGGTGCGATGGACCTGGCCATCGGCGCCAAGCAGGTGTTCGTGATGATGGATCACCAGACCAAGACCGGCGAGAGCAAGCTGGTAGAGGCCTGCTCCTATCCGCTCACCGGCATCGGCTGCGTCAACCGCATCTACACCGACCTGGCCGTGATCGATGTCACGCCGCAGGGCCTGCGCGTGGTGGAGATCGTCGAAGGCCTGTCCTTGGCGCAATTGCAGGAACTGACCGGCGCGCCCTTGTTGCCGGCGGCCTGAATCCTCTGCTCGACCGAATCCCTGAATCCATCCATTTGCAGCAAGCCCCATCCGTAGTGAGGACAGCATGAAAGACGTATTTATCTGTGACGCCATCCGTACCCCCATCGGCCGCTACGGCGGCGCGCTCAAGGATGTGCGCGCCGACGACCTGGGCGCCGTGCCGCTGCGTGCGCTGATGGAGCGCAATCCGCAAGTGGACTGGAGTGCCGTCGATGACGTCATCTACGGCTGCGCCAACCAGGCCGGCGAAGACAACCGCAACGTGGCGCGCATGTCGCTGCTGCTGGCCGGTCTGCCGCAGGAAGTGCCGGGCAGCACCATCAACCGCCTGTGCGGCTCGGGCATGGATGCGCTGGGCACCGCCGCACGCGCCATCAAGTCGGGCGAGACCCGGTTGATGATCGCCGGCGGCGTCGAATCGATGACCCGCGCCCCCTTCGTGATGGGCAAGGCCGACAGCGCCTTCTCGCGCCAGGCTGCGATCCAGGACACCACCATCGGCTGGCGTTTCGTCAATGCCCTGATGAAGCAGAAGTATGGCGTGGATGCCATGCCCGAGACGGCCGAAAACGTCGCCGTCGACTACAAGGTCAGCCGTGAAGACCAGGACCAGTTCGCCCTGCGCAGCCAGGCCAAGGCCGCCGCCGCGCAAGCCAATGGCACGCTGGCCCAGGAGATCGTGCCGGTGGTGATCCCGCAGAAGAAGGGCGACCCCATCACCGTCACGCAGGACGAACATCCCCGTGCTACCAGCATGGAAGCGCTGGCGCGCCTGAAGGGCGTGGTCAAGCCCGACGGCACGGTCACCGCCGGCAATGCCTCGGGGGTCAATGACGGTGCCTGCGCGCTACTGCTGGCCAGCGCCGAGGTGGTGGAGCAATACCGGCTCAAGCCGCGCGCCCGCATCCTGGGCATGGCCACCGCCGGCGTGGCGCCGCGCATCATGGGCATGGGACCGGCCCCGGCCAGCAAGAAGCTGCTGGCGCAACTGGGCATGACGATAGACCAGATGGACGTGATCGAACTCAACGAAGCCTTTGCCTCGCAAGGCCTGGCGGTGTTGCGTGAACTGGGCGTGGCCGATGACGATGCACGCGTCAATCCCAACGGCGGCGCCATTGCCCTGGGCCATCCGCTGGGCATGAGCGGTGCGCGCCTGGTGACGACCGCCATCTATCAGCTCGAACGCAGCGGCGGTCGTTACGCCCTGTGCACCATGTGCATCGGCGTGGGGCAGGGCATTGCGATGGTGATCGAGCGCGTCTGAGCGTGACCTCAAAAGCCATCATGAAAAACATCAAAAACAATCAGGCAAGGACGGCAGGAAACATCGGAAAATAGACGCCCAGCAAGCCCATGACCTAGCGGCCGCCCTAAACAGAGCCGCAGGCCAGACCAGAAGAGGAGACAGCAGCATCATGTTTGACCAGCGTACGTTCACGCCCCTTGCGGGCAACTTGCGGCACATCCGCCAGGGAGCTTGGCCATGCTAGGCAACTTCCTCGGGGTGCTATTCGACGGCATTGCCTATGGCAGCCTGCTGTTTCTCATCAGCGTGGGCCTGTCGGTGACGATGGGCATGATGAATTTCATCAACCTGGCCCATGGCGCCTTTGCCATGCTGGGCGGCTATGTCTGCGTGAGCCTGCTCAATGGACTGGGGGTTCCCTTCCTGCTCACGCTGCCGCTGGCCTTCCTGGCGTCGGCGGTGGTCGGGCTGGTGCTGGAGCGTTCACTCTACCGCCGCCTCTACAAGGCCAGCCACCTGGACCAGGTGCTCTTTTCCATCGGCCTGACCTTCATGGCCGTGGCTGGCGCCACCTGGCAGTGGGGGCCGACCCAGCAGCCGGTGGTGTTGCCCGACTGGCTGCGCGGACAGGTCTCGCTGCTGGGCCTGGACGTGGGCGCCTACCGGGTCTTCCTCATCGGTGTGGTGGTGCTGGTGACGCTGGCTCTGGGCCTCTTGATCGAGCGCACCCGCTTCGGTGCGCAGATCCGTGCCTCGGTCGATAACCAGGTAGCTGCGGCCGGTCTTGGCATCAATGTCAGCCGTGTCTTCAGCCTGACCTTCGCACTCGGTTCCGGCCTGGCCGGCCTGGGCGGCGGCCTGGGCATCGACGTGCTGGGGCTGGACCCGACCTTCCCGGTCAAGTACATGGTCTACTTCCTGCTGGTGGTGGCCGTGGGCGGGGCCGGCACCATCAAGGGGCCGCTGCTGGCGGCGGTGATCCTGGGTGTCTTCGATGTCGCCGGCAAATACTACGTGCCCGAGATCGGCGCCTTCGTCATCTATGGCCTGATGGTGGTGTTGCTGATCCTGTTCCCGGCGGGCCTGATGCGGAGGCGCGGATGAGCATCTTCACTTCCCTGGTGGCCCGCACCGCGCCGACCCATCCTGCCGCTCCTACCGGATCTTCCAACATGAAGCCCGTCCTGCACCTGCCCAATGACCGCTGGACGCCGCTGGAACTGCTCTTCTGGCTCTTGCCGGTGGCCGCCTACTTCGTCTTCCCCGACTATCTGGTGCTGATCAGCCAGGTCATGATCGTGGGCCTGTTTGCCGTCTCGCTGGACCTGATCCTGGGTTATGCCGGCATCGTCTCGCTGGGCCACGCCGCCTTCTTCGGCGTGGGCGCCTACACGGCCGGCCTGCTGGCCGCGCATGGCTGGGGCGAACCGATCAGCGGGCTGTTGCTGGCCGGCCTGGCTGCTGCGGTGGTCGGTTTCCTGGTCAGCTTCCTGGTGGTGCGCGGGGCCGACCTGACGCGCCTGATGGTCACGCTCGGTATCGGCCTGATGCTCTTCGAGGCGGCCAACAAGGCGGCCTTCATCACCGGTGGCGTGGACGGTCTCTCCGGTATGGTGATGGACAAGATCTTCGGGCTCTTCGAGTTCGACCTCACCGGTCGCGTCGCCTATGTCTACAGTTTCGTGGTGCTCTTCATCGTCTTCGCGGTGCTGCGCCGATTGGTCAACTCGTCCTTCGGCCTGGGTCTGAAGGGCATCCGCGAAGGCGGCCGTCGCATGCCCGCCATCGGCGCCGACGTCAGCCGCCGCCTGGTGGTGATCTTCACGGTCGCCGCTGCCGTGGCCGGTGTGGCCGGCGCCTTGCTGGCGCAGACCACGCAGTTCGTCGGCCTGGATGTACTGGGCTTTCCGCGTTCGGCCGAGCTGCTGATCATCCTGGTGCTGGGCGGCACCGGTCGTCTCTATGGCGGCCTGATTGGCGCGCTGGTCTACATGCTGGCGCAGGATTATCTCTCCGGGCTCAACCCGGCCTACTGGCAATTCTGGATCGGCCTGCTGCTGATCGTGATCGTGCTGTTCGCCCGTGGCGGTCTGCTGGGCGGGCTGGCGGTGCTGCGTGAGAAGTTCTTCAAGGGAGGCCGGGCATGAGCGCGACCCTGCAGAAAGGGGACACCACCCTGCGCACCGAGGGCCTGACCAAGCGCTGGGGCAGTTTCGTGGCCAACAGCGATGTCAGCCTGAGCTTCCAGCCCGGTGCACGGCATGCCCTGATCGGCCCCAACGGCGCCGGCAAGACTACCTTCATCAACCTCTTGACCGGGGGCTTCGCCCCCAGCAGCGGCAAGGTCTGGTTCGGCGGCGACGACATCACCGGCCTGGCCCAGCATGAGCGGGTCAAGCGCGGCATGACGCGCACCTTCCAGATCAATACCTTGTTTGCCGGTTTGACGGTGCTGGAGTCGGTGGTGCTGGCCATCTCCGAGCGGCGCGGCATGCAATACAAGTGGTACCAGACCGTGGCCAGCCAGACTGACGTGGTGGAGGAAGCGATGGCCTTGCTGGCCTCGCTGAAGCTGGAGAGCGAAGCCAACAGCATCACCCGCAG
Organism: Herbaspirillum sp. ASV7; assembly: GCF_016429215.1. Taxonomy (GTDB): domain Bacteria; phylum Pseudomonadota; class Gammaproteobacteria; order Burkholderiales; family Burkholderiaceae_D; genus Herbaspirillum. Next base: position 9,922 of record NZ_JAELUH010000057.1, on the reverse strand, counting down.
CCTGGCCTATGGCAAGCAGCGCCTGGTGGAAATCGCCCTGGCCCTGGCCACCAAGCCCAAGGTCTTGCTGCTGGACGAACCGGCAGCCGGCATCCCCTCGGCCGAGAGCCGCGAGCTCTTCGAGGTGATTGCGCAATTGCCGCGCGATGTGACCATCGTCTTCATCGAGCATGACATGGGGCTGGTGTTCCGTTTTGCCGAACGCATCACCGTGCTGGTGGGCGGCAAGGTGCTGGTGGAAGGCACGCCCGCCGAGATCGCCGCCGACCAGCGCGTCAAGGAAGTCTATCTGGGGGAGGCCGAGCATGAGTGAGCTGCTGGCACTGGAGAAGGTAAGCGCCGGTTACGGCGAATCGATCGTATTGGAAGACGTGTCCTTCGCCATGAACGAAGGCGAAAGCCTGGCCCTGCTGGGTCGTAACGGCGTGGGCAAGACCAGCCTGCTGGTGACCCTGATGGGCTTGACGCGCCTGCGTGGCGGCAGCATCCGCTGGTGCGGCAGCGACATCGTGCGCGTGCCCACCCACAAGCGCGCCCATGCCGGCCTGGGCTGGGTGCCGCAGGAACGTTTCATGTTCCCCTCGCTGAGCGTGGAGGAACACCTGACGGTGGTCGAGCGCGGCGGCAAGTGGGACCTGAAGAAGATCTACCAGATCTTCCCGCGCCTGCATGAGCGTCGCAACAACATGGGCAACCAGCTCTCGGGCGGCGAGCAGCAGATGCTGGCCATCGCGCGCGCGCTGATGGTGAGCCCGCGCATCCTGCTGCTGGACGAACCCATGGAAGGACTGGCACCCATCATCGTGCAGGAATTGCTCAAGGTGATCCGTCGCCTGGTCAGCGAAGAGGGCATGTCGGTGATCGTGGTGGAACAGCATGCGCGCATGGCGTTGTCGCTGACCCAGCGCGCCATCGTGCTTGATCGCGGTCGCATCGTGCATGCGTCCGACAGCCAGAGCCTGCTTGACGATGGGCAGACCCTGGACAGGCTGGTGGCGGTGGCCTGATACGGCCCGCACTGAAATGAAAAACGGAGGGATACCCCTCCGTTTTTTGTTTGGCGTCGCCGCTGATCGACTATCGCGCGTCAGCGGGCGGTGGTAGATGGCGGATCAGAGATCTAGCGTCAATACCTCGGTAGTTGCGCGCGAGACACAGGGCAAGAACCATTTCCCCGAGGCTTTCTCCTCGTCGCTGAGAAAGCTGTCATGGTGGCGGGCTTGCCCCGAGACTATCGCCACCCGGCATGTTCCGCAGACGCCGATCTCGCAGGAGCATGGCGCATCGATGCCCGCTTCCTGCAGGCAGGCCAGTGCCGATCTTCCGACCGGTACATCAAGTTCCCGGCCATTTTTGAGACGGATCCGGAAAGGCCGGTCGCCGCTGGCCGGCAAGGGCGCCTGGAATGACTCCTGATGTAGCGATTGTGCACCAAAGCGCGTCGCGCCCAGCTCGGTTACCAGATCCATGAAGGGGGCCGGACCGCAGGTATAGACTTCGGCGCGCGGGTAGCCCGCCATCAGTTGGGCAAGGGAGCTACGGGTCTGGTGCGGATCCAGCCCCACGTGGATGCTGACCCGCGCATGCAGCGCAATCGATGTCAGGTCATCCGGCAAGGGCAGCGCGGCCTGGTCGCGAGCGAAAGAGGCCAGATGGAACTCGCGTCCGGCGCGCAACAATGCGTAGGCCATTGAGAGCAATGGGGTGATGCCGATCCCGCCGGCCAGCAGCAGATGGGGATCGTTGCTCTGGCCCAGGCCGAAGGCGTTACGGGGCAGGCCGATCTCCAGCATCGTCCCGACCTCGGCATGCTCATGCAGCCATGCCGAGCCGCCACGGGAGGCGGGATCGCGCTTGACGGCGATGCGATAGCGCTCGGGTGAGGGGTCGCGGCAGCACAGCGAGTACTGGCGCACCAGGCCATTGCCCAGCGTGAGGTCGAGATGGGCGCCTGGGGCATACGCGGGAAGCGGAGTACCGTCGGCGCTTTTCAGTTCAAAGACGCGCACGTCCGCGCCGGCCTGGGCGATGGAGGTGATGATGGCATTCATGACAAAGCGGCCTGGTGCTGATGCGCCAGTAGGTCGTCGATGACGCGGCGGGCCCGATTGGCGCCTGCATCCACATGGATATCCACCATGGCTGGCTGGGGGAAGCGTCGCAGGTTGCGGTATTGGGCCTCGATGATGATACGGTCCTCCTCGAAGGTGGCGGCGGTCTGCTGGTAGACATCTTCCAGGTTGTCGGGCATGTCGGGATGGCCGGAGCAGGCCATGGTCCAGAAGTAGTGGGAGGTGGTAGCGCTCTCCGGTGTGATGCCATGGAAGCCGCGCATGTGGAAACCTCCTCGGTCAGGGTTGTCGATCGGCTCGCTGCCAGCGTCGACGGCACCAGTGAAGATATTGAGGTGGCTGACATGGAAATCGATCTCCTGCCAACGGTCGATGCGTCCGCGAAACGGCCAGGCGGCGGTGTAGGTCGCTGGCGGCTGCGAATTCAACATGTGGCGCACCACATGGACGTGCTGGCCGGTGCCGCTGACACGGGTGGGTGCTTCCATATGGGTTCTGGCGTTGCCGCCGATGGTCTTGCCATGCACGTAGCCGACATGGCTCAGGTCGAGCAGGTTATCGTGGATCAACTGGTACGGCGCCTGGTAGTGGAAGACCCCGCCCTTGAAGCGGTAGCGGACGTCGTCGTGCGCGCTGATCTCCGGCGGTTCGCTCCGGGTGGTTTCATTGGCGGGCTCGCCCATCCAGATCCAGATCACCTGGTTGCGAACGGCCACCTGGTAGGACTTGACGCAGGCCTTGGCAGGGACGCGGGCTTGTCCCGGCACGTCGATGCAGCGTCCGTCCGGGGCAAACAGCAGGCCGTGATAGCCGCAACGCAGGCCCTGGCTTTCCAGGGTGCCGCAGGACAGCGGCAGGCTGCGATGGCAGCAGCGATCCTCCAGCGCGGCGACCTCACCGCTGGCGTTCTTGAACAGCACCACCGGCCGGTCCAGCAGGGTGCGGGCAACGGGCCGGTCCTGCAACTCCCAGTCGAATCCGGCGACATACCATTGGTTAAGTGGGAACATGATCTACTCCTTGCTAGGCGATGTGTTTGGGGGCGAGGGGGCAATGAGGTGCATTACCTGATGAGCTGGCCGGATCCATCCTTGGCAGGATCCTTGACGGCGTCATAGCGGTCGATTTCGGTGGCGACGTACTTCCCATCCTTCTTGTCGATGCGGCGGATATAGATCGTCTGCACCACGTCGCGTGTGGCGGGGTCGATCGCCACCGTGCCGCGCGGGCTGGTCGCATGGTAGTTACGGGCGGCATCGATGAAAGCGGTGGCCTCGGTCTTGCCGCCATTCTTTTCCAGCGAGGTGGCGATCAGGTCCATGGCGTCATAGGCCGAGACCGACAGGAAGTTGGGTTTGAAGCGTCCACCCACCGTGCGCGAGAAGGACTCCAGGAAGCTGGCGTTGACGGCTCCCGGGCGCGAGTATGCATAGAAGCCGGCGCTATAGATGCCCAGCATGGCATCGCCGCCCATGCTCAGCACGTCATCGTCGGCCCAGCCTTCGCCGCCAAGAAAGCGGATGCCCGCCTTGTCCAGGCCTTTCTCCTTGTAGGCCTTGATGAACGCGACCATCGGCTGTCCATTGGGCAGGAAGACATGCAGCGCATCGGGCTTTTCATCCTTGATCCGCTGCACAAAGGCACTGTAGTCCACCGTGTTGAGGGGTGCGCGGACCGTGGCGACGACGCTGCCGCCAGCGGCCGTGAAGCTCTTGTTGAACCAGGCTTCCGCATCCAGGCCGGGGGCGTAGTCGGAGACGATGGAGAAGACCCGGCGCGATCCGGTCTTGTAGGCCCACTGGGCCAACGGCTGGACCGATTGCGCGATGGTGTAGGAGGTGCGGGTGAGATAGGCCGATCGGGTCGTCACGCCCGAGGCGGCGGCGTTCATGACCACCATCGGCTTTCTGGCCTTGTCGGCGACGGCGGCAGCGGCGATGGCGTTGGGCGTGAAAACGAAACCGGTCAGGACATCGACGTTATCCCGCACCAGCAGTTCGGTCGCCAGGCGTTTGGCGACGTCGGCCTGTGCGCCGGTATCGTCCTTGTAGAGAATCTCCAGTTTCTTGCCTGCCACGGTATGGCCATGCTCGTGCAGCCAGGTGTCGATGCCGGCCTTCATCTGTTCGCCGCTCTGGGCGGCGGGGCCGGTCAGGGATGTAATCAAGCCGATACGGATGGTGTCCTGCCTGTCACCGGCATGCGCCGGGAAGGTGGCGGCCAGCGCCGCCAATGTCGCGACCAGGGCGATGCGCGTCCCTGCAAGCCTGGAAAGTTGCATGTTGTCTCCTCTCTGTGATGAGTGGCCGGATCGATTCCGGCTCAGCGGCCGTCGCTCTTCTGGATTGAATTCTGGTGCGGCCTGCGGCGGATGATCACCGAGCTAAAATTATTTGAAAATAGAATTTTCAACATAATATTTATGCGATTTTCAAATACGATTGCACATGTCAACGTCTGACAGCTGTGGCATGCTGGGACCAGAAAGGACTGCAAGGATATGGCCTCATTCGATCTGAACCTGTTGCCGGTGGCCCTGGCGATCTTTGATGAACGTAGCGTCAGCGCGGCTGCGCGTCGGCTGGACATGAGTCAGCCGGCCGTGAGCGTGGCGTTGAACAAGCTGAGGAGGTCGCTGGGCGATCCTCTGTTCGTGCGCACGGCGCGCGGCATGGAACCGACGCCGCGTGCGTTGGCGTTGATCGCCCCGACCCGGGATATCCTGCAGCGCATCGACACCGACGTGCTGGCCAGCGAGAATTTCAATCCGGCCAGCACCACCAGGCGTTTCACGCTGGCCTTGTCCGATATCGGCGAGATGACCTTCCTGCCCAAGCTGCTGGACCGCCTGCGCCAGGACGCCCCGCATGCCTCGCTACTGTCGGTGACCATGCCGCCGCCGGAGCTGGCGGCGGCGCTGGAAAGTGGTGCGGTGGACCTGGCGGTGGGATTCTTCCCCGATCTGAAGAACCGGAATTTCTTTCAACAGAGACTGTTTTCCCATGATTTCATCTGCCTGCTCAGCGCCGATCATCCGCACCGCTCCCGCAAGATCAGTATCGAGAAGTTCCTGAGCCTTGGGCATGCCGTCATCAAGGCCGAAGGGCGTAGCCAGGAAGTCTTCGAACAGTTCCTGCTACGCCGCAAGATACAGCGGCGCATCGTGCTCTCTACGCCGCACTTCATGTCCATCCCCTTCCTGATCGCGTCTTCCGACCTGATCGCCACGGTGCCACGGGCGGTGGGGGAATCCTTCGCCCAGTTTGCCAACATCAAGCTGGTGGAGCCGCCCTTCGAGATTCCGTCTTTCGATCTCAAGCAGCACTGGCACAGGAAATATCACAAGGATGGTGGCAACGCCTGGTTGCGCGCCGTGATCGCGGATATGTTTGCGGGATGAATCCGGCCCGGCCGGGCGCGGTCTCAGTCGTCGCGCTCGGGGACCTGGGGCGGGGCCGCCAGCGGCGCGCGGCTATGCGCATTGTTGACGTGCACCAGCTTGTCCAGCAGGACCATGAACTGCTCCCGCTCGGCTTCATCGAGCGGTGCCAGGATGCGCTTGCGCAGGCGCTGCAAGCCGGGCACCAGCTCCTCCAGCAGGTTCTCGCCGGCGGCCGTGATGCGCAAGGCGCGCTGGCGGCGGTTGTGCGGGATCACCTCGCGCACCAGCAAGCCCTTTTCCTCCAGGCGTGCACAGACCGTGGCGCCGGTGGAGGTATCGATGGCCACCAGGCCGGCCAGTGTCACCTGGTCGATGCCGGGGTGATTGGAGAGCATGCGCAGGATCGCATATTGCACCGGCGTGATCACGCCACCGATCTCATCATGGAAGAGCGAGACCGAGATCTGCTGCGCCCGGCGCAACAGGTGGCCGGGGTGTTCATACAGGTCGACCAGGCGGCTTTCACCGGCGGTCTCGTGTTGCTGTGCACTGTTTTTTCTGGACATGGCGGATCGGTCGGATGGGCTGGCCCGCATGCGGCGGGATGCTCGGGAGTGTAACCGGCAAGGCTGGTTGCCTCGCGTCAATTGACGCAGCGCGCAACAAAAAAAGTTTGCTACCGAGTTTACTTGCGCTGCGGATTGACGGATACTTTTCTAAACATTCAGTGTACTGAATATTAAAACAAGAAACCGAGAGACCCGACAGGATCTGGATCAAACCAGCCTGCGGAACCAGAAGATAAAAAGCCTGATCGTGGCGCCGGCCATTGTCCACACGCGCCCATTGAGGAATTCACCCAAGAGGAGAGCACCATGTTCCCCAAGAATGCCTGGTACGTTGCCTGCACACCCGACGAGATCGCCAGCAAGCCACTAGGCCGCCAGATCTGCGGCGAGAAGATCGTGTTCTACCGTGGTGCCGAGGGCAAGGTCGCGGCGGTGGAAGATTTCTGCCCGCATCGCGGCGCGCCGCTGTCGCTGGGATTCGTGCGCGATGGTCAGCTGGTGTGCGGCTACCACGGCCTGGAGATGGGCTGCGATGGCCAGCCCATCAGCATGCCGGGTCAGCGGGTGCGTGGCTTTCCGTGCATCCGCAGTTTTCCGGTGGTGGAGCGCTACGGCTTCATCTGGGTCTGGCCCGGCGAGAAGAGCCTGGCCGATCCGGCCACCATCCATCACCTGGAATGGGCCGACAACCCGGAGTGGGCCTATGGCGGCGGTCTCTATCACATCAATTGCGACTACCGCCTGATGATCGACAACCTCATGGATCTGACGCACGAGACCTATGTCCATGCCTCCAGCATCGGCCAGAAGGAAATCGACGAGGCTCCCGTCAATACCCGGGTAGAGGGCGAGCAGGTCATCACCAGTCGCTTCATGGAAAACATCATGCCGCCGCCGTTCTGGCGCATGGCCTTGCGCGGCAACGGCCTGGCCGACGATGTACCGGTGGATCGCTGGCAGATCTGCCGTTTCTCCCCGCCCAGCCACGTGATGATCGAAGTGGGCGTGGCCCATGCAGGCCAGGGCGGTTACGAAGCCGCGCCGGAGCACAAGGCCTCCAGCATCGTGGTCGATTTCATCACCCCCGAGACCGAGACCTCGCACTGGTATTTCTGGGGCATGGCGCGCCATTTCCGTCCCGAGGACAAGGAACTCACCGCCACCATCCGCGAGGGCCAGGGCAAGATCTTCGGCGAGGACCGCGAGATGCTGGAGCTGCAGCAGGCCAACCTGCTGCGTCATCCCCAGCGTCGTCTGCTGGCCTTGAACATCGATGCCGGTGGCGTGCAATCGCGCAAGGTGCTGGACAAGTGGCTGGCCCGCGAAGCCGAGGCCGGCAAGAGCGCGGCAGCCTGAGGGCATGGGCATGACGACATTCAAGCTCAAGGTCGCGGCACGCCGTGAAGAAGCCGAAGGCATCATCGGCCTGGACCTGGTCGATCCTGAAGGGCAGCCCCTGCCGGTCTTTGCAGCCGGTGCGCATATCGACGTGCATCTGCCGGGAGGATTGCTGCGCCAGTATTCGCTGTGCAATGCGCCGCACGAACGGCATCGTTACCAGATCGGGGTGTTGCGCGATCCGAATTCGCGTGGCGGCTCGGTGGCCGTGCATGAGCGGCTGCAGGTCGGCGAGCTGGTCGAGGTGGGCGCGCCGCGCAATCATTTCCCGCTGGTGCCGGCGCGTCACAGCCTGTTGCTGGCCGGCGGCATCGGTGTCACCCCCATCCTCTGCATGGCCGAATCCCTGGCCGCTGCCGGGGCCTCCTTCGAGATGCATTATTGCGCCCGCACGCCCAGGAATCTGGCGTTCCGCGAGCGCATCGCCGCATCGTCCTTCGGCGAGCGGGTGCACTATCACTACGATGACGGCGCGGCGTCCCAGAAGCTGGACCTTGTCGCATTGCTCTCCGGGCTTGCGCCGCAGACCCATCTCTATGTGTGCGGGCCCTCCGGTTTCATTGCGCACGTGGTCGACACGGCGCGGGCGCAGGGCTGGCCGGAGGACCAGGTGCACTTCGAATATTTCGGTGCGGCGCCGGTGGTGGCCGATGGCAATGGCGCCTTCGACGTCAGGTTGGCCAGCAGTGGCCAGGTATTCCATATCCCGCCCGAGCGCACGGTGATCCAGGTGCTGGCCGAGCATGGTATCGACGTGCCGGTGTCGTGCGAGCAGGGAATTTGCGGGACCTGTCTGACGCGGGTGCTGGAAGGGGAGCCCGATCATCGTGACCAGTACCTGACCGATGAAGAACGTGCCGCCTGTGACCAGTTCACGCCTTGTTGTTCACGCGCGAAGAGCGCACTGCTGGTGCTGGATATCTAACCACAATAAATCGAGAGGAGACATACGATGAGCGAGCGCTTCGATGGACGTCGTCGCCAGCTGATGCTGGCGGGAGCAGCATTGACGGCAGGTTCCCTGCCCCTGATGGCAAGGGCGGCCGATGCGGTGAAGGTGGGCTTGATCGTGCCGATGTCGGGGCCGTTTGCCTCCACCGGCCGGCAGATCGAAGCCGCGGTCAAGCTGTACCAGCAGAAGTTCGGTGACAGCGCAGGCGGGCGCAAGGTGGAGATTTTGCTCAAGGACGATGGCGGCGTGTCGCCTGATGTGACCAAGCGGCTGGCGCAGGAACTGGTGGCACGTGACAAGGCGCAGGTGCTGATGGGCTTTGGCCTCACGCCGCTGGCACTGGCTGCGGCGCCGATCGCGACCCAGGCCAGGGTGCCGATGATCGTCACGGCGGCGGCGACCTCGATCATCCCGCAGCGTTCTCCCTATATCGTGCGCACCGGGTTCACGCTGGCGCAGGTGACCTCGCCGCTGGCGTCGTGGGCGGCGAAGAATGGCATCAAGAGTGTGGTGACCTTTGTCTCCGACTATGGTCCGGGGCTTGATGCGGAGAAGGTGTTCGTGAAGACCTTCGGCGAAGCCGGTGGCAAGGTGCTGGAGAGCGTGCGGGTACCTTTGCGCAATCCCGATTACGCGCCCTTCCTGCAGCGGGTCAAGGATGCGCGACCGGAGGCGCTGTTCGTGTTCGTGCCTTCCGGGGAGGGGGCGGCGGTGTTGAAGCAGTTTACCGAACGCGGTCTTGGCGCTGCCGGCATCCGCTTGATCTGTACCGGTGATGTGCTGGACGACGACCTGATGGCGGGGATCGGTGCGGCTGCGCGGGATGTGGTGAGCAGTCATCACTATTCTGCTGTGCATCCCTCTGCGGCCAATAAGGAATACGTGGAGGCGATTGCGCGTTCGAATAAGGGGATGCGGGCTAACTTCCATTCCGTGGGGGCCTATGACGGGATGCACCTGCTCTACGAGTCGCTGAAGAAGACCGGCGGGGATGGCGATGGCGAGAAGCTGTTGGGGGCGATGAAGGGGATGAGCTGGGAGAGCGTGCGGGGGCCCGTTACTATCGATGCGGCTACACGGGATATTGTGCAGACCGTCTATATGCGCAAGGCTGAAATGCGGGGGGCGGAGTTTTATAACGTTGAGTTTGATAAGGTGGAGAAGGTTCGGGATCCTGGGGTTTGATGTTTTTGATGTTTTTTTTTGGGCAGGGTAGTCTGCACGGAATGCCTATGTACGCTCTAGCTTAATTCTGATCTTTCTCCGGTCGGAACGGAGCGCCGGGGGCGGCCCGGCAGCCGCTCACTTTTCTTGTCTCGCCAAGAAAAGTAAGCAAAAGAAGGCGACCGCTGCTGCCTCCGCCCTCCTTCGGAGCTGTCTCTTATACACATCTCCGAGCCCACGAGACTCCGTTATGTATCGCGTATGCCGTCTTCTGCTTGAAAATTGGGGGGGGGGGGGGGGGGGGGGGGGGGGGGGGGGGGGGGGGGGGGGGGGGGGGGGGGGGGGGGGGGGGGGGGGGGGGGGGGGGGGGGGGGGGGGGGGGGGG
>NZ_JAELUH010000428.1 GCF_016429215.1 Herbaspirillum sp. ASV7 | reverse complement strand
CGGGCGATGATGTCGGTGTAGTCGCTGGTGCTGCTGTCCATGCCGGCGCCACCGATGGTGACGACGCCACCGGCGACCCGATAGGATTCCAGGCTGCCGCCGTTGATGACGGGGACACCCGTGGTCAGCGTGGTACGGCTGGCATTGATGAAACCGCAGCCCGAACAACTGATGCCGGCCGGATTGGCGACGATCACCTGGGCACGGTCACCGGCCACTTCCAGGTAACCGTTGAGCTGGCTGGGGCTGG
>NZ_JAELUH010000056.1 GCF_016429215.1 Herbaspirillum sp. ASV7 | reverse complement strand
CGTGTAGAGGATGGGGTAGAGCACATAGACCAGCGTCATCAGGCAGGCCGGCGCCAGGAACCAGAAGGCGGCACGATTGCGGCGTGCGGCACTGCGGCCGCCGCTCTGGCGGGCAGCCGTGGCGCTGGCAGGCACACTTTCGGCGGCTTCAGTGGATGGCTGCATCGCGGAACTGGGAGAGAGCATGACGGGTACTCCTTGTATCTCACCGCATCGGAAAGCCTGCGGTGTTCAGGCCTGCCACCCACCCCGCCCGGGGCAGGATGGGCGGGCAGGGATCACGACTTCTTGTAGATGCGCTTGCGGCTCTGTTCCAGCTCGTTGAGCACGTCGTCGATCTTGCTCGGATCGCTGATGAACTTCTGCATGCCCTTCATGCCTTCGTCGGCCATTTCCTTGGTCATGTCGCGATCATAGAACTGCGCGATGCCGCCCTTGGCATTGGAGAGGATCTCGAAACCGGTGCGCGAGATCGGATCGGTCGGGGCGGGCGACTGGCTGTTGGCCGGCAGCGAACCCAGGCCTTCGGCCAGCTTGGCGCTGATGGCCGGCGTTCCCACGAAGGCGATGAAGCGATGCGCCTCGGCCTTGTTGCGTGCCTTGGCCGGGATGTGGATGGATTCGGTCGGGCCTTCCTCGGCGGTGGGCACGGCCGCATCGATGATGGGGAACTGGAAGTAACCCATCTCCGGCGCCAGCTTGGCCGGGAAGCCCTTGGCGATGAAGGTGCCCATGAGCATCATGGCGGCCTTGCCCTGGAACAGGAAGGGCTGGGCGCCGTCGAGGTCATAGGAGAGGGCGTTGTCGATGAAGACCTTGTTGTCGATCAGGCTCTTCCAGGCGGTATAGACCTTCTTGACGCGGGCATCGGTGTAGGCGATGTCGCCGGCCATCAACTGCTGGTGGAAGGCATTGCCGTTGATGCGCAGGTCCAGGTAGTCGAACCAGCCGGCCAGGGTCCAGGCATCGCGCCCACCGACGGCGACCGGGGCGATGCCGGCGGCCTTGAGCTTCTTGCAGGCCTCCAGGAATTCATCCCAGGTCTTGGGCTCGGCGGCGATGCCGGCTTTCTTGAACAGGTCCTTGCGATAGAACATGCCCCACGAGTAGTACACGGTCGGGGTCGAGTATTGCTTGCCCTGCCAGGAGGAGGCTTCCTTGGTGGAGGCGTAGGTGGCATCCCAGTTGTTCTTCTTCCAGTCGCCGCTCAGGTCTTCCAGCAGGCCACGGCTGGCATAGAAGGCCATGCGCTCGCCGTTGTGCCAGTTGATGATGTCCGGCGCCTGGGTCGAGAGCCAGCCGGGCAACTGCACCTTGTAGGCTTCTTCCTCGACGAAGGAGACCTTGATGTCCACGTCCGGGTTGGCCTTCTTGAATTCATCCAGCGTGGATTGCCAGACGGCGCGTTGCACGGCGCCCTTGTAGGCGATGCTGACGGCCAGGGTGCCGGCGCTGGCCAGGGTGCTCCAGGCGGCCGTGGCGGCGAGGCAGCCGGCGATCACGCCCATGCGAATCATCTTGTTCATTGTTGTCTCCGAATGTTGGGTTCAAAACAGCTTGGTCATTGGTGTTTCTGGCAGGTTCTCTTGCCTGCTTGTGCAGCGGCGGCGTCGGCCGCCGTGCGGTCTTCCAGAGTGAGGCCGGCGTGTTGCGTCTTTCTAGTGCTGCGCGATCCGGTAGATGGCCACGCCCTGCGGTTCCAGGCTGGCTTGTCCGACCAGGAACTGCGCGCCGTCCGACTGCGGCAGCGTCACGGCTGCATCGCCATAGTTGAAGGCGAACTGCAGGCCGCCGCGCTGTTGCAGACGCAGGCTGTCGGGCAGGCGCTGCGGTGCCAGGCCGGCTTCGCGGGCGACCTGCTCGAAGTAGCTGGTCGTCAGTGCCGCGTCGAAGATACTGGCCAGGAAGTGTACGCGCTCCTTGCGCACGATGGCCGGATGCCCATCGGCGAAGCTGGCCACGGTCTGCAGGCCGGGGCCGTCGCTTTCGATGAGGTCGCGCCAGTGGCGGCCGTGGCCGCTGGTGCCACCCTCCGCACCGAAGCTGACGGGCTCGCTGATGTTGGGACGCAGCGATTCCACCCGCCACACACGCATAGGCAGCAATTGCTGCAGGGGGCCGGGCGGCAGCGTGGCCGGGATCTGCAGGGACGCGGTCTTGGAGCCGCTGCGCGGGCCGAAGATCGCTTGCGCGCCGCTCTTGGCGATACGGCCGGGCAGGTCGTCCGGCACGATGGGCAGGGGCGGCACCACGATCATGGCGTAGCCCTCCAGGTTGGCGTGCAGCGGCAGGATGTCCACGTCCAGGCCCAGGCCGCGCAGGGTCGAATAGTAGGAGAAGACGAAGCGCTGGTATTCGAAATCGATGCCCTGGAAATGGATGTCCAGCAGCCACTTGGCATCGTAGTCGAACAGCAGGGCCACCTTGCCGCGCGGCTGGGCCAGTGCGCCATGGGCCTGTTCGACGGCGACGATCTCGCGGGCCACGCGTTCGGCTTCGCTGCCGCCCACGTCGAGGCGGTTGTCGGGGCGGTTCAGGCCGGCATGCAGTTGCTCCTGGGCGAACGGGCACTGGCGCCAACGGAAGTAGGAGACGCAACCGGCACCGTGGGCAAAGGCTTCCCAGCTCCACAGGCGCACCATGCCCGGCAGCGGATGCGGGTTCCATTGTGCCCAGTTCACCGGTCCCGGCTGTTGCTCCATGACCCAGAAGGGCTGGGCCGACATGCCGCGATACAGGTCGTGGTTGAAGGTGGCGAAGTCGGGATGGCCGGTGCGCAGCCAGCGCGCCTTGGTTTCCTGGTCGAACCACATCACTTCGAGTGCGCCCAGCGGATAGCTGTCCCAGCTGGCCACGTCGAGGTCGGCCGCTACCGGGTAGTGGTCGAAGTCCAGGAACATCTGCATGAAGTTGTGCACCATCAGGCGGCCCGGCGACAGGGGCCGCAGGATCTCGACCTGCATGCGGTTGTAGCGCGCCACCTCATCGGAGGCAAAGCGGCGATAGTCCAGGCGATGCGAGGGATGGGCTTCGGTAACCGTGCCCACCGGTGCATCGATCTCCTCGAAGCTGCGGTATTCCATGCTCCAGAACACCGTGCCCCAGGCACTGTTGAGTGCATCGATGCTGCCATAGCGCTGGCGCAGCCACAGGCGGAAGCGCCGCAGTGCCGAGGGCGAATAGCTGACCACGGTCTGGTGGCAGCCGTATTCGTTATCCAGCTGCCAGGAGGTGACGGCGGGATGCTTGCCGTAGCGTTCGCCCAGCAGGCGCACGATGCGTTGCGATTCCTCGAAGTAGGAATCGGAAGAGAAATCATAGTGGCGGCGCGAGCCGAAGGCACGCGGGCGACCCTGGGCATCGACGGCCAGCACGTCGTCATGACGGTCGATGAGCCACTTGGGCGGGGTGGCCGTGGGCGTACACATCACCACTTCCAGGCCATGGCGGGCCAGCACTTCGATGGCGCGGTCCAGCCAGTCCCAGCGCAGGTCACCGGGCGAGGGTTCGATGCGGCTCCAGGCGAATTCGCCGATGCGGACCTGCTTGATGCCCAGTGCCTTCATGCGCTGGGCATCGCTGTCCCACATCGTCTCGGGCCAGTGTTCGGGGTAGTAACAGACACCCAATCGTAATGACATGATGTTGATTCCTTGATCTGGTGATGCGTGCAAGAGGGGGGAAGGGAACAGCTGCAGCGTTCAGGCCGCCACCGCCAGTGCGCCGTGGACCTGCGTGCGCGCCAGCGCCACGCCGTCGCCATCGAAGAGGTAGGCGCAGACAGGTGCAATGGCCACGCGCAGGCGCTCGCCACGGGCGATGCGGGCATCTCCCGGCGCCTTGGCCACCAGTGGCTGGCCGGCGGGTTCATCGAGATGGACATAGGTCTGCTCGCCCAGGCGTTCCACCAGCACCACTTCGCGGGTGATGGCGTGGCTGCCTTGCTGGCCGATCTCCATGTGCTCGGGGCGCACGCCCAGTGTCAGCTCCTGGCCGGGCGACACACCATTGCCCTGCGCGGCCACCAGCAGGGTTTCACCGGTGGCGGGCAGGCGTACCAGGATGCCGTTGTCATGGAGGCTCACCACCTGCGCGGGCATGAAGTTCATCCGTGGCGAACCGATGAAGCCGGCCACGAAGCGGTTGCGCGGATGATGGTAGAGCTCCATGGGTGTGCCGACCTGGGCGATGCTGCCGAAGCGCTGGGTATCGGCGCCGGCGTGCAGCAGCACGATGCGGTCGGCCAGGGTCATGGCCTCGACCTGGTCATGGGTGACATAGACCACGCTGGCCTGCTCGAACTGCCGATGCAGGCGTGCGATTTCCACGCGGGTCTGGCTGCGCAGGGTGGCGTCGAGATTGGAGAGCGGCTCGTCGAACAGGAACACGCCGGGGCGGCGCACGATGGCGCGGCCAATCGCCACGCGCTGGCGCTGCCCGCCCGAGAGTTCCTTGGGCTTGCGCTGCAGCAGTTCTTCCAGCTGCAGGATGCGTGCGGCTTCGCGCACCTTCTGTTCGATCTCCGCCTTGGGCAGCTTGGCCAGCGTCAAGCCGAAGCTCATGTTTTCGTACACCGTCATGTGCGGGAACAGCGCATAACTCTGGAACACCATGGCCACCGAACGCTGCGCCGAGGGGATGTCATTGACGCGTTTGTCGCCAATGTAGAGGTCGCCGCTGCTGAGGTCTTCCAGTCCGGCGATCACCCGCAGCAGCGTGGACTTGCCGCATCCGGAAGGGCCGAGGAAGACGCAGAACTCATGCTCGCCGATGGCGAGGTCGACGTCGCGGATCACCGGCGGGGCGTCGCCGTAGGCTTTCTGTGCTGCACGCAAGGTAATGCTGGCCATCACGTATTCCTAACAAGAAAAATCACACATCAGGCAGCCGGGAAGGCAGGGCTGGCGTGAGGTTAAGCGCTTAATCAATCGATCCAAAAAAAAGATCGCCTGGCTGTTCCTGAGTGCAATCGGGGTTGTCTCCACGTCGTTGTTCTGATCGTGTTGCCGCATCGGGGCGGCAAAATTTGTGGATTGATCATACCCATCTTGGATGGGGCGTGCAACAAGAATCCTGTAACGGCAAGGCGCCAGCGCTTTGTCAGCCAAGCATTGCTCGCCGGCATGGCGGCAGCGCGGGCATGGTCAGGGCGGTGCGTTGACAAGCCCTGCATTAGAGGATTGAATGCGAGGGCTTCCAACTCCATGCCTCCATGACTACCCTATCCGAAGTCGCCCGTCTGGCCGGTGTCACCTCGGCCACTGTATCGAACGTCCTGCGCCAGCGCGGCAAGGTCGGCGAGCAGACGCGCCAGCGCGTGCTCGATGCCGTGGCGCAACTGGGATACCGCCCGCACCTGACGGCGCGCGCGCTGGCCGAGGGACGCGCGCCCACGCTGGCGTTGGTGGTCTCCAGCATTGCCAACCCCTTCTATCCGGAGTTTGCGCTGGCGGCCGAGCGCGCTGCGCGTGCGCACGGGCGCTTCCTGATCGTCTGCAATACCAACGATGACCCAGACACCGGCCGCGCCTACCTCGACCAGATGGCCGGCACCCTCTCCGATGGCATGCTGATCATGAATGCCAACCTGCCCATGGATGAGCTGAAGAAGACCGAGCAGCGCGGTGCACCGGTGGTGCTGTGCATGTGGGAGAAGCCCGATGCACCGCCGGAGCTGCCCTGCATTGCGGTGGACTTCCACGAGGCTGGCGCGATTGCCGGACGTCATCTGCTGGCGCTGGGACATCGCCAGTTCGGTGCCCTGGTCGGCAGCAAGAAGAGCGGCATCCACGCCGAGCGCTACCGGGGTTTTGCCGGCGCCTGTGCCGCCGCCGGCCACAGGCATCCGCTGCAGCGCACCCGCTATATCCGCGACACGGTGGAAGCCGGCTACCAGGCCACCATGGAGTTGCTGCACGCACATCCGCAACTGACGGCCATCTTCGCCAGCAACGATTTGCCTGCGCTGGGTGCGATGAATGCCATCGCCGACCTGGGCCTGAATGTGCCGGGTGATATCTCGGTCATCGGTATCACCGACATCCAGTGGGCACGCGTGTCACGGCCGGCCCTGACCACGGTGGCAGTGCCCACCGACGAGGCGGCGCGCATGTCGGTCGAACTGCTGCTGGCGCTGATCGAGCGTCGCAGTGTTTCGCCGGTGATGCAAGTGACGGCGACACCGCAGCTGGTGGAGCGTGCTTCCACGGCGGTGCCGAACCCATCCCGGGGATGAGGGTCAGCCAGCTTCCAGGCTGTTGAAGTAGGCGCAGAACATGTCCGCCATGGCATTGCCATAGGCACGGATGGCGCGCGGTGTGCGCTCGCTGCGCGATAGATGCTCGCCCACCGTGGCCAGGCTGGTCAGCACCAGTTCGCCGGCCAGCTTGCGACGGCCGGGTGCGACCCGGGGCAAGGCCTCGCGCATGAACCTGGCGATGATGCCATCCCAGGCATGGTTCATCTCCTGTGCTTCCACGGCATCGCGATAGAGCGGCGCGGCGTCGTTGAGTGCCATTCTCACCCGCGCTTCCTCGAATTCGCTATGGATGAAGGCGTGCACCAGTTCGCGCAGCCGCACCAGTGGTGGCTTGCTGGTGTCGGCCAGCAGGCGGCTGACCATCCCGGTGGTTTGCTGCCATTCGTCCGCCTGCAGGCGAAACAGGATGGCAGCCTTGTTGGGGAAATACTGGTACACCGATCCGACCGATACACCAGCGCGCTCGGCCACGCGGGCCGTGGTAAAGCGCTGTGCGCCCTCCTTGGTCAAAACCTGAACAGCGGCTTCGAGGATGGCGCTGACCAGCTCGGCTGAGCGGGCTTGCTGCGGCTGCTTGCGCAGGGAAATCTGGGGGCGGCGGGGCTTGGACATGGGAAGAAAATCAGCCAGAAGGAACGCGAATAGAAAATATGACGAATCCATCGCATACTGCCATTCGACGATATGTGACGGATTAATCGCATTCTAACCAGATCGATGAAAACACATCAATCGATCGCCCATTTTCGCAATCACTCAACAGGATCCCCATGAGCACGCAATCGGCTGACAAGCCCTCTCCCGTGACGCCGTCGGCCAGCCCCGGCATCGCAGTCTTCCTCAAGCTGGCGCCGCTGACGCTGGCCGTCTTCGTTGCCTTCCTCACCATCGGTTTGCAGTTGCCGGTGTTGCCCTTGCACCTGCACGATGCGCTGGGCATGGACGCCACCGTCATCGGCGCGGTGGTAGGTGCGCAATTTACCGCTGCCTTGCTTACGCGCTCCTGGGCCGGCAACTTCGCCGATCTGCGTGGCGCCAAGCGAGCTGTCGTGGCCGGTTTCATTTCCGCCTCCCTGTCGGGGCTGGTCTATCTCGGCTCGCTGGCCGTGCTGGATCATCCCGCATGGTCGGTCGGGGTCCTACTGATGGGACGCTTGCTGCTGGCATTGGGAGAAAGCCTGATCGTCACCGGCACCATGAGCTGGGGTATCGGACTGGTCGGTCCGCAGCATGGTGGCAAGGTGATGGCCTGGCTGGGCATTGCCATTTATGCTGCTTTCGGCGCGGGTGCACCGATCGGTGTGGCCATCAGCCGCGCCTATAGCTTCTCCGGTATCGCGGTGGTGAGCGTGGTGCTGCCCCTGCTGGCGCTGCTGGTGGTGGCTGTCCTGCGGCCGGTGCCAGCCAGCGCCAGTCGTCGCACGCCTTTCTACCAGGTGCTGGGCGCGGTATGGGCACCTGGCTTGGGTCTGGCATTAGCCAGTGTCGGCTTCGGTGTCATCACGGCCTTCATTGCCCTGCTGTTTTCTGCCAGGTCATGGGGTGATTCGGCACTGGCCTTCTCGGCCTTCGGTGTGGCCTTCATCTCGGCCCGTCTGCTTTTTTCTCATCTGCCCGACAAGCTGGGCGGTGCACGTGTGGCGCTGGTGTGCGTGATCATCGAAGCTGCGGGGCAGTTGCTGATCTGGCAGGCCGACTCGGCTGGTCTCGCCTACCTCGGCACGGCGCTGACCGGCTTTGGCTATTCGCTGGCCTTTCCCGGTTTCGGCGTGGAAGCGATGCGCCGGGCACCTCCTCAGACCCGTGGCCTGGCCATGGGGGCGTATGTCGCCTTCCTCGATATCTCGCTGGGCATCACCAGTCCCTTGGCCGGTGCGCTGGCCAGCGCCAGCGATGTCTCCGCGGTCTACCTGGCCAGTGCGATAGCGGTGGGCCTGGCGGTGGTCGTGGCCTGGGGGCTCATGCGCAGCCCTGCGCCTCGTGCGACTGGGCGATGAGCTTCCCCTGAAAGTGCAAGCGCCGCCGTCATCTGCGATGACGGCGGCGTCAGTTCACGTTCACCAATCTATTTCCAATCTATTTCCGGCGGGGCGATTCCCGCCAGGAATGTCAGGCATGCCCCGGATTACGCCCATGCTTGCGCTGATACATGGCCTGGTCGGCCGCCTGCAGCAAGGCGCTGAAATCGCACATCGCCGACGGCGTGACGGTGGCCGCGCCCAGGCTGATCTCGATGTCGGTATGCGGCCACTTGGCCCGCGCCACGGCCTGCTTGATGCGCTCGGCCACGTGGTGGGCGCCAAGCTCGTCGCTGTTGGGCAGGATCAGGGCGAACTCGTCACCACCATAACGCGCCAGGAAGTCGCTGGCGCGCAGCGGCGAGCGCAGCACGCCCGCCAGTCGCGACAGCAGGGCATCGCCGGCCGGGTGGCCGTAGGTGTCGTTGTACTGCTTGAAATAATCCACATCCACCATCAGCAGCGACAGGGGTTGCGCATTGCGCAGATGGCGCGTCCATTCTTCGCGCAGGCGCAGGTCGAAGCTGCGGCGGTTGCCGATCCCGGTCAGGGCATCGGTGAGGGTCTGCTGCTCCAGCTTCTGCATGGTGCGGCGGCTGTCCAGTTGCGCTTCGAGCTGGCGGCCCAGCTTCAGGAGCGCATCGCGCTGCGTTGCGCTCAACATGCGCGGCTGGGTATCCATCACGCATAAGGTCCCCAGCACGTCGCCATTGGACGACACCAGCGACACCGCTGCATAAAAACGCACGCGCGGATTGCCATTGGCCAGCGCGCTCGCGGCAAAGCGCGGATGGGCTTGCAGGTCGGTCAGTTCGGTGAGCTCGCGCGGGCGGGTCGCGGCGTACTGGCACAGCGCAAAATCGACAATCGTACGTGCCACGCCATTCTGGCCGGGGAAGCGCCACCACTGGTTGCGCAAGTCACCCTGGCCGTTGACTACGGAGATGACGGGATGGTGCAGGCCGATGTCGGCGTGCAGCTGGCTGATCATGCCCATGGGCATGTCGCACAGGCTGGTGGCCAGCGAGATGAAATCGGCCAGGGTCGGCTCCAGCCAGGCATCGGCCGAGCTGTCGACCGGGGCCGGCGCGATGCGCGAGCCGCTCGTCGCACGTTGCAGTGAGAGGGATCCGGGCTTGTGCCGCGTGTGCAGGTCTCGAATGGTCATGGCGCGTGTTGTTCGTTAGTGTCGAGTCGTAGTCATGAGGGGCCGTCCGCATCACACCAAAAGCGTCATGCTGAGGGAGGACGGCGTGGCTTCCAGAAGTACATGTCGGGGATTGTTCTTGTTCTTCGTCACATGCACATCTTGTTGCCCTGCGACATCAAGTTAGCAGATCGGGTTCCTAAGTAAACACATTTGGAACATCCTCTTACAATTTAGGTGAGCATTCGCCAGCAAACAATGCCATTCAGATCACAATGCGCGAGCTTGCCTGAATATGCTGACAATTGACGATTTGTTAGTGTCGCTATGCGGCGTCACAACGATAGCCGCAAAGTGCCAAAGACTAACATCGGACACTCTCGTTTTTGTGTGTCAGCGCTTTCTGGCATTGCTCTGCAATAGGGCTGCCAGACGTCGCTGTGTGGCGACAAAACACCGTCGCTGCCAGGCGACGATTAATGCTTGCCAAGCCGTGCTGTGGAAAATAAACTCTGCCGTTCCGTATGTGATCCGTTCAACGTTTTTGAAAGCAGAGATGTCGACCCAGCCCAAAGCAGGCGCAGTCCTGTTCGCCAAAGATGTCGCCCGCCTTGCAGCGTTCTACGCGCAGGTGCTGGCGGTGGTTCCCAAGCATGCCCATCCCGAGAAGGTGGTGATCGAGACAGCGGATTTCCTGCTGGTGATCCACGCCGCTCCCCCGGCCGTGTCCGCGGGTATCGAGATCACGACGCCGCCGGTATTGCGTGAGAATGTGCCGGCCAAGCTGTTCCTGCCGGTGCGCTCGCTGGCACAGGCGCGCCTGAGTACCGAGCGCCTGGGTGGCGGCATGAAGCCGGACGCGGCGGCCTGGAATGGTGCGGATTTCCGTGCCTGCGACGGCTTCGATCCGGAGGGCAATGTGGTGCAGTTCCGCGAAGCCCTGCCCGAGGCCGCCCTGGCTTCCTGAGCCACCTGCCTTCTTTCCATCGAGCATAAAAAAAGCCGACCGGAATGGCACCGGTCGGCTCTCATGACTGTGCGCTGCCGTGTTGCAGTCGCCAGCGCTCGCGCGTGCCTACTGAAGGCTGAGCTTGAAATAGGTCTCGCGCTGCATGTCGACCACGTCCACCGTCACCTGTACCTGGGTATCCTGGGGCCAGCGCTGGTCCTTCTGCACGGCCGCGCCGAGGATGTCGGCGACCTGTTTCTTTTCTTCCAGGGTGCGGCCGGTCAGGATGGCCAGGCGCAAGTGCAGGAAGGCGCGGCGCGCCTGCGGCTGGGTGCCCACCAGGTAGTCTTCCAGGCGAACCGCGCGCGACTTGATGGCGTTCTCCTCGAAGTGGCCGCTGGCCACCAGGGCCTGGTTGAGCCGGAGCAGGGTGGGCTGTACCTCTAGGGCGAGATTGCTGCTGTATTCCAGAACAAGATGGGGCATGGCGGTTCCAGTCCTTGCTGTTGAGTGAAAGATGGCAATGTAAGCCAAAACGCCCGAGGGCGTAATCGGTAGAAATAATTACCCGGCCAGGAAACCTGCCAGCTTGCCCAGGTCGACGTTGCCCCCGCTGATGATCACGCCCACGCGCTTGCCCTTCAGCTGGTCCTTGAACTTGCGCGCCGCCGCGATGCCCAGGCAGCCGGTCGGTTCGACCACCATCTTCATGCGCTCGGCGAAGAAGCGCATGCAGGCGATCAGCTCGGCATCGCTGACGGTGTGGATGTCGTCCACGTTGCGGCGGATGACATCGAAGGTGTAGTGGCCCAGGTGTTGCGTCTGTGCCCCATCGGCGATGGTCTTGGGGGTGGCAATGCTGACGATCTCGCCGCTGCGCAGCGATTGCTGGCCGTCGTTGCCGGCCTCGGGTTCCACACCATAGACCTTGCACGCGGGCGACAACGCGCGCGCCGCCAGTGCCGCGCCCGAGAGCAAGCCGCCACCGCCCAAGCAGACGAACAGCGCATCCAGCGGGCCGGTCTCCTGCAGCAATTCCAGCGTGGCCGTACCCTGGCCGGCCATCACGTGCGGATGGTCGTAGGGCGGGATCAGCGTCATCTGGCGCTCGGCCGCCAGGCGCGCGCCGATCTCTTCGCGATCTTCGGTGTAGCGATCATAGGTCACCACCTCAGCGCCATAGCCACGCGTGGCGGCCACCTTGGCGGCGGGCGCGTCCAGCGGCATGACGATCACCGCCGGGATGCCCAGCAGCTGCGCCGCCAGCGCCGTGCCCTGGGCATGGTTGCCGGAGGAGTAGGTGATCACGCCGTGCTTGCGCTGGGTCTCGTTGAACTGCGAAAGCGCATTCATGGCGCCACGGAACTTGAAGGCGCCCATGCGCTGGAAGTTCTCGCACTTGAAGAAGAGCTGCGCGCCGATCTCGGCATCGACCGTGCGCGAGCGCAGCACCGGGGTGCGGTGCGCCCAGGGCTTGATGCGTTCGGCAGCCAGCAAGACGTCGGCGAAGGTGGGGGATTCGGTGGCGCTGGAGAGGGGGATCATGGGGCTTCCTTGTGGATGGGCAAAGAGAGGTGAAATCGGGGCGGGTGGGACGAGCCGGATCAGGCCTTCTCGTCGTTGTAGACGGTGGCGCGTGAGACGCCCAGGTGCGCGGCCACGATCTCGGCAGCGCGTCGTACATCCATGCAGCCGGCCTGGCGCAATTCGCGCATGAGGGTACGGCGATCTTCGGCCTTGAGGCTGCGCGGGGTGGTGGACAGGCGCGCGGCAAAGGCATCGATGCGGCTACGCAGGGCATCGGCACAGGCTGGCTCCAGCGTCTCGGCCACGCGCAAAGCGCCGTCGATGCCACCGAACTGGCGCAGCATGCCTTGCAGCGCGCCGAACAGCGTCAGGTCGATGTTCATGCACAGCGCTGCCACATACTTGCCGTCGGCATCCTTGATGCCGATCGAGGTGCTCTTGGCCTGGCGGCCGTCGGGCAGGGTGTTGGCATAGTTGGAGAGCACTTGCGGATAGCTGTGGTCGGCAATGCGCGCCAGCCCCAGTTCGGTGGTGGCGTCGCCCACGGCCCGCCCGGACAGGTTGTTGTGCAGGGCCACGATGGAATGGTCGGCATCGCGCAGGTCGTGCAGGACCACCTCGCAGAAGGGCGCGAAGGTATCCCCCAACCCCTGCGCCACCTGTTGCAACTGTGACAGCAGCAGATCGTGGTCGGGACGGGTAGCGTTGCGGGTGGGTTTTCGGGTGCGCGCGTTCATGCAATACATATTATCTAAAATTAGACTATATGTATAGTGCGTCCCCGGAGGGGGAATGCTCCGCCCGATGCTACGCTTGCTATCATGAGCTTCCCTTCATGAGAGGGCGGCCGACCCGTCGCCCGCGCGAGCGTCCAGTGAGAGACCTGCCCCCCACCGCTACATTGCGTGCCTTCGAGGTTGCCACCAGGCATGCCACCTTTACGTCCGCCTCGGAAGAGCTGCACGTGACCCAAAGCGCGGTCAGTCACCAGCTCAGGCATCTGGAAGATCTCTGGGGCGTGCAGCTTTTCCAGCGCGGCAAGGCGCTCACGCTCACGCCGGCCGGGGCGGCGCTGGCGCCGGTGGTGCGGGAGTTCTTCCTGAAGCTGGAGGCCACCCTGGCCGACCTGCGCGAGCAAAAGGGACGCGTGCGGCTCAAGGTCAGCACCACCTATTCGTTCGCGCTCAAGTGGCTCCTGCCGAGGTTGCCGCAGCTGGCGCAACTGCATCCCGAGCTGCTGGTCACGCTGGAGACGACCGACGCGCCCATCCATTTCACGCCGGCCGACCCCGATGTGGCCATCCGCTTTGGCCCTGGGAACTATCCCAACCTGTTTTCCGAGTTCCTGTTCCGCGAGCAGGTCTTCCCGGTGGCCAGCCCCTCGCTGCTGGCCGCCCTGGGGATGCCGCGCAAGCCGGCCGATCTGCTGCGCTACCCCTTGCTCACGCGCGCAGGCGCGGACATCGTACCCAAGTGGGACCTGTGGTTCCAGCAGGCCGGCGTGACGCTACCCACCTTGCGCGAGAGCGTACGCCTGGCCGACACCAACATGACCATCGAGGCCGCGCTGCTGGGCCAGGGCGTGGCGCTGGCACGCAGCGGCCACGTGGAGCAGGAGCTGCAAAGCGGCAGCCTGGTGCGCTTGTTCGAGCTGGCCTTGCCCTCGCCGCTGGCCTATTACCTCGTCTGTCCCAAGGGTGTGGAAGTGCAGCCGCATGTGGCGCGTTTCCGGGCCTGGATGCTGGCCCAGTCGCAGCAGGCAGCCGAGATCTACCGCACCTGACAGCCGGGCATGAGCAATCTCTCATGTCGCGATGAGGAGACTTCGCTTTATCCGGCCCCCGCGCATGCTTACCATGCGGCATGCCTTTGCACATTGTCCTCTTGATCCTGTTCGCGGCCTTCTTGCACGCCAGTTGGAACGCACTCTTGCGCGCCGATGGAGATCGCCTCTGGTCCATGACCGTCATGTGCCTGGCCGTGGCCCTGGCCAGCCTCGTCAGCGCCCTATGGCTGCCAGCGCCCGCGCGTGCCAGTTGGCCCTGTGGCGTACTCTCGGCGCTTCTGCACGTCGGCTACAACCTGTTCCTGGTACGCAGTTACCGGGCCGGTGATCTCGGCCAGACCTATCCGATCGCGCGCGGCTGCTCGCCCATGCTGGTGACGCTGGGTGCGGTGTGGCTTGCCGGCGAGCGGATGGAGCTCACCGCCCTGCTGGGTATCGCGCTGGTCTCGCTGGGCATCATTGTGCTCTCCTTGCGGGGCCGCAGGCTCGGGCTGCCCAGCCTGCCCTATGCACTCGGCACGGGCTGTTTCATCGCCGCCTACAGCGTGACCGACGGCATCGGCGTGCGCCTGTCGGGCGCGCCGATGGCTTATACCGCCTGGATGTGCGCCATGTGGGGGCTGCTCATGCCGCTGGTCTTTGTCGCCTTGCGCGGGGCACGGGCATTGTGGCCGACTGGCGGCAGTCGCAGCGTGGCCAAGGCCGCTGCCGGCGGGCTGGTCTCGCTCTTGGCCTATGGCATCGTCATCTACGCCATGTCGGTCGCCCCGATGGGAGCGGTATCGGCGCTGCGCGAGACCAGCGTGCTATTCGCTGCCGTGATCGGTCATCGTTTCCTGGGCGAGCCATTGAGCCCGTCACGCCTGCTGGCCTGCCTCGCCATTGCTGCCGGCGCGGTCATGATCGGTTGAGATCGGGTTCGCCTTCCTTTGTTTCTGATCCCTGGAGAACTTCGCAATGACGATTGATACCCAACCAGCCCCCGTCATCCTGATCACCGGCGGCAGCCGTGGCATGGGCGCGGCCACGGCACGCCTGGCCGCGAGTCGTGGCTATGACGTGGTGCTCAGCTACGTGACCAACGGGGCGGCGGCCGAGGCGGTCGTGGCCGACGTGCACAAGCTGGGGCGACGCGCCCTGGCCGTGCAGGCCGACAGCGCCGATCCGGACCAGGTCGCACGGATGTTCGGCGCGCTCGACGACAGCTTCGGACGCATCGACGTCCTGGTCAACAACGCCGCCATTCTGCAGCGGCAATCCCGGCTGGAGGATCTGGACTTTGCGCGCATGCAGCGCATCTTCGCCGTCAATGCCATCGGCCCCATGCTGTGCGCCCAGCAGGCGGTCAGGCGCATGGCGCACCGCCACCAGGGACGAGGCGGCGTGGTGATCAACCTGTCGTCCGCCTCGGCCCGGCTCGGCAGTCCGAACGAGTACGTCGACTATGCGGCCTCCAAGGGCGCGCTGGAGACCTTCACCATCGGACTGGCCAAGGAAGTCGCGCGCGAAGGCATCCGCGTGAACTGCATCCGTCCCGGCCATATCTACACCGAGATGCACGCCAGCGGCGGCGAACCGGACCGGGTCAACCGCGTCAGGGACTCCATCCCCATGGGCCGTGGCGGTCAGCCCGAAGAGGTGGCACGCGCGGTGCTGTGGCTGGCCAGCGAAGAGGCTTCCTTCATCACCGGGACCTTCCTCGACGTCACCGGTGGAAAGTGAGCCCGCGCGGCAGGAGTTCATCACCGGCCACGATCAGGCATAGATCACCCCGAAGCGGTTGGCCAGGAAATCCGGCAGGGCGATCTGCTCCTGGCGGATGAAGCCATGGCGTGGCAGCTTGCCGCTACGGAACAGGTCCACCGCCGCGCACACGCCGGCGGCGGTGGTGCGCTGGATGGCGCTCTGCTCAAGCCCGTTCGCGCGGGTGGCGAAGATCTTGCGGGTGAACACCTCCTGCATCAGCTTGCCCTCGCGCAGGCCGCTGACGGTGACGAAGACCAGCACCACATCCTGCATCGTCGACGGTACGCTCTTGCGCAGGATGGTCTTGAGCAGCTCCTGGTCGTGGCGCAGGTCGAGGTCGGACAGCAGGAACTTCATCCTCGCCTGGTGGCCCGGATAGCGCACCGACTTGTAGTCCAGGTTGCGCACCCGTCCGGCCAGTGTCTGGCACAGGCTGCTCAGGCCGCCGGAGGTGTTGAAGGCTTCGTACTCCACGCCATCGAGAGAGAAATGCTCCAGGTCGGCCAGCGCATCGACCTGGACACGCTCGCCATCGCGCAGCGCCTCGCAGGGATGGCAATACTCGTTGATGAGGCCATCCACACTCCAGGTCAGGTTGTACTTCAATTCATTGGTGGGGAACTGCGGCAGCGCGCCCACCCGCATCTTGATGTCGCGGACCTCGTCGAAGCCGGCCGCCAGGTGATGCGCGGCGATGCCGATGAAGCCCGGTGCCAGCCCGCACTGGGGCATGAAGGCGACCCGGGCATCGGCAGCCAGGGCGGCAATGGCCTGGGTGGCATGGACATCCTCGGTCAGGTCGAAGTAATGAGTACCGGTGTCGCGTGCGGCCGTGGCCACCGTCACCGCCATGTGATAGGGCAGGGCATTGATGACGATGTCGGCGCGCTCCAGCAGCGTGGCCAGCAAGGCCGGATCGGTGGAATCGAGCAGCGTCTTTTCCACATGCAGTGCCGAGGCAGCCTGGAGCGCCCGGGCATCGCGGTCGGCGAGGGTGACATTGTAGTCGCCGCTCTCGGAGAGCAGGCGGGCGATGGTCTGGCCGATGTGGCCGGCGCCGAGCAGGACGGTGCGCATGATGACTCTCCCGAAGTGGTGGTCCCGTGGTGGACCATGGCTTCATTCTAGGGAGTCGCCACGACAGATTAAATTGGCAAATCGTCAGAAAGTATGAGTAATTTCGACGATAAGTATTGCTCTGATGACGTTATGTAGCATCAACCGGTCCGTGCCACATCGCCCCGGTCGATCTTGCGGGCCAGGACCACCGAGGTGGTGGTCTTGATGACACCCTCCATCTCGCCGATCTGGTCCAGTATCTTGTCCAGCTGCTCAGGCGTTCCCACGCGCAGCCAGGCCACGTAATCGAACTCGCCGCTGACGGCGCACAGTTGCTGCACTTCGGGAATGCGGTTGAAGCGGCGGATCACGTCGCGCCCGGCCTTGGGCTGTACGGTGATGCCGACATAGGCCTGCAGGCTGGGATCGACCAGGTCGCGTCCCAGCTTGAGCGTATAGCCGCCGATGACACCGGCCTGTTCCAGGCGGGCCATGCGGGCGATCACGGTGGTGCGCGCCACACCCAGGCGGCGGGCGATCTCGGCCACCGGCTCGCGCGCGTTCAACTGCAGGATGGAGAGGAGCTGGCGGTCGATGTCGTCCAGTTGGTCCAGCCTGATCATGTCCGTTCTCCTCCGGTGGATGCTACACAATGACGAAATGTCGCTACATTGCGTCAGTGTAGTCCAGGAAGCGGAAAGCATCAGCAGCGCCCTGCAAGTGGCGCCGCTTTTCAGGCCCGCGCTCGTCTTATTCCGAGGTCGGCTGGCCCTTGGCCGGGCGTGGATAGACCCGCAGCACATCGATGGGCTGCGCATAGGAAGAACTCCAGGTCTGTTCGTGCAGCGCGGCCACCCGCCGCGCCATGTTGGCGTCGTGCAGGACCACTTCAAGATTGCGCGAGTTGTCCAGGTAGCCGCCGGCCCAGTTGCTGGTGCCGATCCAGGCCACCTCGCCATCGATGCTCATGGCCTTGGTGTGGATCACCCGGGCGAAGGGGATGAAACCACCGGAGGCCTGCGGCAGCGTGACGATGCGGATCTCCACGTTGGGCAGCAGGGCCAGGCTCTGCAGGTAGCGGATGGCCGGTTGCTCGGTGTTCCAGTTCGAGACCATCAGCTTGATCTTCACGCCGCGCGTGGCGGCCGCGCGCAGGGCATCGTCGATCACGGCGTAATACGGACGGGTATGGTTGGGACCATAGGACAGCGGCGCGTAGTCCAGCAACTGCACCCGCACTTCCTGGCGGGCCTGGCCGATCAGGCGCACCAGCTCGCTCTGCGAATCCCCCACGCCGGGCGGATTGAAGGCGTTCGGACTGGCCACCAGATAGTTGCCCACCTTGGGATCGGCCGGCACGATGGCGCGGTTGGTCACGGTCGGCGCCTGGCCGGCGGCGATGGCGGCCTGTGCTGCCCAGTCGATCTCGAAGATCGCCTGCACCTGCGCCGCCACGGTGGCATCGCTGATCTTCAGCCCGGTCTCGTGGATGTGCGAGAAGGAGCGCCAGTCGAAGTTCTGGCTGCCGACAAAGGCGCTCCGGCCATCCACCACGAAGTACTTGGCGTGGATGATGCCGTTGCCGGTCATCCTGGCGTAGTCGATCTGGCGGAACTCCAGGTTGGGAATGCGCTTGAGCTTTTCTATCGTGGCCGGCACCGAGGCGAACTCGCCCTTCTTTTCCATCAGGAAGCGGATCTTCACACCGCGTCGTCCGGCCGCTTCCAGGTGGGCCATGATGTCGTCGAGCGCCTCGCCGTCCTGCCCGGCCACATAGAACTGGCCGAAGACGATCTCGCGCCGGGCGCTATCGAACATTTCCTTCCAGACCAGGGCGGCGTCGCGCAGGTCGGGTGTACCCAGCGTGGTCTCGCGCGGGACGGTATGCACCAGCTCGAAGCCGGGGATGGCGAATTCGGCACGGGCCGTACCATGCAGGGTAAGCGCCAGACCAAATGCGGCAGTCAGGCGCAGGGTCATGCGAAGGGGAGCGATCATGATGGTAGTGAACTGGTTCAGGCCACGTGCAGCTTGCCATGCGGTTGCGGGCTCGATTGCGGCTGGCTGCCACGACCTACGCAGGCGCGCAGCATCAATACCTTCAGATGATCGTTGATGCGCTCGATACGCTCCTGGAACAGGTTGAAGAAGAACATGCCGACCACGGCAATGCCGATGCCCAGTGCGGTGGCATACAGGGCCGTGCCGATGCCTTGCGATACCTGGCCGGGATCGGAAACGCCCGAGACCGCCAGTGCCTTGAAGGTATCGATGATGCCCAGGATGGTGCCCAGCAGGCCCAGCAGCGGAGCGGCCGTGACGATGGTATCGAGGATCCACAGGCGTTGCTGCACTTCACCGCGCTTGGCGATGTAGACCGATTCGCTGAAGTCCTCCAGGTCCTTCTCCGAATGCAGGTGGTGCTTCTCGGAGAGGATGTCGGTCACCAGCGCCAGCGGCAGGCTGGGACGCGTGGTCAGCTCGGCCGGCAGTTCCTGCACGTGCTGCACGGCATGGGTCATGGCGCGCTCCAGGCCGGTGGCCTGGCGCATCGTGTAGCCAAAGAACAGCCCGCGTTCGGCGATGACGAAAATGGCCAGCGCGGCGCAGGCGTACATCAGGTAGAAAGCCAGTTCGTGGAGTAATTGCATGTTCATGCTTGCCTCTCTTGCAGTAGCGGGGCGGCGCCGCTTGCCGGCGACGCCACCCCCGGGATTGGCCGCGATCAGAAGTCCGCGGTCAGGGTGACGGTAAAGGTGCGCGGGGCACCCACATAGAACGACGGTGCGCTGCCACTGATGCCATTGACGGTGTTGGCATTGGTAGTGAACTGGCTGCCGCTACCGCTGCTCAGGTTCAGGTATTGCTTGTCGAACAGGTTGTAGGCGTTGAGGCGGATGGTCGGCTTCTTCATCCACGAGGTCGACGGCAGGGTGATGCCGGCGCCGGCGTTGAACACGGTGTAGCCGCCAATGCTGTCGTCGTTGACCAGGGTGGTGTAGCGGTTGCCGGTGTATTTGGCCTGACCGAATACATACCAGCCATCCTGCTGGTACTGCAGCGACAGGGCCGATAGCCAGTTCGGGGTATCCGGGAATTCCTTGCCCGAGGTCGGCAGCACCTGGGTGGCGCTGTTGCGCATGTCATCCTTCATCTTGCTCTTGATGTAGGACAGCGAACCATACATCGACAGGTTGCGGGTCAGTGCATAGCCAGATTCCAGCTCGAAGCCCTTGGAGGTCGAGTCGCCGACGTTGTAGTCGGTTTTGCTGTTGGTGTCGGCGTTGTAGGCGCTGGCGATGCGGTTGTGATAGTCGATGTAGAACACCGAGCTGGAGAACATCCACTTGTCGGTGTTGTAGCGGTAGCCCAGGTCGTAGTTCCAGGAAGTTTCCTTGTCCACCGGCACAGCGCGCTGGGTGGCGCCGACCAGCTGGCCGTTGACGATGCTACCGCCCGAGAGCAGGTTGAAGTACGAGAAGTTGCCCGGCGCCTTGAAGTTCTTGGCGGCGTTGAAGAAGACCGACTGCCTCTCATCGAGCTGGAAGCGCAGGCCCAGGCTGGGCAGCAAGTCGGCATAGGACTTCTTGACCTTGTAGTAGCCGGCGCTGGCGTTGCTGGCCGTGCCGCTGCTGGAGCCGCTGCTCGGGTAGTTGGTGAAGTCGCGGTCGATGGAGGAGTAGCGGCCGCCCACCTGGACGTTGAGCTTGTCGTTCATCAGGTTGATGCTGTCCTGCAGGAAGATCGACTGGGCCGTGCTGATGGTCATCGTATCGCGGTATTGCAGTACCGATCCATCGGCGTTGCGCAGCCACTGGTCGGAATTTTCCAGCCACAGGTCGGCGATGTTGCCGTTGCTGTCGACGGGGCTGAAGGGACCATTTTGCTGCTGGCGTGAGCGCTCATACCAATAACCGGCCATGAGTTTGTGGTTGTCGAGCTGCTGGTTGAACTTGAAGGTCACACCCGGACGGAAGGTCTTCTGTACGCTGCCCTGGTAGGCGTAGACGGTATCGAGGCGGTCGCCATCACCGTTGATGTCGCGCACGCCGCCGCCGACCTGGCTGGCGCCGGCGACGCCGCCTTCCTTGACATTCTGCAACTGGTTGCCGCCGGTGCCGAAGCCATACCAGAAGTAGGGGTCGACATCGATGCTGGAGGTCGGGCTCAACTGGAAGTGGCCGTTGACCGTGGCCAGCCAGTTCTTGAACGGGTTCAGGCTATAGGCATAGTAGTTGTCGTTGGCGATGCTGGCGTTGGGGCTATAGGTGGTGTCGTTCTGCGCCGTGCCGGCCAGCGCCGGCTGGTGCACCGGCGCCTTGGTGCCGAAGTCATAGCCGGTGCCGTACTGGGCGATCTGCGCCTTGGTCAGCGAGCGGTAGTTGTTGTTGATGGCCTTGTTGTACAGGATGCTGCCGTTGATGAAGCTGCCTTGTCCGAGATCGAGGTTGGCGCCGAAGTCGACGTGGTCCTTGATCGCGCCACCCGCGCCCTTGAACTTGTCGGCGGTGGTCTTGGAATAGGAGAGGAAGAATTTGAAGCGGCCATCGAAGAGCTTGCCGGAATCGAAACGGACATAGCGTTTCCAGAGGCTGTTGGAACCCAGAACATTGGTGACGCGGATGCGGCGCTCGTCCTCCGGTGCACAGGTGGTCATGCCGATGTTGCCGCCGGTGGCGCCCACGTGCGGCGCTTCGGTATCGGTCGAGCCCTGGGTGACGAAGATGTTGCACAGGTTCTCGGCGTCGGTGTATTCCTGCGGGTATACCGCGTAGTTGCCGGAGTCATTGACCGGGGCGCCGTTGATGGTGAAGCCGAGCTGGTCGCTGTTGAAGCCGCGCACGCGGATGTTGCCACCGAACAGGCCCGTGCCGTCGTTATCGTAGGTATTGACGCCCGGCAGCAGGTTGATCATCTGGTACGGGTTGCCGTTGGATGATTGCTTTTCGATGTAGTCGCGGTTGACCGAGCTGCGCGCCTTGGGCGATTCCTCGGCCTGGATCAGCCCGGTGGCGGCGGCCGTGCCGCCGCTGCCCTGTACCGTCACGGTGCCTACCTCGGTGGTCGGCGTGGTCTGTGCGAAGGCCGGTGCACCGGCCACGAATAGCCCGGATATCAGCAAGGATAACCGGGTGAGTTTGCATTGCATGTGAATTCCCCTGAGTTTATTGGACTGCGTGATGAAACGTAGTGATCCCTGGTCAGCACGTCATGGCCGGGCCGACATCAGCCCGGGACGAATTCCAGGTCTGCGGTGAAGCGGTGCGTGGCGGCACCGCCGAATGCGCCTTCCGGGAAGTCCGTGAAGCTGGCGCGGTTGATCGTCTTGCGGGCGGCATCGTCGAGCAGCATGGAGTTGGACGAAGCCTCGATGCCCTGCTCGACCACGCTGCCATCTCGGCGCAGCACGAACCACACGCGTACCCGGCCCTGCGGGCGCAGCTGGCTGGCTTCGCGCCCGGTGGGATAACGTTTGATGCTGTTGAGATGGGCGCGTAGCTGGGCCACGTACTGCGACTCGATATTGGCGGTGCTGGGCGGCGGCGGTGCCGGTGGTGCAGCCGGCGCTGGTGGTGCCACCGGTGCTGTCGTCGGCGTGGTCGGCACGCTGGGCTGCGCTTTGGCGGCGGACAGCAGCGGGGCCTCGGTGGCCGGTGTGGCCGAATCGGCGGGCGCGCTCACCGGCTTGGCCGGGCTGGGTCTGCTGACCGGCCTTGGTGTTTCCTGCTGCCTGGGCAAGGGCACCGGCTTGGGCGGCGGCGGGGTGTCTACCTTGGATTGCGGCACCGGTGGTGGTGGCAGCTCCATCAGTGCGATCTGCACTGGCTGCGGGTCTTCGTGGCGCTTGAGCTCGGTCGCCTTCTGCACGCCCGCCACCACCAGCGCCAGCAGTACCAGCAGCGAAGGCAGGGTCGCCAGCGGCTCGCGGAAACGGAATAGGAAAGGTGTTCCCATGATCACGGCTTGCGGGTGGCAATCGAGATGGAATCGAAGCCGCCCTTCTTGAGCGTGTCCATCACGTCGACCAGGCGCTGCACTTCCACGCCGCGGTCGCTGTTGATGATGAGGTTGAGCTTCTCGCCTTCCTTGCGCAGCTTGTCGAGGCGGGCGGAGAGAGCGTCCAGGCTGGTGTTTTCGCCATCGACCTGGATCACGTCGTCCTTGGCAATGGTGATGACGGCCTTGCTTTGCGGTTTCAGGTCCTGGGCGGTGGAGGAGCTGGGCAGCTGGGTCTTCAGGCCCAGTGCCGGGATCACGTTCAGGCTGATCAGTACAAAAAAGACCAGCAGGAACATCATCACGTCGATCATGGGAATGATCTCGACGCGGGCTTTACGTTTCTTGGGTTCATCCCAGCTGCGCATGCTGCAACTCCTCGAAGCTTGGTTATATTATTCATAGCGCTATAGTATTTATAGCGATGCGCAGCGTAACGAGGAATTGTGTCGTGCGTATTACACCGTGCGGAATTTGTCAGGAAGATCGGGCCGCAGGGACGGCGCCTATGGGTGCCCTGCGCGTCCGGGTCGACGTGTCATCGACGCGGCAGGGGTAGCAGCGAGAGCAGCATCTTGCAGAGGTAGACCACCAGCAGCGAGCCGCACAGATCACCAATGGACATGACGATGAGCCCGCTCCAGAAATGTGGGTAGATACCGCGCATGACGAACCAGGTCAGCTGAAGCAGCGGATTGGAGAGCGCGTAGAGGAGGATGCAGGCCATCAGCCGGGTCGTGGTGAGCTTGTCGAGGTTGCGGCCCAGTTCCATGCCCGACAGGGTGAGGCGATAGACCAGGTAGGGGGCGATGGCCGAGATGATGCAATATCCGCCTGCCGTGACGGTGTCATGCGGGAACAGGCGATAGGTGGAGGTGGTCAGCAGCGAGCCTGCCAGCAGGCCGACGCAACCGGCCTCGGCGAAGAGCAGTGTGCAGATGAGCCTGACCCCGGCCGGAAGGTAGACCCAGGCAATGCCCTCGGAAAATTCAGTCTGGCGAAACAGCCACTCGTTGAGCGTATAGAAAATGAAATAGCAAAGTGCCGTCCCGGCCGCTGCGGCAAGATGAGTGCGCAAGGTGGTGCGGGATTCGGACTGGGCTGGCATGACGACAATGGCGGCGATAGCGGCGAAGGCGAGACTTCCGGAACGGCGCGTATGTTACCCATTTCCCCCAGGCTATGCACCGTGCCATTTTGCAACTGTGGTGCGCGGGCGTCGTCGTGCGCCCTGCCAACGGTCCTCACGCGCCGGGACCTTGCACTTCAGGGCAGGCTGGGCGTATGATTCGCTATCAATTCTGGAACAAATAATTTGACGCCAGGCAGTGCCATCGCTGAAGCGCTTTTGCGTACAGCGAAACAACAAAGATAACGACAAACAACGCCATCGTCATGGGTAAAAACAAGAGGCCGGCAGATATCTATCTGCGTTTTCTGCAACTCGCCGAAGCATTGCGGGGTTTGCCATCGTTGCCCAAACTGGACCCACTGGAGGACCGGATCCTGGCCTTCATCGCCCGTGCCGGCCAGGAACAGCAGCGCCTGTCGGTGCGCGACCTGATGGCGCAAAGCGAGTTCGGCTCGCCGGCGATGCTGCATGCCCGCCTGAAATCCATGCGTGAGAAGGGATGGATCGTGCTGGCCGATACCGAAGATCCGCGTCGCAAGCAGGTCGAGCTTAGCCAGGCCGCGTGGCTGCATTTCGACAAGCTCTCCAAGTGCCTGTTGCAGGCCACGCGCGACAAGTAATCCTGGTCCGTCACGATCAGGGTTGTCATCACCCGGACACACAAGTCCGCTAGGCTGCGGCCTGGCCTGCCGCGCCGGCGGGCCATCACGGGATTCTTCCATGCGCACCGTCCATTTGTTCCGTCTTGCCGGCCTGCTGGCCCTGTCCGTCCTCTCCGCCCTGGCGCTGCCGGCACGCGCGGCCGATCCGCACAAGCTCTGGGAGATCGTCAGCCAGCAATGCGTGCCGGGCATGCGGGCGCAGGGCCAGCCGCAGCCTTGCGCGCTGGTGGACCTGGAACATGGCTTCGTGATCCTGAAGGACATCGTCGGCCCGGCGCAATTCCTGCTCATGCCCACCCGTCGCATGAGCGGCATCGAGAGTCCCGAACTGCTGGCGCCGGATGCTCCCAATTACTGGGCCTACGCCTGGCAGCAACGCACGCGCGTGGCGCAGGCGCTGGGACGTCCGCGCAGCGATGAACAGCTGGGCGTGGAAATCAATTCCGCCGCCGGGCGCTCGCAATTGCACCTGCACCTGCACATCGACTGCATGCGCCGCGATGTCGCCGCCAGCCTGGGCGACCACCGCGACGATCCCCTGCGGCAATGGCGCGCCTGGTATTTCGAGGGCCATCGCTACTGGGTCATGCGCCTGCCCGCCGATGCGCTGGAGCATGACGATCCCTTCAAGCTGGCTGCCGGCCGCAGCGCCTATGCGGCCGCCAACATGGCCTCGCAATCGCTGCTGCTCACCGGTGCACGCTTTGCCGATGGCAGCGCAGGGTTCTTCCTCATCAACATGCCGGTCAACTTCGATCTGCAGGAGCAGGGCAGCGCCGAAGTGCTGATGGATCACGACTGCCGCTGGTAGGCGCAACCCGCGCTCTCAGTCCGACAGCGCCTGCACCAGTCGGTCGAACACCAGCCGCAGCCGTGGCGGCACCGGGCCGCGCTGGGGGCGATAGAGATACATGTCCCAGGGCTCGGGCTCATGGTCGGCCATGACCGCCACCAGCCGTGCGGCGGCAATGTCTTCCTCGCACAGGAAGCCGGCGATCTGGCCGATGGCCACGCCGTCGCGCACCAGCCGGTATTCGGCCTCGGAGTCATCGCACTGGAAGCGCGCCTGCTCGGCATTCATCTGGCGCTCCCCTGAAAACATCCACGGCCATAGCCGGCCGGTACCGCGATCGAGCATGCCGGTGCAGGGCAGGGCCTGCAGCTCCTGGATGGTCGATGGCCGTCCATGCTGACGCAGGAAGCGCGGCGTGGCCACGACGTGAAAGCGCGTCTTGCCCAGGCGCCGCACTACGAAGCGATTGTCGCGCAGCGCCCCGACGCGGATGCCGATATCGATCTTCTCCCCCACCACGTCGGCACGCTGGTCGGTCAAGCGCAGGTCGAAGCGCAGCCCCGGATGCTCCCTGGCCAGCTTTTCCACGACCGGCAACAGGCGATTGCGTCCCAGGGCTGACGGTGCGGCCAGCCGTACCAGGCCGCTCATCTCATCGGCGGGGCCGGGCGAGTGCTCCTCGAAGAGGCCGTCGAGCTCACGCAGGCTGGCACGGGCGCGCTCGGCCAGGGCTTCGCCGAAGCTGGTGATGCGCACCTGGCGGGTATTGCGGTGAAACAGCATCTCGCCCTGCAGGCGTTCCAGCTCCTGGATGGCGCGGGTGACCGCCTGCGGTGAAATCCCCAGACGGACGGCGGCGTCCTTGAAGCTGCCGGTATCGGCGGCGGCGCAGAAGATGCGCAGCATTTCCAGTCGGTTCAGCATGATGGTTCCATAAATTGGAATTGTGAAAGTCTAACATTTCCATTGTTTGCCATAGTCGTGCTGCCCATAATCCTTTCCATCAACCCGCAGCACTGCCGATGGCGCGCTGCACTCATCCACAGGAAAGGACTACATCATGAGCAACAACATCAAGGACAAGGTCGTCGTCATCACCGGTGCCAGCAGCGGCCTGGGCGAAGCCACCGCACGCCATCTGGCCAGCCAGGGCGCCCGCCTGGTGCTGGGTGCGCGTCGCACCGAACGCCTGCAGCAGCTGGTGGCCGAGATCACCGCCGCCGGCGGCCAGGCCATCGCCGTGACCACTGACGTGTCCCGCCGCGAGGACGTGGAAGCCCTGGTGGCCCAGGGTGAGCAGCACTTCGGCCGCATCGATGTGCTGGTCAACAATGCCG
The DNA here is from genome assembly GCF_016429215.1 of Herbaspirillum sp. ASV7. Lineage (GTDB taxonomy): Bacteria > Pseudomonadota > Gammaproteobacteria > Burkholderiales > Burkholderiaceae_D > Herbaspirillum. Next base: position 9,690 of record NZ_JAELUH010000056.1, on the reverse strand, counting down.
GCATCATGCCGCTGGCGCCGATGATCAAGACCAAGGTCGACGAATGGGACCGCATGATCGACGTCAACATCAAGGGCCTGCTCTACGGGGTGGCAGCCGTGCTGCCGCGCTTTGCCGCACAGGGTTCGGGCCATGTGATCAACCTGGCCTCGGTGGCCGGCATCAAGGTCTTCGCCGGCATGGGTACTGTCTACAGCGCCACCAAGTTCGCCGTGCGCGCCCTGACCGAGGGCTTGCGTGCCGAGGCCCCGGAGGGCGTGCGCACCACCATCATCTCGCCCGGTGCGGTCGACTCGGAACTGAAGACCCACAGCAGCGACGCCGAGACCTCGGCCGCCGTGCTGGCCTGGTACGAGGCCAACCAGATCCCGGCGGACTCGGTGGCCCGCGCCATCGCCTATGCCATCGAGCAGCCGGCCAACGTGGATATCAGCGAGGTGGTCCTGCGCCCGGTGGCCCAGGAATTCTAAGTTTTCCACAGGCGGCCTGAAGAGGCGCCGGGACGGCAGCAATGCCGCCCGGCGCTTTTTAGCGTTCCCGCATCGTCTGGATTGTCTGCATTGTCTGCATTGTCTGCATTGTCTGTTATGCAATGATTCCCGCAAGGCATGTTGCTTGCTTCAAACGCTGTCGGTGTCCCGTGCAGACAAGCACGGTGCTTTTCTATATGATTGCCGGCCCGAAAAGAAGGAGTAATCGATGGCGAATGCGTGCGGTGTGGATTTCGGCACTTCCAACTCCACCGTCGGCTGGCTGCGGCCCGATGCCGGGAATTCCCTGCTGCTGCCGCTGGAAGAAGGCCGGGCGACGCTGCCATCGGTAGTCTTCTTCAACGCCGACGAGAACCAATTCAGCTATGGCCGCGCCGGCCTGGGCGAGTACCTGGCCGGTTACGAAGGGCGCCTGATGCGCTCGCTCAAGAGCCTGCTGGGTTCCGGCGCCATCGATGGCCAGACCGAGGTGGGTGGCCGGGCCTTGCCCTATCGCGGCCTGCTCTCGCAATTCATCGGCGAACTCAAGAAGCGCGCCGAACGTGCCGCCGGCACCTCGTTCTCCAAGGTAGTGCTGGGGCGGCCCGTGCATTTCGTCGATGACGACGCCAGCGCTGACCAGCTGGCCCAGGACACGCTGGAAGAGATCGCCCGCGATGTCGGCTTCAAGGAAATCGCCTTCCAGTTCGAGCCCATCGCGGCGGCCTTCGACTACGAATCGCGCATCGACAAGGAAGAACTGGTGCTCATCGTCGATATCGGCGGTGGTACCTCCGACTTTTCCCTGGTGCGCCTGTCTCCCCAGCGCGCCGCTCGCCAGGAGCGCCGCGACGACATCCTCGCCAATGGCGGCGTGCACATCGGCGGCACCGACTTCGACAAGTATTTCAGCCTGGCCTGCGTGATGCCGCTGCTGGGCCTGGGTGGCCGCCTGCAGGGCAATGCCGAGATTCCCTCCAGCTATTACTTCAACCTGGCGACCTGGCACACCATCAACCAGCTCTATACCCGCAAGGTCTGGCAGCAATTGCAGGACGTCGGCCGCGAAGTGGCCGACCGGGAGCGCTTTGCGCGCCTGCTGGACGTGGTGGAACAACGCTGCGGCCACTGGCTGGCGCTGCAGGTGGAGAGCGGCAAGATCGCCCTGTCCACCGCCGAGAGCACCCTGCTGGACCTGGAACGCCTGCGCAAGCCCGAGCAATTGCAATTGCAGCGCAGCGACTTCGATGCCGCCGTCGATCACCTGGTGCAATCGGTGGAACAGACCGTGCTGTCGCTGTTGCAGCAGGCTGGGCTGAAGGCTGACGATATCGACAGCGTCTTCTTTACCGGTGGCTCCAGCGGCGTGCGCCTGCTGCGCGAGCGCATCGCGGCACTGGCACCCAACGCCCGCCACGTGGAAGGCGACCTGTTCGGCAGCATCGGCAGCGGCCTGGCCATCGACGCGGCGCGCAAGTTCGGCTGAGACGGGTTGCTGCTATACAATGCGGCGAACCAGACCAGACCGAACCGATCGATAGCGCGGGCCCGGCCCGCACCACCATGAGACCTTCTTCCGAATCCTTCGTGCGCCGCGTGCGCAGCAAGCTGGACGAGTTGTCGAGCACCGAGCGCCAGCTGGCCGACTTCCTGCTGGAGTTCCCGGGCGAGCTGGCCAGCTACGCGGGCAACGAACTGGCCCAGCTGGCCGGGGTATCTCCTTCCACCGTGAGCCGCTTCATCCGCCGCATCGGCTATGAAAACTACGATGAGGCGCGTCGCCATGTGCGCGAGGAACAGGAAGCGGGCTCGCCCCTGTTCCATGGCAGCAGCGCCGGCACCTCACGCCAGCTGCGCTCGGTGACGACGCACTTCCAGCAATCCCAGCAGAACCTGGCGGCCACCTTCGAGCGCCTGTCCGACGCCGCCATGGCCGAGATCGCCCGTGCCATTGCTGGTGCTCCCCATGTACTGATCTTCGGCAGCCGCAGCAGCCAGGCCTTTGCGATGTACCTGCGCTGGCAGATCATCCAGGTCCTGCCACGGGTGACGGCCCTGCCTGGCGCGGGTGAGACCCTGGCCGAATATACGGCCGGCCTGGGGGAGCGTGACTGCGTCATCGTCTTCGGCACCCGGCGCCAGACCGGCCAGATGGAGCGCCTGCTGCGGGCCGCCACGCGCGCCGGCACCCGTATCCTCTACATCAGCGACCAGGCTTCGCCTGACTATGCCGATGCCACCTGGTCGCTGCAGGCCCACTGCCGTGGCCCGGGCCCGCTGGACAACCATGTCGGCGTCATGGCCCTGTGCGACCTGCTGGCCACCCTGGTGATCGACGCCAGCGGCGCGACCGGACGCAAGCGGCTGGCGGCGGTGGAGCAGGAGCATGAGGAGCTGGGCGATTTCGACTGAGTTGCCGAAATGCCATATTGAAATCCTGATTTCATCGTTGCAATCTTATTGACGCCCCTTTTTCATGCGTCACGCGCTCCCTGCCGGTGCGCCCGTCCCTCACATCTCCCTGTCGCGGCGCATTTTGCCATGTCAACCTGGCTCCGACCCGGATCCTGTCCTGGCACGAGGATTGCTCATGCCCTTCGCTGAGTGAAATAATAATTTCAGATTTAAATGTTATTTGAAATAAACATTCCATTCATGGGCATGCTGGACTAAGCTATCCAAACGGTGACCTATTCCATTCACCGGGTTCCACAGCCTTGCATCAACCGCCCAACGAGCAGCATTCATTTGCCGTCCCCACGCAAGAGGAGCAGACCATGGCTGGACCCACCCTTTCGTCACCGGATCTTCCGAATTCGCCACGCGTGGCCGAGCTGGACAGCGCGCTGGACAAGATCGGCGTGACCCGTTCGCACCACACCATCATCTTCCTGATCCTGATCGGCTGCCTGTTCGACAGCTTCGAACAGAATGCCATCGGCCTGGTCGGCCCGCTGTTGAAGCAACAGTGGGGACTCACCGCCACCGACATTGGTCTGCTCAATACGGTCACCTTTGCCAGTGCCGCCATCGGCCGCATCGTCTCGGGCCTGGTGGCGGACCGCTATGGCCGCCGCGTCATGCTGAGCCTGGACCTGCTGCTCTTCACGCTGGGCGCGGGCATCTGTGCCCTGGCGCCGGACCTGACGGTGATGGCCATCGGTCGCGCCATCGTCGGCTTCGGCCTGGGTGGCGAGATCGCCATTGCCGTGACCATGCTGGCCGAGTTCTGCTCCAGCAAGTTCCGTGGCACTGCCGTGGGCCTGGTCAATGTCGGTGCTGGCGGCATGGGCAATTTCCTGGCGCCGGCCTTCGGCTTGCTGGTCTTTACGCTCTTCCCCGGCGAGAACAGCTGGCGCTGGCTATTCTTCAGCCTGATGTTGCCAGCCCTGCTGGGCGCCTTCTATCGCCGCTACATCCCGGAGACGCCGCGTTTCCTGCTGTCGCGCCACAAGATCGCCGAAGCCAACCAGGTGCTGGCCCGCCTGGCCAGCGGCCGCTTGTCGGGTTCGCCTGCGCAAGGCCCGGCCTGGATCACTGACGACGGCAAGCGTGAGCCGGCTGCGGCGGTCAAGGTGCGTTCCATGGAAATCTTCCGGGGACCGCTGGTGCGCCGTACGCTGCCGCTGTGCATCGCCATCTGGATGACCTATGGCGCGCAGATCTCGGTGCTGACCCTGATGCCGACCATCCTGGTGAGCCTGGGCTACACCATCTCCAAGAGCCTGCTATTTACGATGGTGATGCAAAGCGGCAGCCTCCTGGGTGCGCTGGCGGCCTCGGCCTTCGGCTTCCACCTGCCGCGCAAGCGCGTGCTGACCGTGGGGGCTATCGGCGCCTGCATCGCGGCGCTGGCCATCGGCTTCCTGGCCAAGAGCATCGTGCTGATCCTGGCGGCGGGAGCAGTGTTCCAGTTCTTCGTGCTGCTGCTCAACACCACCATCTGGATCTTCGCACCGGAACTCTATCCGACCCGTGTACGCGCCTTTGGCACGGCCTTCATCCTGGCCACCGGCACCGCCGCCGGCGCCTGCATGCCGCTGGTGGCGGGACGCCTGTTCGATGCCTTCGGCCTGGCCGGCGTGTTCGGCATGATCGCCGCCATGTACGGCATCTTCACCGTGGCCGTGCGCACCGTTCCCGAGACCTACGGCAAATCGCCCGATGCACCGTTGCCGGAGGATGCATCGCCTGCCCCGGCCCAGGTCGTGGCGGCGCGTAGCTGACCTGTTTTCTTCCCGAGAGTGATATGCCGCATATCCTGCTGATCAATCCCAATTCTTCCCAGGCCACCACCGACATGATGGTGGCCATTGCCAGCGCCGAGCTGCCGCCTGGCTATCGCATCACCGGTGTGAGCGCGGGGCAGGGACCGGGGATGATCGTCAATGCCGCCGAACTGGAGGCTGCCGCGCCCGAGGTCGAGCGGAACTGGCGCGAGGCCGGGCGCTCGAGTGCGGCAGCGATCATCAGCGCCTTCGGCGACCCCGGCATCGCGCGCCTGCGTGCGCTCGATGCCCGCCCGGTGGCCGGCCTGTGCGAGGCCTCGATGCTGGAGGCTGCGCAAGGGGGACGCCGTTTCGGCGTGGCGACGGTGACGCCGGAACTGGCCGGGGTCATCGGCGAGAAAGCGGTACAGGCCGGTGTGGGCAGTCTCTATACCGGCATCCGCCTGACCGAGGGCGACCCGCGAGCGCTGGCGGGCGACCCGCAAGCTCTGGAAGACGCACTGGCGCAGGCGGTGCTGGCCTGCGTGGAACGTGATGGCGCCGAGGCCGTGGTGATCGGCGGCGGTCCGTTGGGCCAGGCCGCCATCGCGCTGGCGCGGCGCCTCACGGTGCCGGTGATCGCCCCCATCCCGGCGGCCGTGCGCCATGTGCTGAAGGCCTTGCAGACGCAGCAGGCCGCCTGAGGCCAGCGGCAACTACAACATCGCCAGCGGCTGCTTGCGCCGTGGTGGCGGGAAAGCCGTATCCAGTTCCTTGAGATCGTCGTCGGTGAGTGCGATGTCCAGGCAAGCGCGATTGAGCCGCACATGCGCCTCGTCGGCGGCCTTGGGAATAGCCATCACGCCCGGCCGGCGCAGCACCCAGGCCAGCGCCACCTGGGCCGGTGTCGCCCCGTGCCGCTGCGCCACCACCGCCAGCGTGGCATTGCGCAGGATGCGCCCCTGTTCGATGGGCGAGTAGGCCATCACGGCCACGCCCCGCTCCAGCGATTGCGGCAGCAGGTCGAATTCGATACCTCGCCGCGACAGGTTGTAGAGCACCTGGTTGCACAGGTACTTGTCACCGTGCGGCTCTTCCAGCAATTCGTCGATGTCGTCGCTATCGAGGTTGCTCACGCCCCAGCCACCGATCTTGCCCTGGGCCTGCAGCGCCTGCATGCCCGCGACGGTGGCCGAGAGCGGATGCGAACCACGCCAGTGCAGCAGGTAGAGGTCGATGCGCTCGGTCCCCAGGCGCTTGAGGCTGGCTTCGCAGGCGGCGATGGTGCCGCGCTTGCTGGCGTTGTGCGGCAACACCTTGCTGACCAGGTAGACCGCATCGCGGCGCCCGGCGATGGCGCGCCCGACAATGCGCTCGGCACCGCCTTCACCGTACATTTCTGCCGTATCGATCAGGGTCATGCCCAGGTCCATCCCGACCTGCAGCGCACGCACCTCGGCGGCGGCCTGTGCCGGCGACTCCCCCATGTTCCAGGTGCCCTGGCCCAGGACAGGCACACGGTCGCCATTGCGCAGCGTGATCAGCGGGATAGGCTTCATGGGGTGGACTCCTTGGCGTGGATAGGGCGGGGGATCATTAGAACGCATTTTTGCCTTGGCTTCATCACGCAGCGCACATAGCGATCAGATGATGCTCGTTGGCAACGCCGACAGCGATAGTCCGGGTCGTCGATGCATTGTGGCGGCCGGCAACTACTGGCATGATCGCAGCCAACATAAGATTCCAGGGGGGAAATCCATGCTGCGTCGTCTGCGTACCGCCTTTGCCAGGCACTGGGCCCGCTGGCTGCTGGCACTGGTACTGACCGGTGTGGCGGGGGCCGAGGTCACGGGCATGTTGCCCCGTCACCTGGTGGAGCGGCTGGACCTGTTCCTCTACGACCTGCGCATGCGCGTGGCCAAGCCCGACCTCGATCCGCGCATCGTCATCGTCGACATCGACGAAAAAAGCATCGCTGCGCTGGGCCGCTGGCCCTGGAGCCGCGACGTGGTGGCACAGCTGGTGCGGCAGATGACCCAGACCTACCAGGCGCAGTCGGTCGGTTTCGACGTGGTCTTCGCCGAGCCCGACACCAGTTCCGGCTATGGCCGTTTGCAAGACCTGGCCCACGGCGCCTTGAAGGATGTGCCGCAACTGGCGCATCAGCTGCAGCTGCTCAAGCCCGAGATGGACTACGACGCGCGCCTGGCGGCGGCCCTGCAAGGCCAGCCGGTGGTGCTGGGTTACAACCTTTCCAACGATCCCGGCGCCATCGCCAAGGGCCAATTGCCGGCCCCCGTGTTCAGCCTCGCCGACCTGGGCGGACGCCAGCTGGAGACGATAGGCTGGCGCGCCTATGGCGCCAACCTGCCGCAACTGCAGGCGGCGGCACGCGCTGGCGGCTTCTTCAATCCCGTCACCGACGACGATGGCGTGATCCGCGCCGTTCCGCTGATCTCCCAGCTGGGCGATCATTTCTACGAATCGCTGGCGCTGGCCACGGCGCGGGTGGCCCTGAACGGCAAGCGCATCAAGCCCATCTTCCTGCAGGACGAGACCGTATTCTCCGGCGACCAGGTACGCGACTACGGTGCGCTGGCCGGCATTGCCGTCGAGGTGAGGCCGCAGCCGCTGTTCATCCCGGTCGAGCGCAGGCTGACCACGCTGGTCACCTACCGTGGGCATGGCGGGCCAAGTGGCGGCGCCTTCCGCTACGTGTCTGCCATCGACGTGATGCGCGGCAGCTATCCGCACGACCAGCTCGATGGCCGCATCATGCTGGTCGGCACCACCGTGCCCGGCCTGAACGACCTGCGGGCTACGCCGGTCAGCCCGGTCTACCCGGGCGTGGAGATCCACGCCAACCTGGTGGCTTCCATCCTCGACGAAGACTTCAAGGCCAGGCCCGATTTCGCCCAGGGCTTCGATCTGCTGCAGGTGCTGGCGGCGGGTTTGCTGCTGGGCCTGCTGCTGCCCATGCTGGGGCCCTTGTGGTCCATCGTGCTGACGCTGGCCACGGCGGCCGGGCTGGGCGGACTCAACTTCTGGCTCTACCACAGTGCCGGCCTGGTGCTGCCGCTGGCCACCGCCTTGTTGCTGGTGGGCGCGCTGTTCATCTGCAACCTGGGCTGGGGTTATCTGTTCGAGTACCGCAACCGCAAGGCCATCGTCAACCTGTTCGGCGAATACGTGGCCCCTGAGCTGGTAGCCGAGATGGCCGCCAATCCGGCCAGCTACAACATGGATGGCGAGATCCGCGAGCTGACCGTGATGTTCTCGGACGTGCGCGGCTTCACCACCATCTCCGAGAGTCTGCAGCCCAACGAGCTGCGCGAATACATCAACGTCTACCTGACGGCGATGTCGGAAGACATCCGTGGCAATCGCGGCACCCTGGACAAGTACATCGGCGACGCCGTCATGGCCTTCTGGGGAGCGCCGCTGGAACTGCCCGACCACGCCGCAAGGGCCGTCGCCACGGCGCTGAAGATGCAGCAGACCACCTTGTTGCTCAACGAGGAATTCACCCGCCGCAACTGGCCGCCGCTGAAGATAGGGATAGGTCTGAACACCGGCCAGATGCGCGTGGGCGACATGGGCTCCAGGATCCGTCGGGCCTATACGGTCATGGGTGACGCGGTCAACCTGTCATCTCGCCTGGAGTCGATCACCAAGGTCTATGGCGTGGGCGTGCTGGTGGGGCAGGCTACGCGCCAGGCCGCGCCGCAGTTTGCCTATCGCGAGCTGGACCGGGTCCGGGTCAAGGGCAAGAACGAGCCCGTGCCGATCTATGAACCGCTGGCCCTGGAGAATGAACTCGACCCCGCGCTGCGCGAGGAAGTGGCGCAATGGCATGCGGCGCTGGCGCAGGTACGCGCGCAGCAATGGGATCAGGCGCAAGCGGCCCTGCAGGACTTGCAGGCGCGCCAGCCGCGCGGGCTGTATGTGCTCTACCTGGAGCGCATCGCGCACTACCGCAATGCGCCGCCGCCGGCGGATTGGGATGGGGTGACTACGTTCGAGACCAAGTGATTCGGGCTGGTGAATGGCTGGTGTGTGCTGAGGCGTCTGGATTACCCGCTTGGGGCGGTAATCCCTCATCAGTTTGAGATCGAGGATCACAAACGCCGACACTTTGATTTTGATAAGGCTATGGCTCAACTGATTCGGCATGTCGCTGGCTCTTTTTTATTATTCGTTCCACAGTGGCGATTTAGTCCAATTTCCCGGCCATTCGTTAAAATTTAGTATCTCTCTGTCTCCCACGATTAGCGTATACATCGGCTCTTCTGGAAAATCATTCAGTCGAGCCGCTCTCATCCCCATACATTTTTTTAACTTCCCAGTATTCTTTTGGGCAAATAACGAAATTAGTTCCTGGTAATCCGATCCTCTTATGCTCGGCCAATATCCACGGAACCAGACCTTCGTAACTAGAAACAGCTAGACGTAACTTCTGAATTAGTTTTTCATCTTCGATCCGGAACCGGAAACTAAAAAATGGAGGGAATGAGGAACAGTCCGCTGTCTCTAATTTTCTTCCTCGCCATACTTGAACATTCTCTTTCTGGAACCTCCTCCATTCCAGAGCACTGATTGAATTTATAAAATCTAGGAATTCAATTCCCTCATCAAGATTTTTTAGGTCACTAGCTGGAAGCATACTTTAGCTGATAGATTCTTATTCCCACCACCTATAAAACGATAAAAACTCTTCTACCAAGGGATTGATATTTACCGACGCACACATAAAACCGGCTTCCCCAACTGAAGCGTCTACTGCCACTTTTCTAAATTTCCATATCAAGGAATCGGTGTCGATTCCACGAATAATCTTCAGAGAGAAAATATCGCTCATATCCGTCAGATTCGCCCTGTCTCTTATACACATCTGACGCTGCCGACGATACACTACAAGTGTAGATGTCGGTGGGGGCCGGGTCATTAAAAGGGGGGGGGGGGGGGGGGGGGGGGGGGGGGGGGGGGGGGGGGGGGGGGGGGGGGGGGGGGGG